>CAXXFK010000029.1:0-82500 GCA_963663965.2 Sedimentisphaerales bacterium
GACAAATATGCCGGTTCTTTGTTCCTTGCCAGAGAAAAATTATCCTCGCTTTCGCCTCTAAAGCAATTATTAGAGGTGCCCTAAATACTAAAGAATATTATTCTATATATAGCTGATCGCATAAAATTCAATCTGATGATTAATCTCTGGAGTTTATCGTATGCCCCCTCATAATATGTCAATTTTTATGACCCCGCAATTTACTGCTCCGCCTCGTTTGATAATAGGATTTTCCGGGTGGATGGATGGGGGGGATGTTTCAACAGGAACAGTAGATTATTTCGTTTCTGAATATCAAATGGAACAGTTCGCATTGATATATCCTGATAGTTTTTATATCAATCATATTCCGGGCAGTTTGGAACTTGTGTCGATGCTTCGTCCATTTGCTTCGATAGCGGATGGTGTAATAAGAACTTATAATGAAATTGAAAATCAATTCTTTTTTTCCGAAGAACATAACTTAATTGTATTACGAGGCAATGAGCCTCACATAAACTGGAGACTTTATTGTGACTGTGTTTTTGAACTTGCTCAACAAACCGGTGTTGAGACTATCTATTTCGCGGGCAGCTATGCGGGTATGGTTCCTCATACTCGAGAACCTCGTGTGACGGCAGTGATATCCAATGATCAATTACGTGATCTGTTGTCGCGATGTAATATCAAATTCGCGAATTACCAGGGACCCTCCAGTCTGATTACTTATATGATACGCCAGGCAGAGAGTCGTAATATTAAGATGGCCAGTATTGTCGCAGAAATTCCCCCTTATATTCAAGGGCGTAATCCTCGCTGCATTGAATCGGTTTTGCGTCGTTTTTGCCGATTGCTGGATTTGGATCTCGATCTGGCAGAATTACGTATGATCAGTGATGAAATTGAAAAGAGATTAAATACCGCAGTTGCAGAACGTGAGGACTTAACCGAGCACATTGCTCGTATGGAAGAGACCTATGATAAAGACGTTTTTGATACGGATATGCCTGATCTGAAACAGTGGCTTATTGACAAGGGAATCCGTCTTGACTGATAGGCGATAAAAAGATATCAATGTCTGGAAAAAATACTAATCGGGAGGTGTTTCCAGTCTCCAATGCCATCCCACCAGATAGAAATAATATCTTTGGCCGAAATATAGCTATTTGGGGGTGATTCCGGGAGATTGGTCAGGGTTAAATCCTGAAGCAGTTTCATCCCTTCCATGCCTCCGCGTTGCCAGGCAATTAACCCGATTTCACCCGCTTGTATGACGATATGATCGTTTTCGAATCGAAAACGATTATTTGTGATCAAGTCGCTCAATTGGGTGGCGTAAGGTTTGAGATACTCAGTCAGCATGGTTTTTTCGTTTTCTTCCTTCACTTTCATTTCCTGAAGCAGTTCATCACGTTCGCGAGCAAGCCTTTCCTGCTCCAGACGTTCCGCTTCCTGCCGTTTCTGGCGATGTTCATGGGCGCCGGGAATATTATTTTCGATGACCGTTACCAGTGGATCGATAATAATCCAGACCATAAAAGTGACGATTAAAGTGGCAACAGACAGATTCAGAATAAATTCCGATTTGCCAATACCAACCTGAAAGGAGAATAATCCAGAGCATGCGCCCAAAAGAGGGCAGAGGGAATAAAAAATATTATAAATGGCAGTATTTGTTAATGGATGTTCAATTTCAGGTTCTTCAGCGCGTTGCGTTCCCTTGAATACGGCCAGAATATAAAAGGCAATAATCGGATAAAGCAATCCGATCGAGTAACCGGACAGGGAAAATATGATAAACCAGTTATAACCAGCCTGGTATAAAGATAATGCCACGATAAAAATGACGCTCAGCGCGAACCAAAGCGTGCTGATAAAGTGAAGCTTTTGAAGTATCCTGGTTTGTGGCATTTATTAATTTTAAAACAGGTTAATTCTATTGAATGGGATTTCTTGGCTTAATTTTTTTAAAAGCGAATATCCGAAACAATATTCGGATATTCGCTGGAATTAACAAATAACAAGATTATCTACCGGCATAGGCTTGAACCTGATAATATTGATAAACAGGAGAGAGGGCACGACCAATCGGCCGGACGAATTCTTCGATAACCATAGCAATGGCCGAAAGTGGTGTTGGAGGAACATACAGGATATCACCTTCTTCGAGCAGTACATTCCGGTCCATAACCCCTTTTTTCATCATTTTCTTCAAATTAATTTCTATAATATTAGCTTCTTCTGAACCATCGGGAGAGGGACGGACCAAACGAATCTTTGAAGCCCAACTGGTGACTTGTAATTTTGCGTCTGCAATAGCTGTCAGTACTGTTTCGCGGCCAGTATATGTTTTGGCTCCGGGTAAGGCTACTTCTCCCATGACGTAAAACAAACTGCTGCTATAAGTCGAAATCTGGACATCAATTGGATAGTCTCCTTTAATTGAATACAGCGATTCTGCCTTGGCTTTAATATCTTCAGCTAACTCTTTGGGAGTTTTGCCTGCGGCTTCAATTTCACCCAGACCTTCAAATGAAATCATACCATCCGGACGGATTTTCTGAGATTTACCATTTACCTCGGCAATTCTGGCACACTGGATAGTAATCTGGTCCGGTGGTTGCAATCGGTATTCGGTAGTTGAGGTATTACTTTCGTAAGGTTTCAGGAATTTTGCTAAATCCCCATTGGGAGCGGCACAACCACCTAATATTAAAGCTATCCCCATGACAAGAGTTAAAGTCAGTAATCGCATTCTTAGCATTCGCATCTGTATGCTCCTTAAAGTTAACTTATGCAAAAATAGTTACTTACGCATAATAATGTTATCGTCACATCAACAGTATATTTTAGTAAAAAATTTTAGTCTATCTATACTCTGATTGTCCAGCCTTGATAAGCGAAAAAAAAGTCAGAGAGCTAAGTTATGTAAGTGACTACGATAAAGGGAGATATAACTATAGAATCGAATTACCTTCCAGAAAAGGCCTGGCGATAAATTTTGAGGGTTTTTCGGGCAATTTTATCCCAGGTCAGGTTTTCAGCTGACTGGAATGCATTTTGGGCAAGTTTTAGCTTTAAGACGGGATCGATAATAATCTTACGGATTAAATCAGCGATATTGGAACGGTCTCTGGCAATCAACAGGCCGTTCTGGTTATGTCTGATAATATCCGGAATACCCCCAACGCGAGTGGCAATGATCGGCAGTGAGGCGGACATGGCTTCAACAAGGGTTAGTGGCAGTCCTTCGCTATAGGAGGCATTAATAAAAAAATCAGCCGCCTGGTAGTAAATTTCAACCTGATCATGCTGAATAACGCCAGTTTTGATCAGCCAGGGGGCATTCTCAAAACCGGTGCCGGGCATAGCAATCAATTTCAATTGTGGATAATCGCCCGTCAGTTGATTAAATGCATGGGCGATATCGGGTGTTCCTTTCACCCGGTCATAACCCCGGCCGACGAAAATTCCGGCGATATCAGTATCATTGAGATGGAGCTTTCGGCGTAATTCGAAGCGGATTGGCATGCTGGCAGTTATCGGCCCGCTACCATTGGGGATGGTCGTCACATGGTCTGGTCGGATACCAAAGCGGCTAATCGCCCATTGTCGAGCGGATTCACTGACGGTGATCACTTGATCCGCCCAGGCGGACCAGAACCATTCCAAAAGGGTGGAGGTATAGCAACGCCAATTGAACGGGGTGTTGCAGCCAATTAAATAATCGAACGCAATATTATGTGTGGTATGGATATGGCGCTGTGATCGATTGCGATTCAGCAGATAACCGGTTAACTCGGGAATGAAAAAGCCACTATGGGTATGGATAATTTTGTATTGAGATGGATCGAATTTTCGGAGTTCCAGACAGGGTAAATCGTCAAAACGTTCGGTGGTAGACTGGTTGAGCTGACAATATAGATCGATGTGAACCCCCAATGCAGCCAGAGCGCGAGCCAGACAGCGGATATGGGTTTCTACCCCACCATGACTGTTGATATCGAGTGGATGACAAATAGCAACTTTCATTGGGCTATCTTGTTTAATTGCATTCATTTAGGTTAAATATCGGTTGTTATATCTCTTAACCTGTAATGATTTTATCAGTTGTTGATAACAGGATATCAGAGGTGCTCAAAATATGTTCGAACTGGTTTGTGCTGGTAAATATTATTGCAGATAGATATACTGTTTTTTATAGATTCCGAGAGAACAACCGTCAATCTGGCAAAGAACAGCCATGCATAGGTTGTTTTCGCTGACGATTTTACTTACGGCATAGTTGAGAATATTCCTTAATGATCTGGTATTCCAGAAGGATAACCTTTGAAAAGTTCTACGATAAAAACCTTGATAACCGGAGGTGCGGGTTTTATTGGTTCGCATCTGGCCGAGATGCTATTGGACCGTGGCGAACAGGTGGTGGTCATCGATGATTTAAGTACGGGCCGTCTCGATAATATCCGGCATTTGCTCGAGCAGCCGGGTTTTACTTTTGTACAAGACACGGTTCGCAATGCCACGACGATGCATATCCTGATGGAAAAATGTGACCGTGTTTTTCACCTGGCGGCGGCAGTGGGTGTCCAATTGATTGTTGAACGGCCGGTGCATACGATCGAGACCAATATTCATGGTACTGAAGTGGTGCTGGAGGTTGCCAACAAGTTTCGCCGCAAGGTATTGCTCGCGTCCACCAGCGAGGTGTATGGCAAGAGCAACGCGGTGCCATTTCATGAAGATGATGATTCTGTACTGGGCAGCACCCGGTTTTCCCGCTGGTCTTATGCCTGTAGTAAGGCGATCGATGAATTTCTTGGATTAGCCTATCATCAGCAGTATGGATTGGAGGTAGTGGTGGTCCGGCTTTTCAATACGGTCGGACCGCGCCAGACCGGGCAGTATGGCATGGTAGTCCCTCGTTTTATCGAACGGGCCCTTAAAAATGAGCCGATCCAGATCTATGGCGATGGGAAGCAGACCCGATGTTTCTGTTATGTGGGTGATGTGATCCGGGCCCTAACCGGATTGATGGACGCAACGGGTACAGCCGGACAGGTTTATAATGTGGGCGCGATAGAGGAAGTGACCATTGAATCGCTGGCGAACCGGATTATTGCCCAGACTGAAAGTGGCAGCCAGAAAGAATTTCTCAGTTACGAAGAGGCTTATGGCCGGCCTTTTGATGATATGATGCGGAGGGTGCCTTGCCTGGATCGTATCCGGCAAACCATTGGCTATGAACCGCAAACCGGGCTGGATGAGATTTTACGTTTAGTGATTGAGGATGTTCGAAAGCAATTATAGTCGAGAGGCTTGAATTGCCTGCATGTCTAATATGAAGATGCAAAGATAGCGGACGGATGAAACCATATGGTACGTCCGTTAAGCAATCGGCTGGATTGTGGTGGTTGAGGTTACCTTATTTCTTTTCCTCCTTGATGGGGATATCGGCCGGGGGTTTGGTGGGGATACCGAGGGCGTGGAGGGCTTCTTCGCCGTTCTGGTTGGCGAATGTGTTGAGGGTTTCGTAGCGGTTGCAGGCGTAACTGAATACCTGGTCGTCAGTTACGCTGTGGTCTTTCATCAATTCGGGGAGTCGGTCTTTGATGTATTCGGGGGCCAATTTGGCTTCGCTGGGGTGTGTGGGGATTCTGGGTGGGTCGGGGATGTGGACGCGGGGTAAATCGGGAAATGGGTACTCTGGGGGATATCCATTGGGTTCGTTTGGTTTTTGTTGTAACTGCATCTGTTGCAGGAGCTTAAGTTTGGCCTGGAAGATTCTATTGAGGTGGGCTTCGTAGCGGGCCAGGCAGTTGAAGGCGGGGACTTCGAGGGTGAAGGCGGTGCCGACTTCGTTGTGGCGTGGTAAGTAGATGCTGGAGTGGGCGAAGGGCTGGTCGATGACGGTGTCTTTGCGGATTTCTTCGTTGGTGAGTCGGAGTTTGTAAACGCGGGCGTCCACCATTTCGGCTTCGATGCGGCATAAACGTTCGAGTCGCCAGGCGGTTGAGACGATCTGGTCGGCGATATGGCGTTGAAGGTAAGTCGTTGGTTTGAGATCCTGAAGCAGTGCGGCGCGGAACTCGAGGTAGGTGAGTTCGGATTCGCCGGGGACGATGAGGTGGGCGGGATCCTGGCCGCTGAGGCCGTGCTTGATAGCGTTTCTGGATGAGATGGCCTTGCCTTCGGGGGTTTTGGGGCCGGTGGATTTCTGGGCGTTACGACGGTTGGCTCTGAGTCTTCTTAGGGAAGATGACATGGTTGGTACCTCCTGTTTTAAGATTGTTATAAGTTTTGGCCCGATGTTTTCGGGTTTTGTTAAAGTCAATTTTTAGTTAATGTTATGGCAATAATTTCATGTATTGGGTTTGTTTCGTTTTGTTTGGTATTCGCTGCGCTCATGGTTGTTTTATCTATCTCTTTTGCGAGATATCCTGGCGGTACGCCTCTACGAGGCGTGGTTAAAAAAATACGTTTCGGGTTCGGCTATTCCCGCCAATGAATTGGCGGGCTAGGCGCTTTTGATCTCCTCCTGAGGCGGACCTTCGGTCTTCGAGATATTATTTGTATCCGTCCTCCTGAGGCGGACCTGCGGCCTTGAGGCGGATGTTTTTTATTTTTCGTTAAGCTCATTTCAGTGTTAAAGTTAAGGCCATTATTTTTATCGTTGGGTTCGTTTCGTTTTGTGTTGGTATTCGCTGCGCTCATGGTTGTTTAACCAGCATGGGCAACCGGGGGTTGCCCATCCGTTATCTTTCGCCTCCGGTGCGAAATTCTGCAGGAACGCCTCGGAGAGGCTTGGCGTGAGAAAAATAAAAAAAACAATCGTTGACCGGCGGTCTCACGACCCCGGCTAGAAACGGTCGGCTCCTCCTGAGGCGGATCTTCGATCCTCCTGAGGCGGATCTTCGACCTTCGGGCCTTTTACGTTTGGGTTGTTGGATTGTGTTGTTTTTGTTGGTTTCCATTTCATTTGTACCTTATTAACAGCCAAAATAAATTGGCTGGTTGGGTCTGGTCCGTATCAGATAGCACTGGGCCAAGCATGCACCCGCAAGCTGTGCCCGAATTGGGCCGCCCATAACACGACATAACCTAAAAAAGCGCAAAGGGGGTCCGCGGGCGTGGCCGGTGGGGGCGGGGCACGCCGGGGGCTGGCGGGTGGTTCGGGTGCTATTGGGTCGACTTTGGTATTATAGACCGAGTTGTACTATTAGTCAAATAAAATGTATTGTTATTATATTATATAACATAATATTCTTGTATGTATGTTTAATGATAGACCTGTTTCCGGTGGGAAAACCGGCTGATTAATTCTTATTAGTTCATTAGTTAGAGATTTATGTTGATTTTAGAAGTTATCAAAAAAATAATATATACTTTCGTTGGGAAGACTAGCAAAACTTCTTAATAAACAGTTATGGCCGCTACTGATAGCCGGCCAAAGGAAAATATAATTAGAAGGCGATTCATAAAGTGATGACTATCCTGATTTTACCATGTATTGCAAAAACTTAAATGGGAAACGCCATATAAAAATCGGGCTATCTGAATCGGCTGACAAATGCGGCGTATCTCGATGGCGGCGATCAGAATAATAAATTGTACCGGATCCCTTCCTTTTGATAAAAGGATCAAAATGTGTCATTTACATGCAAAAAAACAGTGGGTCAGTTTCTCTGTAATCATAGGGATAGTCATGGTTTCAGGTTGCGCATCCGTTTATGATATTGCCCAAAAAAGTGATTCGTCTGCCAAGCGAATTAAAGCTATAAACAAAATCAATGTACAAGAAGATCTAATAAGCCTTGCAATTCATGGGTGGTATAGTGACGCCAAATATTTAGCGGCAACTCGAATAGAAAATGCTGACCGGAATACCTGGATGAAAATAGCCCGGCTGACTGACTCACCAGAAGTGGCTGAACTGGCGATAAAGCACCTCAAAGCTGATCAGAGGGCTTTGAAAGATTTACTGGAAAGCGCTCACTATTTTGAAGTTATAGCTATGATGATAAAACACATTGAAGATCAAAGGCTGTTAGCGGGTATCTTATCAGCTGATTACCCTAAACGTAGAGATACTCAAATAAGATATGATGCAGGTGAAGACGGCAGGGGGTCTATGTTTACCAGACATATTGGAGTAGATAAAGAAAGACGTTTAATCGCTGAACTAAAGAGTTCAGCTCTCGATAAAATTACAGAGGACGATATTCTAATTTCCATTTTAACAAGTAATAACTATGATAAAAAATATCGTAACGTTGCGGCGCAAAAACTTAGTGATAAGATATTGTATGGTATAGCTACAGATGATAATTCTGATATTTCCTCGATATGCATGGCGATTTCTAAGATATCCGACCCGCTTTTGTTGAAAGAAATAGCCCGAGAGGCTGAAGGCAAAGACGCAGAATCAACAGAAGAATTTGCTATGAAGCGGCGTATTAAAATGAATAAGATTCTAGGCAAGATGGCTCGAATCCGTTGTCTTTTAATCCATCCAGAAATTATCAAGGCGATTGGTGAGATTGACATGGAATTAGACTGCCATGAAATAACTCAGAAATATACAAATAGCACGTATTATGGAGAATACGTTTCTCTCCAACTGGAAGGAGGGAACCTTCCTAAACCCAAAGAATTTTTATGGAGAACAGAGTTCACTTATTGGTCTAATAATATCAAGCCGTGTCCCTTTAATGTTGGAGATGTGGCTGCATTTATCCTTGATCAGGCTAATTTATCAGTTTCTCAAATCCCCGGGAACAAGCAAAACGCCCACCTTAGAGCGTATTACCGGAACAAAACAAACAAAGTTCTTAATAAAGGTAATACCCCTGAGGTCTTCAAGGGTTCTCTGCCTAATGCTGTCCGGTCCAAACTAAAACAATATAGCAGATACACTGCTCAGTCTTTTAGCGCCATCGCTTTTGACCAGTATCTTACTGGTGATGAATTGGACAAATGGAGGTATGTTACTCAACTGTATTGTGATCCAAGAAAGTGCATCCGCGAGTTTTATTCCGAGATGAAAAAAGATGATTCCGATAAAGCGGTTACTTTTGTGGACACCCTAGTATCCAATAATATCTACATTGAAAAGTACAATCCCGAACAGCCTGACGAGTCGGTATTACTTGTCGATGTCTCTCTGTCATATGGTCGAATTAGAAATGTGGACATGATTGTATTGTGTCATGGTTACACACGTACACCCTATTGCATCGATCTCGATTTCCTGATAGGGCAGATTGAAAGTGGCGCGAAAGAGATCATTATCTCCAACGGTAAGGGGGACTATGTCGTCTGTGACGCCGAGACAATAAAGAATGCTCTTGGAATTCTTTATGATTACGATTTTGGTCAGGGGCATGTTATCCTGTTAGAACCTTCTCCTCTAGACCGCGACGGGTATACATTCAGCCGATTGACTTCGCTCATTGATATAAAATATAGTATACAAGGTGGGATAGAATTCCTGCGGTTGGAGTCGATATTCGGTGAACAACCTGTGTCACAGGGTTTTGGTGGGCCAAGATCTCTTATTGATCTCAGGGATGCTGCAACCTGGCTTATGACTACGGCGAAAGATTCTCTACTTGTATGTGCTTCGGAAAGAGGCGCTGTTAGAAAGATCGAACAGACACAGGAGGGATTGTCTGTTGCTATAGAAACAGACAATGGGGCATATATATCTTGTCAAAAACTGAAAGCGGCTTTTGTGACCGTTGGTCAATTAGTAGAGACAGGGCAATACATCGGAGTACAAGATAATTTCCTTGAACTACCTGAAAACGTGTTAGAGAATTGATGATTTCAAGTTAAGCAAACGGTTGCGATCCCGGTTGATTGGACGACCGAAGAAGAATGAAAAAGAGAAAGGTGGAGCAAAAATAATGACTGTCGCGAATGGCGATATTTTAGTCCAGGAGATTCGAAATGTGTTTGATACGATTGTCCCTGACGGGACATTATCAGGTGTGTATGCGGCCTCTGCTGATTAGGAGACTGAAGAAGAATGAAACTGAGGAAAGTGATGCATAAATAGGTGACTGTCCCGAATTTACCCTAATTTACCAATTTACCTGTCGAAAAAATATCAGGAATTAAGTCGCGAAATAATATACACTGTATTTTATAAAGACCCGGCCGAAGCGTTGAACTTGCCGGAGGAATATGAATAAAGATGTGGAAGGGAAGTTGTTTAGATCAGCCCGCCACGGCGGATCCAAGACATGGGCAAAACAAGTTTTACCCATCCTACCGGCTTGATATGGAAATGCTAATACATCGAGGCAGCGGTGTTGGATTACATCAGCATTTGCTAAATCATATGGGAGTTAAAAGTTATAAAGAGCTAACAAATACATTGAATAAAGCTAATAAGTTTCAAAAAGCGACTTTTGTAAACAAGCTTAGAGGTGGGTATTCAACCTATTTTAGTGGAGCACCTGATTTTGATGAAATTATGGAAATTATAGATAGTGGTTTGGAGGGATGCAAATAATGGGCTACAATATTAAGTGTTCTTTGGATATTGAATCATCTACACTGAATTGGAAATCAGTACTTGATATCTATAATAGTGTTGGTGTAAAACTATTTGAAGACTATGATCCTGAAGGGGATGTGGTTGAGTTTTGGGATTTCGATGTTAATGATTATCATAAATTATGCAAAGTCAAAAAGGAGATATTAAAAATAGCTCCTGATGTAATTGTTAAGGAGATGGTCAGGCCAGATGTTTGTAAGGTTTCTAAGTATGACAGTCGGCACTATATATGCTATCGCTTTGCCAATATAGTTGCCAATGCAGAAATTACTCACCATACCGACAGTGAGGTAGTTTGTCAGGCATGTGGCAACTATCATCAGGATCAGGATTTTATCCCTAAAATCAATCTTGCCAAATTGCAGTCAAAGCCCATTTTAATGGATTTTTATGGTACCCTGAAGGTTTTTTGCAGGCCCAGGTTTATTGAAAACTATAAACAATCTGGTTTGACGGGTTTGTCTTTTGCTGATTGGGGTATATCTGATAAGAAAGGGCTACCGTTGGCGCAGGTTAGACCCCAGAAACATATTTGGCAGGATAGAACAGGTGTTTGTGATGAATGTGAGATGAAAACTAACATTACCTCGATACTAGGAGTGTTCAACACACATGAAATATTCAAATATGATTTTCAATATGTCTCTGTAAATGACAGGGAAGGCGAGGGTTTCATACTTAGCAAAAGGGCGTTGGAGTTTTGCGCAAAGTTCACAAGAGATTCAGTTGACGATTATCTGACATACCCTGTTATTCCGGGTTACATGGAAGATAAAATATGGCCAGAGCCGAAAATGTTCACAAATGGTGAAGCGCCACTATTTATGCTGCGTCGAAGTTGGGAAAAATAATAGATTTATCAAGAACAGTAGCGTAGATTGGCAAAACTCGCAGAATTGTGCCAGTAAAGAAATTGACGGTAAAAATATTCATTGGTAAACTAGGGCAAACTAGGGACAGGGGGACAACACCCCCACTGTCACCAATTAGAAAGGAGTCCATTCAAATGGCAAAAGGCCCAACCTTGTTTCTTATCGTTTGCCTGATATTTTTGAGTCGCATGGTGGTATCGGCAGCGCCGGAGCAGGGCGCTGTTCCTGCTGGCCATAGCCTGACAGACTTTGTGGATGTTTTTGTGGGAACCCAGGGTGATTATGGCCAGCTTTATCCCGGGGCGACGGTTCCTTTTGGGCTGGTTAAACTGAGCCCGGACACCAGCCGGAAAGGACATGCCGGTTATGATTTCAGCGATCCGGTCTGTACGGGCTTTTCGCATACCCGGCTGGGCGGTGTGGGGTGCAGCGGGGCCGGCGGTACCTTGAAAATCAAACCGGGGTTTGGCAAAGCGAAAACCGATCGCATGGCCAAGGATTCCGAAAGCGGAACTCCCGGATTTTATACGGTTTCGTTTGAGAACGGCATTCGGGTGGAGTTGACTGTTTCCAATCGAGTGGGATTCCATCGCTATTTCTTTCCGGATTCATCGGAGGAGGTCACTATCCAGCTGGACCCGACTTATGGCTATGACAAAACGCTGGAATCCGATATCAAGGTCGAAAACAATCATTTGCTGACGGGGTTCGTCAAAGCGGACAATGTGTGTGGCCACAAGTATTACACGCTCTATTACGCCGTGCTGTTCGATCAGGATTTTATCCAGACGGAACCGGATGGGAAAAAACTCTGGTGTCAGTTCAAGCCGGGCGATAGCGACCGGGTTATCCAGCTCAAAGTGGGGCTATCCCCGGTCAGCGTCGCGCAGGCGATCGAAGAATGTAAGCGGGATATCGCGGATTGGGATTTCGACGGCGCCTGCCGGCGGGCTGGGGCTGCCTGGGAAGAAAAGCTGGCTAAAATCGCGATCGGTCCGGTCCCACAGGAGTTGGAAGAATTTCGCGATTTATTCTATACCTGCCTCTATCGCAGCTATTTGATTCCTCACAACGTCACCAGCAGTGGTGGAACCTATAAAATGGCCGGGGATGAAGAGACGGTTCGCCATACCGGCGAGGTGGCGCCGGACTATGTAAACTATTCCGGCTGGAGCACCTGGGACGATTTTCGCAAGTTCAGTTTAATTTCGTTGATGGAGCCGGAAATCGGTCTGAATATCGCCCGTTCCATCGTGGAATGGTTCAAGGGCGGCAACACCCCGGCCTGGGGGGATGGCTATTGGCCCACACCCACGGTGCGCAATGAGTTTATCAACGCGATTGTTCTGGATGCCTGGCAGAAGGGGTTGCGCGGATACGACGCGGAGGCCGCTTACCAGGGGATGAAGACGACGATCCATGGTAACGATCAGTTGGAAAAGCCTTATCAGAACTATATTCTGATGAAAATGGCGGAATCGCTCGGTAAAACAGAGGACGCCAAAGCTTATCGGGAACTGGCGTTGACATATCGCGATTACTGGTGCGCCGGTCAGGTGGATGGTGAAGGAACCCCGCGCGGTTTCTTTACGGCCGATGGCAAGCCTGTTGCGCAAGACCGGGTCGATTCTTTCAAGTCCGGTTTCTATGAGGGCAATCTGTGGCATTACCGGTTTTTTGTGCCGCACGACGCGCAGGGATTGATCAATCTACGCGGCGGCCGGGAGCTGCTGGCGGAGGACCTGGATTATTACTTCTCCAACTGGATGCATACCCCTTTGAATGAGCCGCCATTGGCCTATCCCTATTTATTTAACTATTGCGGCCGCGCCTGGCGTACGCAATACTGGGCGCGCGCTTATATTACCGATGTGGTGACCAATATTTATCACAATCATGGTTTATTTCCCGCGCCGGTCATTCGCCGTGTTTATCAAAAGCAGCCGGCCGGCTGGCTGCCCACTATGGATGACGATACCGGCGCGATGTCCAGCCATTTTGTTTTTTCGGCGCTGGGGCTTTATCCGGCCTGTGTGGGGGATGGCTGTTATGTTATCGGTTCACCGCTGTTTCCGGAAGTGGCGCTGAATATGGGACAAGGCAGGACGTTTACGATCAAGGCCAACCATGCCTCCCTGGCCAACCGTTATATTCAATCCGCCCGTCTGAATGGCAAGCCCTATGAAAAGACCTGGATTGATTTTAAGACGATTCAGCAGGGCGGTGTGCTGGAATTCCAGATGGGCGACCGGCCCAATCGTGACTGGGGCAGCGATCCGGGATCGGCGCCGCCTTCACTGTCGGAGGCGTGGGAGCCGGCGCAAGCTCAAGCGCGGATAACCCAAAACGATCCAGCGACTGACTGGTTTAAAAAAGCGCGTTATGGTGTTTTCATGCATTTTTTGCCGGGCAATCCGGAACAGTTGGCATTGGTGGACCAGTTTGACGTTGAAACGCTGGCCACCCAACTGGAGGAGATGGGGGCGGGCTATTTTGTGATTACCCTGGGCCAGAATTCCGGTTATATGAATTCACCCAATGCCGCCTATGATGAGATGACCGGCTATGGTCCCGGTGAGCGGTGTTCCAAACGGGATTTGCCCGGCGAGCTCTATACGGCCCTGAATGGCAGAGGCATACGGTTGATGCTGTATCTGCCCTGCCAGGTTCCCAATCAGGACCGTCATGCCCAGGAGGCATTTGGACTTTCGGTCGGCCCGGGTGACCGGCCGATAAATACCGCGTTTGCCTCAGAATGGGCCAAAGTGATTCAAGAGTGGTCCGATCGATACGGTGACAAGGTGGCCGGATGGTGGTTCGATGGCGGGTATCAACATATCGGGTTCAACGAAGCCATCGCGCAAATCTATGCGGACGCGGTGAGGCATGGGAATCCGCACGCCCTGATCACTTTTAATCCCGGCGTGAAAGTTATCCGTTGGACCCAGGCTGAGAATTATACCGCCGGTGAATTAAATGAGCCGTTTGGCATACTTCCTGCTTTGCGTTGGCTGGATGGCTCGCAATGGCATGCGTTGACTTTCCTGGGCTCTTCGTGGTCACGGCGCGACACACGCTTTCCAACCCAATCCTGGGCTGACTGGGTCCAGAATGTGGTGTCCCGAAGCGGTGTGGTTACCCTGGATATGGGCCCGAACTGGGATCATCAGGCCGGTCCGATCGGTTCACTGGCCGAGGCCCAGGTCCAACAGGTCAAAGCGATCCGGGATAAGCTGAAATAAAAATTTTTGACAGTTACTGGTTTCACTCGTTTAAGTTCAAAGTTTTAAGGAGACGGATTTTATGATGATGGAGATACAGAAAACAAGCTGGCAGGAACGCTATCACGCTTCAGAGATCTATACGCTGCGGTGCAGGGTTCTCGATGTGCCGGGCATGCTGGGAAAACTGATTACGGCGATAGGGCAGACCCAGACACATTTAGGGGACATCAGCACGGTTGGAATCGAGAGTCACAGTAAAATCAGAGAAATCCAGGTGTATTGTTCCGACAAAAAGCATCTGAACGAATTACTCGAAAAAGTGAATCAAATTGAAGGTGTCGAGGTATTGGATCTCAGGGATGACGTTCTGGAAACTCACCGACGGGGGACTATCGAAATGAAAAGCCGGGTATCCATTCAATGCCTGACGGATCTGCGAATGGTCTATACGCCGGGCGTGGCTTCGGTATGTAATAAAATTACCGAAGCGGCGGATGCCGCCTGGGAGTTGACGGGGATTTGCGATCGTGTCGCGATTGTCACAAACGGGACGGCTGTCCTGGGATTGGGCAATATTGGCGTTCTGCCTTCTTTGCCGGTCATGGAGGGGAAATCCGCGATATTTGCCGAGTTTGCGAATATCAGCGCGTTTCCGATCCTGGTAAATTCTCAAGATCCCGATCAGGTGGTAGAGACCGTCTGCCTGTTGTCGGAAGGATTTGGCGCGATCCAGCTGGAAGATATTGCCGCTCCTGAATGTTTTGAGATCGAGCAGCGATTAAGGGATAAGCTCAGCATTCCGGTGTTTCATGATGACCAGCATGGGACATCGACCGTACTCCTGGCCGCATTGATTAACGCGTTAAAGCGAACCGGCCGAACGCCTCAGGATTCTACCGCGGTGATCCTTGGGGCCGGCGCCGCCGGCTATGCGATCACGATGATTCTTTTGGAGTTTGGCATAAAGGATATTGTGGTTTATGATTCGGCCGGACCGCTTTACGCCGGCCGAATTGAAAAGATGAATCCTTATAAACAGCAACTGGCGGAGATGACCAACAAGATGAACATAAAAGGCGATTTATCAGAGGGTTTCAGGGACAGGGATATTTTTATTGGTGTGGCCAGACCCAACATGGTCTCGAAGGACATGGTGGCTGCCATGGCCAGGGATTCTCTGGTATTTCCACTGAGTAATCCGGTGGGTGAAATCGGTGTTGATGAGGCCTTGGCAGCGGGCGCCGCGGTGGCGGCTGACGGGCGGACAATCAATAATGCCCTGGCCTATCCCGGTCTGTTCCGGGGCGCACTGGATGTCAGGGCCGGAGACATCACCATGGAGATGCAACTGGCGGCAGCGCGAACGCTGGCTGCTCTCGCTGCCAACGGCGCGCTCCTGCCGGATATGCTGAACAGGGACGTTCATCATCAGGTCGCCAAAGGAGTCGCGCAGTGTTATGGCCTGCACCCCGAAAATCGGTCCTGAACAGCCGACGCACTTATACCCAATGGGTATGAATATTCCTGATCGTTTGCAAGCTTAGTATATATAAGTAAAACACTTATGTTGCAACCAAGCGGTCATTTTCAATGGTAAGCAGTATACATTTGTCTTTCAAAAGGATCAAAAATTATGAAGTGCAATTCCCGTATGTCGTTTTCCCGGAGACTATTCCTGAAAGCTGCGGGCATGGCCTCTCTGTCCGCCGGCAGCCTTTGGGCTCAGAACGAGACATCCGATTTGAAACCTTCGGTTTTGTCGAAAATACGCGTCGGTCAGATTAAGGTTTACCCGGTCAAAGGCGATCTCCAGGCCAATCATAAGATGCTGATGGAGATTCTCGATACGATCGAAAAAAACGAGAAGGTTGACGTGGTGATTACCCCGGAAGGATTTCTTGACGGATATGTGTCAACGTTGGAAACGGTCGGCAAAGAGGACATGATCAATTATGCCATTGATCCGGAAAAGTCCGAGTATGTCAAGGCTGTTTCGGAGTGGTCGAAACGGAACAAAAGCTGGTTTATTTTCGGCTGTACCCGCAAGGCATCGGATGGGATATACAATACGGCTTTGATTTTCAATCGCGCCGGCAAGCTGATTGGTTCTTATGACAAACTGCATATTCAGACCCATGACTATAAATACACACCAGGCAAACATTTGAAAGTTTTCGAGTCGGATTTCGGAACATTTGGAGTGATGATTTGCGCGGACCGGCGCTGGCCCGAAACAACGCGGACTTTGACCCTGAAGGGCGCGAAAATCATCATGAATCCCACTTATGGTTTTCACGGTGATCTGAATAACTGTATGATGCGCACCCGGTCTTATGAAAATGGGATCTATATTGCATTTACCCATCCGGGCCAGTCACTGATCACCGATCCAAATGGAAAAATAACCTGTGATCATAGCAATAAAGAGAAGACATATGCCGTTACCGAAGTTGACCTCTCCAACTCGCAACTCGACAGACGCGGGCATATTCGCGATCGACGGACAGATGTATATGAGTTGTATACCTAATGAGTATAAAAATGCCTGATCGCTCGCAAGTACTTATTTCACGGCCTAACGGGCATTGTCAAACGTTAATAGTATAATACTGGATTACGTCCTGGAGAATTTCAATACCATGGGGATTCGAACATCAACTTTCGCGGGATATCGCAAAATGAGTTTTCCTGTCAGCCACTTTAAATTCGTGGTACCGATCCTGGTTTTTTCTCAGTGGATTCTGACGGCTCCCAGTCTGTCGGCCCAAGCTGTTCCAGCGGCAACTGACCAGATTGGCCTGCTGGGCCATTGGGACTTCGATGACGATACCGACGGATTCTGCCGCGACTGGATCAACAGGCTCGACGGCCGGATCGTCAGCGGAGTTACCCGGGTGGAGGGGGTGTTTCAGTCGGCGGTGGAACTGAAAGAGGCCGGCGTGATTCGCGTCACTGCCACACCCGCGTTGCACCGGTTGAATCAGTTTGGCATCTCAGTATGGGTCCGGCCCACCGAACTGGGCCGATTCCGTGAATTGTTCCGCAAGGAAGATGGCGACCGGAGGTTGTTATTTTCCTTTCAGGAAAACGGAACCATCCTGTCGCTGGGATTGAATATTACAGGAACCGGCTATGGGGAACTGGACGCGCCGGTTGATCCCAGGGTATTGCTGGATGGCCGATGGCACCATGCCGCCGGAACCTTTGACGGCCGGACCATGCGGGTCTTTCTGGACGGACTGGAAATCGCGACGCTGGAACGACCGGGCCGGCTGGTGTGTGGAGAAACGGCGGACGCCTTTATCGGATCGTCATCCGGCGCCGGCGAGTTCTTTCAGGGACGATTGGATGATTTACGTCTCTGGAGTGTCGCGCCGGACACCGCCGTCCTTCGTGAGTTGTACGAATCCGGGCTCCAGATGGAACTGACCAAAGAACGGCAAAGCCAGAACCTGCTGGAGCAGGTGTATCGGGAAGCGTCAACCTTTGCCGCGACGCTGGCGGCAACACGGGCGAATTTGCTTAAACTGGGCCAGAAAGCGCCTGACGCCCTGGAGCGGCTGATCGCGGCGAAGCTGGCCGGACGTTTTGATGCGGAGAGCCGGGAATTCTATCGGATCACGCAACGGGGAATCGGACCGTATCTGAGCGCGAGCGATAATCAATGGAATGAGCAAACAGCCGGACGATTGCTGGAACTGGCGTTGGAATACCTGCCGTTGACGGACTCGCAATGGTCTGGATTATCGCAGTCCGAACGCGACCAGTGGAACGAGACCCTGACGCTCCAGAAGCGGTTCGAACAGTTGAAAGCGCGCGGGGCGGAGGCAACCAGCGACCCGGCATGGGTGGGAACCATATTGGCGGCGGGGCGGAGTGTTGTCGAACGTCCATCGCGTTATGAAGCGGTGGCGCCTTATGTAAAGCCCTATACACCCGAAACACGCGACTATACGCAAGCCGAAGCCCATATCCTGCTGCAACGCGACTGGCTGCATCAGGCCGATGGCAAAATCACTGCCGAGAGTGTCCGCCGCGAGATCCACCGGGCGTATGAGGTGGCAACGCGCATTCAGCAGGGTACTGAAAAGGTCGATCTGGCAAAGGAATTGACACTGCTGGATAAGCTGGCTATACCGCGTACCCAAGGGGATGAAGAAGAGAGGTATTACGCGGTACGGGCCATCAAACGGCGGCTTATGCTGGCCGATCCGGCCATTGATTTCGACCGCGTACTGTTTATCGACATTCCATTCCCCGCCGGTTCGGAATGGCCTCATGAAACCCGCCACCGGCTGGGCTACATGGCAGTACCGGGCGGCCGGCTTATGATTCTCAAAGGACTGGGGCCCGATGGCCATGTGACCAAACTGATGCCACAGGAACCGCTGCATGGAACTTTCTGGCGGCCGGATTTATCGTTCGACGGCCAACGGGTGCTGTTTTCCTTTCATCCAGCCAACGAAAAAAATTTCCACCTCTATGAGATCAATATCGACGGAACAGGCCTGCGCCAGATTACCTCGGGAATTTACGACGATGTCGATCCGGTTTACCTGCCCGATGGCGAGCACCTTGTTTTTGCCAGCACGCGTGGGCACAACTATGTGCGCTGCATGCCGCCAACGAACTCGTTTACCCTGAGCCGATGCCGACTGGATGGTCAGGGTATCTACCTGATCAGCCGTAACAACGAGCCGGATTACCTGCCGGCGTTACTGAACGATGGCCGGGTAATTTACACCCGGTGGGAATACACTGACAAACCACTCTGGCGCGCCCAGTCACTCTGGACGATGAATCCGGACGGTACCCGGGCGGCCACCTATTGGGGCAATCAGACCGTCTGGCCCGACCTGCTCAAGGACGCCCGTCAGATTCCGGGCAGCCATCGGGTGATGTTTACCGGATCGGCGCATCACAACTGGTTCGCCGGCAGTATCGGGATCGTTGACATGCAGAAAGGACTCAACTTTCCAGATGGCCTGACCAAGGTGACGGCGGAATTGGAATGGCCGGAATCGGGCAATGGACCAGTGGATCCGGTTGAGTCCCCAAATTACTATGCCAGCGGCCGTTATGAGGCCTACCAGAATCCCTACCCGCTGAGTCCGGAACTGTTTCTGGTCTCCGCCAGTCACGGCGGGAAATTCGTTTTGTATCTGATGGATATTGACGGTAACCGTGAGTTGATTTATGAGGGGGCACACCACCTCTTTCACGCCATGCCAGTCCATGCCCGCCGCAAACCGCCCGTTATTCCCAATATGGTTCAGTGGCCCGGTCCTGACGAACGGTTCAATCCCGCTCCGGGTATCATCTACAGCAACAATGTCTATCGAAACGCGCCGACCGAACTCCAGGGCCAGGCGAAATATCTCCGCATTCTGACGGTGGATCCCAAGACCTACAGCTACTGGTACAAACGGCCTTACGCCTCGACCGGGCCGGTGGTTTCCATGGTCGCTTCGGAAGGCGTGAAGCGGATATTGGGAACCGTTCCAATCGAAAGCGACGGATCGGTCTGCTTCGAGGCACCTTCCGGCCGCGCCCTGTATTTCCAACTGCTTGATGACCAGCAGCGCGCCCTGCAAACCATGCGTTCCATCTCCGGGGTGATGCCCGGCGAGACCCGTGGGTGTCTGGGTTGTCATGAGATGCACAGTGTGGCCCCGGCCCAGGCCAACTATGCCGACGCACTGCCGAGAATTCCTTCGACCCTGACGCCTCCTCCGTGGGGTCAGGAATCGGTCAGTTACCTGCGGTTTGTGCAGCCGGTTCTGGATCGCTATTGCGGCAAATGTCATCAGGGCAATGGAAAAGCCAGAAAGACTCTCGATCTGACTCTGCGCGGCGACGGTTTGTTCAAAGAGCCCTATCCGCTGTTGCTGGGACAACCCACCTGGGGGGCGGCTTACCATCCGCCTGTGAATCCACCGGCGGGATTTGGAATCGCCGATACAATTCTGGTCGAAGCGTATGACCAGAGAGACCCCAAGGCTTACCAGACTCCGCGCCCGATGACCCGGCTCTCTTACAAAAGCCGACTAATAGAAATTGCCTCCAGCGGTACACATCACAAAGTCAAAGTGGATGAAGTCAGCCGGCTTCGCCTGATCGCATGGGTTGACACCATGGGGCCTTATCGGGGCGATGAGGAGATTCGCCAGATCGACGATCCAGACTTTCAGGGGATCGACTGGCTGAGTATCCGCCCCCAGATCAAAAACGCCCCAGTTATCGTCCGCCCCGGCCCGCTGGACACCGTATCGCAGGTCGGGTGTCGTTAAAATTCTCGCTCGAATAAAGAATCACAAATCGATACTAATATGACAAAATGGCAAGAAAGTGAAAAACAGACGGTGGGGGTAAGGCTGGATTGACATTGGAACTTCGGATTTGAGGATAGGTGTTGTAAATTTCAGTTAAATAGGCACTAAAAATATGAAAAAAATATAACAGCCGATATAACCGCAGAGGAACGCAGCCAAACGCAGAAAATGGTATAAGATATTTTAAATAAAGAAGATAGAAGCACGGAAAACTTGGAATACTCAGGGTGTTCAATCTGCAATCCAAAGAAGATTTTGAAAAGTGCTTGCATACCTACCTGTAGGTATGTATAGTAGGTATAAACCCTATGATGACATGTTGTATAGGTGAGCTATACCCAATGGGTATGAAAATTCCTGATCGCTCGCACGATAAGTTTTTACACGTGTAGAACTTATGCCACGGCCCAGCGGGCTTTTCAATGGTAAGCAGGATCATATGTCTCGAAGAACAAAAGCTGAAGCAGAAGAAACGAGGTTGCGAATTCTTGAAGCGGCGTTGGATGTGTTTTACCGCAAAGGGTATTCGCGTACCACGTTTGTGGATATTGCGCGGGAAGTGGGCATGACCAAGGGGGCGGTGTATTGGCATTTTAAGAGCAAGCCCGACTTGCTGGCGGCCATGATCGTTCATGAAAGAGAAAAACATCTGACTCACCCGAAGAAAATCCAACTCAGCTCACTTTCGGAATTACGTAATCTATTGTTGGAAGCGGCCAGGCAGGTTTCGACCAACAAAGACATCCAGAAGTTTGAGTTTTTCTCACATTTCCAAATCGAATGGTCCGAGGAATTAATGACAAAAGTACATGAAAAGCTCAGTGAGTTGCGTGATGGTCCCACCAAGAAACTCACCAAGACCTTAGCTTATCTACAGGAGATCGGCGAACTTCACGCGGAGGCGGATCTGGAAAAAATGTCCATGTCACTGTTTGCCATGTGGATGGGGGCATTACAATTGCTGTTGCGCAAGCTATGCGATGCGAAACAGTTTCATGCGTTACTGGAACAAAATTTTGACCTGGTGGTAGGGCAATACGCAACACGCCCCAATCCCTGAGTTGTGCTGACGGCACCGAATTTACGTGAAAGGAAATTCAGATGAAATATATTGCAAATGGTATCCTGTTGATCCTGGTGCTGGGCCTGGGATTCTGGCTGGGAACATTTATGAAAGCGGGCGGTCCTCCCATGGGAATGCCGCAGATGGGCGCGATGGCGCCGCCGGCGGTGGTGGCACAGGATATCAAGGAGCGGCCGCTGGATGTGCAGGATGAATATATCGCCTCGGTAGAACCGGTCCAGGAGGTCGCGGTATGCACCGAGGCGCCCGGTTATATCGAAATGGTTCACTTTACGGAAGGGGCCCATGTCAACGAGGGAGACCTGCTCTTTACCATCGACCAGAGGATATACAAAGCCAGGGTCACACTGGCGGAAGCCAGCGTCGATCAGGTGACTTCAAGTCTGCCGGGCGCCCAGGCGACTCTCGAATCGGCCCAGTCGAGTCAGGAATCGGCCCAGGCGACGCTTGAATCGGAGCAGGCAAACTACGACCGGGCAGACGCCTTTCTGAAGCGCCTGAAGAACGCGGACACGCGCAGCGTGGTCCAGTCGGATATAGACACGGCCACGGCGGATATGCTTCAAGCCAAAGCGCGGGTGCAACAGGCCCAAGCGGCCATTCATCAGGCACAGGCCGCCGTCCGGCAGGCCCAAGCACAGATTCAACAGACCGAAGCGGCCATCAAGCAGGCCGCGGCCGATCTGGCTCTGGCTAAGATCAACCTGGCTTTTACCGAAATCCGGGCGCCCATCTCGGGGCGGATTGGCAAGGCGATGATCACCAAGGGCAATTATGTCACTTCGGCGAGCGGCGCCCTGGCCCGTATTGTGCAAACCGATCCAGTCCGCGTGGTCTTCTCTATGACTGACCGTTCCTGGCTGGACCTGCGCCGGCAGGCGTTGGCGGGACAGACAAAGGCAATATCCGCCCACGTCAGGCTGCCCAATGGCTCTATTCTCGAAACCATCGGCAAGAAGGATTTTGACGATAATGCCATGAACAGCGGCACCGGAACCGTGGCGGTGCGCTATCTTTTCGACAATCCTAACGGATTGCTGGTTTCCGGAGGCTATGTCAATATCCTGCTCGGCCAGCAGGAACGCCCGCTGGGCATCCGCATTCCGCAACAGGCCGTGCTGGTCGATCAGCAGGGCAGCTATGTACTCACCGTTGATGAAGCCGGCAAGGTGGGCACGGCTCGCGTTCAGATCGGCAAATCGATCGAAACCGACTTCGAAGTACTCTCCGGACTCCAGGCCGGAGACCGCATCGTAATCGACGGCGTGCAGAAGGCGCAGCCGGGATCAGAAGCCAAAGTCACGCTGCAGGAGGTGGCGCCATGATTTCGCGCGTATTTATCGAACGCCCACGCCTGGCGGGTGTGGTTTCCATCGTGCTGACCCTGGCCGGAGTTCTGGCGATCTTTGTGCTGCCGATCGCGCAGTATCCCCAGGTCACCCCACCGCAGGTCATGGTAAGCGCCATGTATCCGGGCGCCAGCGCCGAGGTGCTCGCCGCCACGGTTGCCGGTCCGATCGAGGATTCGGTCAACGGCGTGGAGGACATGATTTACATGTCATCCACCTGCGACAATATCGGCAACTATTCCCTGTCCATCTCCTTTGCCGTGGGTACGGATGTGGATATGGCGCAGGTCAAGGTGCAGAACCGCGTAGCCCAGGCCCAGCCGCTGCTGCCCAGCGAGGTGACCCAGCAGGGCGTCACCGTCCAAACCCGGTCGAGTGACATGCTGGCTTTTCTGGCGCTTCGTTCACCGGATAAAAGCCGTGACAGTCTCTACCTGGGAGACTATGCCACCCGAATCATCAAACCCTCGCTCGAGCGTATCCAGGGTATCAGCAGCGCACAGATTTTCGGCCCGAAATACAGCATGCGGGTATGGATGGACGCCGACCGTCTGTCAGCCCTGGGCCTGGGTCCGGACGATGTGGCAGCGGCCATCCGGAAACAGAATATTCAAGCCTCGATCGGTTCGGTCGGATCGGCGCCGGATGATGGCTCTGCCAGGCTGGTCTATACCCTGAAGACCGAAGGACGGCTCAATACTCCGGAAGATTTCGAAACGATTATCGTGCGGACCGATGCTGATGGCGCGGTCGTGTATTTAAAGGATGTGGCCCGGGTGGAAAAGGGCGCCAGCAGCTACATGAACACCGCCAAGTTCAATGGGGCCGACTGTGTTCCCATGGCGGTGTCGCGTACCCCGGGATCCAACGCACTGGACGCCATGGACGCGCTGCGAGTCGAATTAGACCGCCTGAAAAGCCATTTTCCGGCGGGGGTGGAAATCGTTTTGCCTTACGACGCCACCGGCTATGTGCGCACCAGTATCCGGGAGATCGTCAGCACGCTGGGTCTGACCTTTCTGCTCGTGGTTATTGTCTGCTATCTTTTCCTGCAGGACTGGCGCGCCACCCTGATCCCGGCGATTACGATTCCGGTATCCCTATGCGCGACCTTCATCGTTCTGGCGGCGTTGGGCTACAGCATCAATACCCTGACGCTGTTTGGTCTCGTACTGGCGATCGGTCTGGTGGTGGACGATGCCATCGTAGTGGTGGAACGCGTGCTGGTATTGATGGAGAGCGAGGGACTCGATCACAAGACCGCCACGATCAAGGCTATGGGTCAGGTCAGCGGCGCAATCATCGCAACGACCCTGGTTTTGCTCTCAATTTTTGTGCCGGTCGCCTTTATCGGCAGTATCACCGGGAAAATCTACCAGCAGTTTGCCGTAGCCATATCGGCTGCCGTGCTCTTTTCCACAGTGAACGCATTGACTCTCAGTCCGGCCCTGTGCGCCACGATGCTGAATATAGTCAAGCCGAAACAACACGGTCCGCTGCGCTGGTTTAACACGGCCCTGCACCGGGTGCGGGGAGGCTACCTTGCCACTGCCATGGGTATCGCGCGCCGGCGGGTGATCACGGCTTTGATACTCATGGTCGTCATCGCCGGAACCTACGGACTCTTTTCCAAGAGTTCGACCTCCTTTCTGCCGGATGAGGATCAGGGCGTTATTTTTGGTATGCTGCAATTGCCCGAAGGCGCGGCGCTGGAACGTACAAAACACATTCTTGATGAAGTTGTGGCGCCGCTCAACAATGAGGATGGCGTCGAATTCGTCATGGTAGTGACCGGTTTCAGCATGATGGGCGGCTCCGGAGAGAATATGGGATTTTTCCTGTTAGGGTTGCAAAACTGGGCCGAACGTGAGTCGGACGACCTGTCCGTAACCGCTATTCAACAACGGCTGCAAGCGCGACTTTCGGCAGTTCCGGGCGGTCAGATCAACCTGTTCACCCCGCCGGCAATCATGGGTCTGGGGATCAGCGGCGGCATGGATATCCGTTTGCAGGCCACAGACGATGACGATCCCCAGAAACTGCAAGCCGTGCTGAACAATTTTGTGATGCAATTAAACATGGCCCCGGAGATCATGTTTGCCTTCAGCGGTTACTCCGCCAGCACGCCTCACCTTTATCTCGAAGTGGACCGCGTCAAGGCAGCGATGATGAAGGTTGAGATCGGCAATGTCTTCGGTACGCTGCAAAATTATCTGGGCTCCCGTTACGTGAACGATGTCAACTTCGAAGGTCAGGTCAACAAGGCCATTATCCAGGCCGACTGGCTGAACCGCAAGGATGTCGATTCGCTCGACCAGATTTATGTCAAGAGTAATACCGGCGACATGGTGCCCCTGGGCAGCCTGGTGAAGATTCACACCATCCTTGCGCCGCGCAGTATCGAACGGTATAACAAATTCTCCTCGGCCAGCATTACGGCGACCGCCCTGCCGTTTATCAGCAGTGGTGACGCCATGGCCAAAGTCTCGCAGATCGCCAAACAGTCCCTGCCAGATGGTTATACTTTTGACTGGTCGAGCTTGAGTTATCAGGAAGCCAAGGCGTCAGGCGGCACCAATACCCTGCTGCTCATGGCGCTGATATTCGCCTATCTTTTTCTGGTGGCCCAGTACGAAAGCTGGTCGATTCCGCTGCCGGTTATCCTTTCGACATCGGTCGCCGTACTCGGCGCCCTGGTCGGGCTGGCCGCGGTACACTTATCGTTAAGTATCTATGCCCAACTCGGCGTGATTCTGCTGGTCGGGCTGGCCAGTAAGAACGCGATACTGATCGTTGAGTTTTCCAAGACGCGGCGCGAAGACGGCCTTTCCATCCTCGAAGCCGCCGCAGACGGCGCGCACCAGCGTTTCCGGGCGGTATTGATGACCGCCTTTACCTTTATCCTGGGTGTACTGCCCATGGTGTTCGCCTCCGGCGCCGGGGCGGCCAGCCGCCGGGCTATCGGCACGACGGTATTCTTTGGAATGCTGGCGGCCACAGTATTCGGGATTATACTGATCCCGGCATTATACGTGCTGTTTCAGACCATTCGGGAGAAGCGATTCCGCCTGCAGCCCGTACCCAGGCAATTGTCGGTTCTAATGTTTCTGCTGCCGCTGTTTTTAATTGGCTGCAAGTCGGTCGGGCCGGACTATGGGCGACCCGAACTACCCGAAATTCCGGAAGCCCGGACTGACACGGTGGATGTAGCCGAATGGTGGAATCAGTTTCATGATCCGGCGCTGACAGATATGGTGCAGCGGGCGTTGGAGAACAACCACGATCTCAAGACATCGGTGGCACGGGTGCGCCAGGCCCGCGCCCAGTTGACTCGAACACAGGCGGCTTTGGGCCCGGGTATCGATCTGACCGGCAGTGTCAATCGCTCGAGATCCTCGGGGAACGCCATGATGAACACGGGCTATACCACCCTGTATAACACGGGTTTTGACGTTGCCTGGGAAATCGATGTCTTTGGCGGAACCCGCCGGGCTATCGAAGCGGCTGCGGCTGACTGGAAAGCCATGCAGATCAAACTGGGTGATGTCCAGGTTAGTGTGGCCGCAGAAACCGCGATTGCCTATCTGAATGTCCGCACCTACGAACATCGTCTGGTCGTGGCCCACACCAACCTCAAAACCCAACAGGAAACCTGCGACATCCTTGCGGACAGGCTGAAAACCGGCCTGAGTAACGAGTTAGCCGTACAACAGGCACGCTATGTCCTTGAGAGTACCCGGGCGGCGATTCCCAGCCTTGAAGCCGGGTTGGAGACCGCCCGGAATGCCCTCTCGGTCTTGGCAGGCGAGATGCCGGGCACCCTGCACATTCCGGATATCGATCACATCCCGCAAACCGATCTGGTCCTTGAAGGCATTCCTGCCGATCTGCTGCGTCGCCGCCCGGATGTCCAGCGGGCTGAACGCGAGTTTGCCGCCCAGACGGCTCGTATTGGCGTGGCCGTCGCCGATCTCTATCCCCGTTTTACATTAACCGGTTCGATCGGGCTGGAGTCACTCAAGGCCTCCGATTGGTTTGATTCCGACAGCAGAACCTACCGCGGGATACCCGGTCTAAGATGGCCGATCTTCCATTCCGGTTCGATCCGAAGCAATATCAAGATTCAGGAAGCCGTCCAGGAACAGTATCTTCAGGCCTACGAACTCGCCGTCCTGAGCGCCGTGGAAGAGGTGCGGAATACTTTGATGGCCTATCGCAAGGAGCAGGAGCGGCGTGCCTCCTTGAAACTGGCCATTCAAGCAGCCCAGTCAGCCGAATCCATAGCCCTCGACCGATATCGCAACGGACTCACCGACTTCAACAATGTTCTCGACGCCCAGCGTTCCCTGCTTGGTCTTCAGGAACAACTCGTCATCAGTGAAGGGACCGTCAGCCAAAACGCCGTACGCCTCTACAAGGCCCTGGGCGGCGGTTGGCAACCAATGGAATAGCGTCTGATGGCTGGAAAGAATATTTCAATATTTAAGGTGTCAGTAAAATGATATTCACTGGGTAATATATAAGCCCGCGCAAAGGAGAAAGGCCTTGCTTTTATCGAGGATAAAAGCAAGGCCTTTTTTATGTGAATCGTCAGTCAGGATAACCTGATTGACGGGTGGGGTGGATTACTGGGCGATTCTTTTTTTTCTTAATCCGGCCAGGGCGCCAATTGCGAGCAGGCCAAAGGTGGCGGGTTCGGGAACAATTTCCATACGGCCAGAGTCGACATATCCGGGATGGGTTGCCCCATCGTTGCCGATGAGGGAGGCATCGCTGTAGAGCACCTGGGATAAGAGCCAGCGTGTTCCGACCGGAATCGATCCACCGGTTGTGATCAGTTCCCAACTGGCGGGATTGGTGTCGAGTGTCATGGTATTGCCAATAAAGCTGGTCAGCGAGCCATAGTTACTGGCAGTAAAGAAAGACACATAAACGCCGCCCAGCGCGGCCGGCAAACCGGTATCGACATTAAACAGGGCACTCATATTGATTGTCGCGCCGCCGCTGTCGATCACACCGGCATAAGCCGTTACATCGGTCACCTGCATACCCTGGGTGGTGCCGGCCTGGCCGTCATCGACCATGCGGAGCATCAGGCTGCCCTGGGCCGGAGTCACACCGCCATCCACGCCGGTAATCGTCGCCGCTTCGACGCCCCAGACGCCCTGATAAGTCACAAAGGCGCCCAGCACATTGGCGGCGGTGTCAAGGGGATTGGACTCATAGCCCGGATCCACCAGCAGATTCGCACCGGCTGATAGTGTTAAGATTGACACAATAACAATCGTACTAACTATAATTAACTTTTTCATTTTGATTTATCCTTATAAATTGAAATATTTTTTTCAGACAACATAAACCAATCTCACGATATACTGACTTCAGGTTATTCGTACGTTTCATTATGAACCACCTTTCACTGGATCATATTTCTTCGAACTATTGGCATGACCTGTTGAGAGTTGAAAATAAAGTCGTCAATTATTGATCTGACGTCTTTCATCAAACATTCTGTTTTGGACATCTGGCTTGCTCAACAATCATGTCTTTCCACAAGCCGTTAGAATTATAGTCGGTCAAGTGAAAAAAATGTGAGGAACCGATCCATGATCAATAACAGCGTGATTGAATCATGCGTTAACTTGAATCAATCATTCAGGTTACAGACAGGATCCGGAGGAATGAAAAATCAGATATCATGAGGTATAATTGTTACCGAATCAGGCCGGGGCATTACAAACTCCGGCCAGAAGTGGTTGGTGGCCAATGCACTGTGGGAAATTTTCCCTGCGGTCTAGAACCTCAGGTGCTTGTGGGGTTAAGGAGGGGGATGTCCTGGTCTGATAAATAAGTTGTCAGATATGGTCTGAGTGATATAATCCGGGGGAATTCATAATATAAACCAATAATTAGCTGGTCCGATGGACCAGGGAAAGGGGGTTGTATGTCGAACTTTCCAAATATGCGCCGCGAAATGCGGTATGGTATCCCGGCCGCGGATCAGGTCATATTTAACCGGGAATATTCGATCGGGTATTCGTATTACTTCCGGCAGGCTAAATGGGCATTGGAAATTGTTGACAAAGATAATAAAGTGTCCCTGAGCCCGAATGATGTTGTTGGTCGGCAGGAGACGTTCCGGCCGGATTACCGGGTGCCGGAAATGTTTCGCGCGGATAATGTCGACTATGTTAATTCTGGTTATGATCGGGGGCATCTGATCTGCAGTGCGGATAAAAGGGATTATGTTCTGGAAAACAGTGAGACGTTTCTCCTGTCGAATATGGCGCCGCAGACGAAGACGCTGAATCGTCAGAAGTGGCGACAACTGGAAGAGTTGATCCGTGCCTATGATCAGAGAGAAGATGTCTATGAGACGTTAGTGATCTGCGGGCCGATTTTTCATTTTGACAAGGAAGTCAAAACCATCGGATCCAAAGATTCCAATGGGGTTACCCTGCCGATCCCGCATGCCTTTTTCAAATCGGTTCTGTCGGAAGACAGTAAAGGGAAGTTGAATCTCTGGTCTTTTATCATGCCCAATCAGGAAGATGAGATAACCGGGTTATTGCAAGACTATCTGGCGCCGACCACCAAAGTCGAGAAGTATTCCGGCCTGTTTTTATGGGAGGAGCTTAAGGGAACAAAAATGAAAAATTTAAAGTCGACGGTTAAGAAAGCCGAATGGCTGAAGAATAAATAGCGATACAACGAGATCAACCATATCAGGTCGCTATGTTGTTGTCTCAGCGGTGAGACTGGCGAAGTCTTTGGCTTTTGAATGCATGGTCCAGTCAGGCGCAATAAAAAAGGTTGGAATCCAACGATTCCAACCTGTCCAAATTGATTTATTGATTCTACTTGATGAAATGTTATTTCATATTGCGACGCCGGATCCAGCCTACGATAGCAGTTCCAAGACTAGTGAGAATTATGGCGCCGGGGGCGGGAACCGTACCTTCACCGATAAAACACTGATAGGTATCACTGACATAAGCCCTTAAAGCGATTGGATTACTAATTTGCCCATCAAGTGCATCCAACCAACTTTGTGCTAAATTAATTGCATTGGTGAGAGTCACACTGCTGTTATCGTTGGTGACCCAAAAACCATTGCCACCGGTTAAATTATAGGGAGCACCTTTTTCTTCATGAACGATTTCCCAGATGGCCAATTGGAAAGCACCAGCAGTAAGGCCATTGTTTACACTAGCAATATTTTCGCTCCATAATTCGCTGATTGCCTGGGCTTTTGCTAAATTCATTGGGAAAACGTCATTTGCCACATTATCATCAGGACGAGGAGCGTCTCTCACGGCGGCTAATTCATAAGGAACGGCAGAAGTTGTTGCATTTTGTTTTAAATCAATACAGAAAACTTTCTCAAGACCGCTATTAACTAAAGCAGAGTACATACCCGCCGTGCCAGAATAATCTCGCGAAAACGCGGGATTTGAGCTGACAAAATGGACAGTACTAGAGTTTATACCATAAATAGTACCCTGATAGTCGAACATGACTGTGGGATTTGCCAAAAGAGGGCTTGCTATTGCGATAGCAATTACAATAAATAATAGTTTTTTCATTTCAAAATCCTTTCAAAATTAAAATTTTCCTAAATCCAGTGCCACCTCAGCACCGATCAACGTCTTGGTTATATTGTTAAGCTGGCTAATCGCTGAGTTTCACCAGATTATTTTTCTGTACCAGTTCTGTAAAAACAGAACCTGACCTGGGATAAGATGCAAGATCCGTACCAAATGTTATTATTTCATTCGACGCAGTAAGATCAGGCATAACTTGTTTGAAATGAACTGGTTATGTTTTTGATTTCAACAAAGTGTTAAGGTAGAGAAGTTTTGAGGGTTATACCGATGGGAATAATTATCTGAACAAGTTCAGCTGTAGAGATTGTATGAAGTGATATAGTGTGTTGATTATTATGGATTTAGCTATAACAGGATTATATCGCTGAGATAACGCAGTGTTGCTTTGGGTCTAATCAGCATCAGGCAGATTTTCGGTTGCCTGTTCCCATTGGATCATCAAAGCTTCGATTCGATCTTTTATTTCAACCAGTTCGGTCGATAAGGTGTTTCCTTTGTCGTTATCCCCCTTCAGGTACGCATCGGCGATATTATGTTCGATTTGTCTGGCCTTATCTTCCAGTTCGGCGATCTGTTGTTCCAGAATTTCAACGGTTTTAAAGGCTTTTCGTCTGGCGGCGGCTTCGGCTTTTTTTTGCTTCCATTCCTGGCCCCCGTCGCTTTTTTCTGATTTTTCAGTTCTTCCAACATCCTGGCCGCGGGTGGCGATACGGGCCTGGCTGATTTGTTTATCCAGGTTGCGTTTGGACCAGTAGTCGCTGTAGTTGCCATCGAAGCAGACTAATGTTTTATCTTTTATTTCCGCGACGTGATCCACGACTTTATCCAGGAAGTATCGATCGTGGGAGACGACCAGAACAGTGCCTTCAAATTCGCTCAAGGCCTCTTCGACCGCTTCGCAGGTGGCGATATCCAGATGGTTGGTGGGTTCGTCCAGGATTAAAAAGTTGGGGCGAAGCAGCATTAACCGCGCTAATTGCAGACGGTTGCGTTCCCCGCCGGATAAATTGGCTATTTTTTTATTGATATCCTCATCTTTAAACAGGAAACGGGCCAGAATACCCAATACCTTTTCGTGGGATACATCGGGAATGGAGAACAATTCTTCGTAAACGGTGTTGTCTCCGGTCAGGACTTCCTGCTGCTGAGAACAGTAACTCATTGACAAACTGGGTCCGATGCGAATGGTTGAGCCTTCCCAGCGTCCGGATTGGACGATATCCCGTAAAAATGAAGTTTTACCACAACCATTGGGTCCAACCAGCGCCCAGCGTTCACTGCCGGCAATTTCGAAGGAGATATTTTTTAATAAGTCCAAATTGCCGAAAGACTTACTGTAGTTATTGACCTGCAGAGCGATATCGGCGCGGGTTTTTTCGGCCTGTAAATTAATGGAAACGGATGCAGGAGCGGATTGTGGCGCGTCAATTAAACGGGAACGTTCGCGCTCCAGCTGGGTGCGTCTGGATTTCAGTCTTTTGCCCCAGGACTGGTCGCTGGCATGGCCCTGGGCTATATCCGCAAATTTCTGGACCAGGGATTCCAGATGGGCGACGCGTTGCCGCTGGGCTTCGTATTGGGATTGCTGGGCCTCCAGTTTTTCCTGTTTGAGTTGGCGATATTGGGTGTAATTGCCGGGCCAAAAGGAGGTTTGGCCCTGTTCGAGTTCCAGAATGTGATCGACGACCCGGTCCAGCAGGTAGCGATTGTGGGAGACAATCAACAGGCTGCCACGAAACCGTTGTAAAAAATCATCGAGCCAGGCTAAACCCAGGAAATCCAGGTGGTTGCCGGGTTCGTCCAGGATCAGCAGGTTGGGTTCCGCCAGCAGCGCCGACGCCATTCCCAGGACATTCTGTTCGCCTCCCGACAGTAGCCGGACGGGGTGTTCCCGCCGATTGGCCAGGCCGATCCCTTCCAGCATGGCTTCGGCTCGGGCTTTGAAATGGTCTCCGTTGATTTTATCCCAGTCATCCCGGATGGCCTGATATTTTCTTAACAGGCGGGCGGATTTTTCGCTGTCGTCGTGCGGATCGTGGGAAACTTCCAGTTCTATGGCCCGTAATTGGTCCTGAAGCTGATGATAATCATCCAAAAGATGTTCCATAACCGTATGATCATCATCATATTCGGTATGCTGGGCCACGTAACCGATACGTACATTCTGGGCAGTAAAGACCTTGCCGGAATCGGGTTTGATCTGGCCGGTTAAAATTTTTAACAGGGTGGTTTTGCCGCAGCCGTTGGCGCCGATCAGTCCCACTTTCTGATTGGCGTTCAGTTCGAAGGAGACATTGTTCAGGACATCGCGGCCCTGATAATGTTTGGTAATGGAGTTGAAGACAACCTGTGCCATAAATTTAGTATAAAAAAAGGGGTAAAAATACCCCTGAAGTTGGTTAAATCTGGTAAATAAGTCAGATTACGGTTTAATGATTTTGAGCCATTCTGGTCTGAAATTCAAGAAAATCCCGGATATTTTTCATTTCTTCCTCTGCCAGACGTTGGCGTTTGTTGAGAAAATGGTCATATTTTTGCTTTTCGGCATCATCCCAGGCGTTGGCTTCGCGATAGTCGCCGCAGTATGGAACCAGCAGATCGATCCAGCAGGCGATTTTGTCCATTTCTTCCTGGTTCAGGTGGACGCCCTGGTGGTTATTGGCCAGCAGGGGGATCAGTTCGCTGACGGCCGCGCCCCGGTAATAGGGTTCAATCGGGGCGGGTATTGACTGGACTTCCAGCCAGTTAACGATTCGATTCATGCGGCCATCCTGGGTGAGAGCCAGGTAGGAATCGCTCCAATAACGCTTTGAGTCGGGATCGAGATTGTCGTTGCCGGCCAAACTAAAGGCAGACAGGGTTTGGCCTTGCGCGTCCGGGACAGGTTGTTTTCTGCGGGCAAACGCATTGAATTTTTGATTGGAGTCGTTATGGCAGGAGATACAATGCTTATCCCAGATGGGTTGAATTTCTTTGGGGTAGCTGAAACCTCGTGGTTCACCGTAAAAGTGTTGCAGTGGTTGGGTGCCCTTTAACATGGCGGCAGTTTTACCGGAATAGTTGGGAGGGGTTGAGTTTTTATGTTCATGGCAGCCGACACAGGAAAGTGATTCACCCGGTTGCAGCGTGGACCAGCTTCTCATGGTCTGGATGGCATGCCCATTTTTGTCAATGGCCTGGAAGTAGACGGGCGTGCGTGCCGGGACTTCGAAGCAGGCAGAACCATCTTCATAGACGGGGGTTTCACCCAAAACGATTTTGACATCCCAGGCACCGTTACGACAGGAGACGGGTGTACTGGATAAGGCTCCACCGCCGGGGCCACTACTGCCATTCTGTCCGATACCCGCGGCGCGGAAATCCAGGGTAATGACGCGCAGTTTTTTGACGGTACCCGGAGTAATACCATTCAGCGCCGGGCCGGCGTAGATGTTCTGCATATAATAGGTGCCAGTTTTTTTTGTATAATCAACTTGGGACGGTCTGATAATGGGTCGTCCCCTGGATTTGACCGGGATGGGTTGATTACAGGATATGGCTGGATCATAGGCCAGCAGTTCACGTTTGCCATCAATATTCATCCAGTAAATACCAAAGGATCGGGTATATTGACGGTTGCCCATATCGTAGGGGCAATAGGTGACGAGAAATTCGGATTCCGACAGGGGGTATGGGTATTGAAATTGATCGCCATCCTGACCGTAGGCATCGATTTTCACGGCCTGGGTATCGCGGATTGGGGCGATGAGCTGGACGCCTTCGGCTTCCTGGCGTCCTTTGGAGGGATCGATAATGGCGAGTTTGCCGCGTTGATGGGAATGGTGGCCGGTTAAAATAGCGATCAGTCTGGGACTGTCCGGGATGCTGCGGGCATGAATAATCGTGGTGGGGAACCAGGAATTGTTGCCATAGAATTCCATCTGGCCGGTGCCGTCCTGATTCATCTGGAACAGCGGCTGGGGGTAAATCTGGCCGCGATCATTATAATCCCAGCGGGTGTAGATGATCTGGCCTTTGTTGGTTACGGTTGGAAAATTGGTGTGGACCTGATCGAATCCCAGGCGTCTGAGAAAGCGACCGTTATCATCACAGGTATAAAGATTACTGACTTCGGTCCACCAGCAATCGACAATCTGCACGCAGCGAGTGGAGTTGAATATAATATTGTCATCGGGAAGATAACACCCTTCATAATCGCTGACTCCCAGACCATCAGTAAGTTGGCGAATCTGGCCGTTTGACAGGGTGTATTCATAGAGATGATAATCATCCTGGCGATCATCCTTTTTCCAGGCGAACAGTATCCGTTGTCCATCCCAGGAGATGTCCGGATCACGGATAACTCCGTGTTGATCGGTCAGCAGGGGGCGGATACTGACCTGGGTATTATTGACTTTCAGCAGGCAGAGTTCGCTGCCGGGCTGGAAATGTCTTTCGGCCTGGGCGTCGGATTGGCCTTCGGTATAGGCGTAATGGGAGCCTCCAATATTATAATGTTTGGTAAAGACAATTTGCGGGGCGGATTCGGATAATGACTGGATACGATTATAGCGCCGTTCCAGGCAGGCGGTCTGGTAGAGTTCGAGCAAGGCTCTTTCATCCTGATTTTCATCGTTACCGAGCGCCTGGTCGATCTGGCGAATCAGATCGGGATTTTTGATCTCTGGTTTAACGGATTTGAGTAGGGATTTTAAAACCGGCAGGCTGTCATCCGCAGCAAACCAGGCGGAAAAATTCATGTGAGTATCTTGAAGGAACCAGTCCCATTCCATTGGGAAGGCATCTTCGATGAGGCGGGAAAGTTGAGAGATGGCCTGGCCGGCCCGCTCTGTCATTTTATGGTTATCCCGATATCGGTTGCGGTTGGCTACCATGGTATCGGTCCAGGTGGTGCCTTTGGCAAATTTCAGGTCCTGATTTGAAATTCGCTGGGCGTGTGCCGTGGAAAACAGACATGTGGTGAGGGTCAGGAACAGGCAGGAGAGTATTTTAGTATTTTTCATCCGGATTGTATTTATTTTACATATCGATAATATAATAACTTAGCGTAAAGGCCACTTATGAAACTATGTATCTATGAGGACTATTTTGTCGATTGAAATTGAAAAAGCACCAGTTAAAACGACTGTATCTATGCGATATTGCAATAGTTATAGCAATATCGCCACAGTATTGGACCGCCTGTTAGTTGATCTGGGTGGATTAGAGCGGTATATCAGTCCGGGAGACCGGGTATTGATCAAGCCTAATCTTATCGCGCCGATGGCTTTGGAGGTGCCAGCCCAAACTCATCCAAGTTTGATTATGGCGGTGGTTCATAAGGTTCGGGAGCTGGGGGCCGTGCCATTTGTTGGAGATTCACCCGCATGGGGGACGCTGGAGGATTGTCTGAAAAAACTTGGGATCTTTGATGAGTTGAAGCAGGCAGGGGTAGAAGTGGTGCCTTTTAAACAGAACTGCCGGTTCCAGTTTACCGATGGCGCAGTTAATCTCAGTACGGACGCTTTGGAGGCGAACGCGATTATCAATCTACCTAAGATGAAGGCGCACCAGCAGTTATCGGCGACTATCGCCATTAAGAATATGTATGGTTGTGTAACAGGGAAGGAAAAGGCCTACTGGCATTTTCGGAGAGGGCGGTCCTATTTTCGATTTTGCCGGATGCTGATCGAGATCTATGAGAAACTGGCGCCAGTTTTGACGATTGTGGATGCGGTAGAGGCCATGCAGGGTAAGGGGCCATTGCGAGGGACAGGTTATCCTGCGGCCAGATTGGTGGGAGGCAGGGATCCGATTGCGTGTGAACTGGTATTGAGCGGCCAGTTGGGAATCGATCCGGAACTGTTGCCGATCCATCAGGCGTGGCGGAAGACCGGGCGACCTTATTATAAGATGAGTGACATTAATGTTTTAAGTGATGTTAAAGGTCAGGATTATGAAAGCGAATTTGAAATGCCGGAACAGATCCCGTTGCATTTTTCATTTACTCATATTGTTCGGAGTGTTGCCAGGCAGGCCTGGATACGGGTTAAAGGGCGGCGTGTAAAGGGATTATAATCGCCGGGGGGTCTTGTCTGAAGATAGTTTTGGTGGTTTTGGGTGAATCAGCGCCGGTTCGTTAGATGGGCAGGGGTTTCCGCCAGGTGGCGGGTGGTTTGGTGGGATTGACTGGGTGACTTTGGTCTTACAGACCTATTGTTTATTAACAATCCACGAAATATAAATCAGTCATAAAAAAGGGTGTATTTATAAATTTAATATGAATATTAAAGATAGGATAAATGGGACACAGGAAACGGATGGGAGTTTAAGAGATTGATTAACAGGTGGTTATGATGGGATTGGGCGAAAGGTAGCATTTATGACAGAGGGGTGGGGTTCTGATTCGTGAACTTGCAGCCATCGGGGAAAGGTTGTGGCAACAGGATAGGATATCAATATAGAGTTATTACTGAATGATGGTCAGGGTGGAAATCAGGCAAGCAAAAATGGATCTGGCCGTTTTATTCATGAAGTGATTAAAAGCGTCTGTTCATGCGGTATTTTGAGTGAAATTGTGATTCAGGAGACTGATGATGAGGAAGCAGCTGTTTTTCGTTGTATTGGGGATGGTGATCTTTTTTTGGGGGTTTTGCAGCGCGACAGCCGTCGGGGAATTGATAGCAGATGAAAGGCAGAGTGATGGGAGGTATGGGTTAGACCCTGATAATCCGGAGGATTACTCCAAGTTGTTTGTGACGGTCTGGGATACTACGCTTGGACCGGGTGCGACGGTCTGCCTGGGGTTGGCCGGTAAGGTAGATGCTACCATCGATTGGGGGGATGGTACTTTTGCGGTGGTGACTTCGCCGGGACCACATGTTCATGACTATGGGATTGATGGGGTCTATACCGTTTCGGTGGCGGGTAGCGTCAGCGCCTATAACAGTATGCAACACGGGGGAATGAAGTCTGAACGCGCCAAGTTGATCCGAGTGGAAAACTGGGGGCGACTGGGTTTTACCAGCATGCGATATGCTTTCTTAGCTTGCTCGAACCTTACCTGGGTACCACCAGTATCGGATGGGATTGAAGCCGTTACTGACATGTCTTATATGTTTACTAGTGCAGTAACTTTTAATCAGGATATCGGCCAATGGGATACTTCCAAAGTTACTGATATGAGTTGGATGTTTGCCGGGGCGTTGGCGTTTAATCAGGATATTGGTAATTGGGATACTTCGAGTGTAGCGTTTATGAATAAAATGTTTTTTCGTGCGGGCTCATTTAATCAGGATATTGGGAGATGGGACACTTCAAACGTCATGGATATGATTGCGATGTTTTCCTATGCAGAGACATTCAACCAGGATATCGGGAAATGGGACACATCGAATGTCAAGAACATGATTGGTATGTTTTTTCATGCAGAGGCATTCGATCAGGATATTGGGAGATGGGACACTTCAAATGTCATGGATATGATTGCGATGTTTTCCTACGCAGAAACATTCAACCAGGATATCGGAAAATGGGACACATCCAGAGTAGCGAACATGAAGGATATGTTTAACTATGCGAAGTCATTTAATCAGGATATTGGGAACTGGAATACCTCCAATGTCACGGACATGAGTAACATGTTTTCTCATGCAGAGGCGTTCAATCAAGATATCGGAAAATGGGACACCTCGAATGTCAGGTATATGTACGGAATGTTTCAAGAGGCGGCCTCATTCAATCAGGACTTATACCGATGGTGTGTTAATCATATCCCATTTGAGCCGTCTGGTTTCGAGTTCGGCGCGACCAACTGGACACAACGGCGGCCCAGATGGGGCGCCTGGCCGGCTTTTATACCACGCTAGGACCGGGCACCACGGTAAGCCTGGGATTGGCCGGTGAGGTGGAGGCTGCCATCGATTGGGGCGATGGAATTATTGAGGATGTGACGACGGCCGGACCGCATGTTCATGACTATCACGTCGATGGGATATATTCCGTTTATGTCAGTGGCCATATAGCGGGGTATAACAGCCACGATCATGGCGGCGATGCGGGTGAGCGAGCCAAGCTGGTCAAGGTCGCCAACTGGGGAGGGGTGGGTTTTACCTGTCTGAATAACGCATTCGAAAACTGCGTTAATCTGGTTTCAATACCGACTGATTCGTCTAAGATCAGGGCAGTAACCGATATGAGCCGCATGTTCGCGGAGGCATCGTCGTTTAATCAGGATATCAGGTGGTGGAATACTTTAAATGTTACCGATATGAGTGAGATGTTCGCCGGGGCGTTAGCGTTCAATCGGGTCATCGGGGATTGGGATACCTCGAACGTTACTGATATGAGCGGGATGTTTGCTGGTGCATCGGCATTTAATCAGGACATCGGGAGGTGGGATACACTCAGTGTGACCACGATGAGCGGGATGTTTGCCGGGGCGTCGGCATTTAATCAGGATATCGGGGATTGGGATACATTCAGTGTCATCGATATGAAGCATATGTTCGATGGGGCGGAGGCCTTTAATCAAGACCTGTCGAAATGGAATGTTAAGAAGATCGTTTCCAGGCCGGAGCATTTCGATCGGGGCGCTATTCAGTGGGTCCGGGCGGAGTCCCGGCCACAATGGGGGGGTGATGCTTCCTTTTTTGTGACCACGTGGGATACGAGCCTGGGAGCGGGCGCGACGGTCAGCCTGGGGCTCGCGGGGAGGGTACACGCGATTATCGACTGGGGGGATGGTACGCTGGAAACTGTTCGAGCGGCCGGGCCGCATATCCATGATTATGGGAACGATGGTGTGTATGTCGTTTCGGTTACGGGCAGAGCGACGGCGTATGACAGTCTGCATCATGGCGGGGAAGCGTCCGAGCGCGCCAAGTTGATCCGCGTCGATCAATGGGGCGACTCGGGTTTTACGTGTTTGAGTTTTGCCTTTCATAGCTGTACTCATCTGGTTAGCGTTCCGAATACTATGGAGGGGATTGAAGCGGTGACGGATATGCGATATCTGTTTGCGCTGGCCTCGGCGTTTAATGGGGATGTTAGCCGTTGGGATACTTCGAAGGTTACTAATATGAGCGGGCTGTTCCATGGCGCGGCCTCGTTTAACCGGGATATCGGCGGATGGGATACCTCCCGCGTTACCGATATGAACCGGATGTTCTGTGAAGCGGTGGCCTTTAACCGGGATATCAGCCGCTGGGATACTTCCGGTGTTACCAATATGTATATGATGTTCGCAGGCGCGGAGGCTTTTAATCAGGATATCGGTGGCTGGGATACTGCCAGGGTCGCCGATATGGGGGCGATGTTTTCGAAGGCCCGGTCTTTTAACCAGGATATTGCCGGGTGGGATACCTCCAGAGTCAAGCTGATGTTTTCCATGTTTTTGGAGGCCTCATCATTTAACCAGGATATCGGCGGGTGGGATACCTCGCATGTCAACAATATGAACTGGATGTTCAAAAACGCCGCTTCGTTCGATCAGGACCTGTCCGGGTGGCGCGTGCATTGGATAGCGGCTGAACCGATCGGTTTTGACAGCAATGCGGCGAGTTGGGTATTACCACGGCCGCGGTGGGGGGGCGGCCGTGAGTGAGGATTTGAGGAAGGTAATTGTTGTGGTCATGGTTAGTTATGTCTTTTACTTCCGGCGTGAAATCCTGACGATAGCGGTTCGGGGAGGGAGTTGTGGGATATTTTTAAACACAGATAATCGTTAATACCCAATCCACTGTATGGGTAAAACAAATTTGCCCATTCTGATGCTCATTCGAGTCAGGCCTGATAAAAGTCTTTATCTAAAAGAGGAAAAGTTGTAAATATTTCTGATTAAAAACCGTGATTATCCCTGGTTTTTCCGGATTTCACCAACACAAATCCAATGCAATGTTTCATTTTCATGAGAAAACAAAATATCAGATTTTTTTTAAAAAATGTGGTCTTTTTTATATTCATCGAGTATAATACACTAAGAAAACTTTCCCCAGACTAATATTTCACTCAAACAAAACCGCCTGCTGTCGCTTCTGCTGGTCACCCGATCAGTTTTGACGGCGTATCGTTTCAGGTGCGTGCAGACCTCTATCTGCAGTCGATACGATTTTTATTCCAATACAATAACAGAGGAAGTCTATAGAAATCGTTGGAGCTGATGCTCCAACCAGAACATTAAGATATGGGTTTCCAACCCAATGATTCCTGATAGTATCGTTTCGCGACAAATAAAGATCAAATTTTAGGGGCCAGGATGATGATCAAGCAGAAAAACAGGAGATTTCGGGCAGTTTTAATGGGAATCTGTATGGGTTTGGGATGGCTGGCGGGGTTCGTAACCTGGGATTCAACCGCTTTCGCCGACAGTGCGGCTGCCGGCCCGGCCCGGTATATTTATGTGGATGCCGCCAGTACCGGACTGAACAACGGCAGCAGCTGGACGGATGCCTTTACCAGCCTGCAGGATGGCCTGGTGTTTGCAACTCAAAATCCATCCATAGAAGAGATACGCGTGGCCGGGGGCACCTATCGACCGGCCGAACCCGATGGCGATAAAAATCTTTCATTTTCGCTGATGAACGGGGTCAAAATCATGGGCGGTTTCGCCGGTGTATCCGGCAGCGATCCTTCAGAACGCAAACCCAATTTCTGGTTGACCATACTTAGCGGTGATCTCAACGGGAACGACGGCGATGATTTTACGAATATCAACGACAACAGCCGCTGCGTGGTGACCGGCAGCAATACCAACAGCACCGCGGTGCTGGATGGATTCATCATCACCGGTGGAAAAGCGGAGATGGGCGCCGGCATGATCATTCAGAACGGCAACCCTACGCTGACCGAATGCATATTCAGCAAGAACTGGGCCGCCGCCGGGGCCGGCGGGCTTTATAGCCAGCAGAGCGATCCGACCCTGGTCCGATGCCGTTTCGAGAATAATTTCTGCGGTTATACCGGCGGGGCCGGCATGCACAACGATGCGTCAAACCCTAGACTGTACGACTGCATTTTCATCAATAACGCCGTAGTATCGACCGGCCTGGGCGGCGGCATGTACAACGGTAACGGGAGCGAACCCATCCTTTATAACTGCTCCTTTATCAGCAATACCGCCGGGGTACAGGATGACACCGGCTCCAGCCAATTCAGCGGCGGGGGCGGGATGTTTAACCAAGGCAGTTCGCCAATCCTGGTGGGCTGTCTGTTCGACTCGAATATTACCGCCAATAACCGGGGCGGCGCGATCAATCACTACGATGGCGGCCACCTGACCCTGATTAACTGTACCTTCTGGAGCAACGCCTCACTGAACAATCTGGGCGGCGGCCTGTACCTTTATACCGGCAGCTTGTCGGCCACGAATTGCATCTTCTGGAATAATCATGACGCCGCCGGTACCGGTCAGTCATCCCAGATCCTCAATATTACCGAGAACCTTGAAATTAATTACTGCTGCGTTCAGGGATGGGACAACACCCTGCCCGGCACAGGCAATATTGGAGCCGATCCCCGGTTCATGAATCCGGCGGGCGCGGACAACATCATCGGCACCCTGGATGACAATCTGCGGATAGAACCGGGCTCACCGGCGGCCGACGCGGGCGACTCAACGGCGGTACCGGCTGATCTGGCCGTCGATCTGGAGGGCGACGACCGGATTAAAGATGATCCGGCCGCGCCCGATACCGGCATTGCTCTCAATGGCTTGGTCGTGGATATGGGGATTTATGAAGGGCCCAAGCAGGGATTTGTGGTCAATAGCGAATCGCTGTCCGTAGCGGAAGGCGCCAGCCAGGCGTTAACCATTACCCTGACGCAGCCGCCGACCGAAGAAATTACGGTGGTCGTTGCACTGATATCCAACGACCTCGACCTGCAAATCCAGAACGGACACACCTGGCAGGTGAATCCGGATAACTATAATCAGCCGCACGAGGTGGTCATCACCGCGGCGGAAGATGATGACAATATTACCGGCACCGGCCGGATCATGATCATGGCCCCGGAAATTCACACCCGTACGCTGGACATCATGGAACAAGAAAACGAACCGGAACCCGATGTTATCTTTGTCGACGCCAGCCCGTCCGGCGGGCAGAACGGCTGGAGCTGGGACAGCGCGTTTAACGATCTGCAGCACGCGCTGAACGCCGCCCGATCCAATCCATTTGCGAAAGAAATCCGGGTGGCCGGCGGCACTTATAAACCGGCCGGGCCGGTCTCCGACCGGGACATCGCGTTTCGGCTCATCAAGGGTGTAGCCCTGCGGGGCGGCTATGCCGGTTATGGCGCGGCCAACCCTGACGAACGGAACCCTGATAAATACCTCAGTATCCTTAGCGGCGACCTGAACGGCAACGACATGGACTATAGCGATCCCAGCCAATTGTTGTCCAATCTGGAGCGTGCCGACAACAGTATCCATGTCATTGTTGTCGATTTTCCTGACCGCTCCGGTGACCTGACCATCCTGGACGGCTTCACCATCGCCAACGGTAACGCCGATGTCGAGTACGGCGATTATCGGGATTCCGGCCGGCGCGGCGGCGGACTTTATATGGACCTCTACGATCATGCATCGATTGTTATCCGCAACTGTATCTTCCGGAACAATACCGCCCTCTCCAAAGGTGGCGGCCTGTACAAAGATTACGATTACAACACCGTGACCTTCGAGCAATGCGATTTTATCAACAACGCCTGCGCCCATAACGGTGGCGGCGCGCAGGGCATCCGCCGGATGAGCCATTGCCGGTTCCTGAACAATTATGCCGGCGAAAACGGCGGCGGTTTATACCCAACCAACGATGCGGACTGCGTCATCAGCAACTGTTTGTTCAGCGGCAATCGCAGCCATGGCGACGGTGGGGCCATTCACTTCGGCGATGATAACCACTTCTATCTTTATAACTGTACCCTTGCCGGCAACCGCGCCGGCGGACTGGGCGGCGGCGTCTATTACAGTTACAGTCTGGCGGACTTGCACAATACCATCCTGACCGACAACACCGACTCCGCGGGCAGCGGTTTCGGCGCTCAGTATTACAACGCCAATGCTTATGGCCGGAATCTGTACCACTGCTGTATTACGGGCCTGGAACTTCCCGACTTCTACGGCAACATCCCCGGACCGGCCCGCTTTCTGGCCGGGGCCGGAGTAGACGGCCGCTGGGGCACGGCCGATGACGATATGCGGTTGGGTGAATTTTCACCCTGCCTTGATGCCGGGACCAATTACTTTGTCCCCGAGGGCCTGAACAGCGACCTGGCCGGCCAGGCCCGGATCAGCAATCAGACCGTCGATATCGGCGCTTATGAATTTCGCCGGCCGGAGGGATGGTATCCCTATCAGCTGGTTCTGCTGGACGGGCAGGAAGCCGATTCCAGCCGGGCGCGGGCCATAAATGACAACGGCGTCATTGTCGGCTGGTCGTTCGATTATAACACCGGCGCGAAGCTGTTCGATTCATCCGGGGGTATGAACAATATCCACCTGGGTACGCTGGGCGGCCGCACCTCCGACGCCTATGGCCTGAACAACCTGAACCAGATTGTTGGGGTTTCCCAGACTGCGGATGAGGGTCATATCTACCATGCCACTTTGTTTGACGCAACCGGCGAGGACAATAATATCGACCTGGGCGGCTTGGGCGGCGACAGCAGCTATGCCTACGATATCAACGACTCCGGAACCATCGTCGGTACTGCCATTATGGGCCAGGGCGCCATCAACTGGCGGGCCACGCTCTTTCAACCGGGTGGTGTCAATATCAATCTGGGCAACCTGACCGACAACAGCAACTTTCGAGACAGCGGCGCCCGAGCCATCAACAACCAAGGCCAGATCGTCGGCTGGGCTTATGCCGGTGAAACCACTATTACGACTCATGCGGTCCTGTTCGACGCAACCGGCAACGGCAACAATATCGACCTGACTCCGGGTAATAGCGGCAGCGAGGCATTTGACATCAATGACGACGGGCTGGTGGTCGGCACTTCGTGGATCTGCAATGGAGCGACCCTGTTTGATACCAGCGGTGCGGGCCGCCATGTCGCCCTGGGCGCCCTGCCGGGCGGATCGGCCAGTGTCGCGACCGCCATCAACAATCCGGGCCAGATTGTCGGCTCCTGCTTTATCCCTCATCCGGTAAACCCCGGTTACGATCCGGTTAGCCGGCCGGTCCTGTTCGACGCAACCGGTCATGGCCATAATATCGATCTGAACCAGTCGATCGATCCGGAACTGGGCTGGGAACTCTGGGAAGCCACTGACATTAACGATCAGGGCTGGATTGTCGGTCACGGTTATAATCCCGTCGGCGAATACCGGGCCTTTCTGCTGGTTCCCCAGCGAGAGATTCAGCAGCTGGTCGCTCATTGGAAACTAGATGAGACACAGGGGTCTATCGCCCTCGATTCCGCGGGTAATCACGACGGTCTGCTGATCGGCGGGCCACAGTGGGAGCCTTGCGACAAACTGGCCGGTACGTTGTCATTTGACGGAGTGAATGATTATGTGGCCTGCGGCAACTCGAGTACTTATGACATAACCCTAGCCATTACCCTTACGGCCTGGATTCGCGCCGAGTCCTTTACCCGCAATTTCCAGGCGATTATCACCAAGGGCGACAGCGCCTGGCGACTCCAGCGCAACGGGGCCACCGATTGTCTGGTCTTCGGCTGCAGTGGCGTGGATGTCGCCGCCGAGCCCGGCTCGCCGTGGGGTTCACTGCGCGGCACGGTTCCGGTCAACGACGGACAGTGGCATCATGTCGCCTGTGTTTATGACGGTTCGATCATGTACCTGTATATCGATGGCCAGCTGGATGTTTCGAGCCCGGCCGCGGGAAAGATAAACACTAACGATTATCCCGTGCTGATCGGCGAAAACGCCCAGCAGCCCGGCCGCCATTGGAACGGTCAGCTCGCGGATGTACGCGTTTATAATTATCCATTGACCGCTCAGGAAATCGCACGCATTGGACGGTTCGCCACAACGATGTATGTCGACGGCAGCGCCGCCGGCGACAACGACGGCTCCAACTGGCAGAACGCGTTTGTGTATTTAAAAGACGCGCTGGCGCTGGCGATTCCGGGCGATGAGATCCGGGTTGCGCAAGGCACTTACCGCCCTGGCTACAGCCAATTTGGAAATAACCTGTCTCGGGAAGAATCGTTTGTGCTGGTCGACGGCATCGCGCTGAAAGGCGGTTATGCCGGCGGCCAGGCTTCCGACCCGGACGAGCGGGATTTTGCCCAATATCAAACCATCCTCAGCGGCGACCTGACCGATGACGACGACGGCGATCTGACCGATTATTCGCGACTGACCAACAGTTATCATGTCGTGACCGGCAGCGATACCGGGCCCGACACCCTGCTGGAAGGTTTTATCATTGTCGCCGGTTACGCCTACGAAAACAAAGCTACCCGCCACGACAACGGTGGCGGCTTGTACAATGACAACGCCTTCCTCACGATAAAAAGTTGCCGCTTTATCAACAATCTGGCCGCCAACGAGGGCGGCGGCGGTGGCGGCGGCATATACAACCGCTATAGCGATCCGGTCATCATCGATTGCGAGTTTCTCCAGAACTTTTACCATTACGCCGATGATGACGGGGGTGGAGCTATCTGCAATTACAAGAGTCATCCTGTCATCAGCGGTTGTCTGTTCAAGAAAAATCAGTCCAGCGGCCATGGGGGCGCCATCTATGATAAGAGCAGCCATCCGGTTATTACCGATTGCCAGTTTATCGACAACAGCGCCGCTCGCAGTGGCGGGGCAGTAAACTTTGAATATGACACAACCACATTAGAACGCTGCCTGTTCCAGAATAATCAAGCCAATCAGGATGGCGGCGCGATTAATTGCGAACGGAGCTCTCTGACCCTGACCGATTGCGTCTTAAGCGGGAACTCGGCCCGATGGAGCGGAGGCGGTATCCAGTGCGATTACAAAGACCAGTTGCTGCTGACCCACTGCATTCTGGAAGGCAATCGGGCATCAATCTATTTTGGCGGAGGTTTGTATCAGTATCACGGTAACGCCAAACTGGTTAATTGCACCTGGTACGGCAACTCGTCCAATACCGGGGGCGGCATTTATAACCGCGAGACCACCATGGATCTGCTGAATTGCATTTTATGGCAGAATTCAGCAGCCAGCGGCCCGGGACTCTACCTGGCCTTTTATGAAAATCCCTGTCCGGTTACCGTTGAATATTGCGATATTCAGGGCGGGCTGAGCGGTATTGAGGTCGAACCGGGCCGGGCGCTCATCTGGCAGCCGGGCAACCTCGATATCGACCCGCTCTTTGTCAAACCGGGTTCACAGGGAGACGCATGCTGGATGTCCGGTGATTATCATCTGCAAAGCAACGGGTATTATTGGGATACCCTCAGCAAAACCTGGAAATACGGTGACTTTACCAGTCGCGCGATTGACGCCGGTCATCCCGGCATGCCGCTCGGTAAAGAACGGTTAACCATACCCAACGAGCCATTCCGGCAACGTCTGTCCAATCTGCGCATCAATATGGGCGCCTACGGTGGTACAGACCAGGCTTCGGCGCCGCCCCATGACTGGGCTCTGGCCGCCGATGTCAATAACGATGGCATCGTCGATCTGGGGGACTTTACTGCCAGTGCTAATGAGTGGCTGGAAAGCAGCTCCCCCTCGACCGGCGATTTTAATCGCGATGGCCGCTTTGACCTGGATGACCTAGCCCAGTTCGTCAATCAATGGCTGGCACACACCAGTTGGTATCATTAATCAAGGAGCCCTGTCCGATTTCTTGCCGGCTATCATGGGGGTATCCATGGGCCAATCCTTCTTCAAAAGGAGGAACTTCTCTGCCACAAGCTAATATCGCAGGGAATAATCTTGATATCATTTTAAGATTTAACGACAATGGCGATATGATTAATTGTGGCCAGTTAAAATAGAACCAAAATGACTTCAAAGAAAATGTACCGATTTAGAATGCTGTTAGGCCTGGCGATACTGTTGGCCTGCGTTGGCTGTGATCAGGTTACCAAGACGGTTGCAACCCGGACGCTGGCGGGGCGGGAGGTGAAGTCATTTTGGGTGGATACGGTGCGGTTGGACTATGCGCTGAATCCCGGTGGGTTTCTCAGTCTAGGCAGCCAGATGCCGGATGACCTGCGGAAGTGGACATTTATCGCGATTAATTCAGGTCTGCTGCTGGGGCTGGGGGTGTTTCTCGGGTTGAAACGCAATTTGCCGTTTGCGTTGTTTGTGGCGCTGGTATTGATCCTGGCGGGTGGGATCGGTAATCTGATTGACCGGTTGTGTCATGATGGGCTGGTTACGGATTTTATCAATATTGGTATCGGTCCGGTGCGGACTGGAATCTTTAATGTGGCGGATATGGCGATTATGGCCGGCGGTATTGCTTTGGTATGGCTGTCATTGAAACGGGATACGGGCAAACATGGCGATGTGAATTGTTAGCGAATGGTGTGGATCGATGCCGGGAGAGATGGGGTGTAGCCGGTGGTCGTGGGATTGGTCCGTCTGAGGTACAATGGGAATAATGGAAATAATTGTAAGGAAATTATACCCAACGGGTAAGGAAATATCCGATCGCTGATAAGCAAAGTTTTTACGAGTAAAAGACTTATTACACGGCCCAGCGGGCATTTTCGGATGCAAATGGTATAAAAAAGATTCCCCGGCAAACTCAGCAGAATTCACCGGGGAATAGTGTTCTTGCATTACAAAGAGGTATATATAAAACTAATAATTATACACTATTTTGCCTGTTATTTGTTAGCGATAATCTGCAAAACCGGGATCTTGAGGACGTGAGCAAGATAGCCATTCACTTGATACTTGATAAACAGGCAAAATCGAATTAATTATTAATACTATATTAAGATACTTATTGTTGCCATCCAGTTCCATGATTAAGCTCTTCATACTTGTTCACATTTTCATCCCTCTTTTTTAAACCGTTTTCAATTCTTCAAAGCTTATCCAGGTTCAATTCTGTCAGTAAGTTACGTTTGAATACGCCTCCTTTCATCCCTTGCATTTATATTGTTTTAATGGATTTCTTAATGAAATGCCTTTAAAGGATCATACCACCGAACAGGCACTTCATCGCTTAGTGGTTCCGGTTGCTCAATGGGCGAGACATGTCCATCCAGCCATAGAGTGTTTGATTTACGCGCATGTCTGAAACAACATTCAACGGTATCAACACCTTCCCATCCTGTCATCCAAGACGGCATGGTCTCAGGACGCCATTGCGGCAAATTGTAGGTTTGGCCCGGCCCGACACAAAACATATCGGAACTTAAACTATCTAGCCTCTGTTCGATATGATCCTGGGTAAAAATCGCTTCTGCCTGATGTGGCACCGAATCGATCACCTGCCCCTTATAGCTTGCGCCATCCCATTTACCATAGGATACACAGGGATTGAGACCATAAGAAGCAAACTGATAATGTGGCTGCATGCTGGGACCAAAAGGAGGATTGTCCCCGTTTTCCCGCCAATCGTCGTTGAATTTATTACTGGGACAATCGAATAGTTCTTTGGTATAGACATAAATCCGATACGCGACACCCCAATAAGCTAATTTATCGTTAACGGTATATTCAATATATTCCGTTGCCGAACTATCCCATTTATTATCCCACAAGGCATAATTCGTTTGATAACCAGAGAATACTCTGCCATCATGATTATTTGTATAGACAAAGACCGCTTTGCCCAACCCGTTTAGATGAGTCATGCAGACAGAACTTCTAGCCTGTTCTCTGGCCTTACCCAAGGCCGGCATCAGAAGCGCTACCAGTAAAGCAATAATAGAAATAACAACCAATAATTCAATCAGGGTAAACCCGTGTGTTATACGACTTTGCGATACCATTCTATTTTTCATACATTCTTTCCATCTGTTAATAAAAAAAGACTTATTCTGGAACACGACATGCCTTGTTAGGCAGCTAAATAGGCTTGACCGGATAAACTTAATGCCGGCCCATTCTATCGATCAGTTTTAAACGGACTAAATTTCCCTAGCGTTTTTTTGAGTTAAAATCAATTCCAGATTATCCGCTAATGTATCTGCAACACCAAGGCGCCTTTCAGATCGTCGCTTGTCGAGTCTGGAAATACAGCTTTTAATTGCTTTCAACCGCTCGTTATTACTATAATCATTCTTATCATGTGCCAGTGCGTATTCGGATACGATTTCCATTACTTCGCTATTAAATTGAACTTTAGCCCGCTTCTTACTTCTACGATAATTCAGAATAATATAACGGGCACATTGAATGCCCCAGGCAGAAAAACTGCTGCTTGGTTTGAATTCACCAAATTTTGTCCACATCAAAGAAACCGTTTTCTGAAAGATATCCTCCGCATCATGATTGTTGGGTACCAGCATCAAAATAAAAGTAAATATCCGGCTCTGATTGGCAACAAACAATCGCAGGAATTGCTGGTAAATTTCGTGCATGCCTGAATTGGGGAAATGCTGATTGAATGATTCTGAATCCATGCTTGATGGTATATTTCTTTATATTTACGAAGTATTTGAAAAACTATATGCAGTTAACTTTCACATAAAGCCCTTGATTTATTTTATTAAGGGCATCTCTAATAATTCATTCCGGGCTGCAAGCGGGCACTCTATGTGCAGCGAGACAAGAATTTTCCTCTGGATTTCGTCACAAAAAACCGTGAATTCCGATGACTATCGGAATGCCCGGTTCTTTGTTCCTTGGCAGAGAAAAATCATCCTCGTTTTCGCCTCTAAAGCAATTATTAGAGGCACCCTTAAGTTTCATACGCAACGAATTAACTATGGTTACCTGATATAATAATGTACATGAATCGAGAAATTAGTAATATAAAATAATAAACACGATCCTATCCTGAAGGCAACGGAGAATTACAAAGAACCAAAATATTTTGAAATATACCAGACAAAACGCAGGAATGCCTGTTTTATAGATACTGGACCGGAAGCAGAAAGCGATAAATCTTGGGTGATGGAATAAAACAACATTACGGCTGGGCCAACCAAAGTTGCTTGCCCATATGAATCCAATCCGGCTATCTTGCGTTTCTGTTCAAATTTTGACCGCAGTGGTATTTGAATCCAACGGTTTTTGATTTTTGAATGTGACTAAATAGGAACGAAGGGTATTAAAGATAGACTATCCCCATCGGGTATGGAAAAGTCTGATCGCTTGATAGTTAAGTATTTACTCAAAAAAGACTTGCTTCACGGTCCGGCGAGCATTTTCAATTGAAAATGGTATAAAAACTGGAAATAAAGGGACCTGATATTGGATAGATATTCTGATCATATGCAAAAGGATTTTATTTGATAGCCAAGAAATCAGTTTTCATTCGGATAAAGCGATTATGGCCGGCGGTATTGCTTTGGTCTGGTTGTCATTGAAATGGAATACGGGCAAATCAGGGGATCCCTGCGAGGAGCCGAATGATGGGGAGTAACACTGGAAAAAAGGTCGAAGCTGACTGAGGAAGTGGATTGATAATGGTATTCATCGAGCAGTTGAAACCTTGTTTGCTGGCATGAAGCAAGACGCGAAGTAACGCATCTCAACCAGGGGCCAAAGGGGGAGTTTTGACTGTCTCTGTTGGAAATTAACGATAACATCCCAAAACCGGTACAGGTAGGTTAGTTCAACTAACGGTCACATGTTAAATGCAGGTCGCGAGTTACATTTTGCCGGAGTGATGGGGGAATCTGATGATATTGTTGGTGCAATTCGGCAGGGGGGGTATTATAATGAAGCTTTGAAGTCAGTGACTGCTGCTGATACTTTTTGAAGTAATACCATAAACAATTGATAATGCCCGCTGAGCCGTGAAATAAGTCTTTTTCGAATAGAAACTTAGCTTACGAGCGATCGGACATTTCCTTACCCGACGGGTATAACCTGCGCACAGCTTGGGCGCGGTTGAGATATGTTTGATCCCTCCTATGAATAAACACGCCTCGAATGTAATCAATCGACCGGTCAGGATGTTGTTGATCCGGATGACGATTCCCAGTATTTTTGGAATGCTGGGTTTGACGATTTTCAATATTGTCGATACTTATTTTGTCGGCCGGCTGGGGACTGTCGAACTGGCGGCGATTTCGTTTACCTTTCCGCTGGTGATGCTGTTTGGATGTTTCGCATTGGGACTGGGGATTGGGATCATGGCCCTGCTGTCACGGGCGGTTGGGAACCATAACGTGGCGGCGGAACGGCGGCTGGCCACCTGCGGACTGATACTGAGCCTGCTGCTTTCGTTCTTGATCGCGGTGGTTGGGTATCTGACGATCGATCCGGTGTTTCGCATGCTGGGCGCCGGCGATGACCTGATGCCCTATATTACTGCGTATATGCGCGTGTGGTATGTAGGGGCCGTCTTTATGGTGGTGCCGATGATCGGGGACCATATCCTGCGGGGACTGGGCGATACCCGGACGCCTTCGATCGTGATGCTGGTGAGCGCGGTCAGTAATATGATTCTGGATCCGATCCTGATTTTCGGATTAGGGCCGTTTCCGGAGATGGGGATAACCGGGGCGGCGGTGGCGACGATTTTTTCGCGGATGATCGCGATGGTGGTTTCGCTGTATATCCAGATTATCCGGGAACGGATTATTTCGTTTCACGGATTGACGGTGAGGGCGGTACTGACTGAATGGAAGGCGATCCTGTACCTGGGGCTGCCCAATTCGGTGATCAAGATGATTCTGCCGCTGGTGATCGGGATTTTTACGGCGATTCTGGCGCGTTATAACCATGAGACGGTGGCCGGGTTTGGGGTGGCGACAAAAATAGAAGGGTTTCTGCTATCGGCGGTGCATGCGCTGGGGATTACGGCGGCGGTGTTTGTGGGGCAGAACCTGGGTGCGGGCCGCCATGAACGGGTGCGGCTGGGGGTACGCTGGCTGAGTATCTATTCGGCGGTGTACGGGGTGGCGTCATTTGTGTTGATGGCGCTGCTGGGGCGGTTTCTAGGCGGATTGTTTTCGGATTCGGAATTAGTACAGCGGGTGGTGGGGATATATCTGTGGATTGTCCCGCTGACGTATGGTTTTGTCGCGATGAATCAGGTGGGGGCGTCGGTTTTGAATGTCTTGCATAAGCCCATTCATTCCGGGTTGATCTCGCTGGTGCAGATGTTTGTTATTAATGTGCCGCTGGCGTTTCTGCTGGCCAGTTTCTGGGAAGCGAGAGGGGTGTTTGCCGCGATTGCCGTGGGGAATATTGCCGGTGGTTTGATAACGCTGCATATAATTCATCGGCAGCTTAATGCGGCGCTGGCCGGGCCGGAGATGACTGGGGATACTGTCAGCTAATGGTTTGACTGCGATCTAATGTAACTGGTTGACTGGTGGGACGTTGGGTTGGAAAAGAGTTGTTGCCGGGTGTGTGCGGTTGCGGTATAATCGGGCGGAATGAACGTACGATCAGTCATTAATACTATGCAACCGAAAGGGGGTGCGCGATGAAGTGTCCTGTATGCCGACAGGTAAATTTGAACAAGGCGGAACTGGACGCGGGGCTGTTCGCGATGGAATGCGAGCGGTGCCGGGGCAAGTGGATCCAGTCGTATTTTTACTGGAAATGGCGCGAGAAGCTGGGGATGAGTTTTGAAGAGATTCCGGCGGAGTATGTGACGGAGATGGAGATCCGGGATAATCCCAACGCCAAGTTGTGTCCGGAGTGCGGTCATTTTCTGGTACGGTATCCGGTGGGACATCAGACGGGGTTTGAACTGGACCGGTGCGGGCATTGCGGCGGGGTGTGGTTCGATATGAATGAGTGGGAGGCGCTGAAGGCCCGGAATCTGCATGACGATGTGCATAAGATTTTTTCGGAGATCTGGCAGAGTCAGGTTCGGCAGGATGAAATGGCCAGGGCACGAGAGGCCTTTTTCCGCGAGAAGTTTGGGGAGGAAGATTACCTGCGGGCGCTGGAGATCCGGCAGTGGCTGAGGGAACATCCGTTGAGCCATGAACTGTTTGCGTTTGTGAATGACCGGGAGGGATAACAATGGAATCAATCACTCGCATGGATGAAAACCTGGTTGAGGAACTGACAATAAAGCAATATTCCCGGCAAAAGAGAAAACTGCTGATCGCTTTGCTGATCTTTTCAGCATGTGATGGCTCCGTAATGGCGTTTTTATCAGATGGCAGCAGTTGGGATTTTTTGCATACGATAGTTTCCGGGACTGTCTTTCTCGTCATGGCACTGGCATGGTGCTTGTATGATGCCAGGGAGCAGAATTATCGGATGAGTAGGCTGATGCGTTATGCCCTGGTGATATTGTTTTTTGTTGCATTTCCAGTCTATATTTTCAGGACGAGAGGATTCGTTCCTGGCATAAAATTGCTGATTCTATCGATTCTTTTTGGCGGAGCTTTGGGTCTGGTAGCGGGTTTGTTCTGTGGATTATTCTTGTGGTTGACAGGAATTGAAACAGTGGATGAATTTGCCTGGCAAACTTCGTATATTGGATGATTGAATGACTGAAAAAAATAATCGTGATTTATTTGCAGAATTGGCGTTCAGTTATGTCCCGCATGTATTGACGCTGGTGGACCGGAACCGGTACAGTCCGACGTATGGTTGTTTTGACCGGGAATACTGGCATTATCGCACGCTGGATTTTCCCTGTGGGATGAGTCAGGAGCATGTGCTGGCGCTGGCGATGCTGTATCGCTGGGAGATGCCGGGGAACCGCTGGTTTGGGCTGGAGCGGATGCGGGAACTGACGGTGGCGGGGATCCGGTTTGCAATGAAGGGATCGCACGGGGATGGGACCTGCGATGATTACTTTCCGTGGGAACGGGCGATGGGGGCGCTGGCGTTTTCGACCTACGCGGCGGCGGAGGCCTATCGGATGCTGGAACTGGCGGAGGATGAACTGGCGGCATTTTTTCGCAAACGGGGGGATTATCTGCTGGGGCATAATGAGACGGGACGGTTGAGTAATCATCAGGCGTTGAGCGCGCTGGCGTTGTATACGATCTATGAGATCTGCGGCGATGAACGTTATCGGCGCGGGGCGCAGGAACGGGTGGGATTGGCTTTGTCGTGGCAGCATCCGAGCGAGGGGTGGTTTCGGGAATATGAAGGGGCGGATGCGGGATACCAGACCTGTACGATCGATTTTCTGGCGAAATATCATCGCAAGAGCGGGGATGAATCGGTGGTGGGGCCGCTGGTAAAGGCTGTGGAGTTTTGTGAATTATTCATGCATCCGGATGGTTCGTATGGGGGGGAGTATGGCAGCCGCAATACCTATCATTACTATCCGCACGGCTTTGAGCTGATGGCGGCGCATACCCCGTTGGCAAGGCGGTTGAATGACCGTTACCTTGCCGGGGCGGCGGCGGGGAAACGGTATTATAACGATGACAGCCGGATGATCGGGCACCTGGTGCATAACTGGCTGGCGGCCTGGCGGGATTACGCGAAACGGGAGATGAGCGAGCCGGAGGTGGGGGGTAATGAGGGGATTGTCTGGCTGGCAGATGCCGGATTGGCAGTGGGACGCCGGGGCGGGTATCATGCCGTGGCGGGAATGAAAAAAGGCGGGGTGGTGAAGATTTATGACCGGGAGCGGTGTATACACAGTGATACGGGATTGATTGGGCGGCTGGGCGATGGGACGGTGCTGGTGAGTCATCTGCAGGATGCGGAAAATCAGGTATCGGCGGAGGTGGAACATGGTGTCTTTAAGGTGAAGGGGGTCTTTTCGAAACGGAAGAGCAAACTGGCCAGTCCGGTGAAGCTGATAGTGTTTCGTGTTTTGAATATGACTCTGGGGCGGTTTTTCCCGAATCTGCTGCGGGGGCTGCTGCAGAAGATTCTGATTACGGGTAAGGCGCGCACGGAATGGTGGTTCGAGCGGACGATCACAATGGGTAAAGCGGGTGTGACGATTGAAGACCGGGTGGATCCGGGAGCCGGATGGGTGGCATTGTCGAGCGGGTCGGACGCGACCAGTATCTATGTGGCGGCAAGCAATGTCTATCAGGAATCGGTGGTGGGGTGTCATTGGCAGGATGCGCCGGAAGCGGTTTTACGGGGCGAAGTGTGGCGGCGTGAGATCGAGGTGAAGGACTGAGATGGCAGGTATGAGTAAAAAGAAACTGGTGCTTGGATTGGTGAGCGTTGTGGTATCCGCGTCGCTGGTGGCCTGGCTGTTGAGCCGGCTGGAGTGGGGGCAGGTAAAGGAGATGGTTGGTCAGGCTAAAGGCGGCTGGCTGGCGCTGGCGTTGGGGGTGACGTGTCTGGTTCCGCTATGCGGGGTGGTGCGCTGGCTGGGAGTGTTGCGGGCGCAGCGGATTACGCTGTCGTTTGGGGTGGCGTTGCGGGCGGTGCTGATGGCGAATGTGCTCAATAGTTTTCTGCCGTCGAAAGGTGGGGATATGGTGAAGGCGGCTTATTTGCGACAGCATGGGGGATTGTCGCAGGCGGTGGGAACAGTACTGCTTGAGCGACTGGTGGATCTGGCGGTGCTGGGCGGGATCGGGCTGGCGGCTTCGTTGCGCAGCGGGGTGACCTGGGGTTTGGGGGTGAGTGTGTGTCTGCTGGTGGGAGTGGCGGGAGTGATTGCGGGGGCGGAATTTTTACCGATCGATAAGCTGCCATTGCCTGGTAAGTTGAAAGGAAAGCTGAAGGATTTTGTCAAAGTGTTTCCGGCCTGGCTGCGGGATGGGCGGGCAGTGATCCAGACGCTGGCCGGATCGATCTGCGTGTGGTCGATTGCTGGATTGACGGTGTGTTGTCTGATTGCGGCGTTTGGAGTGGAGGTGAGTTGGGGCCAGGCGTACGCGGTTTTTCCGTTGTGTGTGCTGGCGGGGCTGGTGCCGGCGACGGTGAGCGGGATCGGGACACGGGATGTGGCGTTTGTGCAGATGCTGACGGCCTATGGCGCGACCAAAACAGGGGCGACCCTGGTGGCGCTGGGGTATACGGTCTACGCGTATTGGGTGTTGTCGTTGATCAGTCTGCCGGCGGTGGGCTGGCAGTTGGCGGCGTTGCTGAACCGGCCTGAGGCGACTGAACCGGGCTTTGAACCGGGCTTGTCGAATCCTGAGAATGGTTCGGATTGATCACGCGGAGTTCGAGTTCGATCTGTCGGCGGCGGATGTCCTGGAGCAGGCGACGGTTAATGGCGAGCAGGTCGCCGAGTACGCCGATGATGATGAGGAAAATCGAAAGGGCGAAGGCGCCGAGTGCGACGATCAGGGTGGGGATGTGCTGGTCTTCGTTGCCGTGCCAGTAGTGCCAGCCAAACAGAATGGCGAACAGCACGCTGATCAGGGCGCTGATCTGGGCGAGCCGGAGGAAGAAGCCGCTGGGTGAATAAATCACCGAAATCCTCAGAATGGTGGACATGGAACGTTTGACGTAATTGGAAATGCTGCGTACCAGGCGGGAGGGGCGCAGGTCTTCGTTGGTGCGGATGGAGACGGATTCCAGGGCGATGCCCTGCCGGCCGGATTGAATGATAGTTTCGAGGGTGTAGGTATAGGGATCGAAGACGATCAGTTTGGCGGCGGCAGAGCGGCTGATGGCGCGGAAGCCGCTGGGGGCGTCCTGTACGGAGGTCTGGCTGACTTTACGGACGACCCAACTGCCCAGGTGCTGGAGCGCTTTTTTAATGGGAGAGAAATGTTCAGTTTTGGCAATGGGGCGGGCGCCGATGACGAATTCGGCGCGATGGGCCAGGATGGGTTCGATGAGTTTGGGGATATCGTCGGCGTTGTACTGGTTGTCGGCGTCGGTGTTGATGATGATATCGGCGCCGGCCTTGAGGGCGGTTTCGAGTCCGGTCATAAAAGCGCGGGCCAGGCCCAGATTGGTGGGGTGACGGACGATATGATCCACGCCACAGGTCCGGGCGACTTCGGCGGTTTTGTCGCTGGAGCCATCGTCGATGATGAGCCATTCGACGGTGTCGATGCCGGGTATCTGGCGGGGTAATGCGGCCAGGGCCAGGGCGAGGGTTTGCTCTTCGTTATAACAAGGGATCTGGATGATCAGTTTCATAGAGTGCTGACTCCGGATAAAATTCGAGATATTGATCAGGGAGAGATACTATAGTAGGTTATGGCTGATTATGCAAATGGGAATATGGCAGAGACCTATCGGGTATGGAAATGCCTGATCGCTCACAAGTTAAGTATTTACTCGAAAAGGACTCATTTCACGGCCAAACGGGTATTTTCAATCGTAAATGGTCTGAATTCGATTGACAGAATGGGGTTATCGATTTAAATTGTTATAAAATAAACAGATAGGAATATTATCAGCCAATCAAGGAGAGCCTGTGGCGATGGATCAGATTAATGCGAATGGACTCATTCCGCTGAATATCACAGATAAGCTGGATCACAGTCCGGAAATTCAGCGCTGGGAACGCTGGATGACGGTGTTTCTGCTGTTGGGGTTAGCAGTCCGGTGTGTGCGATATTTTGTGCATTATCCGCTGTGGGAGGATGAATGTTTTACGGGAGTGAGTATTTATAAACGGGGATTTCTGGAGTTGCTGACGCCGCTGGAATATCATCAGGTAGCTCCAGTTTTATTTTTATGGCTGGGTAAGTTGTGCACCTTGGTGTTTGGATTTAATGAACTGGCGTTGCGGCTGCCGGCGTTTTTATGTTCGCTGGTAAGTTTGTGGCTGGTGTGGCATGTCTCGGGGCGGTTATTGACCGGATCGGCCCGGATGCTGGGATTGGGATTTTTTGCGGTGGCGTATCCGAATATCCGCTATGCGGCTGAGTTCAAGCCTTATGGTACGGATATGTTTGCCTCGCTGGTACTGGTGGCGATGCTGTTGGAGTGGCTGGTAAATCCGCAGCAGCGGCGCTGGCTGGTGGGATTGATTTTGTGGTGTCCGCTGGCGATTGGATTATCTTTTCCGGCGATCTTCACGGCGGGCGGGGTGAGTCTGATTGTATTTTTGACGTTGCTGTTAAAAGTTCGTGATGGCAAAAGCTGGTTGATCTGGCTGATTTATAATGGGGTGGTGGCGGCGAGTTTTGTGTTGGTGTTCAAGGTGGTGATTGCCGGCCAGATGAAGGCGGAGATGGGGTACCTGGGCAGCAGCTGGAGCGATACGTTTCCATCGATCACCCAGCCGGTGGCGTTTATCAAGTGGCTGGTCTTGACCCATACCGGTTCGATGTTTGCCCATCCGGCGGGATCGGACCGTGGAGGCAGCGCCCTGACGGCGATTTTGTATGTGACGGGATTGATAGTATTGTTTCGGCGGGGATACTGGCAGGCGGCATTACTGCTGCTGGCGCCGCTGGGGATGAACTTTGCCGCGGCAGTCTTGCAGAAATATCCCTATGGGGGACATGTCAAGTTTTCAATGTATTTTTCGCCGATGCTGAATCTGGTAATTGGAGTGGGTGCGGCGGCTTTACTGGAATCGCATGCCCGGCGGGCTTCAGCGCTGAATCTGCGGGTCGTAATGGGGGTGGTTTTAGGGTTGATGACACTGGCGGGTGTGGTCTGCGGGTCGATGGATGTGGTGAAACCGTATAAAAACGCGGCGGATATGCGGCTGCGGGGCTTTTCGCAGTGGTTCTGGTACAATACGGCGCTGGATGGCGAGGCGTATTGTGTGAAAGATGATCTGGGGATATCGTTTTCGCCGCGGACCTGGAGTGACTTGAGCTGGTCGGCGATGTATCTTTGTAATAAATATATCTATCAGCCAAAAGAGATGATCCGGGAGCCGCGGCCGAAATATTACGCGAAGCCGGCCGGTCGCTATTTATATTATGTGATCTACAAAGACTGGCATTTTAAAGATTTTGACCAGGCGGCTTATGACCGCTGGCTGGAGGAGGTCTGCCAGCAGTATCGTCTGGTGAGTCGGGATGCCTATCCCCTGGTGAGAAACGACAAGAAAGAGCGGCGGCTGTTTCAGATCGATGAGATCGAGATTTTGAAGTTTGCGGCCGATGATGAGAGTGATAGGGTGATTACAGGCCAGTAACTGGTTTGAGTTCGACCCAGAAGAAGGGGTGGTCGGAGACACCGGGTGGGGTTATGCCGCCGTTGATGACCTGAAGACCCCGGACGATGATCCAGTTGATGCGTTTGGGTGAGTTGGCCGGGCCGAGAGCGGTTTTGATGGCGTCGATATTGGCCGGATTGCCGAATAATTCGATCATGGCCGGATCGTCGGCAGTCGTGTTCAGGTCGCCCATGAGGATGGCGCGGTCGTGCTGCTGAAACTGATCGAAAATAAAATGAAGTTGGTTGTGACGGATTTCGCCCCGGTCGATATGGGTGATTAAAATGGGGATATCGCAATGAGAGAGGGTGGTATGGGCGATCAGCAGATTGCGGGGACTGAGGCATCTGCCTTTCTGGTAGTCGAGCGGGATGCTTTGCCAGGATTTGATCTCGACTTGAGAGATCAGACCATTACCGAAGTGGTTGGAGAACCAGCGTTTCTGGTTGGGGGCGAACAGCCAGCCGCGATGGAGCAGTTTGCCGAGTTTGGCGGCCTGATCTTCATCAAACCACAGTGCCGGACCACCGACTTCGTTAAGCGCGGCCAGGTGAACGGGTTTGAGCACTTCGGCGGTGCGTCGCAGATTGCGGACGCCATCTTTGCCTTTGCCGCGCCGGATGTTATAGGTTGCCACTGTAATGGATTCGGGAGAGTGGGAGATGCTGTTCTGTGGCCAGTGAATCGTCTGGCCTGAATAGGGTCCGATGGGTTGGCGATTGGCGACATTCATATTATTCATAACAGCCAGGCGGTATTTTAATGCATCGTGATCGGAAAATTAACGTAAAACTAAAAATTAATGATATCAAAAATTCTATGAGATTATAGTTAAACTAATCGCAAAGGTAAAGTCGATTTAACCTGAGTTTTGGTTAGAAATCCGTTAATCGATCAAATATCAGGTTATTCAAAAGTGATGATGTGATTTAATTAATACTAATCAAGCGAACGATGTGATAGGATGAACTGTTAAAATGACTTTATTTTAAATGGTTATTTTTATAGAAATAAGCCCCTGTTGAATCTATTTATTGCCATCATTCAGCAGAAGGAGAGATCAGGAATTATTTAAGAATTGTGGAAGCGTTTCAACGAAGGCTTTGATCTGATCACGGACTTTGCGATAGCAATCAAGTTTTTCATTTTCGGAATCTACCAGTGTTGCCAGTTTAGGCGGATCTTCAAAGCCGACGTGGATGACTTTACACCCGGCCGGGAAAACGGGGCAGGTTTCGTGGGCGTGGCCGCAGACAGTGATGATATAGTCCAGGTCGATATCCTTGAACTCGTTGATATGCTGGGATTTATGGGCGGAAATGTCGACGCCAGCCTCGGCCATGACTTTGACGGCGTTGGGATTGAGGCCGTGAGTTTCGATACCAGCGGAATAGACTTCAATCTGGTCGCCTTTGAGGTAGCGGGTCCAGCCTTCGGCCATTTGGGAACGGCAGGAGTTGCCAGTGCAGAGGTAGAGGAGTTTGATTTTTTTCATGTCACGTCACCTTGTCAGTTCAGGATGAGGTTAGGGGTGTGGGTGATACGGCTGGATTGGGATTAACGGTGAACCAGTTTTGAGTTTTCAGGCAGAAACGGACGAGCATGAGCATGACCGGTACTTCGATCAAGACTCCAACCACGGTTGCGAGTGCGGCACCGGAGGAGAGGCCAAAGAGCATGGTGGCGGTGGCGATGGCCACTTCGAAATGGTTGGAAGCGCCGATCATGGCAGTGGGGGCGGCATCGGGATATTGGAGTTTGAGGAACCGGCTCATGACGTAACCCAGTCCGAAGATCAGAACGGTCTGAAGGAATAATGGAATGGCGATCCAGAGAATAGTTAGGGGATTGTTAAGAATCGTATCGCCTTTAAAGGAAAAGAGCAGGACCAGGGTGATCAACAGGGCGATGATGGTAATGGGTGTGAGAATATGGAGAAATTTTTGCTTGAACCAGTCTACGCCTTTATGGGCGATGATCCATTTTCTGGAGAAGAATCCAGCCAGCAGCGGCAGTGCGACGTATATTGAGATGGACAGTAAGAGCGCCTGCCAGGGAACCGGCAACCGGCCCACTCCCAGCAGGAAACCGCCCAGCGGGCCGTAGAGGAAGAGCATGGTCAGGGAGTTGATGGCGACCATGACCAGGGTATGGCCGTCATTGCCGCGGGCGAGATAGCCCCAGACCAGGACCATAGCGGTACAGGGGGCGATACCAAGCAGGATACACCCGGCCAGATAGCTGCGCCAGAGCGGCACTTCAAGCATTTTTACGCCATCGATGGCGACTACTGTTCCTTCGCCGTAGGTGGCGCCGATGGGCAGATCGAGTCCAAAGGGCATTTTGACATGGTCAACGGCATCGGGGCCGATCAGGCCATGAAAAAGGAAGCCCAGGAAGAAGATGGCGATGGCGTACATGGTAAACGGTTTGATGGCCCAGTTGATGAACAGGGTGAGGGCGACGGGTTTAATGCTTTTTCCGGCCTGGAGTACTTCTTTAAAATCGATTTTGACCATAATGGGGTACATCATAAAGAACAGGCAGATGGCAATCGGGATTGAGACCACGGGGGCGTTGTTGACCGAGATGGCCATGCCATCCAGCGCACGGGCCAGGCCGGGCGCGATTTTGCCCAGCGCAATCCCGCCAATGATGCAGAGTGCGACCCAGATGGTCAGGTAGCGTTCGAAGATGTTCATGGATTTGGTTGAGGGAATTTCGGGTGTGTTCATATTATGTCTTTGATGAAATAAGATATTCAAGATTTATATGCGGTGATGTTAACGCTAATAATATAATTGTTGAGTGTTTCGTTGGGTGGGAGTTCCGTTTTTACCAGGCGGTAGAGTGGGTCGTTGCAATCGGTCATGATATCCAGGTTATACTGTTTTTCTTCGATCTGAATATCGGTCAGGTTTGCCTGACGGATCAGCGCCCGTGAATCGTCGATGAGAATGGCGCCGGCAATACAGGCCACGCGGGCAGCCGCGGATTGCCGGATCGACTCTGGCAGCGGTTTTTTCAGGGCCAGATCGGAGATACAGGCTTTGCCGCCGGGTTTCAGGACGCGGGCAATTTCGCGCCAGACCTGTGGTTTATCGGGTGAGAGGTTGATGACGCAATTGGAAATGACGACATCAATCGAGTTATCAGCAACTGGCAGATGTTCAATTTCGCCCAATCTGAATTCCAAATTGGACAGACCGGTCTGACTGGTAAATATTGAGGTCGCGTTTCTGGCTTTCCGGAGCATTTCGGGGGTCATATCGACACCGATAGCCCTGCCAGCTGGCCCGATTTTCTGAGCGGCGATAAAGACATCCAGTCCGCCGCCACTGCCCAGGTCCAGCACTGTCTGGCCGGATTGGAGTTGGGCCAGCGCGGTGGGATTGCCGCAGGACAGGCCCATATCGGCGCCTTGAGGCAGATTGTCAAGATCTTCATTGTTATAGCCAAGCGCCTGGGTGAGTTGATTGGAACAGCAATCCCCACTGCCGCAGCAGGAAGCAGATTGCCCTCGGGCAATAGCGGCATAACCTTGTCGAACGGTATCCCTGATCTGGTCGTTTTGATTGGTATTCATGATTGTATCCATTGGTTCAAAGTGCGTGTTAATCCGTTTTTGTGTTGCAGGCTGAATGTTGCAAACGCTTGAGGTCATCCAGAATGGCCGGGTGATCCAGGAAACAATTTTGCAGGCATTCATGCATGTGGGTGAGCCAGGGGGAATCGGGGTGACAGAGTGAATAATAAGACCAGGTACCCTGGCGGCGTGCCTGAACGACACCAGAGGATCGCATGATACCCAGGTGGCGGGAGATTTTATATTCCGGTTCGGCCAGGGCTTCACAAAGCATGCAGACACATTGTTCGCCTTTGAGCGCCAGTATGACGGCCAGCCTCAGGCGGATGGGATCAGATAATACTTTGAAAAATTTTGCCTCCTGATTCATAATCGATCTCTGTATGTATATATGTGCATATATACATATAAGTCAAGGGAAAACCGAAGTCAGAATAGTTAAATTTCATTAACACGTTGTTAATAAAACATTTATGATTTTTATAGTTTTTGTTTTTTGAGCAATACCGCAGCTTGTGCGACCCTGGTACCCAGGTTTTTTGCCGAGGCGATACCCAATTCATCTTTGGTAATATCATCTCCGGAGTTATTCCAGAGGGTAGCACCTTGATGGGCGCCGGGTTTGCCGCCGACTGCCATCACTTCGTGGCAAAGCATCGTCATGAGTATCTGATCGATGACAAGTTCCTGGCCGCCATTGCGATAGCCGCCTACTGAAAGCGCGCCTACGGGCAAATCGGCCAGTAGTAGATTGGGTTTACGCAGGACAGCGAGCCGTTCGAGAAATGCTTTACAGAGTGAGCTGAGCGTGCGGAAATAGACGGGGGATCCGATAATAATGCCACCGAGATTAGGATTCTGGAATTCGGGCAGGACTTTGGCAGTAAAATCGTCAGAGTTAGCCGGGGTCTGGTCTGATGGTCCCGGGTGGCCGGCAATGTTCATTCCGCCCAGATCGATCAGTCTGGTCTGGACGTTGTCATTGACGATGCGGGCGGCATCCAGGGCGAGCTGAACGGAAGTCGCGGTGGTTTTGCCCGGGCGGGGGCTGGCGCTGATGCCCAGGATCATGATGGGCTTGGCCGGGGGGGTTTGAGCCGGGGAGTTGGAGGCTAACGCGGTGATACCGGCTGCCGCGCCGGCGGTGATGAAGTGTCTTCTGTCCATAGCGGGTTTCCTTAATTAAAAGTTATAACAGCCGAGTTGACTACGGAAAAACTCGGAAAAAAGGCATAGCGGGGTGGATTGCTGGGTGGATGGTGATGAGCGATGAATATCAATGGGGTATTCGTTGTGCTTGTGGATTTTCAGATCAGTCCACCACGGCGGATCCAGGACGTGGGCAAATTTGAAATTTGCCCATCTACATTGGCCGGTGAAATTTATGGTATATTTTTTGCGAACATATCAATGGCGGTTTGTTGGAAGGCATTTTGGGCTTGTTCTCCTTTACCTGGAAAGCCATCATGTTGCACGAGCCAGATGAAAATCAGGCCATTTTGCGTATTGGCGTAGCTGTTGGTAGAATAAGCGCCGCGGTGGCCGAAGGTGGTTTCGCTGACCGAGAAGCCCAGGCCATAGTTCTGGGGTATTTCCGGCGGGGTCTGCCGACGGATTAACTGTTTCACCGCGGCCTTCGATAAATAGCGCTTTCCGGCCAGTTCGCCTCCATTGAGGAGCATCTGATAGAAAAGGGTAATGTCATGAGCGGTCGAAAAGAGTCCGCCGGCCGGCATGGGAAATCGCGTTGAGCGATCGGATAAGGGATAATACAACTGGCTGATCGTTGTTTCCTCCAAACCCTGCCTTTTCGGACCCGGCCGGTACGATCTGGCGATACGCGGCAACTGCTCTTCGCCGGGCCAAAAAGTGGTATCCTTCATGCCCAATGGCTGAAACAGCCGTTCGTCCAGGAACCGTTCATAGGGTATCGCCGTTACGACTTCAATAATCCGTGCGGCCGTGTTTATGCCCGCGTTGCTGTACAGGTACTTGCTGTCCGGTTCAAATTCCAGCGGGGTCATGGCATAGCTGCGCACGCGTGCGGCCAGCGGATCACGGTCCAACGTCGGGACTTCCAAGGCCGATTGGAAAGGCAAACCACTGGTGTGCGAGAGGATGTTCTTTACCGTGATCGGATGGCCCGGACGACGGAGCAGAACGTGTTCGGCATCCTTTTCCGCTATGACCATCTGGCCGTGAAACTCAGGCAGGTATTTCTCTACGGGGTCCTCCAGATTCACCTTGCCTTCGTCCACCAGTATCATCAGCGCCGTGGCCGCGACAGGCTTGGACTGCGAGGCGATCCAGAATATCGAGTTTGTCTGCATCGGCTTGCGGGCCGCAATGTCCGCCCAGCCGACAGCCTCGATTGCCAGCACCTTGTCCTGGTTGGCGACCAGCATCACCGCACCGGCCAGTTCATGGGAATCCACGAACGGCTGTACAGCAGTCGTCAGTCGTTCATCCGGCTGGAGGCAGAAACTGACGGGAGCAAGCATCAGTACGCACAAGACAAAAGCCGCGGCAATGGTTTTCGGTTTTCTTATCTGGAACATAGAGGCTGTTTTCCAAAAATGGTGGTTTTGTCTGATCAACGTATTAAAGTGCTACTCCATAGATATTTATCTCCCGACGTAACGGGAAAATTCAATTGGTAAGGGAAAAATACGGTAAAAATTCACAATGAAATCTGTAGAGCAAACAGCGATTTTACAAAGTCGCATTCACATCGTCAAGACAACTTGCCGTGCTCGATTCTCCTCAAATTCTGTATGTGGTTTTCATGTCTCTGAAGAGCCGCCGGCCTCGATTAAAATGCTCATGTGGCCCAAACTAGTTGCGTTTGAGCCCAGGAATCTGTCCGAGTGGTTACTATCGAGTTTCTCGCTGCCGGTTGAGTTGGTGAATCCGAACGCGTCTGAGGCAAAAGGGCCGCCCTGAAAAGGCGTTCCGGATTGCAGGCGGTCTGGATTTCGTTTAGAAGCTGGCTACTGTTATAGTAATGGGGCTTGTTAAAACCGGATATTCTGCTAGAATGGCCGAATTCTCGTTTTCTGTTGGCATTTTCAGAAAACTGACCAGAAAAAGATATCACGAAAAGGATTTTTATGGCTATGGTTCAAGATTTGTTGAGAGGGTATTTCCGGATTTCGCTGGTGGCGCGGATTCTGGTTTGTCTGGTGGCGGGGGCGAGCGTGGGGATTGTCTTATGGCTGGTATCGGAGCGTACGGGGATGGATTTTGGCGGGGCGATTCGGGTGATCGCGCCGTTCGGTAATGTGTTTGTCTATATGCTCAAGATGATCGTGGTGCCGGTAATTTTCTTTTCACTGGTACTGGGCGCCGGGAGTTTGCCGCTGAAGAAATTTGGCATGGTCGGGGCAAAAACGGTGGGGTGGTATTTTCTGACCTCGGTGTTCGCGGCGGTCCTGGGGGCCGGACTGGCGCTGGCGGTGAATCCGGGATCGGGGAGCGGGCTTTCGGATTGGAATGTGATGGCGTCCGGATTGTCGGCACAGGCACAGGAGATCGGTTCGGCCCAACAGGGAGAGGGGAGCTTTACGGCCTTGCTGTACAGCATGTTCCAGAATCCGTTTCAAGCGCTGGCGGAGGGGAATTTTCTGCCGATTATCGTATTTGCCATTCTGTTCGGGCTGGCGATGCGGGTTTGTATGGAATCGGATGAAAACGCCCCGCGCGTGGCGCATTTGCAGCAGTTGATGCATTTGCTGGAGGCCTGCCGGGACGCGATCTTCAAGATTGTGGACTGGGTGCTGGAATATTCGCCGGTTGGGGTGCTGGCGTTGACGATCGTGAATTTCGCGCTGTACGGTCCCAAGATTGTGGGCCCTTACGTGAGTATTACCCTGGGGGTGATCGGCGGGATTGCCGGTATGGTTCTGGTGGTCTATCCGGTGTTGATGTGGGTGGTGACGCGCCATAATCCGTTTGTTGTACTGAAGAAGATTCAGGAGGCGATGATCATGGCCTTTATGACGCGCAGCAGCGCGGCGACGCTGCCGGTATCGATGAAAGTTGCCAGCGATGATCTGCGGATTCAGGATGAGTTGTCGAGTTTTTCGTTGCCGCTGGGGGCGACGATTAATATGGATGGGGTTTGTGTGCATCTGCCGATGTTCGCGGTGCTGGCGGCGAATATGTTCGGGATCGAACTGACGGCTTATCGTCTTTTTGTGCTGGTGATGACGACGGTGCTGGCCTCGGTGGGTGCGGGCGGGGTGCCGGGCGGCAGTTTGATGCTGCTATTCATTGTTTTGCGGACGATGGGACTGGAAACCGGGCAGGTTTCGGTCATTATCGCGCTGGCATTGGGGATCAATCCGGTGCTGGATATGTTTGAGACGATGAATAATGTGACGGGGGATCTGGTGTGTACCTATACCGTGGCGAGCCGGGAGAAATTGATTGTGGAATAAGTGTATTATGTAAGGTGATCACTCCGTCAATTTCAAGAGAGGGCTTCCGGAACTTTGTTTTTGTGCAGAATGGATAGCAAAAACGCGCAAATTGGAACCTGACTGAGCAAACATCTTGATTAAAATAGCGATTTTTATTAAAATAGTGGTGTAATTCACTATCCTACTGGAGAATGAGAATAATGAAAAAGCATTTTTCGGACGTTCTGAACGCATCGGTTTTATTCCTGTTTATTCCGGCATTGGCCTGGGCGGTTCCGGCTTTTCCGGGCGCGGAAGGGTATGGCGCGACGGCCACTGGCGGCCGGGGCGGGGCGGTCTATATCGTTACGAATCTGAACGATTCCGGGGCGGGATCGCTACGGGATGCCTTGAATCATAATGTGCCGCGTACGATTGTTTTTCGGGTGTCGGGAACGATCCATCTGAACTCGAATCTGGATGTGAGATACCCTAATGTGACGATTGCCGGGCAGACGGCGCCGGGGGATGGCATCTGCATTGCCAATGGCTCTTTGTCTGCGGGTTATGATAATGTGATTATCCGATATATTCGCTGCCGGTTGGGCGATCAGTGGCCGGATGGTACTGATAACAGCGATACGGACGCCTCGTGGGGACGGTATGGCAACACGATGATTTTCGATCATGTGACGGCGAGCTGGTCGGTTGATGAGGCGTTTTCGTATTATGCCAACAAAAATTTTACGGCTCAGTGGTGTCTGATTTCGGAAAGCCTTCGCTACTCGCATCATGAAAAAGGGGCGCACGGCTATGGCGGGATCTGGGGGGGGACCAACAGTTCGTGGCACCATAATCTGCTGGCGCATCACAGTTCGCGCAATCCGCGAATTGAAGGGGATGTGGTGAACAATGTGGATATGCGGAATAATGTTATTTACAACTGGGGTTTTAACAGCTGTTACGGGGGTGAGAAGGCAACGGTTAATATTGTCAACTGCTACTATAAATATGGCCCGGCGACCAGTTCGGGGGTGCGATATCGGATCGTTAATCCCAGTCTGCAAAAGGATACTTCGGGATCAGCGGTGGCGCCGCATGTATATGGACAATGGTTTGTCGATGGCAATTATGTTCATGGGAGTACCGGTGTGACCAGTGATAACTGGCTGGGGGTTAATCCTGAAGGGGGGAGCGCCGAGCGGAGTCTGTGCCGCGCCGAAGCGGCATTTCCGGTGGCTACGGTCTATCCAGTGACCACGCAGTCGGCCCAGGCGGCATATGAACTGGTGCTGGATGAGGCGGGTTGCAGCCTGGTGAGGGATTCGGTGGATCGTCGTATTATTAATGAAGTGAGAACTGGAACCGCTACTTACGGGGGAGTGACCGGGGCGGGACTGGGGATTATTGATTCGCAGGATACGGTGGGTGGGTGGCCGGAACTGAACGCGCGGCCGGCCCTGTCGGATCGTGATGATGATGGGATGCCCGATGTATGGGAGACGCCCCGGGGGCTAAATCCTGACAATGCTGCCGACCGGAATGGTGATCGCGATGGTGATGGCTATACTAATCTGGAAGAGTATCTCAACTGGTTGTGTACGCCGGCCGCCCGGGCGGATATTAACCGGAACTGTACGGTTGACCTGGGGGATTTTGCTGACCTGACGGCTTGCTGGAGAACTGAGCCCGGTGATGAGGACTGGAATCCGTATTGTGATATTGCCCGGCCGGCTGACGCGATCATTGATCTCGCCGATTTGCTGGCGCTGGTAGAGAACTGGCAACCGCAGCCTAAACAGGAGGAGACCCTTACGACCACGATCCATATTGCCGCCAGCCAAGGGAAGGCTATTCAATACAAGAATGATAGCGGCGGGTGGATTTCGGAAACACGGCTCAAGACGCGGTCTTCGGGTAGTTGGAATGATGATCCGGGATTGAATACGCTGGACGCCAATAAATCTTACTTGCAGTTCGATCTTTCGGGAGTGGCGGGCACTATTAACCGCGCAACTCTGACAATTTATGCTATTACGGACGCCAAATCGTATACTGTCAATGGGTTGAATGATGGTATGGATGAAACCTGGCGGGCCGATACGATCAACTGGTTTACCGCGCCGGGTAATGATACCATGAGCGGTTCCGGGCTGGATGCGAGCCAGACCATTTTGTTGTATTCTGTCAGCTCGACGGTAGCAGATGGGGCGGCAAGCAGCGACGTGACTTCATTTGTTAAGGCGGATACGGATGGTCTGGTAACCTTTATCCTGACTCCGGGTGGGACGACGTATCTGTATAATATTATCGAGGGGAGCTATTATAAATCGGATTATATTCCGGTATTGACGCTGGAAGGGGAATTTAATTCAAAATAGTCAATTGTAAATACGGTGTTTTGTTACCAGGAACAGGTGATTCTCAGGTGGTGGTGCGGGTACCGTACTTCTTACGGTAAGCCAGGGGGGTCATGCCTTTAAATTTTCGGAAGTAGCGTGAGATGTGATTGGCCTGGGAAAAGCCGATCGAGGAGGCGATGTCGGTTATGGATAAATTGGAATTGACCAGCATATCCGCGATTTTATCGATGCAGTTGCGTTTGATTTCCAGGGCGACCGAGCAGCCAACGGTTTTTTTGAATCTCTTTTGCAAGCTGTTTATGGACAGGCCGACCTGTTCGGCGACATCTGCGACCTGAAGCAGGCCGGTTGAATGATGGCGGATGAAATTCATGGCCCTGGCGATTTCATCGTCTTCGATGGTAGTAAAATCGGTGGACTGCCGGGCTACCACGGTATTGGGTTCAATGGTGATGATCTGTTCGGCGGGGCGGACCTCGCCATTCATCATTTTGTCGAGCAGTCTGGCCGCTTCAAAACCCGCCCTGCGGTAACCCAGGGCCACGCTGGAGATCCTGGGGATCTGGGTTTCACAGATGGTCCGGGTGTTATTGATACCGAGGACGGCGATTTGCTGGGGGACCAGCAGTTTGGCAATGCCACAGGCCCTGAGGATGTTCACTGCCAGGATGTCATCGCCGGCCATAATCGCCGCCGGTTTGGGAAGCGATTTGAGCCAGTCGGCCAGGGTGTTGATTTCCTGGTTCCATGTCGAGAGGTTTTCCGACCTTGGGTAAACGATGGCGCTGACGGGAAAGCCGGAATCCTTCAGGCAGCCGGCGAAACTCTGGGCGCGTTCTCGCATGGGTACTACATTTTTGTGAATGTAATACCCGTAAAATTTAAAACCCCGGGTCATAAAATGGTCGGCGGCCATTTTGCCGATAGCGGGTCCGTTACCGATGATGGCCGGCCAGCCGGGGATTCTTTCTTTCAGGTTTCTGTGGATGATGATCGGGACTTTCAGATGGAGAATATTTCTAAGATTTTTTCGTGAGTTGGGGACGATCAGGCCATCGGGTTTGAAACTTTTGAGCCATTTGTAAATTTCGATATCATCCGCTTCGAATTGAAGCGAGAGGGGCGAATATAAAAGCCACTGGCGATGCAAGGAGGCGTATTCCACGAACCCATCCCAAAGACCCCGGTCTTCCCGGGGAGAATAAAGAAATACGACTTTTTTTACAGGACGATGCAGGGGAGTAACTCACAAATTAAATAAGATGATACATTAGAAAACCTTGTTTTCTTATGAACGAAAACAAACATGCTATCTATGTTAATTTGATATTTGAGAATATGCAATTCAATTTTAATTAACAGACTCGTATCGATTTTTTCTATTAAGAGGCAGCGTCTTCAAATGTCAGGAGGCAGAAAATGGTGGAATTATCGTTACAATTTGGTGTGTATTGACGAGAATAATTATTATAATATGATAAAACAGATGGCGTTTGGCAGTGATAGCTACTTGCATAGCCAGTACGATTTTGTTATGCCCATCTAAATGAAAGTCACCAGAAAGAAAACGATATCAATATGGCTTATGATCCGGAAAACCTGTTAAAAGGAATCATTCCTCCTGTGATTACGCCGCTGAGCGGTCAGGATGACATTGACCGGGAGGGGTTGGAGCGGCTGATTGAGCATATCCTGGCAGGGGGTGTGCACGGATTGTTTATCCTGGGGACGACCGGCGAAGCTCAGGCCTTGAGTTATCGGGTACGCTATGACCTGGTCAAACAGGTCTGCGGGCTGGTTAATCACAGGGTACCGGTTTTAGTCGGGATTACGGATACGGCTTTTTCCGAATCCGTGGCGCTGGCTCAATTTGCCAGTGAGCAGGGGGCCGATGGTGTGGTGGTGGCGCCGCCGTATTACCTGCCCATCGGACAGTTGGAACTGGTTGAGTATGTTGAACATCTGGTACAGAAATTGCCTTTGCCGGCGGTATTGTATAATATGCCGAGTTGTACCAAAATGATGATTGAACCGGAAACCGTCGCCCGGCTGGGGGGGATTCCGGGTATCATTGGTCTGAAGGACAGCTCGGGGGATATGTTGTATTTTCAGAAACTCAAATGTTTATTTGACGACAAGCCGGAATTCAGGATTCTGATCGGTCCAGAGGAATTGCTGGCGGAGGCGTTGCTGTTCGGGGCGGACGGCGGTGTGAATGGTGGGGCTAATATTTTTCCTCGACTCTACGTTGATTTATATGAAGCGGCGGTTGGCGGTAATATCGCAAAGGTCAAGGCACTGCAGCGAATCGTGATGAAACTGAGGTCAACGATTTACAGTACGGGGCAGTATAGTTCGGCAATCATCAAGGGGATCAAATGCGCGCTGAGTCTGTTGGGGATTTGTGACGATTTTGTCGCCGAGCCGTGCCATCGATTTCGAGAGCCCCAGCGTGAGATGATCCGCCAGCACCTGGATAGTTTTCGCGAGTTGTATCATCATGAGGGTGGCAAATGGGGGAGTTAGCCGCGATTGATTTATTGGTTCTGGCGGGTTATTTTGCCGGGACTCTGGCCATTGGGATTTATTTTTATCGCAAAAGTAAAACCAGTGAAGGATTTACTTCGGGTGATCGTTCATTGCCCGGCTGGCTATGCGGTATGTCCATTTTCGCAACTTATCTCAGCAGTATCAGTTTTATCGGGATTCCCGGCAAGGCCTATGCCGACAACTGGAGTTTTTTTACGTTCAGTCTTTCGCTGCCGATCGCGGTTCTGATCGCCTATAAGTATTTTGTGCCCTATTATCGCAAGGCAACCTCCATATCCGCTTATGAGGAATTGGAGAAACGATTCGGGTACTGGGCCCGGTTGTACGCCGATCTCTGTTTTTTGTCGACCCAGGTGGCGCGGATGGGGGCGGTGATGTATCTGACGGCCGTTCCGATGGCGCTGTTGCTGGGATGGAATATCAAGGTGATTATTTTGATTATCGGTATTTCCGTTACTCTTTATACATTTATCGGAGGGATTACGGCGGTTATCTGGAGTGACGCCATTCAGAGTTTTGTGCTGATCGGGGGGGCGTTGATTTGTATCGCGGTGATGCTTTTTTCGGTACCGGCGGGTCCGGGGCAGATCCTGTCGACGGCCATGGTTGAGGGCAAATTCAGTCTGGGCAGTTTTGGCCTGTCATTACAGGATGAGACATTCTGGATTGTGTTGTTTTTTGGGATTGTGATTAACCTGCAGAACTTCGGGATCGATCAGAATTATATTCAACGCTATAAATCCTCTAAAAACGATCGTGAAGCCGGTAAGAGTCTGTTATTGGGTGGTCTGCTGTATATTCCGGTATCGGGGCTGTTTTTCTTTATCGGAGCGATTTTGTTTGCCTATTATAAGATCAATGGAGCGGACATTCCCGCGGAAGTGGCTGAAAAGGCCGATTATATCTTTCCGTATTATATCGTTCAGACTTTGCCCACCGGCCTGAGGGGACTTTTGATTGCCGCGATTTTTGCGGCAGCGATGAGTACGGTTTCCACCAGTTTAAATTCAGCCGCGACCCTGATCATGTCGGATTTTTACCGGCGATTTAAAACAGATGCGGGCGACAAACAGTGTCTGAAGGTTCTGCATGTCGCTACGGTATTCTTTGGTCTGGCCGGTATCGGGGCGGCATTTATTATGAGCCAGTTCGGGAAGGGATTTGAATTATGGCAGATGCTGGCCGGGATCCTCAGCGGAGGGATGCTGGGTTTGTTTGTGCTTGGGATAGTATCACAAAAAGCGGGGAATATCATTGGTGTCATTGGCACCTTGTCAGGCATACTTGTGATTGTCTGGATGACTGTGTCTAAAACATTTCCCGGTTGTCTGGGCCGGTATTCTTTTAACTGGAATGGTTATTTGATTCCGGTTATTGGCACGCTGACGATTCTTTTTGTCGGACTGGTATTGAGTGGGCTCAAAGGATTAAAAAGAGGGCCATAAGGCAAATTGAGTCATCAATATGAAAGAAGGTAATATGATGAGTCCTTGTTATAATAAGAAAGTATTCAGTTTAATCATTATTGGTATGACACTGTGGATCAGTCCGACAGAGGGGGCGCCGTTAGAGCGGATTCAATATAATCATCCTAACCTGACGGTTGACCTGGGGGTGGGATTATGGGGCTGGCCGCTGCCGATGGATTACGATCATGACGGTGATTATGATATGGTGGTTTCCTGCAATGACAAACCTTATAACGGGATCTACCTCTTTGAAAATACCGAAGGTGATGTCAAGCTGCCCCGGTTTGAACCGGGTAGAAGGATCGCAAGCGGATTGAATAATATTCAGGTTTCTTATGTGGAGGGTGAGGCGCGTATCCTGGTGATGAATCAGGAGAGGGTCGATTTCAGGAAAAATCAATTCTCGCAGGGTGTGGAAATCTATCCGGAGAAAAATATTCATGTCGCCACGGGAACCATTCGAGCCAACCAATGGAAATACTGTGACTTTGACGGTGACAACGATTCTGATTTAGTGGTCGGGATTGGCGACTGGACTGAGTATGGCTGGGATAACGCCTTTAACGAAAACGGCGTCTGGCAGAACGGGCCTTTGCACGGTTATGTGTATTTAATCAGCAATAACGGAACGAGTGAAGCGGCTGAATATGGAACGCCGGAAAAATTACAGGCCGGGGGCAAACCGATCGATGTCTATGGGATGCCGTCTCCAAACCTGGCGGATTTTGATGGCGATGGCGATCTGGATCTTATCTGTGGTGAGTTTATCGATCAATTTACTTATTTTGAAAACAAAGGCAGTCGTCAGAATCCCCGGTACGCAGCGGGGCGTTCCCTGCTATTTAATGGCAAGCCGATCCAGATGGATTTGTGTATGATCGTTCCGGTGGCGATTGACTGGGATAAGGATGGGGATGTGGATCTGGTTGTCGGCCAGGAAGATGGCCGGGTGGCTTTGGTGGAGAATAGCGGCAAGCTGGTTGATGGCACCCCTGAGTTTCTGAAACCGGTTTTCTTTCAGCAAAAGGCGGCTGATGTTAAGTTTGGCGCGCTGGTTACGCCATTCGGAGTTGACTGGGATAGTGATGGCGATGAGGATCTCATTTGCGGTAATACCGCCGGTTATATTGGCTTTATCGAAAATCTGGGTTTGGGGGAAAATGGTCAACCAAAATGGTCTCAACCGGTCTGTCTTGAGGCGGGTGGCGAAGTGATCCGGATCATGGCGGGCAAGAATGGTTCGATCCAGGGGCCATGTGAGACCAAGTGGGGCTATACGACGCTATCTGTGGCGGATTGGGATGGTGATGGATTGTTGGATATCATGGCCAATTCCATTTGGGGTAAGATTGTCTGGTATAAAAATACCGGCGCCCAGCGCGCGCCCCGGCTGGCCAAAGCTCAACCCGTTGCGATTGACTGGGAAGGCGAGCCGCAAAAGCCGCAATGGAACTGGTGGAATCCAGGTGAGCGAGAATTGGTAACGCAATGGCGGACCACGCCGTTTATGACCGATCTCAATCGAGACGGCCGGATGGATCTGGTGATGCTCGATTGCCAGGGGTATCTGGCCTATTACGAAAGGGTGCAGAAAAATGGGGAATTGATGCTGGCGAAACCGCAGCGACTATTCAAGCTCAAAGAGAATGAAACTGAAAATTTATTGAGGTTGACCAATGGTCAGGCCGGACGAAGCGGCCGGAGAAAACTCTGCCTGGTGGATTGGGACCGGGATGGGAAAATCGACCTGCTGGTTAATGATAAGAATGTCCGGTTTTATAAAAACATAACCACAGAAGCGGGAGGATATCTGTTTTTCGACCAGGGGCTGGTGGATAACCGGGTCCTGGCGGGGCACACTACCTCTCCGACAACGGTGGACTGGGATAAAAATGGCATTCCTGATTTGCTGGTGGGGGCTGAGGATGGGTTCTTTTATTATTTGAGTAATCCCAACAATTAGAATGGCACATTACAGATGGACCTGGATTGGAGATTCGTTTTTCATTTGTAAAGATAATTTTGACGAAAAATGGTACGGAATAATAAGTATTCTTGTCTGGAAGAGTGATAATTAAATTTTTATTGCTTTCTTGATGTTTTTGTCATTAAAATCGGCTTGATCAGTTATTGATATTATCTTAGCCATTCAAATATTGAGCAAGACAAGGCAGGGACGACGATGTTGAAGAAAAGCAATTTTTTGGTCTTTACCGGTATGCTGCTGCTGTTGGGGTGTGAGTTTAGTACGGTTGTCAAGGCCGTCGGCTCGGCTGAATTCGAACTGCCGGCCGTTATGCTTCCTGTTATTCCCGGCGCCAGGGTAAGTATTATGGATTATGGGGCAGTTTCTGACGGTAAGACACTCAATCACCCGGCCATCCAGAAAGCCATTGACGAACTGGCCGCACAAGGCGGCGGGCGTGTGATTATTCCGCCGGGAATGTGGATGAGTGGCCCGATCCGGCTTAAGAGCAATATCGATCTGCATGTGGAACAGGGGGCGTTGTTGGTTTTTTCCGGCGATATGAGTCTCTATCCCAGTAGAAATAAACAATACGAAGGCCCGATTATGGGCAAGAACCTGGAGAATGTGGTTATCAGTGGGAAAGGGGTCCTGGAAGGCTCCGGCGACGCCTGGCGGCCGGTGAAGCAATTCAAGATGACGGACCAACAATGGGATGCTTTGCTGGATCGGGGCGGGGTTCTGACCAACGATGACTCTATCTGGTGGCCCACAAAGGATCATGTTGATATCAAGCGGCCACGGCTGGTAAGGCTGGATGACTGCAAACGTGTTCTCATTGAAGATGCCACTTTCCGCAATTCACCTTCATTCGGATTGGATCTTTCCGATTGCGAAGACCTGACCATTCGTAATGTGACTGTGATGAATTTCTGGTACGCGCAGAATGGTGACGGCATCGATCTCCATTCCTGTAAGAATGTACAGATTATCGGGGCCCGGGTCGATGTGGGCGATGACGCGATCTGCATGAAATCCAATACCGGCAGGCCGCTGGAAAATGTGTTGATCAAGGATTGTGTCGTCTATCACGGTCATGGCGGTTTTGTGATCGGCAGCGAGGAACTGGGCGGAATGAACCAACTCCGTGTCCGTGACTGTCTTTTTCTGGGTACTGATGTCGGGATCCGCTTTAAGAGCGCGCGGGATCGGGGGGGACTGGTGACGAATGTTGATATCAGGAATATTCAAATGGTTGATATCAAGGAACAGGCGATTCTGTTTGATTTATATTACCAGGATGGATTGCCGGTTGATGAGGCTGGTATGGTCACGCGGGCCGGCGACGCGGAAATTCCCGCCGTAACCAAAACCACCCCGCGATTTCAGGATATCTCGATCCGTGATATTATCTGTCGAGGCGCTGAGTACGCGGTGATGATGGCCGGGCTTCCTGAGATGTTTACCCAGGGAATTCTGCTGGAAAATGTATCCATTGCGGCCAGACATGGCATGATTTGCATGGACGCGCGGGACATCGAACTGAGGAATGTGGAAATTATCAACGAAGAAGGACCTGCGTTGCATTTGTATCATACGCAACGGATTTCAGTTGTCGATTTTAAAGTCGCTGACGGCGTTGAGATTGCGGTCCGATTGCAGGGTAAAAATGAGGAGACGAAAATAGAGAATTCGGATTTTTCTAAAGCGGAGCAGGGTATTATTCGGGTTGAATAGCATCGTATCGTAGGCGCTTGCCGACCTTCATAGGATACGATGTATCAAGGATTCCGGGATACCGGCTGATTGGGATTGTCATTCACTTTTCGTACACCCAGCATTACCGGAATGGGGCGAGGTTTGTTATCGGATGGCTTGTTGGCGGTTTTGATTCTCTTACCATCTTGATAGAGCATGATTGAACTGCCGCCGCCGTCCATGTTGATTGCGTTATGATATCCCTTGTTTTTCAGGAGTTCGGCAAGCTCATAGAGTGTCATTCCAATGCTGTGGTCTTTGCGTCGGCCGTCGATAACGACGAGGGTCATAAAACGCTGCTGTTGATCAACTCCTACAGCGGTACGGGGGTGTCTTACTTCGGCTTTTTCAGGAATTATTTTGCCATCGAGCAGTAACGGGCTACCCCAGTCTCCGACTCCCTGCATTATATTTTGATTCGTTTCCGGTTTACCGAAAAGGGGTTTGTGATGAGTGTCTATCCAGAAAGCGTATCGACTTGGACTGGCGTTTTGGGGAGGATTTATCTCACTCCTGACGTTGCCATCGCCAACAGCCAGTCCCTGGATATCGACATAAAGACCCGGGTGCCAGCCCGGTTCGTTATCGGCATTTTGGGCCCGGGCAAAGGCGTTGGCATTGACGGCGGCCAACGCCTTATTTTTTATAAAGATGGCATTTGGTTCGGTCAGGATTGCTTCGGCTGGACCATCGCCATCGGGATCATCGCTGATCATGGCAGCGGGTTCATAACCGGTGTTTTTCAAATCGACCTGCATAAAAAAAGCCGATATCGGTCCCCTTGCAGTATCATAGGATTCATTCCAGATAAAAACAGGATACAGCCTGGTTAAGTCGTTCATTTCAGGCGCACTGTCCAGATGAACGATCAGAGGTTCATCTTCAGCAATGGCTATCGTTGCAGAAAATAGCACATAAATGATCAAGAAGGACCACTTCTTCATTCTGGGTAACCTTTTGTCAAAAAGCCTTTGAGACATACGGTTATGGAAGATGAATTTCTAAAACGCTGATGGCAGGCAACGCAGGGAAAATGCCTGTTCCAGTTGATCCTTATTCATTGTAGTTTTCAGATCGATGGTCACTGCTTTGCCCGGCAGCAGGTCGAAGTAGTTATCTTCAAAGAAGCCCTCTTCCTTGCCGATCATCAGATAGACGTTTTTGGCCAGTTGCTGGGATTTCAGGGTGATTTCAAAGCCGTCGGTCCCTTTTTTGAAGTCGTATTCGATCTCCGGATTGGGGAGGTTCAGGTCTTTTACTTTGCGGAAGTAATAGACGCAATCGGCCAGGACCTGATCATTTTCCACCCATTCGGCAATCAGCATGATCGAAGTGTCATCCAGACCGTTGAGCAAAGCCGGGCGCTGTGTTTCAAAACACACCCTGGCGGCATTGGCCGGTACTTCTGTGGGGATGGTTTTTTGCCATAACTGCTTGCCGTTGAAGTCGAGCAGGCGCAGGCTCAGGTTGCCTTTGAGGGTGCACAAATGATCGTTGACGAGGTAAATTTTCAGATTATCATCTATCATGAAGGGTGAAATCAGGATGGGTTCAAACGCCTTTTTGACGAAATACTGCTCGGCTTTCCAGCGCAGGGAGGAGTCCATGGAACTCCAGGAAGCAACCGGCCAGCAGTCATTGATCTGCCAGTACAGACTGCCCATACACTGCCCCATGGCCCGGCGATGGGCTTCGACGGCAAATCGGATAATTTCAGCCTGCAATACCTGGCCGACATAGAGAAATGACTCAAAATCTTTCGGTTCCTGGTAGTCGCGGAGCATATACTGTTTGATTGCCTCATTGCCGATATACGAACGCTGATGGGCCTTCATCACGTCGGTCAACAGGCCGTAGTCTTCCGGGAGGGCGTATTCCTGAACGGTCGGCAGCGCCGGGAATGACTGGAAGCCGTATTCACTCATGAACCGCCCGATGTTGTCGGCATAGGTTTCATAGGGATCTCTGCCGTGCCAGACACGCCAGTAATGCTCATCGCCATGGGCCAGATCGGATGGTTTGCCTTCCCCGGTGGATGGACTGGATGACCAGTAAAAACGGCCGGAATCATATTCGGCGACGACTTCAGGCAGGATATGGTGGAACAGGTCGGTATATCCCTGCCAGATGATGTCGGCGACAGCCTGGCCCTTGGCTTCGGCCTGTTTTTTCCAACCCCATTGCAGCCAGGCGGCCAGGTTTTCGTTATTGCCGCACCACAAGGCGATACAGGGGTGGTTGCGCAGCCGTTTGACGTTATCGATCGCTTCAAGGCGGACATTGTCCAGAAACTGTTTGTCGGATGGGTACATGGCGCAGGCAAACATGAAATCCTGCCAGACCAGGATGCCGGCCTCGTCGCATAAGTCATAAAAGAGATCATTTTCGTAGATACCGCCGCCCCAGACGCGCAGCATATTGAAGTTGGAGGTTCTGGCGGTTTCGATGACGCGCCGGTATTTGTCATCCGAGACGCGGGTTGGGTAGATATCGTTGGGGATATAGTTGGCCCCTTTCATGAAGACCGGTATTCCATTGAGTTTAAAGGTAAAACTGGTTCCGTATTCATCATTTGCCCGGACCAGTTCCACGGTCCTGATGCCAATGCGTTCCGTACGACTATGGGCGCCTGTTTGGGTGATGAGTTTTCCTGTCAGGGTATATAAGTGGGGTTCACCCAGTCCGTTGGTCCACCACAGTTTCGGATTGGTGATGGTGAAATCGACGTTGTAGGTATGGGCGCCCGGTTTCAGCGCGACCTCATCAGCGTGCAAGATCTGGCCGTCAGTGACAATCTCCAGTGTGGCATTGGTTGACTGTTCGGCTTCCACTTCAAATACGGCCGTCAGGGTGGCGGATTGTTCAGAAACGGACTTTTGAATCAGGTGCAGATCCAGGATTCGGGCCTGATCCCAGGCCTTCAGGACGATGGGACGCCAGACACCGCTGGAAACCAGACGCGGGCCCCAGTCCCAGCCAAAATGATAGGGGGCCTTGCGGGTAAAGACAGAGACTTTCTTGTCGCCTTCGACCTGGCCGTGTTTAGCCATGTCATTGTCGGAAACGGGGATGACATAATCCAGGGCATCGTATTTTTTGATGCCTTCGGTGATCGGCGAGCGGAAAAGGATTCGTAACTCATTGTCGCCGGGTAACAGGATGTCTTTGACATCCACCTGCCATTGGCGGAACATGTTGTCAGCGGTCAGCAGGGGGTTGCCGTTGAGAGATACCTCGGCATAGGTATCCAGCCCCTGGAAATCCAGCATCACGCGGTCCTTGATGAGCAGTTGAGGCTTAACCTGGAAGATGGTTTTATACTCCCAGTCCAGTTTGTCGATCCATTGCAGGTTGGCTTCGTTCATGCGCCAGAACGGATCTTCAATTTTACCATTGGCCAGCAGATCGGTATGGTTGCATCCGGGAACCGTGGCCGGCAGCCATTGCTCGGCGCCGACCTGGCGAAATTGCCAGTTGGTATTTAAATTCTGATTGATGGTCAATTCCTTCTGATTCATGCAACCTGCCAAACTGGTGATAATAACAATGCCTGAGAGTATGATGATTGTTCTCATAATGGATGCCCCTGAAATTAGTATAAATTTTCAAATTAATAGCGGCTTTGAGCGGTTTTTTTACGCATGTTATGCATATATAAAACTCCAATTGAGTCATAAGCCGATTCGAGCCTATTGTTACGACTTCCTGAGTCTCAATCAAGAATTATATTTGTTCTATCAGATTCTCTTTATTATGTCCGTGCCGAGCTTAGGGTACAGGCGGAATATGTCGTTAGTAAACCCAGGTTTAGAACGCGAAATCTTAAGTATGAATTGATTATGAACCTTAAACATATATCATGAGAGACCAGCGCAACGCGGATATCGATAAGCTGCCGGATTACAGGCTCTATAAATAACAGGAACAATGGGCAACAGGAACGCATGATCAATCCAAAATCATGGTGACCGGAAGTGTGGCCAAACCGGGGAGAAGTCAGCTAAAAATGGTGAATTTAAAACGGATTTTGGAACGGCGTGCAATGAGGGCGGCGCAAAGATAAACCCTTGTAACCAGATGGATTTACAAGGGTTAGGTTTAATGGGCAGAGCCGGATTTGAACCGGCGACACGTGGATTTTCAGTCCACTGCTCTACCGACTGAGCTACCTGCCCGGTGGCGAACAAAATCGCAAGGAAATTAATATAGCCAAATGTAAAAGTCGATTCAAGAATAAAATATGAAATATTTAAGCAGAAATCAAGTTATCGGTACGGGATGGATATCAGGTCAGAGTGTAGAAATATGATCAGAATTTATCCAAAGTGAAATAATCCGGATTTCTGTCT
>CAXXFK010000029.1:85000-302450 GCA_963663965.2 Sedimentisphaerales bacterium
GTCTGCTGGCGCGGGTGGAGGAGATTGGGCCGGAGGACCGGGTGGTGCTGGAACTGAGCAGCTTTCAACTGGAGCGGCTGGATGAGACCGGGCGGTGTCCACAGGTGGCGGTGGTGACGAATATTTCGCCGAATCACCTGGACCGGCACGGGACGATGGCAAATTATGTTCGGGCGAAGCAGGTTATTCTGCGGCATCAGACGGCTGATGATTACGCGGTATTGTGCGGGCAGGAGGATTCATTAAGGGACTGGGCCGGTCTGGCGAAAGGGAACGTGGTCTGGTATCCGGCTGATGAAGCGGAATTGGAAGGGATTGAACTGGTAGTGCCGGGGCGTCATAACCGAATCAATGCGGCCGCGGCACTGGCGGTGGGGCGTTTGATGGGTGTGGATGAGAGCCGGGCCCGGAAGGCTTTGCTAGGATTTAAAGGGTTGCCGCATCGGTTGGAGTTTGTGGCGGAAAAGGATGGGGTGCGATATTATAACGACTCCATCGCGACGACGCCGGAAAGTGTGATGGTGGCGATTGACGCGTTCGATGAGCCCAAGACGATAATCCTGGGAGGGTATGACAAGAAGATTTCGTTTGAGCCTTTGGCCGAGAAACTGGCGGGGCGGGTGGAGCAGGTGGTATTGCTGGGACAGGTGAGAGATCAGATCGAGCGGGCAATTTTGAAGGCACGCGATAAGGGGAATACCTTGTTGCCACATATTCAATTAGCGGACGGTTTTGAGCAGGCTGTGGGATTGGCGCGTGAAGTGAGCCGGCCGGGTGGGGTGGTTCTGATGTCGCCGGCCTGCGCCAGTTATGATATGTTCAGCAATTTTCAACAGCGAGGTGAGATATTCAGGACGCTGGTGAATTGTTTTTAACGCCTTCATTGATATTAACGTGAAAAGCGGCCGGGGATGAAGCGGCGGGGGAGGAAGAAGAATTTTTCCAGGGCGGAGAGGTGGGTTTCGGCGGGTTGATCGGAAGGGAGGGTCTGGAAGATGAAGCAGGCCGGCAGGCGCAGCAGGGCGCTGAAAAGGAAAACGCTGTATAGCTGGTAGGCGCCCACCTGAGGCAGGATCGGACCCAGCCAGCCGCCGAGGGCCGAGCCGGCGAAAAAGAAGATGGAGGCGAGGGCGTTCATATAAGAGATATAAGCCAGGCGCTGGCCGGAGGGCAGTTCGCTGATGCTATAGTTGAAGGTGAGCAACTGAAAACCGCCCCAGACAAAACCGGAGAAGGCGTTCAGGGCCAGCAGATACCAGAAATTATGATTGATCAGCCAGGCGGCGGGTAAAAGCACAATCAAGGCGGCATTAAAACGCATGGGCAGGATATTGCCAATCCGATCGGCGATACGTCCCCATAACGGCAGGCTGAAGACTGTGGCCAATGGCATAATCAGTTGAATACAACCCAGTTGTAAATAGGAGAAATGAAGGTCGTTGAGAATATGGATGGCAAAAAAAGCCGAGGAAAAATAGGTGCCGAAATAAAGCAGTGAGAAGGCAATGACAAAACGTCCAAAGCTATGGGTGTGCAATTGGCGGATGAATTCGTGAAAGGTGGTCTGGGAGGGTTCGTGCCGATAGAGTTCAGGTGGATCGTAATGCCAGCAGAACAGGATGGTGGCCAGACCGCGTCCGCAAGCGGCGATAATCCACAAGAGGGTGAAGGTATTGATCAGGTTTGAGGTGTGATCCAGCATGAGAGCGCCCACGATGGAGAAGAGCAGCTGGGAGAGGGTAGTGAGGCTGGTGCGAATGCTGAAATAGCGGCCGCGGATACGGTCCGGGACGATGTGGCTCATTAAATCGGACCAGGCCCCGCCGACAATGCCGCCAGCGGTCATGGAGAAGATCATAATGATAATGCTGATCCAGACGGCGTGATGGGGGGAGAAAATGGATGGCGAGGGCAAAGGGGATTAAGAGCACGGCTTGCAAGGCGGTGCCGGTGATGAGGAGTTTTTTGTAGGTTTTAACGATACGGAGCGCCTGATGACTCCAGATCTGGGGTAGGCCCTGAGCGAGCAGGTAGGCGCCAAAACCGATTCCGATGGCCAGCGGGCCGGCTTTCAGGGCGTTGAGATAGGGGACATAATAGTTCTGTACCATGCCCAGCATGACCAAGGCGAGCATGCCCTCGATAACGGAAAGGCGCATCGTGCGGTTACGTTGATGTATGTCTACAGGTGTCAAGGTGCGGTAAACAAATTAAAGTAAGTAAATTTAAATTGAAGTTATATATACTTTTATCGGGGTAATGCAATAGAAAAGGTGGTAAAATCCGATAAAATGGGCCAGGCAGAAGGAGGCGTATTGGACGGTGATGGAGCGGAGTTGTTTAAGTGTTTACAGAAAAAGGGGTTATGTTGTTTAATTTTGCCGGTTAAAAATTTGTTATTTTCAGTTGATTAAATATCACGGAGTCGTTATAGTATTCGTTTCCTTGACGCAAGGGGGAAAGGCGCTCCGCGCGATGGGCCGAAAGTTTACGCGGCATATTCGGCTCAGTCCTCCGTCTGGGAACTCCCGGCTGATAAGCCTCCGCGTCCGATTTAATCTGGCAGAGAATCCAGGTCGTGATGCGAAATAAGATTTGACTCAGCAAGTGTAACCAGTTATGTTATAAAACGATGAAACGCGTTATGCGTTTCAGGTTTACCCGATGGTGTAATTGGCAACACAAGAGTTTTTGGTACTCTCGTTCCAGGTTCGAGTCCTGGTCGGGTAGTTAGCTTGCTGGTCGGTTCTTTCATTTGTGGCTGGGATTTTGTTAGCAGATGACAGTCATCCAAGTTCAGTATTGCGAATATGAAGCTGGATGGGAATAAGATCCTATTGAACCTTGATTGAAGCGTATGCCTGATCAACGACTAAAAGAGTTAAGAATATTCAGCGGCACGGCCAATCCGCCGCTGGCAGAAAGCATTTGTGCCAGCCTGGGAGTGCCGGTGGGCCGCGCCCGGGTACAGCCATTTGCCGACACGGAAACCCATGTCCGGGTAGAAGATGATGTTCGGGGACTCGATTGTTTTGTCGTGCAGCCAACCTGTCATCCGGTCAACCAGAACCTGATGGAGCTATTGATTTTTATCGATTGTCTGCACCGGGCCTCCGCGCGTCGAATCACGGCGGTATTGCCTTATTTTGGCTATGCCCGCCAGGACCGTAAGAGTGAAGGGCGGACTCCAATCAGCGCCAAACTGGTGGCCAACCTGATAACGACTGCCCGGGCAGACCGCATTCTGGCGATCGATTTGCATGCTCAGCAGGTGCAGGGTTTTTTCGATATCCCTGTGGATCATCTGACGGCAGAGCCGGTATTTACCAATTATTTTCGAAGTCAACCTCTGGGTGATATGGTGATGGTGTCGCCGGATGTCGGCAATATGAAAATGGCCAATGTCTACGCCCAGAAACTGGGCGGTAATCTGGCCGTGATTGACAAGCGGCGCCAGAGCGGCAGTGAAGTGGTCATGTCTCGTATAATCGGAGATGTCAAGCACAAGGATGTGCTGATGTTCGACGATATGATCAGCACCGCCGGAACGATTTGTTCGGCATCAGCGCTAGTCAAGGATCATGGCGCCCGATCCGTACGTGTGGCGGCGACCCATGGTGTGTTCGCGGGGGACGCTCTGGAAAAAATTCAGGCAGCCCCCATTGATGAAGTGGTGGTAACAGACACCATTCCCCTGTCCAATGAGGCCAGAGAAGTCGGCAAGATCAAAGTGCTGAGCGTGGCCAATTTGCTGGGCGAAGCGATGGAACGAATTCATTTGAATCGTTCGGTGAGCGAGATATTTTCACGCGACCGACTCGAATCGGCAAGTGATTCGGACGGCGAAAAAGCGTAAATGAAATATAAATTAACAGGCGTATCCGCAAGACGGATGAGTAACCCTTAAACAGGTGAATCGAAATGACAGACACAATTGTTTTAAAAGCTGAGAAACGGACAAAACTAGGTACCCGGGTATCGCGCAAGACGCGTGAGCAGGGGCGGATTCCGGCGATTATTTATGGTCACAAACAGACTCCGGAAGCGGTGACCCTGGATTACCATGACCTGATGCTCGAATTGCATCATCATCATCGACTGTTGACCGTCGATTTATATGGAAGTCAGGCGCAGTATCTGGTGAAAGACGTCCAGTATAATTATCTGGGTGACCATATTATCCATGTGGATCTGACGCGCGTGGACAAAGACGAGCGAGTGACGGTGGAAGTCGAAGTTGTCCTGAAGGGTGAGCCCAAGGGCGTTCATGCCGGCGGTCATCTGGACCAGTTGCTGGCGGATATAGCGCTCGAATGTCCTGCGGTCGAGATTCCAGAATCGTTACGCGTCAGTGTGGTTGACCTGGGGGCCGGGGAGACCCTGACTGCCGGGCAGATCGAACTGCCGGCGGGCGTTAAACTGATCACTCCTTCAGACACGCCGGTGGCCATTGTTCGAATTGTCACCGAGGTAGAAGAGGCTGTCGTCGAAACCGGTCTTGAAGAAGGCGTTGCCGAACCCGAAGTGATCAAACGCGAGAAATCGGATGATGCTGAAGAGTAACGCTGGCCAAACCCCGAGCGTTAAGAGTCAGGCCCATGAAATTGATCGCAGGCTTAGGCAATCCCGGCAGTGAATATAAAAACAGCCGACACAACGCCGGATTTATGGTGGCTGATGAGCTGTCCCGGCGCTGGGGAGTGGAGCTGGATCGCAAGAAATTTCAGGCCCGGATTGGCTGTGGCCAGATAGCCGGAGAGCCGGTGATCCTGCTGGAGCCGCAGACTTATATGAATCGCAGCGGATCCAGTCTGGTTCAGGCCATGCAGTTTTATAAACTGGACATGGAGGATCTGATGGTGATTGTTGACGATATGGAACTGGAACCCGGCCGCTTGCGATTGCGTGAAGGCGGCTCATCCGGAGGCCATAACGGGCTGAAAGATATTGTCGCCAGTTTCGGCACCGATCAGTTTAACCGCTTGCGGCTGGGGATTGGACGTCCCGGCCGCCAGAGTGTGACCGGATATGTTCTGGAGCGATTCAGCGCTGAAGAGACGGCCCAGTTGCCAGAGGTTCTCTCTCGCGCGGCTGATTGCGTTGAATGCTGGATCCGAGAAGGCATGAAAGCCGCCATGACCCGATATAATCAGATATCCAAAGAGCTATAAAGACCGCCCGGCCTGTGACGGCCGGACGATTTTCAGGCTGGCTTCAGCCAGCGATATTGTAAATTGGAACCTTAAATAACAAAATGCACTGCCAAGTGCAGGAGGTGTTGCGTTGGCCAACCGTGTCATGCGTAAATACGAAGTTATGTTCCTGGTTGATTCCGCCAGTGCGGCTTCCAACTGGGATGCGACAGTCAAGACGATCGAAACGATCATGGATCGCGCTGGCGCCCAGTCAGTAAACCTGAAAAAATGGGATGACCGCAGATTATGTTATCCCATCAAGGGGCACAATCGCGGGACCTATATCCTGGCTTATTTTGAAGCCGATCCGACCAGCATTACGGGTATGGAACGCGATGTCCAGATCAGTGAAGAGATCTTGCGAGCGCTGATCTTGAACGCGGAAAATATCCCGGATGACATCATCAATATGCCAACCCCGGATCAGCTGGCAGACAAGAAACAAGAAGAACCGTCAGATGAGTCTGACCCCGTGGATCGTGAAGGCGATGCGGAAGAAGACGAAGAACCGGACATCGAAGACATAACGGAATAAAAAACCGAACAGCATGCGTGTCGGCTCCGTCACCGGCTTGTCGATGGTTTTCGCATTATCTGAATAAACCACAGCAGGAGATTGGCTATGTCTTACAATAAGGTGATCATGCTGGGTAATATGACTCGTGACCCGGAGTTGAGTTACCTGCCCAGCCAGACAGCCGTCGTTGAGTTTGGTCTGGCGACCACTCGCAAGTATCGCGGCACCGATGGCGAGATGAAGGAAGATACTTGTTTTGTCGATTGCCGGCTGTATGGCAAACGCGCCGAGGTTGTCAGCAAATATTTCAAAAAAGGCAGTCCGATTATGATCGAAGGGCGTCTGGCCCTGGATCGCTGGGAAGCGCCAGACGGATCCAAACGATCGAAACACCGGATTTTTGTCGAAAATTTCGAATTCGTAGGCGGACCTGGCGGCGGCAGTTCCAATCAGGGAGGGGGAATCCGTTCGAGCATGGATGAGCAGGGAATGTCTGCCGACGGCGGAGGTTTTGACGAACGGGATATTCCCGCTGACGATATTCCATTTTAACCCGATTTTGGCGATCACCCTCAATGCGAGTCAAGGTAGAATGCCGATGATCGCGAAAGTGACACTGAATTAACCATAGATAGCAAACAACCCCTAACGATACCTTATCAATTGGAGGTTTCCGCGTGAAACGTAAAGTAAATGTAAGCAGAGAACGCTCTGAATGCCGGGTTTTGCCGGGAAAAGATATCCTATATCGATTACAAGGATATTGATGGATTGCAGAAGCTGTTGACCCAGCGCGGGAAGATCTATTCCCGCAAGCGAAGCGGCAATTGTGCCGCGTGTCAGCGAAAAGTACAGCTGGCAATCAAGCGCGCCCGTCATATGGGCTTGTTGCCTTATGTCAATTAACAAGGGTTCCGTTTGAATTCCGGCGAATGGAATCAGACACACCCCGGTTGTGATCCTGTCATCCTTCCCGAGAGGGGGGGCGGGGTTCATGAAGAACATAGCTGGTATTCGATGACAGGTCTGTCAGGCAGACCGATTCGAAAAAGTAATTGAAAAACCAAACATATAATTTCTCATTGGAGAGTTAGACATGAAAGTTTTGTTGCATGCAGATGTGCCGAAGCTGGGTTATTTTGGCGATATTGTAGAGGTAAAAGTCGGTTACGCCCGCAATTACCTGATCCCGCAGGGAATCGCCGTCATGCCAACGAAAGCCAACATCAAGGCGATCGAAGAAGAACGCGCCCGCAAGGTGGAAGTCCGCCGGTTGCAGCGCGAGGCCCTGGTAAAAGCGGCCGATCGAGTCGCCGGCGCGGAAGTAACCATCGAAGCGAACGCCAATGAGCAGGGACATCTTTACGGATCGATCACCGAGTCGATGATCGCGGAAGCCTTGCAGCGTGCCGGGTATGAAGTGAAAAGTTCGCAGGTTAAGATGGCAGAGCACTTTACCATGCTGGGCAGTTTTACGGTACCGTTGCGTTTTGCAGAAGACCTGACCACCGAGGTCAAAGTTTGGGTCGTACGAGAGGGCCAGGCCGTTGACTCAGAGCAAGCGCCAGCCGAATCGACCGAAACCGCCGAGTGAGGCGGCTTCGAACCAGGCACCAGACCCCACCGGGACTCAGCGGATACCCCCGCAGGACCTGAGCGCGGAAGTCAGCGTGCTTGGTTCGGCAATCATAGACCGGGATTGTATCGGAGAATTCGTACAATTGCTGGAACCTGATTGTTTTTATCTCTATGATCACCAATTGATCTTCAAGGCGATTCACTCGTTATTTGAGAGCAACAAGCCGGTAGATTTAGTTACCGTCCGGGATGAATTGTCGAAGCGCGACCAGTTGGAGCAGGTCGGCGGGGTGGATTATCTGGTGCGACTGGCCGAAGCGGTGCCTTCCGCAGCGAACGCGGCGTATTACGCCAATATTGTGTTGGAGAAGGCGCTGTTGAGGAATCTGATACGAGTTACCAACGAAATCAATACTTCGGCCTATGATGGCGTGGGTGATACGTCAGAATTGCTCGAAGATGCCGAAAAGAAGATTTTCGAGGTTACCGAGAAGAAAATCGTTCGCCAGGCATTCGATATGCGAACGATCATCGGTCAGGTCTATTCATCCCTGGAAAATCGAACCGGACATTATGTGACCGGGTTGCCGACGGGATATCAGGAACTGGATGAAATGACCTGCGGTCTGCAACCGGGCGAAATGGTGATCATCGCCGCCCGTCCCAGTATGGGAAAAACCGCACTGGGCTTGAATATTGCCGAGCATATTGCCGCGGACAACGGTGTTCCGGTAGCGATCTTTTCGCTGGAAATGTCCGCACAGATGCTGGCGGAACGTATGCTGGCCGGTCGCAGTCATATCGATTCACAAAAATTGCGGCGCGGCATGCTGAACGACCAGGAATACGAAATGCTGGGGCGTACGGCGGGTGAATTGTCCGAGCGCCCCCTCTATGTCGATGACAGTTCAGGTCTTACCCCGCTGGAGTTGCGGGCCAAGGCTCGCCGGTTGAAAATGCAGTACGATATTCAGTTGATTGTGATCGATTATATGCAGTTAATGCATGCCCCGGGAATGGAATCGCGGGCTCAGGAAGTTGGTTTCATTTCACGACAGATCAAAGCCGTCGCCCGTGAGTTGAATATCCCGGTGATTGCGATGGCGCAGTTAAACCGTGGGCCGGAGGGACGCGAAGGGCACCGGCCCCGCATGAGCGATTTGCGTGAAAGCGGCAATATTGAGCAGGATGCCGATGTGGTCATGTTGCTGCATCGCGAAGGTTATTACCGCAAGAAGAAAGTCATGGGACAGGACGATGAGGGGCCGATGGACAGTTTTGACAATGGAGGCAATGAACCGGACGATAATATTGCCGAAGTCATCATCGAAAAACAACGAAACGGTCCAACCGGAACCGTAGAATTGGTATGGATTCCCCAGTGGACTCGATTCGAAAATAAATCGAATGCCCCTGATTTCGGGATTTGACGAGGTAGGGAAAAACGCTACAATACCATTTAGATTAAATAGTAACCCAACACTGGCGGCTCGTGGGCCTGCCAGTTTTAAATCGGACATCCGCAACCAGAAGGATCCGGCCATGGCGAACAGGGCAGAAATATTCGCGAGCCGCCCGCTTGCGTTAAAATTATATTCAAAAAAGGCTAATATTACCCGAGGGATTGTTTTAGCCCTGGCATGGCTATTGGTCGGGGTTACTCTGGTATTCAGTCAGAATGATCCCAACGAAGAAAAAATAATCCGGGAAGTCCGTATTGAGGGTCAACGTCAGGTTGCCACCGGCGCCATATTGAAAAATGTTCGCAGCCGTGCGGGCGCGAAATTCGACAAGGAAATGATCAGTGAAGATGCCCGGCAGATTATGAACATGCCTCAGATCGCCACGGTGTTATGGCGAGTCGAACCGGTGAATGACCGTGAAGTTGACCTGTTGTTTCTGGTCACTGAGACCCGACAGATTTCCAATCTGACCATCACGGGCAATAAAAATATCAAGCAAGACAAGTTACTGAAAGAATTGTCATTCGGTGTCCACGATTTTCTGGATCTCTATCAGATCCGGCAGGGCGCCCAGGTTCTGGAAGACTATTATCGCAACAAAGGATACTATTTCGTTTCGGTGACTCTCGATGAAGAAGCCCTGAAAGAGCGTCAGGAAGTGGTTTATACGATCATTGAAGGGGCGAAATCGCGCGTACGAAAGATCCGATTTGAAGGGAACAACGCATTTTCAGCGGGCAAACTGAGATGGAAAGTCAAATCCAAGACCTATTTTCCGATTTTCAGCAAGGGGAAAATAGACGATGAACAGATAGAAATGGATTGTCGTCTGCTGGAAGGTTACTATCGGGATGAGGGATATCTGGATGCCCGGGTGTTCGCGGAGAAATCTTTCAATCGCGATCAAAGCCGATCCACGATCACCTATACCGTCGAAGAAGGCCGCCGCTATGAAGTGTCAGACCTGCGATTTGAAGGCAATGAGATTTTCAACGATGATGAATTGTTAGACCGATTCAAATTGCGAGCGGGCGACATTTTCAAGAATAAGCATCGCCTGGCGGCATCTAAGGCCGTTCAGGATGCCTATGGCGAAGAGGGATATATTTACAGTTATATCGATCCCCAGGTCGAATATACCGATCAGGAGGGATTGGCGAATCTGGTCTTTAAAATTCATGAGGGCGATCAATATTATCTCAACGAGTTAATTATCCGGGGTAATTATAAAACCCAGGATAAAGTCGTTCGGCGCGATTTCGATCGGTATCAGTTTTTTCCGGGAAATTTGTTCGATACCGTGGCCATGGAGCGCGCCCAGCGCCGCCTGGAAGGCAGCGGTCTGTTTGACGACGTATCGGTGGTGCCCTTTGGAGAAGCGCCTTATGAACGGGACGCGCTGGTTGAAGTCAGTGAAGCCCGCACCGGACTGGTATTGTTTGGCGTTGGCGTTGATACCAATAGTGGCATTATCGGTCAGTTTTCGATCGAACAACGGAATTTCGATCTAACCAAATTTCCGCAAAGCTGGCGTGAATTCTTTTACGGAGAATCGTTTGTGGGAGGCGGTCAACGATTGCGGCTGGATATTGAACCTGGAACGCGGGTATCACGCGGCCGTATCAAATTTTATGAGCCATACCTGTTCGATCAGCCTTATTATCTGGATCTGAACGCCTTTTTGTTCAGGCGCTGGCGAGAATCTTACCTGGAACGCCGCAAGGGCGGATATATGACCGTTGGCCGCCGTTTCGATAACGATTGGGAAGTCGAAGGAACGGTACGAACGGAAATAGTGACTGTTTCTGATCTGGATGATCGTTTAAACCGGGATGAGGATGGCAACCTGACCGGGGGGAAATATATCACCGCGCCTCAGGATGTGCAGGATGTGGAAGGCGACAATCTGTTAACCAGCCTGAAAGTGGGCATAGGACGGAATACCACGGATCGATTGTACCGGCCCTCGGAGGGATATAAATTCCAGGTGAGCTATGAGCAGGTAGGGGCGCTGGGCGGCGATTTTACCTATGGCGATTTATCGGCCAGTGCGACCTACTATCAGACCATAAATGTCGATCTGGCCGAACGCCGTACCATCTGGTCTACCCGGTTAAAGGGCAGTCAGATCCTGGGAGACGCGCCGGTGTTTGAGCGTTATTATGTGGGCGGCATCGGTTCAATGCGCGGTTTTGAGTATCGGGGTATCAGCCCCCGCGCCGGAATCGATCATGATCCGATCGGCAGCGAATACATGGTCCTGCTGGGCAGTGAAGTCAGCCATCCGCTCTATGAGGAAGTATTATATGGCAAAGTCTTTTGCGACAGCGCTTATATCGAGGAAGGACCAGTGCGTGTTACTGCCGGTATCGGCCTGGAGATCGTAATTCCCCAGTTGTTCCAGATGGTGCCGATGCATTTTGATTTCGGAGTGCCAATTGTGGAAGATGATGAAGATGAAAATCAGTTATTCAGCTTTAACTTTGGCATGACTTTTTAATTGGAAGCGGCCTTGGTTTATTGGCGGGCTGTTGCCGATTTGCCTTACGAGTGACTGGACAGATGACTTTTGAGCCTGTCCGTGATATGATTACTGAGCTGATCATCATACTGATCGAATCAGGATAGTACAACATAGAATATATAACTATGGAGATATAAACACCTTAAAGAAAGGATTGCCATTATGAAACGGACTATGTTGCTGGTGACAGGATTGTGTATTCTATTGGTATTGGCACTGATCATGAACAGGACAGATGCCCAGACCCAGGCACCTCAGCGTCCGATCAAGATCGCGGTGTTGAATGTTTCAAAAATTATTGTAGAGTGTCAGGAATATCTGGATAAAGACAAGGAAGTCAAGGAAAAACAGCGCGAACTGCAAAGTGAACTTGAAGTGCTCGATAAAGAGACCGCCGCCATCGAACAGGAACTGAAAACGGTCTTGCAACCCGGTTCGGCAGATTATAAATCCCGCTTGAAGGAATGGTTCGATAAGAGCGCCAAAGTCAAGGCGCTGGGTGAGTATGAAAAAGAGATGATGAAAGATGAAACCTACTCCTGGACGCAAGAGCTATATGTCAAATTGCAGGATACCACCAAACGGATCGCCCGGCGTGATGGGTATACACTGGTAATGAATACCATTGACATGCAGGATAATTTCCGTACTCTGACCGATTTGTACGCGTTTATCCGAAGCCGCCAGATCATATACAATATACCTGAAATCGACATTACCGCCAAAGTGATTGAAGAAATGGACGCTGATTACGATAAAACCAAAAAATAATTTAGGTGTTTTCGATTCTTTTTGGAAACAAGCGTTTTTTTTAACAGGCATCTGCCAATGTTGATCAGTGAGATAGCCAGATTAATTGATGGACAGTTTGAAGACGATAGAGATATATCCGTTACAGGTATCGCTTCGTTAGGTCAGGCGGGTCCGGAAGAAATCTCGTTTATCTCCGATGAGCAATACGCCGCCCAGTTCAAAGAGACCCTGGCCGGCGCCGTCATCGTGTCTGTGGGATATGCCGGCACAATGCCGGATTGTCCCACGATCCGGGTGGCGGATGTGCCGGCTGCCCTGGACAGGATTCTGGAGATGTTTGCTCCTGCACCCGATTATCCAGCCGTTGGGATTCATCCGCAGGCTTGGGTCGATCCTGCCGTGGAACTGGGAGAACAGGTGGCCATTGGCGCCCACGTGAGCGTGGGTGCGGGTACAAGAATCGGCGCGAATAGTGTTCTTTATCCGGGGTGTCGTATCGGCCGGGATGTCGTGATTGGCTCTAACTGTATTTTATATTCCAATGTTGTTATCAATCGGCGCTGTTGTCTGGGGGAACGTGTTATTATCCATCCCAACAGTACGATTGGAGCCGATGGTTTTGGGTATCGACTGGTGGATGGCCGGCATCGCAAAATCCCTCATATTGGAAATGTGGTGATTGAAGATGATGTTGAAATTGGCGCGAACAGTTGTGTTGACCGGGCAAAATTCGGTCAGACTATTGTGGGACGCAACACAAAAATCGACAACCTGGTTCAGGTTGCTCACAATGTGCGAATTGGCGCATCCTGCATTCTGGTGGCCCAGGTCGGACTGGCGGGTAGTTGCGAACTGGGAAATTATGTCGTGCTGGGTGGCCAGACGGGTGTGGCGGATCATGTCAAAATCAACGATGGCGCCATGATTGCCGGCCATTCGGGTGTCGTAAGAGAAATTGCCCCCGGATCGAAAGAAATGGGGTTGCCATCCAAAAAGATCAAAGACTTTTTCCGGGAATGTTCCCTGACGAGTAAATTACCTCAACTATTCAAAGAAGTTAAACTTATCAACGAACGATTAAACTGCCTTGAGAAATCAGATCACCATAACCAATAGTATTGAGATAACAGGCAAAGCGTTATTTTCCGGCGAGGATGTGACGCTGATCTTCAGACCGGCTGAGCCTGATACCGGTATCGTATTTGTCCGTTCTGACTTGAACGAACCGGTCAGGATCCCGCTTCACATCGATTCTGTTGCTCATCGGCCACGCCGTACGGCCGTTACCGACGGCTCGGTAGCGATTGAAACCGTGGAGCATTGTCTGGCGGCCGTTCACGCGTTGGGAGTGGACAATCTAATTATTGAACTGAATGGCGGTGAACTGCCCAATATCGACGGCAGTTGTGAACCGTTTGCCGCCAAATTGCTGGAGGCAGGTTTTACGGAACTGGACAAGCCCCGCGAGGTCTTTGTCATTGAAGAACCGGTTACGATCAAGAATGGCGACGCCGTTCTTTACGCGCTTCCGGATAAAAATGATCAGTTGAGCATCATTTACGATTTGCATTATCAGCATCCGCTGGTAGGTCGGCAATTATATCAGTTTAATTTAACAGTCGACGCCTTTATGAAGGATATCGCACCGGCCCGAACTTTTGTCCTGGAAAGTGAGGCGCGTGAGTTTCAGGCTCATGGCATCGGAAAACATTTAACGGGACGGGATGTGCTGGTTTTGGCTGAAGAAGGGCCGATCGATAACGAATTTCGTTATACGGACGAGTGTGTCCGCCATAAAATCGGCGATTTACTGGGTGATTTAATGTTGCTGGGGCGCCCAGTGTTTGGCCGGATTGTCGCTTATCGCAGTGGGCATCAGTGCAATCAGGCATTGGTTCGTGAACTCAATACTCAGATCCAAAAGCAACTTCACAAGCGAAAGCTGCGCGCCGCCGAACCGTTGTTGGATATTCGCAAGATACAGAAAATTTTGCCGCATCGTTATCCGTTTCTTCTGGTTGACCGCGTGATCGAGATCGAAGGGGATCGCCGCGCGGTTGGTATAAAAAACGTCACGATGAACGAATTGTTCTTTCAGGGGCATTTTCCGGGGCAACCGATTATGCCGGGGGTATTGATCTTGGAGGCGCTGGCCCAGATGTCGGGCCTGTTGTTCGCACAACGATTGGAGCATACCGGGCAATTGGCCGTGTTGTTGAGCATGGATAAATGCAAGATGCGCAAGCCGGTGGTTCCAGGGGACCAATTGATATTGGATGTTGAGGCGGTTCGGATCAAAAACCGTACCGGGGATTGCCGGTGCAAGGCGCTGGTTGGCGATACGGTTGTTGCTGAGGCCCAGATCCGGTTTATCCTGGTTGATGCCGATCCGGTATGATTACAGTGAATGGCGGTTCGAAAAAATATAACACAATCTTGCTCCGGCGAGTAAGAAAATTTTTCAGTAAGTGAAATTATGAATGACAGGAATCAGATTGCTCCGACCGCCATGGTTGACCCGACGGCTCAACTGGGGAGCGATATTCAAATCGGTTCGGGTAGTGTGATCGGCCCGGGGGTAACCATTGGCGATGGATGCCGGATCGGCAGCCATGTCATTATCGTTCGTGGAACGACGCTGGGTCGGAATAACCGGATATTCCATGGGTGTATTCTTGGTGAGGAACCCCAGATGCTGCATGGCTGCGATCCAGAGACCCGGTTGGAGATCGGCGAGGGGAATGTGATCCGGGAATATGTGACCATCCATCGCGGCACTCCCGAAGGCGCCGGAGTGACGCGAATCGGCAATGGAAATTTTTTCATGGTTGGCTCTCACCTGGGCCATGATTGCATCGTGGAGGACCATGTTGTTCTGACCAACAGTTGTCATATTGGCGGGCATGGTAAACTGGAACGACGAGCCTGGCTGAGCGGCGGCGTCATGACCCATCAGTTTGTCACGATCGGCTGCTTTGCCTATGTGGCGGGGCAATCGGCAGTCAGCCATGATATACCGCCGTTTGTCCGGGTATCCGGGAGTTATCCCTGTGAAGTACGGGGTATTAATTCGGTCGGATTACAGCGGGGAGGATTGACCGAGGCCAGTATCCAGACTTTACTGCGTTTATACCGTCAACTGTATCGCAAGCGCCAAGGACGCTCCATTTTGACGCTTGTACAAGAATTGCTGAACGATAATCAATGGGATGAGCATGCCCGTTATCTACTGGAATCAATCCAAAGAAGCGGAGAACATCGGATGGGTCGTTATCGAGAGCAATTCCGACATTAGCTGGCGCCAACAGGCAGTTGTATGCAATTCATGAACTGTTGGCGATTCGTTTAGTAAAATCGAGATCAGCTTTTTTAGATTTCGATAGATCTTTTAATTTTAACGAAACGATTGATTGGTCGTTTCATGGAATAGAGAAAGACAATGTCTGAGATTTCCAAATTAGCCGTAATACACCCTTCCGCCAGAATCGGCGAAGAGGTCAAAATTGGACCTTTCTGTGTGATTGACGAAGATACCGAGATTGGCGATGGCTGTATTCTGCACAATAATGTGACGATCGGAAGTCATACACGAATTGGTAAAAAAAATGTATTTTACCAGAATGTCGTGATTGGTGTCGCACCCCAGGATCTGAAATATCGCGGGGCGCCCACCCGAACGGTGGTGGGAGATCACAACGTTTTTCGTGAATGCGTGACGGTGCATCGCGGCACGGAAAATGGCGGGGGGGAAACGGTGATAGGCAACAATGGATTGTATATGGTAGCATGCCATATCGCCCACGATTGTCATCTGGGTAACCGGATTATCCTGGGCAATCAATCGCAACTGGCCGGTCATGTGTCCATTGAAGACGGGGTGGTCATTTCCGGGTTGATCGGCATACACCATTTCGTCACCGTCGGCCGTTACAGTTACATCGCCGGCATGACTCCGGTGCGCCGGGATGTGCCGCCTTATGTCAAATTTGCCGGCGATCCTAATGAAGTTCGCGGCATCAATGATGAAGGCTTGAAACGAAATGATCTGACCAGCGAAGATATTGAATCTTTATGGCTTGCTTTTCGGCAATTATACCGTGGAGAGAGCCGAAATATCTCACAAATTGTGGATGAGATGCTGGATACTGGCGTCTTAAATCCACATGTTCGCTATATGTGCGAATTTTTACAACGGAGTTTACAAAATCGTTATGGCCGGTTCAAAGAGCTGGTCCGAACGGATGGGAACGTTCCCAAGGCCGGACGTCAGGCCTTTGAGGTGCGTGACGATTTCGATGACTTATCTCAATAATCGTTGATAGATAGAATCTGATGGCGACAGGAATAGAAAGACAGAATTATGAATAAACTAAGAACTGCAGTCATAGGTGCCGGTAAAATGGGCCGTTTGCATAGCCGGATATACAGTCAGATGGATGAAGTGAGCCTGGTCGCCATTGTGGATCAGGACATTGAAAAATCCCGGGAACTGACCGGGCAGTTTGGCGGCGAGGCACTGACCGATCCGGCAGGGTTGAACGGCAAGGTGGACGCCGTGACGGTTGCCGTGCCAACCGAGTGCCATGAAGCCATTGCCAGTCCGCTGTTGAAGCAAGGTGTGGCTGTGCTGGTCGAAAAACCGATCGCCGATTCCAGGGAGAAAGGCCAGCGAATGCTGGAACTGGCCAAAGCGAATAATTGTATTTTGCAGGTGGGGTATTCCGAGCGATTTAACCCAGTGAGTCAGGCGATGAACCGGCTGGGAGTCAAGCCGCGTTTTATTGAGTCGAACCGAATTTCGCCTTTTACGTTCCGTTCGACCGATGTGGGGGTGGTTCTGGATATGATGATCCACGATATCGATATTATTTTGTCTCTTGCCAAGAGTCCGGTGATCGATGTCCATGCAGTAGGTGTCAATGTTCTGGGGGCTCATGAAGATATTGCCAATGTCCGTCTGATTTTTGAAAACGGTTGTGTCGCCAATATGATGGCCTCCCGTCTGGCATTGAAGACAGAGCGCCGAATCCGGTTATTCAGTGAGGATGCCTATTTGTCACTGGATTTATTTAAAAAAACCGGGACGATGATCAGCAAATCCGCGAATATCAATATGCTGCAGGAGTTGCGAAAAGTGATAGGGGAAGACGGCCAGTTGAACCTTTTTGGAACTGACTGGAGCAAACTGGTTCATGTTGAAGAGCTCAATATTGATGATAAAGAACCCTTGCGTCTGGAGCAGGAGGCATTTATCAAGGCGGTAATGGAGGGGGGGCGTCCGGAAGTATCGGCTGAAGACGCGATCGCAGCCATGGAACTGGCTGAACGCATTGTTGACTGTATCGGGAAGCATGAATGGGAAGGTTCCAGCGCCGCTCATATCAGTCAGACGCACTGGCACGGTTCCAAGTGATCCAGTAAGGATTGATGTTACCCTCCGATTGGCGCTCGAAGCTTTTTTATTTGATGGTTCAGTAGCATGTTGAGGATAGAAACATGGCACAATTAAATGTAAACATCGATCATGTCGCCACAGTAAGACAGGCGCGGCTTACTAATGAACCTGATCCGGTCTGGGCCGCGGTAGAATGCGAGCTCGGCGGCGCCAGCGGCATTACCATGCATCTCCGGGAAGATTGCCGGCATATTCAACCCCGGGATGTCGAACTGGTAAAACAGACCGCGGCGGTTATCCTGAATCTCGAAATGGCGATGACCGAAAAAATGATACGCTATGCCTTGAAACTCAAACCAGATCAGGTGACTCTGGTGCCGGAACGTCGTGAAGAGTTAACCACAGAAGGCGGCCTGGACTGTGTTAAGTTTCAGCGTAAGCTTTCTCAGAGCGTAAAGCGGCTTCAGGAAGAGGGTGGGATTGCGGTCTCGAGTTTTATCGTTCCTGATGAAAATCAGATCAAAGCCTGCAGCGCGGCGGGATGCAAAGCGATTGAACTGCATACGGGAATGTACGCGAATGCTCACACCGAACATCAGGTAGCCAAACGACTGGTAGAACTGGAACGGGCCCGCGATGTGGGCAAAGACTGTGGTCTGATCATTCATGCCGGTCATGGTCTGACGTATCGGAATATCGGCCCGATTGCCAGGATTAACGGCCTGGAAGATTTCAATATTGGCCATAGTATTATTTCCCGATCTATTTTTATCGGCATCCGTCAGGCAACGCGGGAAATGATTCAGCTGATCGATAAATTTTCCAGCTCGAAATAATTCTTCTCAACGGATCCTGCTTTACCTGACATAATTGTTACAAAATTGTATTTCTGAAGAATAACGCAGGAAATTTGTTGGCAATCCGCAATCAGTGTCGTTACATAACTGCTATTAATTAAATAAATTATAAAGTTTTCAGGCCATTCGAGTAAAAAAACAGAATGAGGATATGAATATTTGGATGTCGGATTATGCTGGCTGTTTTGAGCAGGAATGATAATGGGTAAATCAGCGGACGGCTGATTCTTTGCTTGAAAATATGCACCCGTCTTCATACAATACCCAGCCTGACTTGCTTTTGATACCCGATGGGTATGAAAATTCCCGATCGCTCGCAAGATAAGTTTTTACTCGTGTAGAACTTATATCACGGCCCAGCGGGTCTTTTCAATTGCAAGCATACCAGTATCGTGTTGAGATGCTCCTCAACCGTCAGGCAACACATTGCTGTTTCATGACATATCAAGCAACCGTTTCGGCATCTCTAACTGTGAGCAGGATTATTCCTGGAACCCTTCCATAACAAGGAGACTGACATGTTTTCCGGAAGTATTGTAGCGATCGTCACCCCCTTCGATGACGGCAATGTAGACTATGAAACCTTGCGAGAGCTGGTGGATATGCATCTGCGCAGCGGAACAGACGCGATTGTGCCCTGCGGGACCACTGGTGAATCCCCCACCCTTTCCTATGAAGAGCATAAGCAAGTTATCAAGGTTGTGGTGGATGAGGTGAAAGGCCGGGTACCCGTCATTGCCGGTTGCGGCTCCAATTCCACTGCAGAGGCCATCGAATTAACCACCTTTGCCAAACAGGTGGGCGCCGATGCCACATTACAAGTGTCGCCCTATTACAATAAACCATCCCAGGAAGGCATGTACCGTCATTTTGAGGCGATTGCCGCCGCCGTGGATCTGCCGATTGTGTTGTATAATATTCCCGGACGGTGTGTAGTCAATATGACTGCCGATACCATAGCCCGTCTGGCAGAAATTGAACAGATTGTCGCGATCAAGGAGGCCTCCGGCAAGCTGGATCAAGTTTCTGAAATCGCGAATAAATGCGATCTGACCCTATTGTCCGGTGATGACAGCCTGACACTTCCCATTGCTTCGGTTGGCGGCAAAGGAGTTATCTCTGTGGTTGCCAATTTAATTCCAACTGATGTTAAAGCGATGACTGACGCGATATTGGAAGGTGATTTTGGTTCAGCAAGGAAATGGCATAAAAAACTGTTTAGTCTGGCCAGTTCCCTGCTTGGACTCAGCACCAATCCGGTGCCGATTAAGGCAGCCATGGCAATGATGCAGATGTGTTCAGAAGAAGTCAGACTCCCCATGGTGGCCCTGGAAGAGTCGCAAAAAGTAATTTTGCGACAATTGCTGGTCGATTATGGCTTGTTAAAATAAGATGAATGTAATAGTTTTGTAAAAACAGAACTGAGGTTCCATATTTGACGTTTTAAAATAGATGTTCACTGTATATAATAACGTTAAAGTATCCTGCCACGGTGGGACTGTTTTTTTTGCCCCCAATATTGGAGATTTATATGAAATCGAGAATAACTACGATAGTTTGCCTGATGATGTTTGCCGTACTGACCAGCCTGGCCAGTGCAGCGGAAAGTGAAAAAAAGGAGGAAAAAACCATACCCGTCAAAGAAGGGGATAATGCGGTAACCGCCGGGATCGTCAAACCCGCCGCACCAAAGTTTGCTAATGACGATGAAAAAATCAGTTATATCATTGGTGTACAATTGGGAGAGAGTTTCAAGGCTCAAGATTTGAATATCAGCGCCCAGTTGCTGGCGCGGGGAATAATGGATGTGTTTTCCGGAAGCGATCTGGCGATCCCCAAGGAAGAGCACCAAGCCATCCTGCAGGCGTATCAGAACAAAATGCGCGAAAAGATGGAAAAAGAGCGTGATGAAATGGAAGCCAAGATGAAAGAAGAAGGCGAGAAGCAACTTGGCGATAAAGCCTGGAAACTGAATTTAAAAAAGCCTGAGAAGATGACATTCGATGCCAATAAGGATTATTTATGGGTTCTGCAAACCAATAAGGGCAAGATCACCATCAAGCTCTGGCCCGATGTGGCTCCGATGCATGTAAGCAGTACGATCTTTCTGACGAAAAAAGGATTTTACGATGGAATCAAATTTCACCGGGTCATACCAGAATTCATGGCGCAAGGCGGCTGTCCGTTGGGTACGGGCACCGGTGGTCCCGGCTATGAATACGATGGCGAATTCAAAGATGATGTCAAACATGACAAGCCTTACCTGTTAAGCATGGCCAATCGGGGGCCCGGTACTGACGGCAGTCAGTTCTTCCTGACTTTTAAAGCCACACCCTGGCTGGATGGCAAACATACCATTTTTGGAGAAATTATTGAAGGTAAAGATGTTATGGCCAAGTTTGAGGAGGCTGGAACGCCATCCGGCAAACCCAAAGAAGAGTTGTCGATCGAAAAAGCGACAATTGTCGAGAAAGACAAAAACCAGCCATAAGTTTACTATACGGACTTTTTTCAAGCTGACAGGGTTGATTCAAGTCTGAAATTGTCGAAAAAAAAACCGCCGGAATCGGATAAGATTCACCGGCGGTTTTGTTTATCGCAGGAAAACGTATCAGCAGGGAACGGCGCTAGGTACTTTGGTCTTTTTTAACGCTACGTCAATCGTTAATCGGCCACTGGAGACTTCACAGGGTATCGTAATAATCGGTACCCCACGCGGATAGGAGACTTCGTGTTTGCCGATAACGACGGTTGGTACTGAGATCGAATTATCCCCGGTGGGAAAATCCTTTTTGGCGCCTCCAGCGATGATATTAGCTACTTCGCCAATGGCGTCTTTGCAGTCTTCATTCACTTCATGGATTTCTTCACCTAATAAGGCTGAGGCAATTTGCAGGGCGACCGGTTTGGAAAAGCTGATTACAACACTGCCAGTGATCGTACCGGAGACACCGATAATACTGCTGATCTCGAATACCGGTAAGGTATCTTGTTTGAGACGAGGTTTGCCCAAACTAAATGGAACATTGATCATGGTTTTGAAAAGATCTTGAATAGAAACCAGAAAAGGATTAATATATCTAACATCCATGATAATGAAACTCCTCAGGTTAGGTGTTTTTAACCATATTAACAAGATTTAAAGCGATATCTTTCAATGGAACGACTCTTTCAGCAGCTCCGATATCAACCGCTTCTTTTGGCATGCCATATACAACGCTGGTTTGCTCATCCTGTGCAAGCGTATGAGCGCCTGCCTGACGCATTTTGAGTAATCCCGTGGCGCCATCCGCGCCCATTCCGGTCAGGATAGCGCCGACGGCATTGGCGCCTGCGTATTGGGCTAGAGATTGAAATAAAACTTCAACACTGGGTTTTTGATGAAATACGGGCGGACCGTCTTTGAGAACGATATGATAATTGGCGCCGGACCGCCTTACCAGCATATGGATGCCGCCTGGAGCAATGAGAGCCGTGCCCGGTAATATACGATCGCCCGAAACGGCCTCCCGTACAGTCAACTGGCACAGATCGTTTAAGCGCCTGGCAAAAGAAGTTGTAAAGTTTGCCGGCATATGTTGAACAATAACAATTCCCGGCGTATTGCCGGGTAATGAGGTCAGGACCTGGGTAAGCGCTTCCACGCCACCGGTTGAGGCTCCAATCGCAATAATTTTTTCGGTCGTTTGTGTCATGCTCAAACGAGGCGGACAAGAAACCATTTTGCCGGCCTGATGGCGAGTGACATGCGCCCGACTGGCGATTTTGATTTTACGGATCAGTTCGTCTCCCATATCGGTCATGGAATAAGCGGCCCCGGGTTTGCTGATTATATCGATAGCGCCCGCTTGCAGGGCTTCCAGCGCCATGGTACTGCCTTTGGGCGATAATGAGCTGATGATCAGAACGGGCAAGGGATAATGTGTCATTATTTTGTTTAAAAAGGTAAGACCATCCATACGGGGCATTTCGATGTCAAGGGTAATGACATCCGGTCGATACTTGACAATCATATCTCGCGCCACATAGGGATCCGGCGCGGTTCCCACTATTTTTATATCCCGATCCCTAGCCAGTTGCTGGCAGAGAACCTGTCGCACGATAGCAGAATCATCCACGATTAATACTTTGATCGTTCGGGTGTAAACAGGTTGAATTAATTCACATGCCATAATATCAGCGTTTGCATTTTTCGGCTAGAGACTGATTTTTTCGATATTGAGTGTGTCAACCAGAATCTTACGTATCGCTTCAGGAGTAAATGGTTTGTGGATATAGCCTTTAATGCCGAGGTGCTGCAGTTCTTCAATGCGAGCGGCGCTGGCTTCCGTGGATATGACGACCATGGGGATATGTTTAAGTGTCGAGTCGTTAAACAACCGTTCAGCCAGTTCCATGCCATTCATTCTGGGCATATTCAGATCGGCCATAATCAAATCGGCATTACCGTCTGAAAGCAATTGCAAGGCTTCCTGTCCATTGGACGCCTCGATAATTTCGTCCACCTCCACGCCGGTCATCCCAATAGTTTTTTTCAGAACAGCCCGGGTTACGGCAGAATCATCGATGATCAGTATTTGGTATCCCATTGTCTATCCTTTATACGATTAAAGCGGCTTATCCATTTTTCATGTAAGTTGCCGGTTGAATATACTTATAGGGATGATTAATCCCGGTTAACGATTCGGAATGTCCGATAAATAGAACTCCCATTTTGTCCAGGCAATGGTAGAAACGATTAACCAGTTTTTCCTGAGTTGATTTATCAAAATAGATCATGACATTTCTGCAAAAAATTCCATCAAACGGTCCTTTGAATGGCCAGGGTTCCATAAGATTCAAATATCTGAAACGGATCATTTTTTTTAAATCGGGCCGCACCTGGTGAACTTTCCGCCCGGTTAGAGAACTGGTTGAGAAAAAACGATGGCGCTGTTGCTGAGTAAGGGGTTGAATGCGAGCATCGTCGAACTCGCCCGCGGCAGCCTGCTCGAGCATGCGGGTTGACACATCCGTGGCCAGAATCAGGATGTCCCAGCCGGTCAAATCCTGGAAAAATTCACGAAGTACAATGGCCAGGGTGTAGGGTTCTTCACCTGAAGAGCAACCTGCCGACCAGAACCGGATTTTATGAGATCCCGCTTTTTTCTTGCGTTCGATCAAGGACGGTAAATATTCCCGGGAAAGATAATCAAAATGGCTGTTTTCTCGAAAAAAACTGGTCAGATTCGTACTGATGGAATCAACCAGCTTGAAAAATTCAGCTTCATCGTGTAGCGCAAAATCCAGGTAAGTATCCACCTGATTGATACGAACATCCCGCATGCGTTTCGCCAGCCTGGCACGAACCAGCGCACGTTTCCCGTTATGCAGGTTGATACCGCAATGGTTATAAATAATATCACTGATTCGTCGGAAATCGGCTTCTTTCAGTTCGACTTTTTCTTCCAGTAATTCATTCATGCGGCTTCCACCTCTGTGCTTCGGCTACATTTATGAGACAACTGGATCAATCCTGGAACATCCAGAATCAAACTCACATTTCCGTTCCCCATGATCGCTCCGCCGGAAATTCCCTGAATTGAACCCAGATAGGTTCCAAGGCTTTTAATGACCACTTGCTGCTGGCCGAGTAATGAATCCACTTGAACGCCACAACGCTGCTCGCCATCGGAAACAATGACGACCAGTGATTCACAGGGATCGGTATGTTCCGGCGTCACGTTGAAGATCCGATGCAAGCGGATGAGCGGCAGAAGTTCACCACGAACCATAATCATTTCACCACGTCCCCCCTGAGCCGTTGATAACTGAGTTTGCGCCGGTCGAAAATTCTGCTCAATCGATATAATCGGTATAATATAATGTTCCTTCCCGACAGTGACTTCCTGTCCATCAATGACGGCCAGAGTCAAAGGAAGATAGATCGTAAAAGTCGTCCCTTCTCCCAGTTTGGAATCGATATCAATCCGTCCCCGCAACGATTCGATGTTCTTACGGACAACATCCATGCCAACACCACGGCCGGATATGCTGGTAACCTGCTCGGCTGTAGAAAGACCGGCATGGAAAATCAACCGATAGATATCCTGGTCTGATAAGTCGGCGCCTTCCTTGATAATGCCTGATGCGAGCGCTTTTTTCAGAATTTTTTCCTTATTCAATCCGCGTCCGTCATCGGTGATCTGAATAACGATATTTCCGCCTTTATGGCAGGCTTTTAGAGAAATTCGGCCCGTTCCGGGCTTGCCATTCTGGATGCGATCTCCAGGCAATTCAATGCCATGATCAACGGAATTGCGGATCATGTGAACCAGGGGGTCTGCAATGGCTTCAACCACATTACGATCCAGTTCAGTTTCAGCCCCGATAATCTGGAAATCAATTTCTTTTTCCGCTTTCCGAGACAAATCCCGCACCAAACGAGCCATTTTCTGGAAAACGCCCTGGACAGGAACCATTCGCATGGACATGGAAAGTTCCTGCAAATCCCTCGTAATTTTTTCGAGATGCCGGGTATTCCGTTCCAAACGTTGATTGGATTTAACCATGTCTCCCAGATCCTGGCTAACCATGGATTGTGCGATCACCAATTCTCCAACCATATTGATCATGGCATCTAATCGTTCGGTCGTGACTTTGACCGTACTTTCTGTACCCGTTTTCTGGGGAGACCGGGCGCCATTACCAGCCGCATTAGATTTTACGGCAGCCTGCTGATCGACTTTCATTTGGTTCTGAATGATCACCGCCTGATCGATCTGCTCCCTGGTTGCTATTCCAGATTCTACCAGCACATCGCCGAGTTTAGAAGGTTGTTCGCTTTCCCGTTGGAATTTTAAAGCATTTCGAACACTGTCTGCATTAATATTATTTTGTTCGATCAGAACTTCGCCCAACCGTTTCACGGGAGCTTCGCCCGCAGCACAAGATTTGATGCGAGAAATCAGTTCATTGAGCAGGGGATACGGTTTGATGACGCTATTTTGTTCTACCCCAGTACGCAATCCGCCCATCATGCGTTTCATGACATCGATGGATTCAAATACTACATCAATATTCGTACCGGAAAGCACCAAATTTCCCTTGCGGGCCAGATCGAGCAGGTTTTCCGTGGCATGAGCCAAAGCGCCGATCTGTTTCAGATTTAAAAAGCCTGCGACGCCTTTGATGGTGTGGAAGGCTCGAAAGATAGCATTGATTCTTTCGGGATCTTCGGGCGCTTCCTCGATATCGAGTAAATCCGCTTCCGCATGTTCGAGATGTTCATATGATTCACTGACAAAATCCATGACCAATGGCACATCGCTTTCCGCGATTAGCATGTCTTCGTGGACTTCCGTACCGGCAGTCCCATCAGAAACCTCGTTAAGGGCCGGTGGCTGGACCGCTTCGGAACTTTTTTGATGTTTTTTGTTTTCACTATCGACAGTCTGTTGAGAGCCAATCAGCCGATTGACGGCATTTTGCATCCAGTCTTTGTGTTCCAGCAGTTTTTCCCCGGGGAAAGTGTTGGGTGTTTCGATGATTAATGATTCCGCTTCATGGCAGACCGCGGCGAATTCATTTAATCCCATCAGGGCTGACTCGCCTTTCATATTATGCAAAAGCCCTTTGATGGTATTGGCATTTTCGACGGATGGATTTTTTTCGCCGGCCAGAATTGCCGATTCAAGACTATCGATTTCATGTGGAATATTAGCAAGAAATTCGCGAAAAATGTCTTCATCCACATTGTCGGGCAATTGAATACAGAGATTGTTGGAGGATGTTTCCGAAAGAGACTCGTTTAGCGTAATGGCTAATTTGTCCGGAAAACGGATATGAGAGACACTACGATTTTGGCTGAGACAATCGACCAGTTGCTGGATTGTCTTTGTGGTTTCTTCTATCAAACAGATCGCAGGTTTGATTTCATCCACTTCATCTAAAATGATTTTTTCAATCAAGTCGGCAATGCGATCTGCGGCCTGCTTTACACATTTCATACCGTCAGTATCGCCACATGATGTTTCCGATGCAAATGAGGCGATGGTTTGATAATGGGTATGCAACGATGCCAGGCCTATCAGATCATCATTGTCAATCATGATTACCTTCAGAGCGGCGGCTTCAATTTCATCGATCAGAGGTTTCATACTATGGCTCAATCTCCCCGGTTCCTCTTAAGGTCCGGTAACATATTGTCACTCTCAATCAGTAAATGAATTAGTACAAATGCTTAATCGGGTTACAATAGAAGTGGCTTTAAATGGTTGGACTAAAAGAACTGAGATTCTTTTTAAAGGAACGCTAAATCAGTTAAAACGCGTTTACGACCGGGATGGAATAAGGGATTTCCGAGATTTGTTAAACGTTACGGTATCGTTTATTAGGCACTAAAATTCAAATCAGTCCCTGAGTGGAACGTGTCTTGAATATCAAGAAAAGAATAAGCGTTTATCAAGGATTATAAACCCAAAGATTTGTTTCTATCTAGTTATCGGTCAGAGTGTTCCGGGTAGGGGATTATCCTGGGAAGCGGCGGAGTATGCCAACTACAATTCCCTGGATATTAATATTTTTAATCCTGATGGGTGGGTAATCGGGATTTGAGGCTTGCAGACGGATAAAGCCCTTTTCTTTGAAAAACCGTTTTAATGTTGCTTCATTATTACTGAGAATCGCGACAACAATATCGCCATTTCTTGCTTCGTGACTGGGTTTAACCAGAACGATATCCCCATCACAGATATGATCATCGATCATACTATCGCCTTTAACAGACAGGGCGAAAGTTCCTTCACGCGTTTCAAAAAGTTTGCGAAGATCAATCCAATCCGGGTTTTCAATGGCTTCGATCGGTTTGCCGGCGGCGATAGAACCGGCCAATCGATATTGGCCAGGTTCAACAGCGGGGGATTTTTTCGGGGATAATGCCGTGATGGTTTGTCGGTCAGGAACAGATTTAGTCCCTGACAGCCGCACCGACTCTGAGATGATCAAAGAGCGAGCTTTGTTGGCTTCGCGTCGAAGAATGCCTTTTTTTACGAGAGCTTCGACATGCTCGAACACGGTGACTTTGCTTAGTTTGAGATTTTCGGCCAATTCCTGCAGGGTCGGGGAACAACCATGGTCGTTCCGGTAATCCTGGATCATACGTAATATCTGGACCTGGCGAGGGGTGAGTATTGCCGGATGCCGGAGGGTTGCGTTTAGCGATTCCCTGGACCGTCCGGTTTTTAATTTGGGTGGCATTGTTATCTCTCCACGTAGTGTTAGTTTTTGCTGGTGAAGGCTGGCTGATCGTTTCGCAATCGATCAAATAGATTTTTTCGACGGCAGGTTGATGAGATTCCTGTTCAATTTGATAACAGTCTAAACCCAGTAAAACCCGAATATTAGCCATCAAACTGGTTAAAACACGTCCGGATTGGGAACTCATTTCCTGAAGTTTGCGGGTTTTTTCGTAACTTTCAGGCCAGTGGGTGACATAATCGCCACCTGGTCCAAATTGACAGACAGGAATTTTTTTGTCAGAGGGATTTGGTTTATTCTGCGAAAACATGATAGGCTCCTGAGCAGGATTTACCTGTCCCTAACTTCCAGGTATTGTTCAAACGCCAAAAACCGGCAGGAACATCCTATAATAACCGGCATAAAACCAGTGTTACTGGTTAGGTGTTTGTTAGGGTATTATAGTATCGACCCGAACAGATTTCTGCCATGATTTTTTTTAGTTTTTTTGTTTAAATTTTTCTATAGAACGAGTAGATTCATAACTGATTTTAATTTAACAGGTTACGTTTGAAATTGATTTGACGTGTATTTAAGTTGCTGTAATATAATGAGATACAATTTTAATGCCTTTATTTCAATCATATGTTGACTAAAGTGAAAGAAGTAATCGAATTTAAATCTGACTCTGAGGGTCAATTAGATCTGTATGTCCATGGCCGGCTAGACTATCATTATGTTGCCCGGCAATGGTTGCAAATTCAAAAGCAAATTGAAAGACATTCATGTCGCAATCTGATTATCCATGGTGAAGGCATGGATTACTGTGATGCCTCGGGAGTTTGTCTTCTGAGAGTGATCTATGACAAGCACCAGGCAGCAGGGGGGGCGTGCCGACTGGACGGTTTCAAATCTCATGTCCTTTATCAATTTAATCTTGCCGAGCCAATTAAAAAACCTTCTGATGGATTTCAGGGATTAAAATGTTTATGCGATTGGATTGAACTTTACGGGAATAAGGCCGTTCAGTTTGCTCTGGACATTCGTCAACAAATCGAATTCATTGGTCATACCGGATCTGCGCTAGTAACGGTGATTTTGAAACCATCACGATTACGCTGGCTGGATACTTTTTGGACCATCCAGGCGGCGGGTGTCCAGGCGTTTGGGATTATTGCGCTGGTCAGCCTTTTGCTGGGTTTAATTCTGGCGTTTCAATCGGCAATCCCCTTAAGACAATTTGGCGCCCAGATATTCGTTGCGGATTTGGTGGCCATTTCTGTAGCTCGTGAACTGGGACCTTTATTGACGGCGATCATTCTTGCGGGCAGGACCGGGAGCGCCTTCGCGGCAGAGTTGGGCACTATGAAAGTTAATGAAGAATTAAATGCGCTGCACACGATGGGGGCTCGATCCCGTAAGGTTCCTGGTAGCGCCACGAGTATTGGCGGCCTTGTTCGTCACGCCATTACTTTCGGTTTTTTCAATCGCCTTTGCATTGATTGGCGCCGCGATCGTAATGCAGACCCTTGGTTTTACTATGGTCGCGTACATCAATCAAATTCAGAATGCTGTTTCATTAAAAGATATCTGGGGAGGACTGTTTAAGGCCTTATTTTTTGGATTGCTGGTGGCGTCGATTGGCTGTCAACGTGGTTTGCAGACCGGATCGGGCGCTCGTGCCGTCGGGGTCTCGGCAACTCGCGCTGTTGTCAGTGGTATTTTTCTGATATTAATTGCAGATGGCTTGTTTGCCGTGGTATTTTACATACTAGGGATATGACACAAGAAAATAATCCAAATATTATTCAAGTTAAAAATCTGACAACGGCTTACGGTTCAACCGTAATTCATGAAGATATTTCATTTGAAGTCAGCCGTGGCCAGATATTTGTTATTCTGGGGGGATCGGGATGTGGAAAAAGCACGTTAATGAAGCACATGATTGGCTTGTATCGGCCGGTAAAAGGCCAGATCCTGATTGACAATATCGATATTGTGCAGGCCAATGCCCATGTTATGAGAGAATTGTATCGCAAGTTTGGGGTGATGTATCAGGGTGGGGCATTGTTCGGTTCGATGACCGTACTGCAGAATGTCCGGCTGGTACTGGAAGAATTTACCCGATTGCCGACGGCAGCCATGAATGCTTTGGCTGCCATGAAACTGGCCATGGTCGGGTTGGCGGATGCCGCGAACAAACTGCCCTCGGAACTCAGCGGAGGGATGCAAAAGCGAGCGGCCATATCCCGGGCCATGGCGTTGGATCCGGATATAATTTTTCTGGATGAGCCTTCCGCCGGCCTTGATCCCATCACCTCGGCAGATCTGGATCAGTTGATACGGTCACTTTCGCGCGAATTAGGCATTACGTTTGTGATTGTCAGTCATGAATTAGCCAGCATTTATTCCATCGCGGATCATGTCATTATGCTGGATAAGATGACGCGAAAAATTATCGCATCCGGCGATCCCAAGACTTTACGAGAAACAGCCAGTGAACCATGGGTTCGAGCCTTTTTCAACCGACAAACCAGCGCCACTATTTCCGACAATCAAGAGGAAACGACATGAAATTAAAAATCAACTATTTTGGTATCGGTTTGTTTATCATAGGAGCGTTCGCTTTGGTATTGGCCGGCGTGATTTTCTGGGGAGCCGATAGTTTCAGTCGAAATAAATATTTTATAGAAACTTACTTTGACGAAACAGTGCAGGGATTGAATATCGGATCGCCAGTCTATTACCGCGGGGTTAAAATCGGGGAGGTGCACGATATTGCGTTTGCCGTGATGAACTATCCAGAAATATCCCAGGCCAGCAAATTCAGCAAATATATCCAGGTAACCATCTCCATGACACAGGAACGGTCCGGGGCGCGCAAGCATCCTCCGATTACGATTTTACGGCGCCTGATTGAAGAAGGGTTGCGATTACGATTGGTCACCCAGCCATTGACCGGCATTGCTTACGTTGAAGCCGATTATGTTGATCCGGAACTTTATCCCGAACTAGAGATCGCCTGGGAACCGGCTTCGACTTATATTCCCAGCGCCCCCAGTCTGTTAAGCAAGCTGACCCAAACCGCGGAAAACGCGTTTAAACGCCTGTCAGAGATGGATATTAACGCCCTGCTGAATAAAGCGGATCAATTGTTAACGAATTTAAATCAAGTGGTTGTGGATGCTCAAATCAAAACAGTCAGTGATGAGGTGATTAAAACAGTCAAGGATTTTGGTTTGCTCAGCAGTCAGACACGGCAATATCTGTCCCCTGACGACAGTTCACAACCCAAGACAACTCTGGATGATGTTCTTGGCGCACTTACGGACCTGATTGGAACACTGGAGTCGGAAGTTCAGAAGATTCAGTTTGAAAAAGTGAGTGAAGAGCTTATAGTCCTGTTAAAAGAGTTGCAGCAAACCAACGATAAAATTCAGGCGTTGGCGATGAGTTCGCCTGACAAGCCACAAGCAACCGTTGAAGATGTTCTGACTTCGATCGAATCTACCTCAGATAATGTCGGTCATATGGCACAGCGGATGGAGCCTGAAATTGTCAATTTAATAAACAGTCTTGTCCGCACTACTAATGAGCTGAAAACTTTAATAAACGATTTGCAGGAACATCCCAGCCGTACGATTTTCAGTGGACCTCCTGCTCCGACGGAGATTGAACCATGATACCCTTTCGTATAATTATTGTATATGTATTACTGGCCGGTCTGATCGGTTGTCAATCGGGTAAGATGGCTATGGAACGACAATATTATGTGCTGGATTGTGAGCCTGTTCAACAGGAAATGGCGTTAGATGCGTCCAAGCCTGATTTGATGGTCCGCCCCATAGCGATCGCGTCAGTTTATGAACGGGATAATTTCCTGATACGCCGCGATGTCGCCGCGTATTCAGCGGATTATTATCATATGTTTTTAACCGATCCCCAAGATCAGATCACCGATCTGACCCGGCGCTGGCTGGCTGCCAGTGGAATATTTTCGTCTGTATCCCGACCGTCTCAAAATCCAGTCAGCGCCTATGAATTAAATGGTACGATCGAAAAACTGGAAATAGATCTACAAAATAAGGAACAGCCTCGATGTGTATTTGCGATACGTTTCTTTTTGACTACTACCCAGGGGCAAGTTCGACAAGTTGTTTTCAATCGATATTATTCATCCGAGAAAATTCCAGAATCCATTCATGCCAACCCTATCGTCAATGGATGGAATGAATGTATTAAGGAGATTTTGGGCCGGTTGGAAAATGACTTGGGAGAGGTTGTGAGGTTATACAGCGTGGATAATGAGTCACATTGATCATTGGGAGTGGGATCTGGAGCGATTGCCGGGCAAGATAAGACAGGCGCAACATGATGTGAAATAATGAGCTACGGGGATTGTTGTTGAATTTAGCTTATTTGGGATCTGCATTAGCGGATTTAGAAAAATGAAGTATATTTAATCATAAGTCCGGTTAGTACGATATATCTTGTAATACGGCATTTTAGCCGAAATTATCGAATAATCTGTGAGGGTTAGAAATGTCAAAGTCACATTTACAACCGGAAGAAATGGCGTTAACGGAGGATTCCCGCCGACAGATGGCGGTCATTAATCGTTATAGTCATCAGGTGATCAGCAGTTTATCGATCCATGATGTGATACAAAGCGGACTGGAGGGTATCATTGAAGTTATTCATCCGGATCTGGCCCTGTTTTTTATGCGCGACGGGGACAAGTTAAAACTGGAGGGATTTCTTGCGGATACTAAGAGTTGTCAAATTGAGTCGATTCCTGTCCATCAGGTGGGAGAATGCCTGTGTGGATTGGCGGTTGTGCAGGGTACGCCCATATATTCCAGCGATATCACGATAGATCCACGATGTACCATGCATGAGTGTAAGCAAGCAGGATTAAAAACTTTTGCCGCCTTACCCTTGATATTTTCCGGTCAGGTACTTGGTGTTTTGGGTCTGGCCAACTGTCATCGCGAAGGGGGCGACTTCAAGCCTCAATCAGAATTTCTGGAAATCCTAGCCAATTATATGGCAATTGCCATCAAAAACGCTTTATTTATCGAAGAGTTAAAATCATCTGTTGCCGAAATAAAGCGGGCCAAAGATGAATGGGAGGGGATTTTTCAGGCAATCGGTGATCCGATTACGGTGATTGACGCCGAGAATCACATATTGAATGCCAATCGCGCCGCCTTGTCACTGATTAAAAAAGATCTGGCTGAGATCCGCGGCCGATATTGTTATGAAGTATTTCATGGCACCCATGAACCGCCCCTTGATTGTCCCCATCTAACCCTTTTGAAAACGCATCGACCCCAAGGTCGTATTATGCCGGTAGAAGTGCTGGGCAGGGAATTACTGGTATCACTTTCTCCGGTCTGTGACGCCGATGGCCAACTGGCCAGTGTGATTCATTATGGCCGGGACGTGACCGATTTACGCCAATTCGAAAAAGAAAGAGAAGCGCTGATCAACGAACTCGAGCAGAAAAATTCCAATCTGGAACAGTTTGTCTACATGGCGTCGCACGATTTAAAGACCCCCCTGGTTGGCATCAATGGATTTATCGGTTTATTGGAAAAAGATCTAAAGGCTGGAGAGTATGATGCCGTTGAACGGGACATGAAATATATTCGTCAATCCGCCATGCACATGTATGATCTTTTAAACGATCTATTGCAATATTCCCGTCTGGGCTATATTGAAAGTGTGCCGGAAAACATTGAATTAAAATCACTGGTCCAGGAAGTTCTGGATGTTATCAATCAAGGAGTACAACTGGAAAACACTGAGATTACCATCGCAGACAACATGCCTGTGTTGCATGGCGACCGGTTACGGTTTGCCCAGTTATTTCAGAATCTGATTTCCAACGCAATCAAGTTCAGTACGGGATGTTCCCCCATAAAGGTTGAAATCGGCTGGAAGCCGCAAAATGAATCACCGGTATTTTTTGTGCGGGATTACGGGGCAGGAATTGCGGCTGAGTATACTCATAAAATATTTGAATTGTTTCACCAACTCGATCCGGAAATCGAAGGAACCGGAGTGGGATTGACCATCGCCAAACGAATTGTTGAAATGAATGGCGGTAATATCTGGGTAGAATCAGCCGGGATCGGGCAGGGCAGTACGTTTTGCTTTAGCCTAGGCAAACAATGTTTCAGGGAATGAAGATCCGATAGACCCATCAGGTTAAAAGGTCTGGTCGCAAACAAGCCAAGCCGGTAAATCAGCGCATATCAGGCCCTTGGGTAACAGGTTATTGAATCGAATATGGAATCGGGCTCTTGGGGATGGTTATAGATGGAGCGATTGCTCATGCTGTTTTCCGTCGTCAGTAATAATCAGAATTTGATACCAGCATCCCGTCGCAAGCGAAAAACTCACCGAACGCTCGCCCGATTTTGATGCGATCATCTCACCGGCCCAGGATACCTGAACCGTACCGCCGGCTTCATTCGGGATATCAATTTTGACTTCTTTACGCTGGGAATAAAAACGTGTCACATTCAATGCCGGAACATAGCGAATCTCCATATCCCAAACCAGAGGAAAATAGGTGTTGGTTCTTCGAAAGCAGGCCGCGTAGACCGAATGCATCCAATTATCCGGGTCGGTCTGGGATTCGCATCGTTCGTTGACCCAATCATCGTTGCGCGGATCCGATCCGGTGCTGCCGACATTGTACCATTGGCCGTCCCAGATTTCGACCCAGTTATGATTGCCTTCAACTTTAGTCCATAAAGGAACGCCGACGATTCTCGCGGGAATTCCTACGCTGCGACAACAATCGGCCATAAGAATCGACAAACCCGTACAAGACGCATACCCGGCTTCGATCGATTCATAAGGACTCTGATCAGGTTTAGGGCGTTTCGTCGCGTGGAAATACACATTGAACCGGTCATTCAATTCATTATTCAGCCAGATAGTCGCCTCGACCGGAGTTTTAAATGTCCAGGCTTGTTTCTTCAACCTTTCCATAAAATCGAGTCGCCAGTTATCGCGCCGTTCGTTCAGGTGGGCATAGGGAAGGATATATTGCAGGAAAATTTGTTCTGGAATATCCTGGCGCCAGGGGCATTGCTCCCAGGCAGTATAAGCCAGTTCAATTTGCTCGGTTAAAAACTCCTGTTTCAGACTTAAAAGGTCACGATCCGGCATATTGACAATAAGAAAGAACGCCGCTTTGGCATGTTCCGGTTTAACCGATTTTAAAGTTTCAAGCAGTGACTGACGGTTGGGGCCGGCACGAAACAAAGCATCCGTCAATTGATCTTTCTGGTCCTGGGGAACATTGGAAATGGCCTGTGTCAGCATGTCAATCAGGGTTATCAATGATGCCTGATCTAGTGTCAACAGTTCCTCCACGGGGATCTGAGATACAATTTGAAAGGCAGTCCGCTGATTATCTGGAGGGGTTGCCAGAATTGCTCCGGCTACGTTTTCGCGATTAGTACTGGCTCGATTCAATATCCAGGAGACAAAATTCCTTCTTCCTTCCGGGAATTGTTTCATTAGAATAGTTACATTGGAGTCATTTTCCTGTTGAGTTTGGGGATTGATCTTTTCTGGATTAGACCTGACAGACTTTTCTGGCGGAAGAGAGGTTTGACCCATCACAGTATCGAACAAGCTTGATACGAGCAATAACGTTATTAAGATTCTGGTGTTTTTCATTCTTAATCCTTCTGATGATTTAACGATTATACTAATAAGAATAATCTCCACAAAATCTGGCAGGTATTATGGCGATTGACAGGCAGAAGATCATTCAGACGCCATACCCTGGTTCTGTGGAGGGAATTGGAGGTAGAATGTTGTGCCATGACCTATGCCTTCAGACTCCAGCCAGATATTGCCGCGGTGTGCGTCTACGATACGCCGCACCAGGGTCAGCCCAAATCCGGAGCCTTCGCTTGAGCGATCAAGCTTTTGAAAAAGGCCAAATATTTTTTCACGCGATTCCGGATCGACGCCAATACCGTTATCTCGAATATAGATCAAATTAGAACCATCTCGCATTTCTGTGCCGATTGCAATTAGCGGATCCGATTGATCGTACATGAATTTGATGGCATTATCAATCAGATTATGAAAAACTTGCAGCAGACGTGAAGAATCCCCTGTGATCATAGGAAGAAACCCAATAACAATTTTGGCTCCAATACGTTTAATCCCGGCATCGTTCAATTCCAGCGCTTCGCCAACCACTTTATTCAGATCGACAATGTCTTTGCATTCGGCTATTTGTCCCAACCGGGATAAGGTCAGGAGGTTTTCAATCAGCTGTTTCAATCGTTTGGCGGAGTTTTCGAGTCGGAAAATGGCGTTCTCGATACCTTCCCGATCATTATTATCCAGGGCTTTTTTGAGTAAATAAGTGAAGCCTTCGATCGTTATCAACGGCGTTTTCAGATCGTGTGATATACTATAGGCATATTGCTCGAGTTCCTGATTTCTGGCCGTCAGGTTTTTAAGTAAATTGTCGCGCTCTTTACGCACCTGAACCTGGTCAGTAATTTCAATAATATTTCCCAGAAGATGACGCTGGTTGATATCGTCGATAAAAAGCCGTGAATTGAGTGAGAAAGTTTTGTAATGGCCGCCGTCGACCAAGAAGCGGTATACAAAAATACCGGTGGCGCTCTCTCCATCTAGAACCATTTGTACTGTATTTTGCACATCGATGCGATCCTGGGGATGTATATAAACGAGCATCTGCTCGAACGAAGGGTGCCCCTGGCCGAATTGGGGATTTCCCAGAAGCGCCGCCGCTTCCGGTGAAATCGTAAATGTCATGGTATCCAGATGCAACGTCCAGGTGCCCAGGTGGGTCAACTCACTGGCCAGATCCATTTCCAGGCGGCTTTGACGCAATTGCAAAATGCTTTTTTTGACTTTGGTATCCAGCCGGATATTGATTAACATTAAAGCGGCAATGACAACGACAGCGGCCATCGAACACCATAAAACCAGGTTGGATAACCGAAAATCGTTTTCAATCGGAGTCATAACGGCCAGAATCCCAATGACCTGATCAGGTTGATTAATGATGGTTTCGTCGCGATAGCTTTCTGAGAGGGGCAGGCCGGGATCGTCTGTCAGAATCGGATCATCGACAAGAATTCCGGGGAGTTGGTACTGGGCTAATGGAACCGCATAATACAGGATGCGTTGGTCACGCATCAGTCTGATTTCTCTATAAGCGCTTGGCAGCGCCCCGGATCTGAAGCGGTTGATTAAATCCATTTCAAAAGGATCGGCGATCAACTCCGGATTATTTGCTTTAATACGGGCTATACGAAAATGTATTCCAGGCAGATTGTGGCCAGCCAGTTCTTCATTATAGTATCTGACCATATGCTGAAGGGCAAATTCTGAAGACAGGATTTCCGGATTGCTCAATCCGGGCGGGATCATGTTATTGCCGACTAATTCGTTGTGTTTGGCATGAATCACTTCATGAAAATAGCGTTGAACCGCAGTGATTTCCATGATCAAGAGTTTTGCGCGTTTTTCCGCTTGCTTTATGACGTGACTTTCCGTGGCGATATAGCCTGATATGACCGCTAAAGCCAATAAGGCAATGACGATTATTTCATACAGCCGGTTTTTTTCCCTGGTCAATGGCGACATAAAATTACGAGTCAAATAATTCGGATTAGGGAGAATAGCGCAATGAATTTGATAAACACAACATAGTGAATTCAAGCTTTGATTTCAAACAAATAATTAAAGATAAATCATCACTCTTGTCCAAAATAAATTTTGACAATTAAATAGAGATATCTCCAGGATGAGTTATATTAAAGTTGCAAAAAAATAAAAAACTCAGCTGGAGATATAAACCCATGATAAAGTCAGGCAGTCTGTTTACGCAAGTACTTTCTCTGGTAGATCGTAATGAATTTGCCCGATCTGTAGATCGATTTGGGGCGGAAAAGCATTGCAAGGGCTTCCGTTGCTGGGATCAGTTTGTGTCAATGATGTTTTGCCAGTTGGCCGGTGCGAACTCCCTGCGTGAGATCTGTGGTGGATTATCCACGGCCCTGGGCAAATTGACCCATCTGGGCATGAAAGAGGCGCCCTCCCGTTCCACCCTGAGCTACGCGAATACTCAGCGGCCATGGCAGTTGTATGAAGCGACCTTCTATCAGCTTTATCAGTATGGCGCTGAGATCGCCGGTAAGCAGAAGCGGCGCTTCCGATTCAAGAACCCGTTATTCAGCATAGATGCCAGCACCATTGACTTGTGCCTTAAGGTGTTTGACTGGGCCAGATTTCGGCAGCGTAAAGGAGCGGTGAAACTCCACATGATGCTTGATCACCAGGGCTGTTTGCCCAGTTGGGCCTGGATCACCGACGGCAAGGTTCATGATGTCAAAGCGGCTAGAATGCTTGATTTAGAGCCGGGAACGATCGTAGCGATGGATCGAGGGTATGTCGATTACGAATTATTTGACCACTGGACTGAAACCGGTGTCTGGTTTGTCACCAAAGCCAAAAGTAATATGAACTACCGCGTGGTCGAATCTCGGGAGGTTCCTGAGAGAGGCAATATTCTGTCCGATGAGTTGATCGAATTTACCGGTTATCAAGCCCAAAAAAGATGCCCTCGTGTGATGCGGCGGATTGTGGTATGGGATGCGGAAAATGAGCGTGAGATTACCTTGCTGACCAATCATCTGACATTTGCCGCCAGCACGATCAGTTCGATCTACAAAGATCGCTGGCAGATTGAGTTGTTTTTCAAGGCGCTCAAGCAGAATTTAAAAGTAAAGACCTTTGTGGGTACCAGCGAAAATGCCGTCAAGACACAGATTTGGACAGCATTGATATGTAGCTTAATACTGAAGATCATGCAGATGCGTTCCCGTTTTGGCTGGAGCCTGTCTAACCTGGCCGCCCTGTTAAGGCTTAACTTGATGACTTATCGTGAGTTGTGGACATGGCTGGATAATCCGTATCAAACGGCGGCATTAGGGCCGCCTGTCAACCAGCCCTTATTGTTTGAACTGTAACTTGGACAGCATGAAATATAACCGTATAAAAAAACAGGGTAACCTGAACTCAGAAAATGGAAAAATCTGTCTGAAACAACCCTTTCAGGCCGGTTTAGAGACAACATGTTAGAGATTTCAATTTATTTTGGACAGCAGTGATAAATCATATAAGATGTTAAAGTGTAAAATTATTGTTATGAATTACTTTCAGCCATTTGATACTATCAAAGAATTGATTGGCAGTTTATTGCGAGGCGTATAATGGCGATGCATATGGCCAGATAAAAAAACAGGATTGAAACGTAATTGACCGGTTGGCAGAAGAAGATATGAGAAGCCATTCCGGAGGCAAGACTCCAGTCAGCTATCAAACTGGCTGGAATGTCTCGCCTTATTCCAGGAATGTGCGTTTGGAGGAGGTTATGAAAAATGGTGTGTGTTATTTTGGGAGGGATCGCCAAGGCGATTCGTTATGTATGACTGCGGATGAGAGGATTCGAACCTCCACGAGCTAATGCCCACAGGCACCTGAAGCCTGCGCGTCTGCCAGTTCCGCCACATCCGCGGCGTGTGGGTAGATCAACTATTTTAATAGAGGGCGGTTAAAAGTCAAGAGGGTATTTGAAAAACTTTTTTATTGATTATCGCGTATTAACTGATTTATTTGTAATTGGTTACATTTTTTCGAGGGTTTCAATGCCCAGCAGGTTCAGGCCGGCTTGGATGACTGAGGCGGTTGCCCGGCACAGAAACAGGCGGCTGGTTCGCAAAGGTTCTTCCGATTTGAGTACCGGACAGGCATTATAGAAGGTGTTGAAGTTTTGCGACAGGTCGAAAAGATAAGTTGTCAGAAGATGGGGGCGCAAGTCATGCCCAACGGTTTCAATGATTTCATTAAAACGAAGCAGGGTGCGGATCAGAGTCCGTTCGGCGGGATCCGTAATGGAAATGTTATCGGGTGTGATAGAGGAGTGATCCTGTTCAATATCGCCTTTGCGGAATATGCTTTGAATCCGCGCGTAGGAATATTGCATATAAGGGGCGGTATTGCCTTCCATCGCCAGCATCCGGTCCCAACTGAAGATGTAATCGTTGACGAGATTACTGGACAGGTCGGCGTATTTGACTGCCCCGATACCAACGGCATGGGCAATTTGCGCTTTTTCATTTTCAGGCAGGTCAGGGTTTTTGTCTTCAACGATCGACTGAGCCCGTTCGACCGCTTCATTAAGCAGGGCTTTCAGTTTAATGCTTTCGCCACTGCGTGCTTTGAAAGGTTTGCCGTCTTCACCCTGTACGGAACCAAAAGGGACATGTTCCAGTGATACCGCAGGGGGAACCCAGCCGGCCTGGCGGGCGCAGGTGAAGACCATGTCAAAATGCTGGATCTGGCGGGCGTCGGTAACGTAAATGATCCGGGTGGCTTTTAGTTGATCGATCCGATAGCGGATAGCGGCCAGGTCGGTGGTGGCGTACAGAAAAGCGCCATCGCTTTTCTGTACGATGAGCGGCTGGATTTCGCCATCGCGGTTTTTGAATTTGTCCATGAAAACGCATTGGGCGCCATTGGATTCTTTGAGCATACCGGCTTTGTCCAGATCGCTGACGACATTGGCCAGCAGTTCGCCATAGGCGCTTTCGCCCCGGGTGTGTTCTGGGCCAAGGGTGACACCTAATTTGTCATAAACCTGCTGACAATGGTGCATGGATTCATTTAGAAAGGCGCGCCAGATTTTCAAGGATGGATCATGATGACGATGCAGATTAACCGTTTCCTGATAGGCTTGTTTTCGGAACGCTTCATCGTTGTCGAATGCCAGTTTGGCCTGTTGATAGAAGACGCCCAGATCGGCAATTTCAAAGGATTCGGGTTGGTCGAGCACTTCGGGATGGGTTTGTTTGAGATAGGCGACCAGCATGCCAAACTGGGTGCCCCAGTCGCCGACGTGGTTCTGGCGGATGATGGATTCGGGTTTGCCGGTCAGGAATTCGAGAATCCGTGCGATGACATCACCAATGATGGTACTACGGATATGGCCGACGTGCATTTCTTTAGCGAGGTTGGGGCTGGAGAAATCCACAACGGTGACGGGCGCTTCGGGGTGGGTGTCAACACCTAAACGGTCAGGATCGTTGAGCAGGGCGGTCAGGCTGGCGGTGAGGTATTCCGTTTTGACTCGCAAGTTGATGAAACCCGGTCCGGCGATTTCTGGCGTTTCGCAGATATCGCTTAAGTCCAGTTTTTCGACTACCCGGGTGGCCAGTTCACGGGGGTTGGTTTTGAGCTTTTTGGCCTGTCCCATGACGCCATTGGCTTGATAATCGCCAAATTTAGGATCCTGGGTGGGTTTGACTACTGCGGCGGCGGGTTCGCCGATGAGTTCGGTCAGGACTGATGATATGCGTTCTTCTAACTGTGTGATGATTGGTTTCATATGGAAGTTATCCAGCCTGATTTTCAGGTGTAATAATTTAGTCGGGCTTTAAGATTCTTTGCGGCTGGCGAACGGTACACGGGGGGCATCCCCCCAGAGCAGTTCGAGATCGTAAAAGGCCCGAAATTCATCATCGAAAATGTGCATGATGACATCAACGAAATCGATGACAGCCCATTTGCCTTCCTGGAATCCGGCGTGGCCGTAGACCTTGAAGCCGTGATCTTCGCCGAGGTTTTCCGCCTCGCGAGCCAGGTTACGAATCTGGGTGGCGCTGGTACCGGTGCAAATAACGAAATGGCGGGCGATCGGACTGCGGCCTTCGAGGTCCAAGATCAGTATATTCCTGCAGTTACGATCTTCGGCCAGGATGGCCAGGTTTTGGGCAAGTGTTTTGCTTTCCTCATGATTTTTTGAGGAGACTTTCGGCGCGTTTTCCATATCTTATTGTAATCCAAACTCTTATTAATATTTAGGTTTCAAGTTAAATAACACATTATACCAGAAAATGACTTAGTCTCAAGATGTAATTGAATCAAGTAGCTTTGAGTTGGAGGATTGAAAAAGTGAAACTTGAACCATTGCCTAATTGGATAAATTACAATTTGTTAAGTATTGAAATGTGACTAATGGGTTCGTTTCCACTGATCCGTAATTGGTCGAGGTTATTGAAGAGCTATTTTGCTATTTATCAGTATTTAAATAAGCTGTTAATGTTATGGTTTCTAAATTAGCCCAGATCTGATTATTGAAAATGACGAGACGTTGTCCAGTTCGCGGGATGGATCAAGGTGGGCATACCAGCAATTCAAGAGCTGATACAAACATTGAAGTGACATAACATCAGTAAATAAAATAATCTCGACTATATTACTTGAGATTTCTGCACTTTCTATTTGTCTTTTGACAAATCAGGTCATATTATTTGGCAACTGAGCTGGAATCAAACATGGACTCTCTATATAGAAGGAGATCAAAATGACCGATACATCATTTAAAAAGGAAACACTGGCCATCCACGCCGGTCAGCGGCCAGATCCGACTACCAATTCACGGGCCGTACCTATCTATCTAACAACAAGTTATGTATTTAATAGCGCTGAACATGCCGGTAATCTCTTTGATCTTAAAGAACTCGGCAACATCTATACCCGTCTGCACAATCCCACCACCGATGTCTGGGAACAGCGAATGGCCGCTCTCGAAGGAGGTACCGCCGCACTGGGATTTTCCAGCGGTATGGCCGCAATTTTTACTTCCATTCATAATCTGGCCAAAGTAGGCGACCATATTGTCAGTTCACCCCGGTTGTACGGCGGGACCGATACCCTGTTTCGCTATACTCTCCCGCAGATTGGTATTCAAGTGTCCTTTAGCGAAGATCAATCTTCCGATAGCTTTGCCAAGGCCATAAGACCAAACACCAAGGCAATTTATATCGAAACCATCGGTAACCCGCGTTGTGATGTCGCCGATATCAAAGCGGTTGCCCAGGTAGCTCATGATAATGGGATTCCCCTGATAGTGGATAATACTTTTGCTCCCACCCTCTGTAAACCGATCGAATATGGCGCCGATATTTCAGTTCTGTCCTGTACCAAATGGGTAGGGGGTCACGGTACCAGTATCGGGGGTATCATTGTTGACGGCGGCAGCTTCGATTGGGGCAGTGGTAAATTTCCGATGTTTACCGAACCGGATCCAAGCTATCACGGCCTGGTTATCTGGGACGCCTTCAAAGATTTTGCCGGCATGGGTAATGTCGCTTTCGTTTTGAAAGCCCGCATCCAGGCTATGCGCAATATCGGACCCTGTCCCAGTCCTTTCAATGCCTTCCAGTTCCTTCAGGGTATAGAAACCCTACCCCTGAGGATGGCACGCCATTGCGAAAACGCGCTGGCGCTGGCAAAGTTCCTGGAATCGCACAATAAGGTTGATTGGGTCAGCTATCCCGGCTTGCCCAGCCATCCCGATCACGCCAACGCAAAGAAATATCTTACTGGTGGCTTCGGCTCCGTTTTAGGTTTCGGTATTAAAGCCGGTCGCCCAGCCGGAGAAAAATTCATTAACTCCGTAAAACTTTGCAGCCACCTGGCCAATGTGGGTGATGCCAAAACCCTCGTCATTCATCCAGCTTCGACCACACACCGTCAGCTTTCCGAAAAAGAGCTGATTCAGGCCGGAGTTACCGAAGAATTTGTTCGAATCTCCGTAGGTATTGAAAATATCGATGATATTATCGCCGACGTAGACCAGGCTTTGAATGCTTAGAATAGATGATCACAGGCATACTCGATTCGTCCTCGTGGCGGATTGAGTAACGCCCTAATGCAGATAGGGTGTGACATCGAAATCGCCCACCCGTGCGACATAAAGGTCGGGATGGAGACTCAAGTCGATATCTTTATCCACAGGGGTTTCATCTTCAGATTCGTTTTTTTTATTTTTATCCACGGCCTTATCCAGTTCCACCGGCCGAACGATGGGGCGGCAGGGTTGGCTTTCATTGAGTTGCACGACAACGACTTCACGGTTGTCATTTAAGACCACCTGTTCACCCAGATTAAATGCCGGCATCGCTTCGGTAAAGGCCCGGTAAACTTTTGGGTCGAACCATTTGGCGTAACCAGGATTTTTCATTCGTTTCAGAGCGACTACATTAGGCGCAATCCTGCCATCCGGCAAGTATCTCAGCCCTTCAAAACGATCAGCCAGGGTAGCTACCCGGCAAAAGATATGGATTTCCTCCCCTTTAAGAGGATAGGATGGCTCTTTCATGCCAGGCAGAATCTTGCGTTTGGGAAATCCACTACCATCAAAGTGCTGATGATGATTGATAACCACTTGTGCCGCCAGAGGATTCAGCCCCTGACGAATCATCTTGAAACCCACTTCAGTATGTTTTTGCCATTCCGGAGCGCCCAGATCCTGGGCAGTCATGTGAAATCCTTGAATTTCTTCTGGGAGGGTCAGTTTGCCCACATCATGCAGCATGCAACCAATTCCGAGTTGGGTCAGGTCATTCGCTGAGGCAAGAGTAACCCGCGCGCGTTCGCGTACCAGATAATTTTGCAGTTTGATTCCCAGTAATATTGCCAGCGATGCCACTCGGACTCCATGCAGATGAATGTCTTCCGATTCCCCATGCAGTTCATCGATAAATGATGAGGTCACCCCGCCCTGCTGAAATATCCGCTGAAAAAACTCAGACATCTTTTCGGTGTAGTCTTTATAATTAATCTGGGCCAACCCACCATCCTGGGCATCGCTGAAATCCTCTTTGAGCAACTTATAGAGTTCTTGCTGTTTGTTGATCAACTCCGGATCAATAACCTCATCCAGAAAATCCAGCCCGGGATAGTGAATCCAGACCTGACCAACTTTGAGTTCGCGTAAACGGTTGATAAATCCGTCATCCAGTTCAACGCCTGTTTTTAACAGGGTGAGATCCGGCTTAGTCGGATCCACCACGGCGCGTGCCAGTGTCATGCCTGGTTTGGTTTGATCAATTGGAACTTTCAGCATGGTATCATTTATGGGTTTTTAATTCTATATTATATAATCACAATATTTTAAGCATCGGTTTATTTGTACCCTGGCTTAAATGGGCTTGCCTGTTTTGCCCATTGGAGGCATAAACGACACAGTCGTTATAAATCGCATGACCCAATCGCCTTACCTTTTTACGGAAAAAATTTTATTGAAATTAAGAAATTTCACAATGAATTAGCAAACCTAAATATATCACCTGCCGATATCAATTCTGTAATCAGCCGAATATCCCGCGGCGTAACGTAAAGTCCTCTGGGAGTGTTAGAAGAGATGGCGACACAAAAAAAGAATGACAACCTGACTCGACCGGCATCAATAAAAGGAAAATGGCCCGTCCCTTTTGAACGCCCCGAAGTCAAATGGTATCCCGCTTCCAGTCGCCTGATTGGTATGATCCGCCAGAATAGCAAGAAATATATCCTTCCTCCCGCCGTTGTTCGCAAGGCAGCCTGGAGAGATTAGTCCATCCCGGTCCAATAAATCATCCTTTTCCGTCGGTATTCACTCTTAAATCATAAGGGCGCCTCTAAAAATTCATTCAGGGCTGCTGGCGGGTACTCCGCATTCAGCGAGACAAGCATTTTCCTCTGGACGGCGTCCCCCAAAACGTGAATATTGTCAAATAAGCCCGGTTCTTGGTTCCTTACCAGAGAAAAATCATCCTTGCTTTTGGCTCGAAAACGATTTTTATAGGCACCCAAAACTATTGCATAAGATGCTGTTGGATGAAGATATCTTTCTGTTCAGGTTCAGTACGTTCTCCTGAATACTGTTATAAAAATTCAAAGGCCGATGATTTATTCTGATATCAAGCAACGAGTGGAGGGTTCATCAAACAAGTATTTTATCGGTCTTTCAATTAAAAACATTCATTTATCGGATCTTAAACCATTTCTAATGATATTTTTTTTGAAGGTTTCGGACAGCCCTGAACAGCATTCATTTATAGGAAATGGATATATCGATCATTGATCGGGAAGACAGAATTTTGACCTGAAGACGTTATATGGATTCGATATCACCGGATGAAAAGTAATGAGGAATGGATGGGATAACTTATTGTAAATGATTGTGTTGTAATCTGTCAAATTCACAAGTTCGGCCTTATAATTTATCGTTTCCGATCAGTCAATATACCCGGTAAGTCCGGTAGATGCGTCATTTTCGTTGTTTTTTGCCTATCATAAATTTTAAGTAAAGAACGCCTAGTCGTCAGGGATTTCCTATTCATCAGTTTTGGTCTATTCGGCGCAAACGGAATTTTCCTCACGGAGGGTATAATCTCAACCGATATGAATCCTGAAGATGGATGAAAGTGGCATAAAGTATCTATCTGACTTATGCCAGGAGAATTTTGTTCTTATTGTTTAAGGCAACAGCCATGTATGAGAAAAAACAAGTTAGTATCCTGATTAGCCGCACAATGTTAATAGTTATGCTGCTACTCTCATTGACGCTCGGTGGCTGCGGCAAGCCCAAACGGGCTGCCCGTCCCTATAAGATTGCCCCGAGCCAATTAGACAACAGCATGGCGGGATATGCCCGGCCTGATGAGCAGGTTGGCTGGCAGACTGCCAGTCAGTCACCCCAGGGGCATCCGGAAGAAGGGATTCAACAGTGGGATTCCAGTCAGCAACCCGCCTTGACCGCCCGCGGTTCCTCAACCGAGTATCATTTTGGCCCGGGTGATGTGCTTTTAATAAAGGTATTTCAATTGCTGGAACCGGATAAAGAGGCGATCATCAAGGCTGAAGTTGACCGCACCGGTCATATTTATATGCCCGTCCTGAACCATATTTATGTCAATGAACTTACCGTGGAACAGCTACAACGGGAATTGATACGCCGGCTGGCGACGAATTATATCAAAGACCCCAAAGTCAATGTTGCCATCGAACAGTTCAACAGCAAACTGGTTATGGTTATGGGGAATGTTAACCGGACCGGGACGCTGGCATTACAGACCGATAATACTACCTTACTGGATGTCATCAGTCAGATGAATGGCTTGCGTACTCCGACAGGGCCAGAGATTGAAATACTACGCGGAGCATATAATCCTACTGGATCGAAGCAAACCGGAGCCTCAATGATCGATGCCACCGGAAAAAAACGCGAGCGCGTTCCAGTAAGTCTGTTATTCAGTGACAATGAACGCAGTCGAGTCAATCCAGTGATCTATCCGGGAGATGTCGTGAATGTTCTGCCGGCATCCGAGGGATATATTTATGTTGCCGGAGAGGTCAAGCAACCTGGGTCTAAAGATTTCAGGCGGCCACTAACCATTATGCAAGCGATAGCCGTTTGCGGTGGAGAGACCAAAATCGCTGACGAAAAACATTGTACCGTCATTCGGCGCGGCGTCGATGGCATTGAACGCGAGGTGGTTATCAACCTGGAACGTATCCGGGAGGGTAAAGATGACAATATCCTGCTGGCCCAGAACGATACGATCTATGTGCCGGTGGATGGCTGGAAGAAATTCTGGGATGATGTGAATAATATGTTCCGTCGTGGCGTCAGCACCGGTGTCAGTTTCACTTATGATGCTGCCCGTGATGCGGGAGTGACCAGCGCCGGCGGCGCAGGTGGATACTAATCGCAAGGATGCTGATCAAACAGAATGCATGACGAGAGTAGAGTATAAACCGGACAATCAGCGAATCTCAACGACAAGTAGATTCGAGTCCCAATGAAATCAGGAACAGGCTGACTATGAATGCCAACTATCTCAACAACACATCGGCCGGAGGCACGGCGCCTCAGACCGCAGGAACTCCAGGTTACCATCCGATCAAAATCCTGGTCCGCCGCCGCTGGCAGTTATTTGCCTGCCTGCTTTTGGTCTGTACCATGGCATTGGCATCGGCATTTTTAGCGCGTCCATCGTTTCAAGCGGCCAGTCAGGTTCAGATTGTCAGTGACAGTCCGGACAAACTGGGGGGATTGACCGAATTATTAGGGGGAGGGACGCAGGGCGATTATTTCGACACCCAATGCAAATTGATCAAGTCGCGAAAAGTGCTTTCAGAAGCCTCACGCCGAATGAGCAACGCCTCGGAGTGGAGCTATAATGACAATATATACGATACCATGAAATCCAAGGTCCAGGTGGTGCCGATCAGTCAGTCACGTTTGATAGAAATAATCGGGATTGGGGAATCGCCATCGGAAGCGGCCGCCATTTCCAATCATGTGACCGCCGCTTTTGTGGATACGATGATCAGCGATTACAAGGCGGATACGGCCCGGGTGATACGCCGCATTCAAAACCAGATAGACGGATATGATAAAAATATCTCTGAGATAGAACAATCGATTCAGCAATATCGACAGGAGCATAAAATCGCGAATCCGGGCGCCATTACCCGGGAAACGGAAACTCAAATCGCTTTATTTGAGAAAGATATCGCCAGCCTTCGTATGCAGCAGATTGACCTGGTCCAACGAAAAACCGATTTGGAAAACCTGTTGGCGAATCCAACCATACTGGAATCCGGACAATATTATGTAAAAGAATTGTCCGGTAATACGCGTATCGCAAACCTGGACAGCGAGATCAGGAAACTTGTTCAGGAGGAAACCCAGTTAGCCCGTATCTATTTACCGGGTCATGACAAGTTAAAAGCCGTACGTGAGAAACTGGCGGACTTGCAGAATACGCGCTATTTGGAAACCGTTTCGCTGATCGAGGAGTTATATCGCCAGGTTTCCGACCAGATAGACACCGGTGAGGAAAGAGAAAAGTCATTGAATCAATTGCTTGCCCAGGAACGGGATCGGAATATTGAACTGGCGGGATTTCAAAATGAATATGGCAAACTGGTAACACTATTGGCAGAAAATACCCAGGCGCGCCAGCAACTTGAGCAGACATTACGAAAATTCGAGATATCAGAAAGTATGAAAGAATCGCCGGTAGTGGTCGTTGACTCCGCTCATTTGCCGACCAAGCCGGTCGGTTTAACGGCCGAACACCGGGCGGCATCCATTTTGTTGCTAGGATTGGTATTCAGTATTGTGTTTATCCTGTCTGTCGAGAGATTGACGACTAACGAGCCGGTAGAAAGTCCGCAATCCGCCCAACCGGGAATGGCACCCTGGAATGGTTGGGCCTGGCCGAGCATGATTCCGCAACCGGTGACCAAAATGAGCGAGCGGAATATTCTGGGTCGTATTGGAAGGATTGATTATGCCAGTGGAGAAAGTGACCGGGCGATTGCCGCCCGTTGCCGGATCGTCCATGTGGATGCCGCCGGCGCCGCCTCCAATGGATTCCGGGAAGCAGGCGCCAGACTGCTGAGCCGATTTGGCCGTTCCCATCAGAGTATTGTCGTGACGGGCAGTTCGCATGGCAGCGGCAAATCGACCTGTGCCAGCAATCTATCCCTGACCATACATCAATCACAACGGCAAGTAGTACTGGTCGACTGCAATCCAGTGTCCAGTCCCATCGCTTTGGCTTATCAATATAATCGCAGAATGCTGGATCTTTCGCTGTTTCGTGATGATCCGACTTTGCTGGAAGATTATCTGAGCGCAACCGATTTGCCCGGCCTGACGATATTGGCCATTGATACGGATTCGATTTCAGCCGGCCATGACGGGATAACAACATTGGCGCTATTGCAAGCGGATTTATCAGCACGATATGACTGGGTGATCTATGACAGCGGTCTGATTGGCGATCCGGTGACTGACCGGTTGCTTCAAATCGTGGGTAAAGCGGTTCATGTCAATGGCGCCGAGGATCTGGATGAGCCAGACATGGTGATGGAGCAGATTGAAAATCGCGGCGCCGTTTGTGTGGGTTGTATCGATAACCGTTTCTTCCGATATGCTCCGAACCGCTATCCGGTTAACGTTTAATTAGAAAATTTTGAGAGAGTAGATAAATGTAGTCTACCATCGATAGTGAGCGTTTTGTTAGATTAAGAGAAATAACTATGATCGCTGGAAAGTCAATTTTTGAGATGGCTACCCTGGAACAGATAGGCATGATTGCCTGTGGATCGGGATTTCTGATGGCATTGACCATTGGAACGATTCTCACCGCATTAATGTGTCGAATCGGTCATCGTATTGGCGCTTTGGATCGCCCTGACGGTCTGTTGAAATGCCATGAGAGAGCAACTCCAACCCTGGGCGGCCTGCCATTGCTGGCGACCTTACTCATCAGTACTCTGGCTGTTGGAACGGTTGTCACCCTGCGTGATGGAGGCGGCTTAGTGGGGCAGTGGGTGCAATCGGTTTCGCTGACAGGATTAATTGTATCCTGTGTTATTATAACCTTGTTGGGTGTGTGTGATGATCTCAACCAGATTATGCCCAGAACCAAATTATTTTTTCAATCCATAGCGGCTTTGGTTGTAATAGGTTCTGGTTTTGTTATTCAGCGATGCGGATTTTTTGGAGTGTTTGATGTTGATTTGGGGATTCTGGCCGTACCCTTTACTTTATTCTGGTTGATAGGGAGTTGTAATGCATATAATTTTATTGACGGGATGGACGGGCTGGCCAGTGGTATCGGTTTGTTCAGCAGTCTGATTCTGGGAGTTCTGGCATTTTTATGCGGAGATTTTGCTGATGCTCTGATCGCATTCTGCCTGGCCGGAACCTTGCTGGCTATTTTAATGTTCAATTTTAAACCGGCCATGATATTTCTGGGAGATAGCGGATCACAACTGATTGGATTGCTGCTGGGGGCATTAAGTATTCGGATTGCCACGCAACATGGCGTATTTATGTTGCCGGCGGCCGGTTTAATCTTGAGTATTCCAATCGTGGATTGTTTTTTATCGATCATTCGGCGTTTCAGCTTACTGGCTTCACCGGCACAGGGAGACCATCGACATATCCATCATTGTCTGCAAAGAGAAGGTTTAAGTGTACCGGAAGCGGCCGTTACGCTTTGGATCGCAACCGTATTAACCGGTGTGATGGGGATCGTATTCTTTTATTCCTGGGGTATCGCCACCGGTATTTCAGCGTTGGCTCTGGTGCTGATAGAGCTTTATATTGGAATCCGATTGGGATGTCTGGAGGTGCAAGGTTTGATGACCCGGGTGGGTCTTGTGTTTCACCGGCAGAGAGAAGATCAGAAAACCGCCACCCAAACCCTGTTGGAATTGGAGTTGCTTTGGGAGCATATGAAGCCGTTGTTTGAGAAGACTCGTCTGGACCGTGCCATTCTTACTCTGGAGGGCATTACGACAGATGGGCAGCCCAGTTGCAAAATCTATCGATGGGCACGATCGGAATCATTGATGGCTGAATTTCTGGCCAGCCGCTGGACCAAACGGTTCTCGCTGGGCGATGACAGCCAGGTGGCGACTCTGCAACTGGAATCCATGGAGCAATTGAGCCGGAACGAGAGGCGTATCCAGTGGCTTTTACGCCAGATACGCGATAATATGCGAAATTCGACCCGGCCCGATCATCCTCATCCCACGCCACGAGCTCCACAAAAAGCCAATCCTGAAGAGAGTCCACAGTATCAAAAGACCTGATAAGAGATTGAAAAAAAGCCGGTTTTGCCGGCTTTTTTAATACATTTAAACGGGCTTGGCTTCTTCAGGAATCTTCAGGGGTTCGGTCCGTCTTGGACTTTGTCGGACCCGTCTGGCGAAATCATCAACTTCCAATAGCTTCTCAAAACCAACAATCATGGTATCCACGCATCCCAGATTCAAAACGAAATCGACGGCATAGCTGCGCTTTTCATCATCATCCCGGTATTTGCCTTCGCCAATCAGTTTCATGGCGACCAATCCCTTTTTGTTTTTGTGAATTTCCTGGAGCACGGGAATGACTTCATGAGGTTTTCCATCCATGGACACGCCATAAGGATTAATCCTGGCATGTACTGAATCCACCCAGGGAGAAGCGGCGGCAAGCTTCAATGCGTCTAACGAATGGCATGAGACACCATGGGCGCGAATGAGGCCTTTCTTTTTACAATTTTCCAATAGTTCCATCTGTTTTTCGAAAGTCTTGGTCCAATCCTTTTGGGTCATACAATGGATAAGAACCAGATCGATATAATCCGTACCGATTTCCTTTAAAAAGCGTTCAAGCACCAAGTCGGCATCGGGGCGTTCCTCGGAAGGCAGGCCATTCTTATGGAACCATATTTTGCTGGTTAATACAAATTTGTCGCGGGGAATTTCTTTTAATCCACGCATGATGTAGTGGTGAGAACCGTAAATATCAGCCAGGTCAAACAGGCGTATTCCCCGGTCATAACAACCCCGAATCAGCTCTAAGAACCCTTTTTCGCCCAAACGTGTCTGGTTGGATTGCTGGTTAAATCCTTTCATGCCGGTTCCCAAACCAATCCGCGATACTTTGATGCCTGTTTTGCCCAATTCAATGATTTCGTAGGGATCATAATGAGTTTTTTGAGGATCAAGCTGTGCGATTGATGCCTGAGGGCGGATCCAGGAACCGGCCAGACCAGCCAGAGAACCCGCCAGGAAAGCCCGTCTGTTCAATTTCATAACTTTATCTCCAGTTGTTTCTAATTTTTATTAGAGCGAAAGAATGATTGATAAATTATAGGCTGATGTGAACAGATAAACAATTAAATCTCATTTTGAACGCATAGTAATCACCAGAGATTGCAAAAATAGATTGACAAAAGTAATATTTCATTTATAATACGATGCTCTATTTGCTAAGTGACTGTAAGATATTATAAATAGGAGACTTATTACATGGGACATAGACGTGACCGGCTTGATGGCCGTTTGGAATATCAGATAAAGACCCGCCGAGAAAAATCGCTTATTAAAGAGAAATATCACACTCGTAAAGATGCCCGCATGATTGAAGCGATTAAAAAAGATTCATTGCCTTATACCCCGGAGGTAATGAGTTGGTTAAGCGTCAAGCTGGATAAGAAATCCTCCAAAATCACGGCTGAGGATATCAAAAAACTAATATAACTTCTTTTTTGGCAATGCCTTAAAAAGATTAGTGCTTATCGATATAAAAAGCCATTGATTATAATATCAAAGGCTTTTTTTATGCGCATGGGATTGAAATTAAAACAAATTTGATTATTATAGGATGAAAAAGAATACTGGGAGACATCATGGCACAATCAAGTTCCGCTCACTTGGAAGATATTGAACGGTTACGCAATAATCTTAAGAAGGTTATCATGGGTAAAGATCAATGTGTTGATATATTGATTATTGCATTAATGGCGGGCGGATCGGTTTTACTAGAGGATATTCCCGGTGTGGGTAAAACGACCCTGGCCAAAGCGTTGGCCCGGAGTATTCAGGCCGATTTTCGCCGGATTCAATTTACTCCAGATTTGTTGCCGGCGGATATTCTGGGGTCGTCTATCTATAATCCGGTGTCGGGCGAGTTCAAATTTCAGAAAGGTCCCATTTTCTGTAATGTTCTTTTGGCGGATGAAATTAATCGGGCATCGCCCCGGACGCAGTCGGCGCTTCTGGAAGCCATGAATGAATTGCAGGCTTCGATTGACGGGGCCAGCCATCCGTTGCCCAGTCCATTTATTATGCTGGCCACGCAAAATCCGATCGATTTTCATGGGACCTATCCTTTGCCCGAAGCTCAACTTGACAGGTTTCTGGTTATGCTGGATCTGGGCTATCCAGAACGGGATGTTGAAGTAAATATTCTTCAGAGCCGACAGCATTTAGATCCTTTGGAACATATCGAGCCAGTATTAGATGGCGGCAGGATACACGCCATGCAACAAGAGGTATTAACTATTCATGTTGATCCATCGGTATCCTGCTATGTGGTCGATCTGGTTACAGCAACCCGTCAGGATGACCGTCTCAAATTAGGCGTGAGTCCTCGAGGATCGCTCATGTTATCGCGCAGTGCCCAGGCGGCAGCTTATATCCGGGGGCGAGACTATGTCATTCCGGACGATGTGCAGGAAATGGCTGTTTATGTTCTGCCTCATCGTGTCATTACTACCGCCCGGACCCGTTATGACGGCATTGGCAAACGTCAAATTGTCGAAGATATTATCAACAAGGTATCCGTTCCCGTCTGATCATGAAGAAGCAAAAAAGCGTAAAAAACAGCCTGTTAATTCGCTTTTTAAAGTGGGCATACGACCTTACGGTTTTCAAGTATACCCTTTACGGAGTCATTACGACTTCCGCAATGACGATTGCCGCGCTTCTGGTGATTGATATGCCGGTATTTCTGCTTATCGTGGCACCGCTGGCGTTTATCTTCATGTCTTATGTGATCGGTTATTTCTTCAAGCCCAAAGTACGCCTGGAAGGGCGTTTGCCCGATCAGGTGGTCGCCGGTCGCGAATTTATAATCCGATATACGATTACCAATATTGGAAGGATATCGGCCTGGGATATCGGTCTTGAGATATATGGTTTGCCGGTTTCGTTCCAGCGCATCAATCGTCATGATATTGTGCAACGATTAAAACCGGGGCAATCGATAGAATATCTTATCCGTATTCTGGCCAATCGAAGGGGGATATATCGGTTGAGAGAACCGATCTGTTATACCACCTTCCCATTTAATCTGGTACGCATGTTTCGGGGTAATCCTCATAAATTGTCAACTGTTCCTGTTGTTGTTCAACCTGATTATTATCCGATGGAACGGATCTATATTTCATCACAATTACGCCATCAGGCGGGCGGCATCATGCAGGCGAGCAATGTCGGCGAATCACCCGAATATATCGGGAATCGGGAATATCGCCATGGTGATTCACCCCGCCGAATAGATCCGCGTGCCTGGGCGCGACTGGCAATACCCGTCGTTAAGGAATATGATGAAGAATATTTTTCGCATTTAGCCTTGATCCTGGATACTTATTTTCCACGCAACCGCCAGGATATTATGGGGTATTATCCTGAATTGGAAGCCGCGATCAGCTTGACCGCGGCGGTGGTCGATGCCATTTCGCGTGGCGAAGACATCATCGATGTGTTTGCCACAGGATCAGAGTTACATGTCTTTCGTGCCGGACGGCATTTGAGTACGTTTGATAAGGTGCTTGAAATTCTGGCCGGAGTGGATGCCTGTCATGAAGATCCGTTCGATCAAGTCGCACCGCGATTAGCGGAAGAAATCCATCAGACATCGGCGGTTATTTGTATTTTTCTGGATTGGGACAAAAGCCGCGAGAAAATTGTGCGTTTTGCCGTGGAAAGTGGTTGTACCGTCAGGGTCGTTATAGTCCGTGATAAATCCGTGAGCCAACCATTTCATCAGGTTCAAGACTGGTGTGGAGAGATACTGGTTTACAAACCCCAAGATATTATCAAGGGGAATGCTGTCAGGATATGATTCTACTTCTCGGGTATGGAAATGTCAGATCGCTCGCAGGCTAAGTATTTACTTGTAAAAGACTTACTTAATGGCCAAGCGGGCATTTTTAATCGTAAAGGTTATAGAACAAAGGAATCAATAGCTTGAAATCTTTGCCTTCATTTGTATTGTATTATTAACCGGAGATGTTGAATTTGTATGCTTGGTAAAGCTGATAACCTCGCATCTGTTTTACCGGGCAGGCCACTATAATAACTTTAACCAGCAATTGGAAACTGCAATGCCAACCGAGACGGTATTTTATCTTGAGATTAACAAACTGGCAGATCTACAACCCAAAGACTTGCGTGATTCAGGTTTTCGGATTGAAGAGTGCCACGTAAAGCAATATCAATACAATCGATTTTTGTATGAGTTTATCGGAAATCCCTGGCAATGGACTGATAAACTGGGGCTAACCGATCAACAATGGCAAGATTACGTGGCAGATGCTTTACTGAGAACCTGGGTGGCCTATTGTCAAGGCAGCATAGCGGGTTATTATGAATTGATCAAACAAGGACAAGATGTTGAGATCCGTTATTTCGGGTTGGCTTTAGATTTTATCGGCAAGGGATGGGGCGGGGTGTTATTGACACATGCGATAAGGTCAGGATTTGCCTGGGGAGCCAATCGAGTCTGGCTGCATACTTGTACGAAAGATCATGAGCACGCATTGGCTAATTACCAGGCAAGAGGCATGACGATTTATAAAACTGAAGTTAAAAAGGAGTAATTCAACTACTTATGCTTGCCTTAGATAAGTCGGGAATTCCCATGATTGGGGTTTTAATGCGGTTTCAGGATTAAATTTTCCAAATATTTAAGGCGTAAGGGAATTTTTAGATGATCCCGAATCGTACAGAAATGAAGCGTAATCATTTTGTTTTGGACAAATTTCCCAATTATTGGAATTATTAAAAATGACCCAAGTATGATTCCTATGTTACAATCACAGGATGTTTTAGCCGTATTTGTTTAATGTTAGTTACAGGATTGGATATAAAGAAAATTTGGATAAGGCCAATAGTTGACATGTTATAAGTTGTTATAAATGAATATATTATGAATTTAGTGTGATTGTAGGTTAGATTAATGAACATTGTCAGGACTTGCCAAGGATTTCGCGGAAATCAGACTTAGATATATGAGGCTATAAAGCAGCCCCAAGGATCATAAAATATTATGAATCGCATTTTTATGATTGAATTTTGAAAAGAAAATTGCATTCTGATTGAATCGGTATTAAAATTTCAGATAGAATTCGTGAATTTAAAGAGATTTTAACCTCTTAACCGCCTGAATATCTCTTTATGGGATATTCAAGAGCCCTGGCCCTCCCACCAGGGCTTCTTTATTTTCTAGAAATAGTTGCCTCCCAATATGTGGACATTTCATATTATTTTAATAATTAAGTGAATGATAACCTGTTTTTATTAATAAGGTTAACGTCGTGAAGGTAAAGGCGGTCATCAGGCTCACTCACTATTAGTTGTTCAATGATATAAATTTCAGAAATTCCGTAGTATCAAATTGACCGGTTCGAATCGTATTGTCTAAATCATTAGTTGGCCGGAAATATCTTCCCGGAATTGTGCGTGCTTGTCGCCACAATAGGATTGGTGTATAATTGCCCACCTTATTAAATCATGTTGATTTATACCTGACTTTATAACGCTGAAACTGAATGACAAGGAGATCTTTGTGGAACGAACGCTGATTTTATTGAAGCCGGATGCCGTTCAGCGGCGCTTGATGGGACAGATAATCAACCGTTTTGAGCGGCGGGGATTTCAGGTAGTCGGTTGTAAAATGATGCCAATCACACCCGAACTGGCTCAAAAGCATTACGCCGAACATGTGGGCAAGCCATTTTTTGACGGCCTGTTAAAATTTATTACCAGCGGTCCGGTTCTGGCCATGGCCTTGCAGGGTGAAGGGGTGGTGGCGCTGGCGCGTACGATGATGGGGAAAACCAACTGCGCCGAAGCGGATCCCGGAACGATTCGCGGCGATTTTGGCACGGCCAAAAGCTTTAACCTGATCCATGGCAGTGACAGTCCACAGTCGGCTCAGCGTGAACTGGCTTTATTTTTTAATGACGATGAATTGATGGATTATGATGTTAATGTGATGTACTGGCTGGACTGATATCAGTCGGTGTATTAATCAGACTAAAACAGAGGGTATCGAACTGATCGGAAAGAACGGCCATGAGTGAAATCGCGCGAGAGATTCAGCAGTTGCGTCAGGAAATACGTCGCCACGATCATTTATATTATGTGGCGGCCCAGCCCGAAGTTTCGGATCAGGCATACGATCAACTGTTTGCCCGGCTTAAGGCGCTTGAAGCGCAACACCCGGAACTGATTACCTCTGACTCTCCCACGCAGCGGGTGGGGGGTGAACCTTTGGCGGCATTTGCCACGGTAAACCATACACTCCCGATGTTGAGTATGGATAATACCTATTCGGAAGGGGAATTAAGAGAGTTCGATCAGCGGGTGCGTAAGGGGCTGGAAGCGGATCAGGTTCGCTATGTGGTTGAGACCAAGATTGATGGCGTCGCGATTTCGTTACGTTATGAGCAAGGCCGGTTGACGCTGGCGGCAACGCGAGGTGATGGCTTACGCGGCGATGATGTCACCGCCAATGTCCGAACCATCGTGAATGTGCCTTTAATGATTGAACCGCAAGCCATTTCCGGTCAGTCGGTAACCGATGCGTTGCCGAATGATGAACCGCAGGTTCCGGACATCCTGGAGGTGCGCGGTGAAATTTTCATGCCCTTTGGTGAATTTGAACGCATCAATCAGGAACGGGCGGAAAATGGTGAGAATCTTTTTGCCAATCCAAGGAATGCCACCGCCGGATCGCTAAAGCTGCTGGACAGCCGAATCGTGGCCCGGCGCGGCTTGCGTTTGCTGGTCTATTCACTGGGACAGGTGGCGCCCGGTGGATTTGCCGATAGCCACAGCCAGATGCTGCAACATCTGAAACAACTGGGATTACCAGTAAATCCCAGTTATCAGGTTGCCGAGGGTATTGATGAGGTTATCGCCATTTGTAACCAGTGGGCCGAGAAACGCCATACGATGGACTATCCCCTGGATGGTATGGTGATTAAGGTGGATCGCTACGATCAGCAACGAGAGTTGGGAATGACCAGCCGGGCGCCGCGCTGGTGTATCGCTTATAAATTTGCCGCTGAACGGGCTGAGACCACCATCACCAGTATCGATGTTCAGGTGGGCAAATCGGGCGCGCTGACTCCGGTGGCGAATTTACAGCCCGTTCAACTGGCGGGGACGACCGTCAGCCGGGCCAGTTTACACAATTTTGAGGAACTCGCGCGCAAAGATGTCCGGGTGGGGGATACCGTCTGGGTGGAGAAAGCCGGTGAGATTATTCCCCAGGTGGTCGAGGTGGTCCTAGCAAAACGTCCGGGTGACCGTCAGCCATTTCAACTGCCGCGAGCCTGTCCTGAATGCGGGGGCGAGGTGGCCAAAGATGACAATGGCGTCTGTATCCGTTGTCTGAATCCGGAATGTCCGGCGCAATTGATTGAGCGACTTCGCCATTTTGCCGGGCGCGACCAGATGGATATCGATGGATTGGGGATCATGATGGTTCAGCAACTGGTTGACGCCGGTTTGGTTAAAAGTTTTGCCGATTTGTACCGGTTGAAGAAAGAAGATTTATTCGCATTGGAGCGAACCGGCGAGAGGTCCGTGAGTAATCTGCTGGAAGGTATTGCCGCGACGAAAACCCGGCCGTTAGCCAGAGTGTTGGGTTCATTGGGGATCCCGCTGGTGGGCAAACGGGTGGCCCAGGTGATTGCTGAACGATTAGGTTCGATTGAAGCCATTAAAGACGCTCAAATAGAAGAACTTGAAGCGATCAATGAGATTGGTCCGGAGATTGCCAGACGGCTGTACGCGTATTGTCATGAGGAACGGACGCGGCAGATTATTGACGATCTGCTGGCCGTTGGTGTAACCATGCCGGGGGAAAAACTGGTTTTCACCGGTGATAAACTCGCCGGAAAAACCGTCGTGGTGACAGGTAGTCACCCGGATTATACCCGTGGGGATCTGGAAAAAATCGTCCAGCTGCAGGGCGGCAAGGCCGGATCCAGCGTGAGTAAGAAAACCGATCTGGTCGTTTATGGAGAAAAAGCCGGCAGTAAGCTCAGCAAGGCCAATGATCTTGGTGTTAAGGTAATGACGATTGAGGCATTTTTGCAGGAATATGGGATCGGGAGTTAACAAGGAAAACGATTAGTCGATTTGGCTGAATCGGATAATATTTTTTCAATTTCTATATACGAAATCGGGTGACTGGTGCGTCGTTATAATGGATGCCTGCTTTGTAATGGCTATAGCAGGAATAGTTTCGCGCGAAAAAGATATGGATGTTTAAATGTCTGATATAGATTTAGTTAGAAAAATTGGCCAGGGCGATAAGCAGGCGTTGACTGCTTTTTATCATGGGTATCGTGATATAATGCTGCGCTTGGCGCTCTCCTTGGCAGTCGATGTAAACCTGGCGGAAGATATTGTTCATGATGTGTTGTTGTCTATCGTACGCAGCGCCCGGCATATCAAGCTGAAAACCAGTTTGAAAAGTTACCTGGCGGCCAGTATTGCGAATCGGGCCCGTACGCTGCTACGAGACAGCAAACGACTGGAATTGATGGGGGAGAATCATGATTTGGATGTGAATACCGGTCAGATCTATCAACCGGATCAATGGTTAATCCTGACCGAATCCATCAGGCAATTACGTGATGCCATGGCTCAGTTGCCTTATGAACAGCGTGAAGCGGTTAATTTGCATATTCAGGGTGAAATGACCTTTCGGCAGATAGCCGATCTGCAAGGTGAATCCACTAATACTGTTCAGGGGCGTTATCGATATGGATTGAAAAAACTGCGAGCTTTATTAATCAAAAGCGAGGTGAAGCAATGACCAGCGCAGATGTTATAAGAAAAATTATGGAAAATACTGCTATCGAAGTGAATCCAGAACGAGATCAAGCAATGCTTGACGACTTGATAGCGGAACAAACGAAACAACGACTTTCGGCGGGATCGAAGGATCTGTCGAAATGGAGACTTTTTATGAATACACAATTAAGGTATGCCGCTGCGATTATTATCACTGCGGTGGTAGTTTGGATGGTTGCCCAGACAGCCGGAGTGCCAGAGATGGCATCAGTGGCCTGGGCCGATGTGGTCGAACGATTTAAAAGTGTCCAGTTTTTCAGCGCGGTAGTTTATACCAAAGACAATGCCACAGCTCAGCCTCAGCAATATGAACTCTGGATGGGAGCCGGGGGGCGGGCTCGCCTGCGATTTGGCGATCAGGTTATTTTTGGAAAAAAAGGTCAGGTGACCCATGCCTTTGATATTGGCTCTCTTAAAACAGAGCTAAGTATGGATCAAGTCGATCCCATGGCTGAAAACATGTTAAAGAAACTGGGAACCTTCGAGAGATTTTCGCTGGATGAAATGTTACGTGTAATGTTTCAGGGCGCTCAGTTACAGGATATGACACCCCTGATCAACCAGGATGCTTCTATTTCGGAGGATTTGCTGATTTTTGACGCGGAGTCACCCATCTCGCCGGAATGGCTGCGTATCTGGGTTTTACGCGAAAGCCGATTGCCGGTCCGGTTGAGATTGTGGGATCCGCGATTTGGCGATTGTGTCGATGTGCAGTTTACCTATTCCAAAGAGCAGTCGGAAGACTTTTTTGACGCCGATAAGTACAGCGAATTTCTGGCCCGTGCCCGGTCGCAGGCTGTCGGCCGGACTAATCTGGCGTATGCTTACCTGACTGATCCCGGAGGGAAAAACTATACTCCTGCCGAGATTTTTGAAGAAAACGGGTATCATCTACCAGAAGTGAAACAAGTGGGTATTACTGAAAAAGGAGCTGTCTGGATCGTGGCGGGGAAAGCTCAGAATCGTACTCCCAGTGGCCATATGTTTTATGGCTTTGAGCGTATCGAAGATGATCTGGGGCGACATTATCAGAGGGTGGCCTCCAGTCACCGTACGATGGAAGATGAATCACGCGAGGTGTTTATACCAGAGGATTATCCTTTTGATCCTCGTCGGCCCGGGATTATTTCTCTAATCTGTGAAGCGGACGATAATCACCCCCGGCAGAAATTGGAAACAATCGGTACGGTTGAATGGGAAAAGATTGAATATGAAAGCTCACTGCCGGCTAATAAATTCTCAACCGATGAAATGGAGTTTGTGGTTCAGGCCGCACGGGGCTATCTGAAAAATGGCGATAAGGACCGGGTAGATCAATGTCTGGAGATGATGAAAGCGTATCCGGACGATAGCCGTTTGGGTTTGATGCGTGAAAAAGTGGTTTTGAAACGTTTCCTAGAACAAAATGAATATGATGAGGTTTGCCAATTGGCTGACCGCCTGGCGCCGATTCAAATGAAGGATTATCTACGCTGGAAAGGGTACGCGCCGTCGTGTCGAGATTTCAATGAATTGATCATTGCTTATGTACAAGCCGGTCATCTGGATAAGGCGGGGGCGTTATGGCGTCAGGTCCAACAGGCTGAACCGGAAATTCCAGACCATTTAAACCGCAGGGCCGTGGAACAGATTCGAGAAACAATTCGTGACTATCTGGAGCAAAACGAAGAAAATCTGGCACGTGATCTGATGTACATTACAGAAGCGACAATCAATGAGGTGGGCGAATTGTTGGGAATCGATCTGGAAAAAAAGTATCCTGGATGCCAGTCATGGATACCGCGACGAAAACAGGCTGTTTTTCAGTCAGGCGAACAACGGATAAAGGAACTGACGACCTATTACCAATCGCATTCACTTCCGGAAAAATATGAATTGCATCAGCGTTCGATACCAGATCCGATCTATTTTGCTCGTAATGAGATACCGGGAACTGAGTACAGTATATTCCCATTAAACGGCACGTTGGAATCTCTGGCAAATACCATTAAGATTTTCGATCCAGTGTGGTCTGAAAATGGCATTACGGTTGAATGTGATAAGGATATCGATGATAAAAAAATGAATTGCGATCTGGTTTATCATTGCGATATCTCTAAAAATGAAGCGTTGCGATATGTTCTGGATCAGTATGGTTATCAGATACAGGAAGTTGAAGGTGAAGTCGGCGAAGTCTGGGTGGTTCATTACGATGGGCGGTCTCTGCAAGATTATCATGATGTTATTGCCCCTGTTCCCTATAACAGTAAAGACGCGCCCAAAACGGGCATGATGGTATCGAGTGCAAGTAACGGATTTTCGCTGAATGGTCTGTTATCTAATTTGAGTTTCTGTTATTGTTCGAGTGACACAGAGGGTCGAATAGATTCTACGAATCGATTGATCTTTGTCAACAAGACCGGATTGGATCGTTTTTCACCTGCTTTGAGTCTGGAAATACCCTATATGAAGGGAGCGGAAGGTTGGAAATTCGCACAGCAATGGTTTCTGGCCGAATTTGGAATTACGTTTGAGTTAGAAAAAATACCATTAAAGATTTATAGAGTAATTAAGCAATAAAAAGTAAAATATTCAGCAGACTTGCGCCGAAACACGGCGCAAGTCGGTATATCATAACGCCTACTAATAGCATTATTAGAAACGGGTTAGTGCTTTTTCAAATCAGTTAATGATGAAGACCCTGGTGAATATACCAGGTCCAATAAGCAGGCTCATTCTGAAAATTTCTTAATGAATTCGAATATGAAAGAATGCAACTTGTTAAATTCTAGTAGTTTGTATCTATCTTGATAAATATTGTCTGGTACCGAGCAAGTAGTTAAAGTCGGATATTTAATGTAACGAATTTATAATTAAGCGTTTATATAGTTCTTTACATTAAAATATAGGTATCACTATGAAAAAGCACTTGATATTCTGCCTGACTGTCATTTGTGGGATTCTATTGATGGGTTGTGAAAAACAGGGTGGTAATACAGGCGATCAGTCTAAGGGTAATGGAGATCTATCATCCGAGAAAACGCCGGCGATAGTGAAAAGTGAAAATGCTATCGAGAAACCATCTAAACAGGCGAATGACTATCTTGATTTTGTGCCACATAAACGTGCGCCAAAAACGATTCAACTGGTGTGTGGTCCGCTGGATGGCAAGCCGGAGGTTGATGGCGATGGCAGCGATGCGGTCTGGAGTCAGGCCCAATCTATTGAAACACTGGATTTCAGTTCCCAACGGGCTATCGAATTGCGAGCCGGGTATTATGATGGCAAGATCTATCTGTTGGCCCGGTATCCAGATGAGGCGGCTTCGGAAACGCATAAATCCTGGGAATGGGATGCCCAGGAAAAAATCTATAAACCGATGATGGACCGGGAGGATATGCTGGTGCTCAAGTGGGCCATGGAAGGCAGTTATATGGGATTCGATCCAGATAAGGTAGAGCCACATAAAGCGGACATCTGGTTCTGGAAGGCGTGCCGGACAAATCCGGCGGGATATTTTGATGATAAATATCAATTGATGACCAGAGAAGAAGCGGACAAAGCCCTGGTCGTGCCATCTGACAAATTTGGAACATTGTATTTACAACGGATCGCGGATGAAGGCAAGAGCGCCTATCGTGAGGAGACTCCGTTGGACTATGGCGGCGATTATATCGGATTGTATTATCCACGCCAGCCTGAGGGTAGTCGAGCGGATGTTGTCGGTAAAGGCCGCTGGCAAAATGGCTATTGGACGATCGAAGCCTGCCGCCAGTTGAATACCGAGCATGATGATGATATTCAATTTGAAACCGGCAAGGAGTATCCATTTGTTGTGACATTATATGAGATGGCCTGTTCAGCAGTAGAACCGGAATGGTGGCAACCCTTGTATCGAACGGGAAACGCTTTTGATCGGCTCATTCTTTCCATCGAATAATCTGATGAATTTTTTCAACGTCTGATCGTAATATCATAAAGCCCGATATGAGACATTCTTTTAAATTTGTTTATCAAGTGGCTACTATCGTCATTCTCGTGACTATGACGCTTATGCTGGCTTCGTCTTATTTTATGTCGATTCGGGTGACCGGCATTATTCAGGACAAAATTGTTCATAGCAATCGAGCTTTAATTATTACGACGGATATCCTGAATGAATTTTCAGAATTCAGTATTTATTTTCATGACCTGTCATTTCATCAAACTAAAGAAGCAGACGATGGTTTAGAGCATTTAAACAGGATTCGTCAGATGATGGAGAATCCGTCGTTTGTCTATATGACAGATGCCAATTTTCGTAAGACTCTGGCATCAAAAGAACGTCAATGCCGGACGGCATTATATTCCTATAAATCGGTTTATTTTGACGATCCAACGCGCGATAATGCCGAAGTGACCATGGCAACTATAACCCGATTAGTTGATGAAGCTAAATCGGTTGGCGTTGCGTATTGCAATCAGCTCAAGGGAGACATTGAGGTTGTCACGAAAAATGTACTCCATCGGCTGGCCATGGCGCGTTTTGCCAAGACCATCTCGTTAGTTGCCGGTTCCGTCTTATTGATCTTAACGATGTTTTTCGTTATCAATAGTTTGCGGGTGCGCTTACAATTAATCAATCATGCGACGGAAGAAATCAGCCGGGGGAATCTGGCGTATCGGATCGGTATGAAGTTTAACGATATGATTGGCATGCTGGCCCGGCAGGTTGATATGATGGCCGGCCAGATCGAATGCCGTGAAGCCGAACTGGCGCAGCATCGCAGTCATCTGGAAGCGATGGTGGAAGCGCGCACGGAAGAACTGGAAAAGGCAAAAAATACCGCGGAGGCGGCCAATCAGGCCAAGAGTAATTTTCTGGCGACAATGAGCCATGAGATCCGAACCCCTATGAACGGTGTCATTGGCATGCTGGATTTGATGCGGACAGGACCATTGGAAGATAAACAGGCGCATTATTGCGAAATGGCACAGAAATCAGCAGACGCGTTGCTCGCGCTAATCAATAATATCCTGGATTTTTCAAAGATTGAAGCCGGGCATATGAGTATAGAGAATGAGGAATTTCATCTGGAGAAGATTCTTGCGGATGTTATCCATATTTTTTCGGCACAAGTGAACGAAAAAGGATTGGAATTAATCTGCCTGATGGATCCGGATATTCCCGAACCTTTGTATGGGGATGCAGAACGAATCCGGCAGGTATTAATCAACCTGGTGGGGAACGCGGTTAAATTTACCCAAAGCGGAGAAATTCTGATCAACGCGATGAGAGGACAGGTTCAGGATAACAAGATTACCGTTAAATTTGAGATAACCGATACCGGGATTGGTATTGAGCCGGAGGCGATTTCCACATTATTCGATCCGTTTACCCAGGAAGACACGAGCACAACGCGTTTATATGGCGGCACTGGATTGGGACTGGCCATTTGTAAGCAGTTGGTACAGATTATGGGGGGGGATATCGGAGTGGAGTCGGTCAAGGGAGAGGGCGCCACATTCTGGTTTACGCTGGAGCTGACAGCGAACCTGCTGCGGATCGTGCCGCGGCTGGAACCGGTGAATCCGATTGACAGTAAACGAATTCTAATCGGGGATGATAATCCAACTCAATTAAAGGCGTTGATGACATTATTAGACAAATGGGGTTATGAAGCGGAGAGTGTTGAGAACTGTCAGGAAGTGCGTGACTGTCTTGAAAAAGGGCAAACATCCGGTTGTCCGTATGATGTCATTGTTCTGGATAACAGTCTGGCGGATGGCGACGGGGTCGCGCTGGCCAGGGAGTTGATTCAAAGCGGGCTGAGCGGGACCAGTCGAATTATACTATTGACCGTGATCAATAATGAGCATAGCAGTGATTTACTGGCAAGTACGAAAATTGACAAAATACTGGCCAAGCCGATAACCCCTTCGAGTTTGTATAATAGTCTGCTTGAGTTGGCGCCACCAGACAGATCGAATCTCTCTGAGCCGGTGAATGTCAATAAATCTGATAAACGTGAAACAGCGCTGCTTGACGAGAGGGGTACCCCTTATATATTGATTGCCGAAGACAATGAAATCAATCAGGAAGTCGCATCGCATATCCTGGCGATGGCTGGGATGGGGTATGTTATCGTCGAAAATGGCCATAACGCCCTGGAAGAGGCCCAGACTGGCAATTATGATTTGATTCTGATGGATTGCGCCATGCCGATCATGAATGGATTTGAAGCGACCCGGTTGATCCGGCGCCGAGAGAAGGCGGGTGTTGTTTGCAGCCGAAATGGGAAACGGATTCCGATTATCGCCTTGACAGCCAACGCGATCAAAGGGGACCGGGAGATGTGTCTGGAAGCGGGGATGGATGATTATATCTCCAAGCCTTTTGATCCTATGAATTTGATCGATATGATAAAGCGGCATATAGAAGATAAAGAAACTGGGCGCCGGATTGGGTCGTCCAGTATCGCAGGTCAGATTTAATCTGGTCAGCTAAATATTCTAATGTGGGTCAGTTTGGTCGTTTATGTTTACACGATGGTAGTACCATATGGTGATACCCAATTCAGTGTACAATAATGGTAGGCCATTTTGGAAAAGATATTGTTAAGATGGGTATGATTGGGTTCGTTTCACTTTGGGAGGGGCACATGGGGGGCTGGCCGCGAAGAAAAACAGCCGGGAGGGTTGATGAATACTTAACGCGAATTGATGCTGATTGATATAATACCAGGTTAAGTGTTTGGAAAATATATTTTGTATGTCAATGCCAGGTAATTAGTTATAATAATTTTGACTTGGGTTGGGTTTGTTTCGCGTTGGAGAGACGTTTTATTGGGCGGGGGCAAAGTGAGTATATTTAAATCCTTATAATATAAGAGGTTAGAACAACGGAATACACGGAATACACGGAAGGAAGAAGGTGTAAGTGTTTGTAATAAAAGAAGTTAAAGCATAGAAAGGGATGGAATGCATGAAAAAATCAGGAAGGTTTCTGGGTCTGGTTTACGGAGGGGGTATTTGGTTGTTAAAGAGCGATTTAATAAAAGCACGCTAAAGCGGTGTACTCCATACGGTGGGGGGAAAAAGGCGAAAAGACGAAAAAGACAAAAGAGACGAAAAGGTGAAATTACGGGTGGGATGGTCATGGTACGTTGGGGGGGACAGGGAATGAGAAGAAAAACACGGGCAGGATGCTCGTGCCACTTGTTTTTTTGTTGGATAATGGGGGGTGGGTTGGTAAAATATATTTTATGCCCGGTTGAGTTTGATGGCCGGGATTTTAGCTTTGGGATATCTGTTTTTTGTATTTTTTTAACGTGTATAATGGAGAGAACTGCCGGGGGGGCAATGGAGTTTGGTAGAAGATATCACACAAAAGCACCAAGGCACGAAGAAAACAGCTTTTTAGACAGGATCACAGGATTTACAGGATAAAGCAAGGAAAGATTAATGCTGAGTTGATCTGTCAGAATCTGGATTAGTATCAGGGGATAGATACAAAATGATAGAATATAAGAATTTATACCATGAAGAACATGAAGAGACATGAAGGTTAACGGCCTGGACGGCTGGTTTTTGTTGCCAAGGTTTTCGAAGAAGTTTTAAGCGTTTCGATTATCTAAGATAGAAAAGGAAAACATTACAGGAGTTTGAAGATGGTTTTTAAAAGAGTAGGTGTCCGGCTGGGATTGGTTGGGATTGTGGTTGCGTTACTGGCCGGGATGTCTTTGGGGCAGTATTCGGGGGGAGCGGGGACGGAGGGGGATCCTTATCAGATTGCGACGGCGGGGGATTTGATTGCGCTGGGGGGGAATACGGGGGATTATGATAAGTGTTTTGTTTTGACGGCGGATATTGATCTGGCGGGGTATGAGTTTGATCATGCAGTAATTGCGTGGGATGAAGATACAAGAACATTTGGTTTTCAAGGAAATTCATTTAGTGGAGTTTTTAATGGCAATGGTCATACCATAAATAATTTTTCTATAAATCAGTCAAGTAAGGATTTTATTGGAATTTTCGGCACTATATCAAATGGGAAGATTGAGAATGTGGGAGTTAAGAATAGCACACTAGCAGGTCGATATTATGTTGGCGGATTATGTGGTTATAGTGAGGCTTCTATTGAACTTTGTAAGGTTCAGAGTACGGATATAACAGGTTATTCTGGTACTGGTGGTTTAGTTGGGAATAATAACGGTACTATTAATTGGTGTCAATTCGATGGAACTGTTTCAGGAAATTGGACTGTTGGAGGTTTAGCTGGTTATACCGGCGGGACAATTTTTCGGAGCTTTGCTACAGGAACAATCATAGGCAGTAGTGAAAATATCGGGGGATTATGTGGAGGGAATAGCGGATCGATAAACCAGTGTTTTTTTATTGGTCATGTCAGTGGAAAAGAGGATGTAGGTGGATTTTGTGGAGGAAATGGAGGTTTAGTAAACCAATGCTATGCAAAAGGAGAAGTGAACGGAAGTGACAATTATACTGGTGGGTTATGCGGCACTAACCGGGGAATTATTACTCAGTGCTATTCAACTGCTAAGACGAAGCAAGGGGATGTCATTGGGGGGTTATGTGGTACCGATGAAGGAATCGGGGCGATATATGATAGTTACTGGGATATGGAAACCAGTGAAATGACATGCAGCGCCGGTGGGTGGGGACTTACACAGGAGCAAGTGACTCGATCAAACAGTTATACAGGATGGACAGATGGCAACTGGATTATTGATGAAGGCGTTAGCCCGCCCAGATTATTATGGGAAGAAACGGGTGGAAACGCAATCAATGCTCCGTATCCAGAACGGACTTATGAAGGGAGTGGCACTTCTGAAGATCCCTATATCATAAACACCGCTGATGATTTAATGAATTTAAGGCAGCACTCAATGGATTGGGATAAGTATTTTGAATTGAATCAGGATATCGATATGGATCACATTATACTTAATTCCTCATTAATTGCTTTCGGAAGTGGTTTTAACGGTGTATTTGATGGTAAGGGGCATGTTATCAGGAATATGGAGATTCAAGCCATCCATCAAAGTTATAACGGCCTATTTTATCGGATTGATTCAGAAGCAGAAGTCAAGAATATGGGAATAGAGAATATAAAAGTTGTCGGCGACTTCTATGTTGGCAGTTTTTGCGGTCGAGTAAGGGGCAGCATCTCACGATGTTACGCTAAAAATGTTTATGTGCAAGGCACAACTTACATTGGGGGTTTTGTTGGAAATTGTCTCGGCGGCGTTATTGATCAATGTTATAGCTTCAGTACCATCGCCCATAATGATACCTGGGGTAGTTCGGGTGTTTTTGGTGGTCATATTTACTCAGGTAGTGTTCTGAGTCAATGTTATGCATCTGGAGTGATGGATAGATTTTCAGCGGGAGAATTTTATGCCTATACTTATGGAGCTACCATCAGACAATGTTTCTGGGAAATATATTCAACCGGACAACCAATGGTTACGGGCAGTACAAGCACACCCAGTCCGTCACATGGCCAAATGTTTACTGTTGAGCCATATCAGGCTGCGGGTTGGGATTTTAGTGATGAGGATGGTGACATAGCGGACTGGTCGATGTATCCCAATAGTTATCCGGCGCTGAGCTGGGAATCCGCCGATCTGGTTTTTATCCCTGATGTAAATGGAATGGATCTGGCTTCAGCCCAAGCTGCCATAGCGAATGCCGGATTATCAGTTTATATTATTGCAGAATATAGTAAAACGGTTTCTGAAGGAGAACTGATTCGCCAAGAGACTCTATCCGGACAAATGGCTAATAGAGGACAGCCTGTTATTCTGGTAATATCGCGTGGGATTAAATATTCCGGTGGTAATGGTACTCCGGATGATCCATTTGAGATTGGTAATGCCGATGATCTGGTTGAGCTAAGCCTAGCCGGTGATCTCGACAAGCATTATGTTTTAGTTGCTGATATTGATCTGGCAGGGGCGGGAACAGGAGAAGGTGGCGTGTTTACCCAGGCTTTGCTTGGAACTTCAACTTCATCGCCCTTTAACGGCGTATTGGATGGCGATGGGCATATTATATATAATCTTATGATATCAAAAACTGATAGTGATTATATGGGCTTGTGTGGAGTTCTTGGACCGGAAAGTCAAATCAGAAACCTGGGGTTGGAAAAGGTCGACATACAAGGCAGAGGATATGTTGGTGGTGTATGCGGTAGATGCTATGGAGAGATTTCGAACTGTTATGTAAGAGGCAAGGTAAACGGTTACGATAATTATGGCTATGTTGGCGGTTTATGTGGCAGTCTTACTAACGGTACTATCAGTCGCAGTTATGCTGATGTTGATGTTAGAAATGATTCTGGGTGTGGAGGTTTTTGTGGAAGTAATTCTAATGGTATTATTAGTGAATGTTATTCTAAAGGTTATGTAAATAATGCTTATGCGGGTGGATTTTGTTATTATAATTATGGAACAATAAATAATTGTTTCTGGGATATTGAAACTTCTGGACGGTCTTCCAGTAGCGGAGGAACTGGCTTGGCTACGTCGGCTATGTTGAATCTACAGACCTATCTGGATGCCGGTTGGGATTTCAGTGAGGATGATGGCGATGGGGCCAATTGGGTTTTGTATGAAGGGTATTATCCTACTCTGGCCTGGCAAACTGAAATCATGATGCCAAATATCATTGGATATGAAAGGAATGAGGCGTATCTGATATTGTCTGATCTTGGATTGCAGGTTGTATCAGATGAAGAATTTTCATCTGAGGTTGCAATGGGGCACGTTATCAGGCAATATCCGGTAAGTGGGCAAACGCTTGCAGTTGGATTGACGGCCCGATTGGTAGTTTCGCGAGGATTGCCCTGCCTGGGGAACGGAACTGAATTGGATCCATATCAAATTAATACGGCTGGTCAGTGGCGCTGGTTATCCGAGACACCGGAGGTTTGGGATAAGCATTTTATCCTGATGGCTGATCTGGATTTTGAAGGCATTGAAATTAAGCCTATTGGGGCTTTTAGTGATAGTAATAATGTTACTAATGATATACCTTTTACCGGCTTTTTTGAGGGTAATGGTCATAGTATTAAAAATTTAAAAATGACATTTCCTGCATCAAGCTTTCCGCAAAGAAGTATGGGATTGTTTGCCTTTGTGGATGGCGCGGTTATTCAGAACCTCGGATTAGTGGATTTTGTAATAACAGTTGACGAAAATATTAATTACAATGTCAGCGTTGGCGGTATCGCAGGAAAAGTCAGTTCGGAATCTCCGTATACCAATGGTTGTCATATCAATAATTGTTATGTGACTGGTATTATCAGGCACTATAGCCCGTATGGACAATTTGGAGGTATTGTTGGCTACAATTACTGTGGAAGAATCAGTCAATGTTATGCTGATTGTAAAATCGAGGATATAGACAATGCTCCCGCTTATACCGGCGCATTGATGGGGCTATCGATCGGAAAAGGGAATGGAATCAGTCAATCGTTCTGGAATGTGGAAAAGGATGCCAGAGGAGTGGGAAGAATGCTGTCACCCAGTGTATATGATATCCTGGGTTTGCCGTTAGAGGCAATGCAGACGAGTGGATTTTATCTTGAGAGCGGTTGGGATTTTATTGGTGAAACTCAGAATGGCATGGATGATATCTGGCATATGCCCTGGGGACAGGCTGGACTACCTATGTTGTGGAATCAGAAGGATATTCCCGGTGATGTAGCGGGAGGATATGGGGTTGATCTGGCCGATTTCGATCGGTTGTCGATAGACTGGCTGAATGATGACGGTAATTATCAATTTGATGGAGTATCTGGGCCTGATGGTTGTGTGGATGCTGCCGAACTGGGGATGATTGCGGATAATTGGCTGGCCCAGCCGGAACTGGGTGAAAAGGTGTCGCTGGTAACGCACTGGCCGTTTGATGTGGATGGCATGGATATTGAACAGGGGATAGAGGCCGAGATGAAAAATGGCGCCATGCTGGTTCAGGAACCGGGCGATTTCCGGATTGGGATGGGAGCGGTTAAATTCGATGGTGTTGATGACCTGCTGGAATGTGAAAGTGAGCATACGCTACCTGACCGAAGGCTCTTTTCGTTAGCCATGTGGATCAAAGTGGATCAGATTCTGTTCAATCGAACCATGCATATCATCGGACAGCGTGATGGCACTGATCATTTGTGGAGTTTGCAACTCTGGGGTGCGAATGAAGCTCATCTGACCGGATATGTTAGTGGAGCCAGCAGTTATGCATTAACCGAGACCAGCTTTACGCCGATACGAGATTGCTGGTATCATGTCGCTATGACCTATAATGACTATGATGACCGTAAGGTGCATCTGTATATCAATGGCGAGGAAGTTACCACCGTTCAGCAGGTCGCCATGGAAGACGAATTGTATCCCAATACGACTATTCCAGTATCCGTTGGGGATCGTATTGGAGGGGGCCGGGCGTTTAGTGGCAACGTTGATGATCTGCGGCTTTATCACCGGATATTAACGATAGATGAAATCTATGAAATCGCAGAATTAGATCAACCTTTCTCATACTGGCCGTTTGACACAAATAGTGATGATCTGAGGAATATGAACAATGCCGTGCTGGAAAACGGGGCTTGTATATCACAGATTCCGGGTGACTATCGGGCAGGCCAGGGTGCAATGAGGATGGACGGCGAGGATGATATTGCCATATGCCGTGGTAACGTCATTCCCAATGATGCCTCTGCAATCAGTGTGGCGCTCTGGTTTAAGGCGGATGAGGTGCCCGCTTATAAAACAGTTCATCTTATCGGTCAAAGGACCCTATCAGAGCATATCTGGAGTTTGCAGATATGGGGTACGAATGGCAGGCATTTAACAGGATTTATTGAGGGAAATGGCGGGAATGCGATTACTGAGACCTCATTTGTACCTGAGGCAGGGCGATGGTACCATGTCGCGATGACTTATGATGACGCTGGAGACAAGATTATACATATTCATGTTGATGGCATAGAAGTTGGTATTGTAGAACAGACTTCCTTAAGTGGAGCACCGATGATTCGAAATTCTGACGTAAAATTATCAATCGGTGATCGTATCGGAGGTTCGCGCGCGTTCAAAGGTAGCATTGATGAGGTACAAATCTATCCACGAGAACTGACAAAAGATGAAATATTAACCATGGCAGACCGGGAAAAAATGGTTGCCTACTGGCCGCTTGATTATTCGGGCAATGATATCGTTGGCGGACATTTTGCCAGTTTATTAAATGGCGCGAACTATACCCAGGAAGCCGGCATGTATCGTTTTGGAACTGGCGCGATGAAGTTGGATGGAGTGGATGATGTGGCCAGATGTGACCTGACAGCGGTTTCGGGCTACGATGCTTTCAGTGTTGCGATGTGGATTCGGGCAGATGCTATATCCAGCACGCAAACGATGCAATTAATTGGCCAGCGTAATACCAATGAACATCAATGGAGTTTTCAGTTGTGGGGTACAAATAACGGGCATCTGACTGGTTTCGTCGGTGGTAATGTGACTGATGCCCTGACTGAAACGATGTTTGCTCCGGAGGTGGGTCGCTGGTATCATGTGGTGATGATGTATGATGATCAGGGTGATCGAAAAGTTCATATTTATGTTGATGGCATAGAAGTTGACGTAATGCAACAGACAGCTATGTCAGGGGGGCGATTGACCGGGACAGTAAACATTCCAGTGACTTTGGGAGACAAGTCCGGTGGCGGCCGGGCGTTTGGTGGGAAAATAGACGAGGTGATGATTTACCGGCGGGTATTGACAGATGAGGAAATAATGGAGTTGGCTTTGGGGGAATATTGAATTATTGTGGAACAGGATTGCTAAAACCGGGTGGGTGTGTTATGATCCTGTATTGATTGAAAGCAAGCTATTGGAGACAAGGCAATGGATAAGAATAGAAGTAATGTAAGGTTTGGATTTATCGTGGTTTATGTTGCTGTGCTGGCCGGGCTGGGCTGGGGGCAGTATAGCGGGGGAATGGGGACGGAGGGAGATCCTTTCCGGATCGGGACGGTGGCGGACTGGATTGCGCTGGGTGAGAATACGGGGGATTATGATAAACATTTTATATTGACGGCTCATCTGGATTTTGGGGGGGCGGAGATTGGGCCGGTGGGGCGGTATTTCAGTGAGCCGGCGATGCCGTTTACGGGGGCGCTGGATGGGGATGGTTATGTGCTGAAGAATTTTAAGATGTCGAATCAGAATTTGGCTGAGCCGGAAACGCATCTGGGATTGTTTGCTTATCTGGATGGGGCGGTGATTCAGAACCTGGGGCTGGTCGATTTTGAGATAGTGGTGAACCCGGCGGCGCGGAATGTGCTGGTGGGGGGGCTGGCGGCGACGATTGGAGAGTATCCGTATCAGACCCATGGCGGGCTGATCGAGAACTGTTACGCGGCCGGTACGATTGTTACTGGGTATACGTATGGGACGCTGGGGGGGCTGGTCGGTATCAATAATGGCGGGGAAATCAAGCGTTGTTATTCCGATTGCGATATCTGGATGCCGGAGGGTGCGACTGCCAGTGCGGGGGCATTGGCGGGCAGTGTCTATGGAGACGGGCTGCTGGTGCGCGAATCGTTCTGGAACCGGGATAAGTTTGAGACGGGGATAAAGAATGTTATTGGTTTGCACGCGGGAAAGGATATTGCCGGATTGTCGTCCGAACTGATGCAAGAGCGCGGGCCTTTTGCGGCCAAGGGCTGGGATTTTGTGGGTGAGGCGGCCAACGGGATTAGAGGGATCTGGCATATGCCCTGGGGTGGCGGCGGGGCGCCGATGTTATGGAATCAGAAGGATATCCCGGGCGATGTGGCGGGGGCGTATGGGGTAGATTTGATTGACTACGGGTACCTGGCGTTGAACTGGCTGGGTGATGATGGGGGGTATGGCGGCGATGGCATTGTCGATCTAGATGAACTGGCGCTGACGGCGGAGAACTGGCTGGCGCCAAGGTAGGTATCGCCGCGCCCATGTTTATTCTTATAGGGTCAAGTGTTTTTTGAAACGAAAAGAGCCGGCCCATGATGGCTCAGGGCCGCAGTCAGGCTGGTTTCAAGGATTCTTCGGTATAACTACGGAACTGGGGCGCGGCTGCGGGGTCGCGGGAGTCCGGGGCAGAGATGATCATGGGGCCGTGCAGTTCATCGGTTACTAACAGGTGGAATTTTCCGATATAAAGCAGGGTGTCGGGATAAATGACTTTGTGTACAATAATGTGTTGGGTTTGGTTTTTTTCGAGTTCTTCTTCCATAGCGGCCATATCCCGCGCGATGGTCTCCAGGGCATTGCGGCTGAGCCGGATATCGTCAGCCATTTTTTTCAGTTTGTCATTGGGTTTGCCTTGCAGGGCATAGAGCATGTCTTTGGCGCGGGGCATCAGATCGGCGATGACTTTTTCATGGCATTCTTTTTCCTGCCGCATTTGTTTGATCTGGCGATCGAGGTAAGGATCCACTCCGGCCCGGATGGTGGTGCGAACACCGTTATGGCTGCCCAGGGCCGGGGTATCGATCGATCCGGTGGCCGTGACCTGTCCGCCATGAATAGCGCCACGTTGCAGCAGGATATTGCCCCGGCAATTCAGGTCGCAGTTGACAATTTCCGATTCCGCGGTGATGTTGCCATCGGCCCAGATTTGAACGTTGGAAAGGTAGCGGGCGGTCAGGTCGGATTTGACTTTGATGGATCCCTTTTCTTTGCCCAGAATGCCGCGTGTCACTTTGAGTGAGCCGCCGCATTCGACGACGGCCGCTTCAATGGTCCCACCCACTTCCAGATCGCCGCCGGTCTGTACGGTGAACAAGTCTTTGATGTCGCCTTTGACGTTGACGCTGCCACTGAAACGAATATTGCCAGTCGAGAAATCGATATCGTGTTTAATATGAAGAATGGGATCGACCCAGAGTGTTCCGTTTTCGAGTTTGGGCTCGCCGTCGCATAATGCGATAAACGTCCGACCGTCCGGGTCCATCTGAACGTTTTCGCCTGCTTCCAATGTCAGTTCCTGGCCGGGAACAGGTGGAACAACACGACCGAAGACATCGAGGCCGGATTTACCGGGTGTTGCCATGTGATACACCCCCAAAATGTCATTACGATTAACAAGAATCAGATGGGATTGTTCGTAAAAACTTTCCTGGGCGGTGTCCAGTTGGTTATTTACCCCGGCGTGGATTTTTTCGGGGTCCAGCTTATCGGACCATTGAAAGAAAGCATTCCGACCTGGTTCGGCCGGTTGGCCCTGTAAAATTGTGAGTGAGGGAGATTGGATTTCCACTGACAATGCCGCATTAACCGATTGGCGGACTGAATCGGTAACAGGAATGTTCATTTGCCGGAGTTCCTCGAAGATATTGGCAGGAAGGATTACTTCGTTCTTGCCCCGCTTGCGAAGATCGAGTGTCACTCGCAGGTTATCGCCGCTGATATCAATGCGCCATGCCATTACATAGGGGTTCCAGTGGGTTTTTGAAAAATAAAACCAACTCCCTTATTTACATTTATCGAGCGATCAGGATCGGGAATCCAACGATAATTTTATTAATCCGAAAATCTGGAAGTGAAAATGAGACATAACCAAAGATTTAATTTACAGGCGCTTTTGAAATAACATTTTGCCAGGCCCACCCATTAACCATGAAAAAAAAACGGAATAATAACTGATGTTAACCGGTAAATACCGGAGAAAATGCTACAAAAATGTAGCAACATTAGTTTATGGTACAAAATTGTATTTTATGAAAAAAATAAATACCATGCTAAATAGTGGAAAATCAGTGCAGGTTTGACAATAAATAAAACGGCATGGCCAATGTCTTTTTAAACGAGATTGGCTACCAAGTTGAGGCGTATTGTTTGTAACCTACTTTACTAGAGCTAGATATGTCGATTTGGCATGAAAGATAACCGTGTCGCGCGCTATCTTCCAGGGGGTGAGGCAATTGGTTGCCACAGATTTGTTATAATTTAGGTATTATTGGCATATCGTTTGCATGAGTTATAGGATTTCAAGGCCTGTTGTAAGGCTTAAGATATTTTGGATAATATTTCGGTTTCGAGCAGGAAACCGGAAAACGTTTAAACCTGCTTATGGAGTTACAAACATATGGGAACCGCTGAATCAAGTAGTCAAAGTAACAGTTCAACAGAGCTTTTTGGTAGCAATGTATTTAACGAAAGCGTGATGCGTGAGCGTCTGCCGAAGAATATATTCAAGGAATTACAGCGAACCATTAAGGAGAATCATCCGCTGGAGAATGCGGCTCTGGCCGACATTGTGGCCAATGCCATGAAAGACTGGGCAATCGAGAAAGGCGCGACGCATTATTGTCACTGGTTCCAGCCGATGACCGGGATGACCGCTGAAAAGCACGATTCATTTATCGCCCCGACTTCGGATGGCAAGATGATCATGGAATTCAGCGGCAAGGCGCTGGTACAAGGTGAGCCTGACGCCTCGAGTTTTCCATCGGGCGGTTTGCGCGCCACCTTTGAAGCCCGCGGTTATACTGCCTGGGATTGCACCTCGCCTGCGTTTATCAAGGAAGACGGCAGCAATATTACCTTGTATATCCCCTGCGCATTTTGCAGTTATTCCGGACACGCGCTCGATAAGAAGACGCCCTTGCTGCGTTCCATGGACGCACTGGATACCCAGGCGATGCGAGTATTACGCAAGTTGGGCAATACGACATCCAAGCGGGTGATTGCGACTTTGGGTCCGGAACAGGAATATTTTCTGGTCGACCGCAGCTTTTATGAAGAACGTCTTGACCTGGTATTGACGGGCCGCACCCTGTTTGGGGCGCCTTCGCCCCGTGGTCAGGAAATGGAAGATCATTATTTTGGCGCATTGCATGAGCGGATCGCTTCTTTCATGAATGAGCTGAATGAAGAATTATGGAAACTGGGCGTATCCGCCAAGACCCAGCACAATGAAGTAGCCCCCGCGCAATATGAGATTGCCCCGATCTTCGCAACCGTCAATGTGGCGACCGATCATAATCAGCTGACCATGGAAACCTTGCGCAAGGTAGCGATTCGTCACGATTTTGTCTGTCTGCTGCATGAAAAGCCGTTCCGGGGTGTCAATGGTTCCGGCAAGCACAATAACTGGAGCATGGGCACGGACGACGGGATCAACCTGCTGGATCCTGGTTCAACCCCGCATGAGAATATGGTGTTTATGGTGTTCCTGTGCGCGGTAGTTCGGGCGGTCGACAAATACGCCAAATTGTTACGCGCCAGTGTCGCCACAACGGGTAATGAACACCGTCTGGGCGCGAATGAAGCGCCTCCGGCGATTGTGTCCGCGTTCCTGGGCGATCAGTTAACGGAAATATTCGAACAGCTCGCAGCGGGCGGCGCTTCCAGCAGCCGTCAGGGCGGCCAGTTGAAACTGGGCGTTAATTCGCTGCCACCGCTGCCAAAAGATTGCACGGACCGTAACCGTACCAGTCCATTTGCCTTTACCGGCAACCGTTTTGAATTCCGTATGGTCGGATCCAGTCAGTCGACCTCCGGTCCCTGCTTTGTGATCAATACCATTGTTGCCGATATTCTGAAAGAAATTGCGGATGAACTGGACAAGGCCAGCGATGTCCAGTCGACGGTTCAGAAGATCTTGCAGAAGATCGCCAAAGAACACGCGCGAATCGTCTTCAATGGCGACAATTATTCGCAGGCCTGGGTGGATGAAGCGGCCAAGCGCGGATTACCCAATATTCCATCCTCAGTCGATTCGATTGAGACGATTCTGGAAAAGGACAATGTCGCAGTGTTGGCGCGGCACAATGTCTTAAGCGAAGAAGAATTGCATGCTCGCGTTGAAATTCTGTTAGAAGCTTATCTCAAGACGATTAATATTGAAGCGTTAACAACGCTGGATATGGCCCGCCGCCAGATTCTGCCGGCCAGCGCCGACTATGCCGGTTCGTTGGCCAGTTCGGTCTTGTCAGTGAAAGAAGCCGGCGGTTCGGTCAAGGCGTTGAGCGCGAAACTGGGCGAAGTGACCGAACTAATCGATGCGCTGGACGGCGCCATAGCCGCCCTGGATGCCGTTCGCTGCAAAGCATCGGGTCTGGATGACACCGCGGCCAAGGCCCAGTGCTACAATAAAGAGGTCGTACCAGCCATGAATGCAGTTCGTGATGCGGCTGACAAGCTGGAATCCATTGTCGACGCGGAAGTATGGCCGTTACCTTCTTACGCAGAGATGCTTTTTATTCGTTAATCGATAACCAGTTAAGTGATCATAATGCCCGTGGGAACTCCTATTCCCACGGGCATTTTAATGTCTGCGCTCTAACTGTCTGTCAGAAAAGGGCTAAGGCAAATTTTGGATCTGGGTTTTCGGGGAGTTGAGCCGCCTGATACCCCTGTGGAATTTTCTGGACAAAAAACACCAAAATGACTATAGTTGAAAGTCTTGCGAAATTTTTTCAGGATAACCCGCGATTGTCTTTTAAATAATAGCGCAACCTCCCTGATACAACGGGATCAGCGAGAACAGAACAGGACTGTTCGGAACGCTAACCGAAGATTTGACTATAATATTATACCTGTCGAGTATGGAAATACCCGATCGCTCGCAAGAATCAAGACGCGAAGCTTTGTGTTTCTGCCAAGCGGGCGCTATGAACTGTAAATAGAATTATACTGACTACCTGACTGTAAAGGAAAGGATACCAGGTATTATGATGACGAAACCTCCTGGTGATTTTGGGCTGTATGAAGCCCGTCGAGAACACGATGCCTGCGGCATAGGCGCGGTGGTCAACCTCAGCGGCAAACGCGAGTATCGGATACTGGAGCTGGGCAACCAGGTTCTCATGAACCTGCAGCATCGAGGCGCGGCCGGCAGCGACGGGATTACCGGAGACGGCGCCGGCATACTGTTTCAGATACCGGATCAATTCTGCCGTGAAGAAGCGGTGCGGCTGGGGTATACATTGCCGGAGGCCGGACTCTATGGCGTCGCGGTGGTGTTTGGTCCCAAGCAGGATCTTGAACTGCGCCGCCGATGCGATGAAGTACTGGAAAAGGGCGTTGCCCGATACGGCATGAAGACCATCTTCTGGCGTAACGTTCCCACGGACAGCAGTTGCCTGGGCGAACTGGCGTTATCCTGTGAGCCTTCGGTCAAGACCTTGTTCATTGATGGGAATGGCCTTAAGGGAGAAGAACTGGAACGGAAGCTGTATCAGGCACGGAAATACGCCGAGAAAGAGATCCGTGAGAAGTTTGGCGAGTCGGCCGTAGATTTTTATGTCAGCAGCATGTCCAGTAAGACGATCAATTATAAAGGGATGTTCCTGGCGCCACAGTTATTCGCATATTATCCCGATTTGCGCGATGAACGGCTGGTCTCTTCCATGGCCGTCGTGCATCAGCGTTACAGCACCAATACGTTTCCAAGCTGGAAGCTGGCGCAACCGTTCCGCTGTATCGCGCACAATGGTGAGATTAATACCTTGAGCGGGAACTATAACCGGATGCGCGCCCGGGAAAAGCGCATGGCCAGTCCACTGTTTGGCGAGCGTATCAAGGATCTGATTCCGGTGATGATTCCCGGCGCCAGTGATTCGGCCAGTTTTGACAATGCCCTGGAATTGCTGGTGCAGTCTGGGCGTTCATTGCCCCATGCCATGATGATGATGATTCCGGAGGCGTTTGGACCGCGATATCATATCAGCGCCGACAAACGGGCGTTTTATGAATATCACGCATCGATTATGGAGCCATGGGATGGCCCGGCAGCGATGGTGTTTACCGATGGGAGGTATGTGGGCGGCGTGCTGGACCGCAACGGTTTGCGGCCGGCGCGTTATGTGATCACCAAGGATGGCCTGGTAGTGGCGGCCAGCGAAGTGGGTGTGATCGATTTTCCGGCGGATCAGGTGCAATCGCGCGGCCGGCTGCAACCCGGACGCATGTTCCTGGTGGATACGCAGGAAGGCCGGATTATTACCGACAACGAAATCAAGAGCAAGATTTCGCGACAAAAGCCCTATCGGCGCTGGTTGTCGCAGAATATTATCGAATTGAGAGGATTATTCAGCGCGGCCCAGCCGGGCAGTATGCCGGAAGAAGAAGTCGTCAAGCTGTTGAGAACTTTCGGGTATACCAGTGAAGAGCAGAAGATGCTGCTGGTGCCGATGGCCGTTACGGGTCAGGAGCCGGTTGGTTCCATGGGGACCGATACGCCGCTGGCGGTGCTATCCAATCGCCCCAAACTGTTGTTTAATTATTTCAAACAGCTGTTTGCCCAGGTGACCAATCCGCCCATCGATCCGTTGCGAGAGGGGCTGGTCATGTCGTTGATGAGTTTTACGGGCAAGCAACAGAATCTGCTGGATGAGACTCCTGAACACTGCCGGCAATTGAAGCTGCCGCATCCTATTCTGACCAATGAAGACATTGACCGGTTGAAAAATGTCCAGCGGAAAGATTTCAAGGTCGTCACCATTCCGGCATTGTTCGAGGTAACCGGTGACAATCCGGGCGAAGCATTGCAAGCCGGTATAGACGATATGATTTCGGCGGCGGTATCGGCCATCAACGATGGCGCGTCATTGCTGATTGTCAGCGATCGGGGCGTTACCGAGAAGATGGCAGCCATTCCCAGTTTACTGGTGGGCGCTGCGCTGCACCATGGTCTGCTGGAACGGGGCTTGCGTGGAGAAGCGGGAATCGTTCTGGAAAGCGCAGAACCCCGTGAAGTGATGCATTTCTGCCTGTTATGCGGTTACGGCGTAAATGCCATCAACCCGTATCTGGCATTCGAGACGTTGAATCTGCTGCATCAACGCAATGAGATTCCATCTGAAATGGAACCCGAACAGATTGTCGACAATTATATTAATTCGATCAAAAAGGGTATTTTGAAGACGATATCCAAGATGGGAATATCGACTTTGCGCAGTTATCACGCGGCTCAATTATTCGAGTGCGTGGGCATCAATATGGATGTGATCAGCCAGTATTTTACCGGCACCTCATCGCGTATCAGCGGGATCGGCCTGGGGGAAATCGCGCAGGAAACGATCAAGCGGCATCTGCAAGGATTTGTTCGCCGCGATCCTGCCGCTACCGAACTGGATTGCGGGGGCGAGTACCATTATCATTGTGAAGGGGAAGAGCACCTGACCAGTCCGATGGCGATCGCCCTGGTACAGGAAGCGGTGCGTCAGGGTAATTTTGACAAATTCCGGCAGTATACCCGGTTGATCGATGATCAGGCCCGTAAGTTGTATACCCTGCGCGGTTTGTTTGAATTTGTCCCGGGGGAAGAAATTCCTCTGGAAGAAGTGGAACCCACCAGTGAGATTGTGAAGCGATTCTGCACGGGGGCGATGTCCCATGGTTCCATCAGCAAAGAGGCTCATGAAGCCATGGCGATTGCCATGAACCGAATCGGGGCGATGAGCAACACCGGAGAAGGGGGCGAGGATCCTTATCGCTATGAACCACGCAAGGATGGCGATTCGCTGAACAGCGCGATAAAACAGATTGCCAGCGGACGGTTCGGCGTGACGACGCATTATCTTTCGGAAGCCAAGATGCTGCAGATTAAGATGGCGCAGGGCGCCAAGCCCGGTGAAGGCGGTCAGTTGCCCGGTCATAAGGTAACGGATGAGATCGCGCGATTACGGTTTTCGACGCCGGGGGTGACTTTGATTTCGCCGCCGCCGCATCATGACATCTATTCCATCGAAGACCTGGCCCAGTTGATTTATGACTTGAAATGCAGTAACCCGGGCGTGAAGGTCTCGGTCAAGCTGGTATCCGAAGTCGGGGTGGGGACGATCGCGGCCGGGGTCGCGAAAGGCAACTCGGATGAGGTGTTGATCAGCGGTTTTGACGGCGGAACCGGCGCCAGTCCGTTGTCATCGATTAAGCACGCGGGCCTGCCCTGGGAACTGGGATTGGCGGAAACACAGCAGACGCTGGTTTTGAACGGTTTGCGCGACCGGATTCGCGTGCAAACCGATGGTCAGATCCGTACTGGACGCGATGTGGTGATCGGCGCGTTGCTGGGCGCGGAGAATTTTGGATTCGGCACCGGCGCCCTGATCGCGCTGGGATGTATCATGATGCGTAAATGTCATCTGGGTACCTGCCCGGTGGGTATCGCAACCCAGATGGGCGAATTGCGCTGCCGATTCAAAGGCAAACCGGAACATCTGGTCAATTTCATGATGTTTATTGCCGAAGAAGTCCGCATGCATATGGCCAAGCTGGGCTTCAGAAACTTTGATGACATGATCGGGCGGATGGATCGTCTCAAGATGCGCGATGCCGTGGAACACTGGAAAGCACGGGGACTGGATTTCAGCCGGATACTGACGCAACCGGACGCATCCGACGGCCGGGCGATTCGATGTGTGCGTCAGCAGGATAATCCCCTGGAGGATAATCTGGACTGGACCCTGATCGAAAAAGCCAAAGCGGCCATCGAGAAAAAAGAGAAAACCGTGGTCGAGATGCCGGTTAAAAATGTCCATCGTACGGTGGGCGCTATTCTGAGCAATCGAATTGTCAAGAAGCATGGGCCCAAGGGTTTACCCAACGGCACCCTGGAGATTCGCTTGAGCGGTTCGGCGGGTCAGAGTTTTGGCGCTTATCTGGTGCCGGGTGTGACCTTGCATCTGAAAGGCGATACCAACGATTACCTGGGCAAAGGGCTTTCCGGCGGACGGATTATTGTTCAAAAACCGGAATCGGCCACCTTTGAAGCTCATGAAAATATTATTGTGGGCAACACGCTGCTTTATGGGGCCACCAGCGGTGAAGTCTATTTGAACGGTCTGGCCGGTGAACGCTTTGCCGTCCGGAATTCAGGCGCCCGCGCCGTCGTTGAAGGCGTTGGTGATCATGGCTGTGAGTATATGACCGGCGGCCTGGTCGTTGTACTGGGTCAAACCGGCCGTAATTTTGCCGCGGGCATGTCCGGCGGTATCGCGTATGTTTATGATGAGTTCCAGTTGTTCGATACGTTATGTAACCTGGATATGGTCGATCTGGAGACGGTCTGGCTGGAAGACGACAAGAAGGTTTTAAGAAGCATGATCGAGAATCATTTGAAATATACCGGCAGTAAACGGGCGCAACTCTTACTGGATAACTGGGAAGAGACCGTGGGGCGTTTTGTGAAAGTAATGCCCATCGATTATCGCCGGGCGTTGGAAAGATTGAAAGAGCGCGAGATGCGCGAAACCGAATACTCCCCTGCCACCGAGGAGGTGTTCCGTGGCTAAACCAACCGGATTCCTTGAATATAATCGTGAAGAAGTGCCTTATCGTCCCGTCGAAGAACGGCTCAAAGACTATTTTGAAGTCGAAGTGCCGCTATCGGCCGAGGCCATGAATTGTCAATCAGCAAGATGTATGGATTGCGGGATACCCTATTGTCATTCGATGGGTTGTCCATTGAATAACCGGATCCCGGAATTCAACGATTGCGTTTACAAGGGGCGCTGGAAAGACGCCTGCGACATCTTGCATTCGACCAACAATTTTCCGGAGGTTACGGGGCGGGTATGCCCGGCGCCCTGTGAGGCGGCATGTACCTTGAATATCGATGAGGCCCCGGTTTTAATTCGCCATATCGAAGATCAGATAGTCGAAAAAGGATTCGAAGAGGGCTGGATCAAGCCGTTAATTGCGGAAGTCAAGACCGGCAAACGGGTCGCGATTGTCGGTTCAGGGCCCGCGGGTCTGGCGGCCGCCCAGCAACTGGCGCGGATGGGACACGATGTGGTGGTGTTCGAGAAGGATAACCGTATCGGCGGATTGTTACGCTATGGCATTCCAGATTTTAAACTGGATAAGCGGATTCTGGACCGCCGTCTGGAGCAAATGGCCGCCGAGGGTGTTCAATTTCAGACCGAGGTCAATGTGGGTGAAGATATTTCACCGCATTATCTGGATAAAATGTTTGATGCGGTCTGCCTGACTATGGGCGCCACTGTTCCGCGCGATCTGCAAGTCGAAGGCCGTGAACTCAAAAATGTTCACTATGCCATGGAGTTTCTCAAACAGCAGAATAAGAGGATTGCCGGAGAAACGATCGATCCATCTGAAGTGATCAACGCAAAGGACAAAGTGGTTGTGGTGATCGGCGGCGGCGATACCGGTTCTGACTGTGTGGGCACCTCGAATCGCCAGGGCGCCAAAGAAGTTCATCAATTTGAAATATTACCACAACCGCCCCAAACCCGCCCGATTGACACACCCTGGCCGAACTGGCCGCGAGTGTTGCGCACGTCTTCATCGCATAAAGAAGGCTGTCTGCGCCGTTGGTGTATCCTGACCAAGAAGCTGACCGGCAAAGACGGGGCAGTCACCCACTTGCATGGCATTGAAGTGGAATGGAGCGCCGGGCCCAAGGGGCATACTATGAAAGAAATTCCCGGCACAGAATTCAGCATGAAAGCGGATCTGGTTCTGCTGGCGATGGGATTTCTGTACGTGCAGCCGGCCGGTCTGATCGATAAGATGGGCTTGAAACTGGATCAGCGCGGCAATGTCATGATTAAAGAGAATTACATGACCAGCAAGCCGGGTGTCTTTGCTTCCGGAGACACGACGACGGGCGCGTCGCTGGTGGTACGAGCGATCGATTTCGGCAGAAAAATGGCGAAATCTGTCGATCAGTATCTTCGAGAACAGGTATAAAAAAAGGGCTCTCTGATAACAGGAGAGCCCTTTATCTTTGAATTTGATACTATAGAGATACTTCCCGACTTAACTGGGAAATTCCAGGACTGTATGAAGGTTATTGAAGCGACCAAAAAAGGATTCTGTTTCGGTGTTGAGCATGCGATCGAAGAGGCTGAAAAGTTAGTCAACGAACGCCAGCATGTTTATTGTCTCGGTCAGATTATCCATAACACCGAGGTTGTCGAACGGTTAGAGCGCAAAGGTCTGAAGGTCGTTAACGATCTGGATGAAGTGCCGGCGCCGGGTCCAGACACGCCGGCAGATGAGATTCCCACGGTGTTGATTCGCAGTCATGGCTGCCGTCCAGAGCAATTGCAGCGAGTCCAAAAGTTGGGATTTCATCTGGTGGATGCCACCTGTGTGCTAGTGCAACGCCTGCAGAATCTGGTCGCGCAGTTGTATGAACAGGGTTATCAGGTGGTTCTGGTCGGCGATCCGAATCATCCGGAAATTAAAGGTGTAATGGGGTACGCACCGCAGGTCACGGTTGTGAATGGACCGGAAGATCTGTCCAAGTTGCCGCCGAGAGGTAAACTGGCGATGGTGTCACAAACGACCTATACCCTGGCCGATTTTGGTGAAATCGTGGGTCAAGTGGCTCAATTGGGCTATGAGGAGATCAAGGTGGTCAATACGATCTGTCGGGAAACCGCCCGGCGTCAGGAATCTGCCATCGAATTATGCCGCCAGGTGGATGTCATGTTTGTACTGGGTTCGCATCACAGCGCCAATACGGGGGAATTGGCCGAGTTGTGCCGCAGGCAAGGGGTTGCGACGTATCATTTACAGGATTGGAGCGAATTCAAGCCGGACTATGTGAGCGGCAGGCAGGTGGCAGGGGTGTCGGCGGGGGCATCGACTCCGGATTGGATTATACGGGAATTTATCGAGAAATTACTGGCTATTTAAGGTAAACTGGTTAAGCTTGTTTATCGCTTGAGTAGCGCTAATTTTAATTTTTTATTGCCGTATGCTCGGAATCATTCCATACCAGCCGGTATGGTGATCCGGGAGCAGTATCTTTACTATAGCGGTCATTAAGGAACATAATAAGTTGAGCAAGAAGAGCATTGCAATATTTGTTATTCTAAGTTTTGTGTCGGCGAATCTCAGTGCAGAAGGTTATTCCTTATTCAGTTATTTTATGGGAAATGGCGAAGATGGATTGCATCTGGCCTGGAGCGATGACGGCCTGGAGTGGCAGGTATTGAATGACGGTCGTTCATTTTTAAAGCCGCAGGTGGGTGGCAGGTTGATGCGCGATCCCTCTATCGTGCAGGGACCAGATGGCATGTTCCATATGGTCTGGACGACGGGTTGGTGGGATAAAGGGATCGGGCTGGCGCATTCACGGGACCTAATCCATTGGTCCGATCAGGAATTTCTGGAAGTGATGAAGGGTGAGTCTGAGGCCAGGAATTGCTGGGCGCCGGAAATCTTTTATGATGACGCGAGTAGTGAGTATGTGATTTTCTGGTCAACGACGATTCCGGGCCGGTTTCCTGAAACGGATCGGGAAGAGCGGGCCGGGAGCGGGGTTTTGAATCATCGGATGTATTTTATCACAACAAAAGATTTCAAGACATTTGGTGAGACCCGGTTATTTTATGATGATGGATTCAGTGTGATTGATGGATTTATGATCAAGGGCAAAAGCGGATATGTCCTGTTTATCAAGGATGAGACGCGCTGGCCGGAGGCGAAGAAACACATACGCATGGCCCGGAGTCGGAGCGCTGTTGGTCCGTGGAGTTCAGCGGGACCGCCGGTGACGGTGGATTGGGTGGAAGGGCCGACGGCGATTAAGGCGGGTGAGTTCTGGTATCTGTATTATGATGAATATACCCGTCATCATTATGGCGCGATGCGCTCCAAAGATTTGCAGCACTGGGAGACGGTAACAGATCAATTGAAAATGCCTGATGGTATCCGGCATGGAACGGCTTTTAGTGTGTCAGAAACGGTATTGGATCAGTTGCCGGGCAGTCCAGAGGATAAGGGAAATATGCCAGATATGAAAGGCAGTAGCCGGTTAATAGAGGAAATCCGGATACGTGATCCTTATGTTGTTGCGGATAAAAAGACCCGGACATATTTAATGTATGCCCAGATGGATAACCGCGCCGATCGCGAGGGATCCATTAAAGGTGTTGAAGTTTATGCCAGTCAGGATTTGAAGGTATGGTATGGTCCGTGGCCGGTATGGGGGATTCCGGAGGGATTCTGGGGTGGGATCCAATCCGTCTGGGCGCCTGAGGTCCATTATTACAAAGGGAAGTATTATCTGTTTGTAACGCTGACTTCGACAGATCGGATAGAAACCGAAGATGGGATAACTGACCTGGTGAAACGAGGGACATTTGTTTGTAAGTCGGATAGTCCAATGGGGCCCTTCCAAGCATTTGATGAAAAACCACATACTCCCGAGGCATGGTCGGCATTGGATGGGACGCTGTGGGTTGAACAGGGTGTGCCCTATATGGTTTTTTGTCATGAATGGGTTCAGATTGAAGATGGGACGATGGAAATTGTACGGTTAAGTGACGATTTATCCAGAGAGATCTCTGGCCCGGAGACCTTATTTATGGCGTCAACTGCCCCCTGGGTGAATCCAGTCAAACATCGATCTGTTGTGTACCAGGGACGAATGAATCAGTGCTATGTTACCGATGGGCCCTTTATCTATCGTACCAGGATCGGTCAGTTATTGATGATCTGGTCGAGTTTTTCTTCGGGAAACTATCTGGTTGGGGTACTGGAATCTGAGAGCGGGACCATTGCCGGGCCCTGGCGGCATCAGGTGACGCCCTTATTTAAAGATCATGGAGGTCATGGAATGATTTTTGAACGGCTGGATGGTCAGTTGATGCTGGTTTTGCATCAGCCGAACAGCGGGCCCGATGAGCGGGCGCGTTTTTACGAATTGGCCGATCAAGGCGATCATCTGAGTCTTCAACCATAATATTCTTATTGATGATCGGATTGAATTTATTGTTCGATTTTTTGATAAAAAATTGTAACAATATAGGTGAGTGACCGTCATACTTGTAAGTGTTTGCATTTTCACAGAATAAAAGGATAATTCAGGGAAATCGAATGAAAGTTTTTATAAAAATCCTGGTGATCGTTATCGTGATTGTTTTTATTGGGGGCGGGATATACAATCAGGTGGCCAAAAAGAATAAAAAAGAAGCTGCGGTGACCGTTCGGGTGGAAAAGGTTACAAAGGGGGAGTTGCTGGAAACGGTTAACGCACCGGGTGTGATAAAACCATGGCGAAATGTCGAGATCAGCGCCCGGATATCGGCGCGGCTGGCGGAATTGCCTTTTGAGGCGGGTGACCTGGTGAAAGGTCCACATGATGATAATCCCGGAGATTTGCTGGTGCGGCTGGATAGTACGGATATGCAGGCATCGCTGCAATCGACTGAGGCCAGACGCGCGGCCCAGGAGGCCCAGATTGAGGTGGCCAGGGTGGAGATTGAAAGCCGAAAGATCAGTGTGCAGGGAATCGAATTGAGTTTGAAGCAGGCCAGAAAACAATTGGAGCGGCGTCAATTATTATTGCAGACGGGCGATATTACTGAGATTGAGGTGGAGGAATTGCAAACCCGGGTGGATGAGTTGGGAACCCAGCTGGCATCGGCGATGAACGCGGTGAAATCGTCGGAAATGAATCTTAAAGTTATGGAGGAGAATTTAAAGGCGGCCAATGCTGAAATTGAGCGGGCGCGTGATATGTTGAGTTACGCGACGATCCGATCACCGATTGACGGTATTGTCACGCGCTTGAACGCTGAGGTGGGTGAGATTGCCATGACCGGGACAATGAACAATCCGGGAACGGTTATTCTGGAGGTGGCTGATTTATCGAAAATGCTGCTGTCAGTTCAAATAGATGAGGTGGATGTCGACAAGGTGAAGGAAGGACAGAAGGTGACGGTGAAGATTCAGGCGTTGCCGGATGAGGATTTTAAGAGCACGATCTATAAACGGTCGCTGGTTCTGTTGCAGGACCGGATGGGGACGCGTTATTGTGAGGTGGAGGTTCTGCTGGATAATCCGGAACACCGGATATTATCGGGAATGACGGCGGATGTGGAAATCCAGGTAAAACAACATGACGATATATTAAAAATACCCAGTCAGTGCGTGCAGGGGCGTGAATGGGACAGTCTGCCGATCGATGTCCGGGACAATCCATTGATTGACAAGGAAAAATCGATTGTTCCGATCGTATTTACTTTCGAAAATGGCGAAGCCATTGCCAAGCCGGTAATCATAGGCGCCAGCGATATGAATGATACGGTGATCGAGGATGGACTGGAGGAAACCGATCAGGTAATTACTGGGCCGTATAAGGAACTGGAGGGTTTGACTCATAAGAAGAAAGTGGAAGAGGAAAAACCTGAAGGGGAGAAAGCGGGCAAGAAAGAGGGGCAATCCATTAAGGATTCTGAAAGCGAAAAATCTGAAATGACCTCGAAGGACCAGGGTACGAAAAAGGAATAATCTATGCTCATCGAACTGGAAAATATCCGGCGAATCTATCGGATGGGCAACGAGGAAGTCCGGGCCCTGGATGGGGTCAATTTATCAATTGGCCAGAATGAATATGTGGCCATTATGGGAGCCTCCGGATCGGGTAAAAGTACTTTGATGAACTTACTGGGCTGTCTGGATCGCGCCAGTGAAGGGACGTATCGGCTGAATGACAAGGATACCACCCGTATGAGCGCCGGCGCCTTAGCCCGGGTGCGCAATGAGCAGATTGGTTTTGTGTTTCAGTCCTTTGAACTGCTGCCGCGCCAGAGCGCGTTGCATAATGTTGAAATGCCGTTGATTTACGCCAAAAATGGCGGTTGGTGGTCAAGGCGCAGCAGGGCGCTGAAAGCCCTGGAACATGTCGGCCTGTCAGGACGGGCTCATCATAAGCCCAACCAGATGTCCGGTGGCGAACGGCAGCGGGTGGCGATCGCCCGGTCATTGATTTGTGAACCGAGTATCCTGCTGGCAGACGAGCCAACCGGCAATCTGGATACCAAAAATAGCGAGAGCATTCTGGAACTGTTTGACACGCTGCATCAGGAGGGCCAAACGATAATTGTCGTCACCCATGAAGAAACAGTCGCCCGGCACGCGCAACGGATTATCACCATGTCAGATGGCAAGATTGTGCAGGATGAATCGTCAGTAGGAGGCGCGGCATGAGATTTATACTGAACAGTTTTTTCCGTTTCTGGGTCCTGTTGTTTCAGAGTATTTTTCTGGCGGTCAGTCAGATTAATGCCAATAAGGTCAGATCGGCGTTGACCACGATTGGTATTGTCATTGGTGTCGCATCGGTGACGGCGGTGATCGCGGCTCTATCAGGTCTTAAGGCCAAAGTGTTGGATCAATTTGAATCATTAGGCGCCAATCGTGTCTGGTGCTGGCCGGAGCGGCCAGAAACCGGACCGATGAAGAATTACTCCTGGAATCGTGTTCAATTTAAACCAGAGCAATTTGAGGGTGTTTTGGACCGCTGTCCATCATTACAGGCATTTACCTTCGATACCTGGGGACGTTATTCGATTTATTTTGGGAACGAACAGGTGGACGACGTTGCCGTGCATGGCATTAATCCTTCATGGCACGAAATTGTCGGACGCGATGTATTGGAGGGGCGCCGTTTCACGGTCATTGACGAGGAAGAGCAGTGGCCGGTTTGTTATATTACACCGGATTTAAAGAAAAAATTGCAGTTAGATCGTGATTGTATTGGCCAGGCAATTGAAATTGATAATCGATCTTTCAGAATTATCGGGGTAGTAGAAGAGGAAGATTCCCATTTTGACATGGGCAGTTCCACGTTGGAAGTTTGTATACCCTTTAGCACAGCCTGGAAACTGTGGCGGCCCGGAATGAATGCCCAGTTCAAAACGCGTAACGCCGAATTGACTGAAGAGGCCATTGCTGAACTACGCTTTTTCCTGAGGAATACCCGTCGCGTTAACGCGGGTGATCCGGATAACTTTCAGATCCGCGCATTAAATCAGGCGTTGGAAGAGTTTTATAACGTGGCGGGTATGATGACGGCTGTCGCAGGAGGCATAGTCAGTATTTCGCTACTGGTAGGGGGAATCGGTATCATGAATATTATGCTGGTATCGGTATCGGAACGTACCCGGGAGATTGGATTGCGTAAAGCGGTGGGGGCGCGGCCTTCGGCGATTATGATGCAGTTTTTGATTGAAGCGATAGTGCTTTGTATGTTGGGAGGATTGCTGGGTTTGGGATTGGGGCGTCTGCTGTGCCTGGCGATCGCTAAAATCCCCAACGCACAACTGGAACAGGCATATATCCCCTGGTGGGCAGTGGGACTGGCGTTTGGCTTTTCGGCGTTTGTTGGGATATTCTTTGGACTGTTTCCGGCGGTCAAGGCGGCCCGGCTCGATCCGATTGAAGCATTACGACATGAATAGATAACAAATGGAAGTGGTGATATGAAATTGATAAACGGGATACTCTGTGGATTCATTATACTGGGACTGGCCGGGTGCAGTTGGCTGCCAGATCGAACTGGAGAAGAAATCGCATCGCGCTACCCCCAGGTCCGGGAGATCAAAACAGTGGCCTTGACGGAGGCGGCGCCGGAACCCCTGGCTGAGCCGAATCGGATCCGGATTGAGCCCGGTAAAAAGGTTTCCCTGTCCATCGAGCAAAGCCGGGCGCTGGCGTTACAGAATAACTTACAATTGCGCGTCCAGGTATTTAATCCACGAATCGCGCGTGAGTCGATCAACGAGGCGGATTCCGCGTTTGAACCGTTGTTTCTTTCCCAGTTTAACTATATTACCACCGATACCCCGGTGTCGCTGACTTTGGATGCGTCGCAGAGCACGGTAAGCTATACAAATAACAGTCTGGTGATTCCCTTGCGGACAGGCGGTCGAATCAGTATGAACATGCCCTGGCAGCGCAATAAAACGGACAACCTTTTTGCGACCTTGAATCCATCTTATAGCAGCGATTTCAGTCTGTCCTTAAGTCAGGAACTGTTACGAGGCGCCGGTTTGTCGGTTAATGAATACGCCATCCGGGTGCGTCAACTGGAGTCCGAACAGGTGATGGCCCGAACGCAAGCGGAGGCGGCGCGTGTGCTGGCGGCGGTGGACCGGGCCTATTGGCGTTTGTATGCGGCACACCGGGCTTTGGAGGTGCGTCGGATGGAGTATGATCTGGCCGCGGCCCAGTTGGAACGGGCCCAGCGCATGGTCAATTTGAACGAAGCACGAGAGATAGAGGTGGTTCGAGCGGAGGCCGCCGCCGCCCAGCGGCTGGAAGGGATTATAGTCGCGGACAACGAGTTACGTGACCGGGAACGGGAATTGAAGGTTGTGCTCAACGCAGAGGGCCTGGAAATGGAATCGGCAACGGTATTATTGCCTGAGACGCAACCCGGTTCGGCGCATTATGTGGTTGATCGTGAACGCATGCTGGAGGAAGCTTTGGGATGCCGGATGGATTTGATTGAGCTGGAATTGCAGTTAACCGCCAGTGAATCCAGTTTGAAATATTCCCGTAATGGATTGTTGCCTTTGTTGACACTGGATTATACCTACAATATCAATGGTCTGGGACCGACCAGTGACGACGCAGTGGATTTGATGTTGGAAAACCGATTTGTCGATCATCGCATTGGATTGGTATTGCAGGTGCCGCTGGGCAATGAAGCGGCCCGCAGCCGATACCGTCAGGCCCAGTTGAAAAAACGACAGCTTTTAGCCAATCGCGAACTGGTTAAAAATCAGGTCAAACGGGAAGTGCTGGCGGCCGCGGACCAGTTGGAATCGAACTGGCAACGGGTAATGGCCAACCGGACCAATAGCGAATTAGCCAAACGGAATCTGGAAGCGGAACAGCGTCAGTTTGAACTGGGAATGCAATATTCGACCGAAGTGTTAAATGCCCAGACGCGGTACGCCGATGCGTTGTTATCCGAGATCACCGCGCTGGCAGAGTACCAAATCGCCCAGGTCGATTTGTGTTACGCGGTTGGCGGTCTTAATCAAACCGCCCGTGTTGTCTGGGATAATAAGAACGACCGTTTCGCTTATGACAACGAATAACAGGAACCACTTGCTTGCCGATAAACAAAAGTGAAATACAATTACTTGTTATTTTAGCCGAGTCAATCCGATGCCATTATAACAATCCATCACTAAATCCGGAACCGGCTTTATCCGTTGACCGGCTGGATGGACTTTGGATCTGGGTATAATTCAAGGGGATATCATAAGCATCGTGGCCATAGTCTTCCAGATCATCCATTTCCAAAGGTTTATACCCCGGCAATTTTGATTTTTCCAGTTCTTCATCATAGGCTCTTTGAATCGCGTTCTGAATCATATGCCGGCAATCATGATTGATGGGATGGGCGATATCCGCATGATATTTGGGATGCCGGTTTCTTTTTTCAGCACGCCGATCATCGAGCCTCTCACCACAATCATTGCAGTAATGCGCCCGGAAATGGTTTTTACCGTGGCATTTAGGGCAATGATCGGTGAGTTTTCGGGATGGCATGGCCACAAACAGACCGTTGGCGCCGTCGATAACTTTCATATCACGAATGACAAAACAGTCGTCGAGTGTGATAGAACAAAAGGCTTTGAGCCTGTCTTGAGAATCATTGACGAGCTTGATTCTGACTTCCGAAACTTTCATGGTGTACCTCCAGAGAAAGATGGGAACGGTCCAGGAAATGGACAACACGCGCTTGCGCGCAATCTTTATCGGATATAATCTTTTGCCAATGCAATAGTTGTTCGGCGCTTTCACCCGGGATAAATAAGCTCGAACCGCTACCGGACATGAAAACCGGCCCGATCTTCAGGTCCTGTAATAAATCTCGCAATTGCCTTAATTCTTCGCTTAATAACATCGTTACTTCCGTCAAGTTATTGATGCCCATGCGAATCAGTCCTTCCAGATCGCCCCGTTTAAGGAAATATTCAACCTGGCAAATCGCCTCATAGGATGATTCCTGATGATAGCGATAGTGTCGATATACCAAAGGTGTCGCAATATGAATAGAAGGGCTAATCAATAAAAGGGGGATCCGGCAACGGCAGGGAAGCGGAAGAATCTTTTCGCCACGTCCCGTGCATTGAGCGAACGGTCCATAGAAGAAAAAAGGGATATCCGATCCAAGTTGAGCGGCCAGACTGGATAGTTCCTGAAGGGATAATCCCGTTTGCCAGAGCAGGTTCAAACCATATAAACAGGCGGCTGTATCGCTGCTGGCGCCACCGAGTCCGGCTCCGGCAGGAATGCGTTTATGAAGCGTAATGTCTATGGCAGGTTCAATGTTACAGTAACTTGCCAGGCGTTGAGCAGCCTGATAAACCAGATTTTCAGGTCCGGAAGGCGTGGGCAGGCCAGAGCATTTTAAGTTGATACCCGGAGACGTTCCTGTTTCAATGGTCATATCATCGAATAAATCGATTAATCCCATTACCGTATGCAGTTCATGGAATTGGTCCGGGCGTCGATGAAATATAACCAGAGATAAATTGATTTTCGCGGGGGGGTACAACTCGATTCGATTAATCCGACATTGACCCGAGCGACAACGCTCTTGGTTATGTTTAAGTTGTCTGGTGGATGAAATTATATCCATAAAGTATTTAACTATTGAATATTACATACATTACGACGGCCAGATTCTTATCCGGCTTGAATAAATCAAATCCCGTCTACACAAAAAATGAAGTTCAGATAATATCATTGTAGGCCCAAATTTAACTAAGTCAAGGTATAAAACCGGTGGAAAATAAGCAAAATTGTAAAGTTGAGGGAGTTCAAAGGCGGAAGCAAAAATGCCATTTTATTCAGAGGAGGTAAAATATCGCTAATAAGGATTTTGGAAATTATAGAGGCGTACTTTACATAGACAAGAGATTGAGATATATTTTTATAGATAACTATCAATCTTTTCAAACGAGTAAAATCATGTAACCGATTTAAAGTGAAATAGTTAACGTTAGTTTGGTGATTGATGGCTATTTAGCCATTTAAGTTAAGCCTGAATCAGAAGATATTTTGCGCATAGCAATTGAAACAGCTTCTTGGACAATCATAAGACAATAATGCCATTAATTATTATTTGCGAATGAGGCAATCGAGATGAAAACAAGCGTCAAGCAGAACTAAACGATATGAAACTTTTACTAGACAATCGAGTAACGCAACAAAGATTTCTGGCACTTTTAATGACACTATTGTGTTCAGGTATCTTTGGCTGGTGTTCGGGAATGTACATTTATACCGGGGTCATCATTCTGCTGGCTCTGGCAGGTTATTCAGGTCGTTATGATTTTAAAATTCGCAGGTCGCGCCAGATTATTTTATTTCTGATTATTGCCCTGATTTATGCCTTTTATTATCGTCTCGTCTATATTCGAACCGCTGTCAGCAGTAGCGGGCAACTACGGTTGCAGGCGCAAGTTGCCACCCAATATTTTTTATTCGGTATGGCCAGTATATTTTATTTCTCGGGTAAACGGCCTGTTACTCCCTGGATTATGATCTGTGGGATTATATCAGTGTTAACCAGTGGTCAGTTGATTTATGACGCGAATGCGAACCGGCTTTTTCAAGTCTTGGCGATGGTGTATCTGGCCATGATTATCGCCCTGGGCATGCTCAGCCGGGTACCCCTGCCAACCGGTACGCACCAAAAAGCAGGAACGATGTCGGCCTTTCGGTGGGGATTGGCGGCCGGATGTTTTGGGCTTACTCTGTGGCTGGGTTGGTTTGGCGGTGAAATGTTGAATCGTTACCATGGCCGGATTGTCTCTTTGATATTTAAAATGCAATATCGACCATTTCGTTATCCCAAACAAAAAGCCGATGCCATTGGGTTTGATAGCAGTGGTAAACTTAATAGTCTGGAGAAGATAAAACTCGCAAACGGCAATCAAGTGGCTTTTCGAATTTTTTCAGACCAACCGCCAGGGTATATACGAAATAAGGTATTTGAATCCTATAGCAATGGTGAGTGGGAATCATCGAGAAATCCTCAAGATATTGAACCTTATACCGAGAATCTGGTGTTTTCCAGCCAGATGCCCGACTATGGCAAGTTGTTTGTATGGACCAAACTGGCGCCAGATAATCCGGAGATTCTGAATATCTGGCCGGCACCCCATATCAACAGCGGTATGTTTACCCCGTTGGGGACCATGGCAGTACAATGTGATGTTGACATTGTGACAGTCGATGATAATGGCATTATCGATTCGGATAGTTTGCGGACCGGTATCGATTACAGTGTGGCGGTCGATCCATTACAGAAAAGCAATGAGCCTCTTGCTGAGAACAAGCGTAGCACTTATCTGACGTTGCCTTTGTCACCGGTACTTGATCCTCAAATCAATAATTTGGCCCGGGAGATTTTTAAAGACTGCAAGAATACCAGTGATAAACTTCAAGCTGTGGTTCGATATTTTCAGACCAATTACGATTATCAATTAGGGATTGAAGTTCCAAATGGGCAGGATCCGCTTAATTATTTTCTACTAAAAAAACCTCCGGCGCATTGTGAATTTTTTGCCAGTGGCGCCACGATCCTGTTACGTCTGGGCAATGTGCCGACGCGCTATGTAACCGGCGCGGTGGCCGATGAGTATAATGCCGTGGGGGAGTATTGGGTGGCGCGTAACAAGGATGCCCACGCGTGGTGTGAAGCGTGGAATGAGGATACCCATCGATGGGAGTTGGTCGAGGCGACTCCGGCGTCCGGAGTGCCGCAACGCGCTGAAACGAACTTCTGGTCAGGTTTATGGGAAACGCTTCGGCTTAAATTACAGGAATTAAGTCTGGCATATGTTCGCAATGGTTTTAGAGGGATGGCTCTGTGGATCTTGACTTATCTTGGACGATTGGGACTATGGCTGGTGACTACATTTCAGGGGATGGGATTATTGCTGATTCTGATCATTTTACTTGGACGTAAACGCATTATAGCCTGGCGAAAACAGACATTACGTCCTTTCCCGGATGAACGAATCGTAGCATTTCACGAACTACTCAGCCGAATGGAGAGGATTCTTGGGCCCAACATATCGCGTCGGATGACTGGTGAAACGCTACATCAGTATTCGAGACGTTTGATGGAAGATTATCCCGAAGAACCGCGTATCAGAGAAATTGCCAATTGGTATCTGGAATATGCAATTATGCGATATGGGATCACAGAGGATATTGAGCAACTAAACGGACTTAGAGAACGGTTACCTGAAAAATCAGGTTGATTTCAGATTTTGGGAAGTTTCAGGATTGGTTGTCCCTCAATCCGTTCAATCAGGAGTTCAGGCTGTCGCGAACGGGTATGAGTCATAACCGATTTGATCAAGATTGACATTGGGGGATGATTCGTATTGTTATGATATTAGCCTTGCAGGTTGGGTGTTTTATAAGTTCTTGATAATAAGATGGATATGGTTTGTGAGACTTGTTGTCCATTCGGGGTGTGATGAATGTGGGGGAATATTCGATTTGAAACAAGGGAGTTGTCGATAATTGGTAAAGCTCAGAGTATGAGTCAGTGACAGATTCGTATGTTATGTAATAAACGATGAAAAGACGGATACGTATTTTATTAGTTAAGCTGATATGTGGATTGGCCTATTACAGTGGTGTTATAGGACTATGGCGAAGGTTATTTCCGCTCAAAGGGGTCTGTATTTTATTTTTTCACCAGATGGACAGGATTCGATTTGAGCTGTGCCTGAGATATATTGGTCGGCACTATCAGGTGATCTCAATGGATGACCTGGTTGATTGCCTGATGGGCCAGCAGTCCATACCGAACTCCGGCGTGGTTCTGACTTTTGATGATGGGTATCGCAGTAATGTTGAGGAGAATCTACCCGTTTTAAAAGAAATGCAATTGCCGTGTACGGGATTTCTGACAGCAGGGCTGGTTGGGACGGAACAGGTGTTCTGGTGGGACCAATTGGCTTACGCGATCCGCCATACCCGTGAGGATATTCTAATTCTGAATGGGAATGACTATTCATTAAGAAACAAAATCCATAAAGAAAAAACACTGGCAAGGTGTCTGGCCTTGCTTAAAAAAGTACCTGAAGCGGAGAAAACGATTCAATTAAATAATATCGTAGAACAATTGGGGTTTAAAAAATCTACTATTCCCTGTGATAATCCTTTAATGACATGGGAGCAGGTGGTTCTGATGAAAGAATCCGGGATCGGGTTGGGCGCTCATACGCTGGATCATGTGATTTTGTCACAGTGCGATCCGGATGAACAAAAACGGCAAATCGAGCTTAGTAAGGATATTATTGAAACCAGGGCCAGATGCCGGGTGCGGCATTTTGCCTATCCGAATGGTCGCAAGGAGGATTATGATTTCCACTGCAAGCGTTTGCTTCGCGATTGTGGTTTTGATAGTGCAGTTACGACTGAAATTGGAACAGTGGATCTGGACTCCGATCGTTACGCACTACCACGCAAACCGATGACTGCCAATACGACGGTTCCAGTATTGGCGATGACGCTGAGTGGTATGATGGGATCTATTGAATTTGAGTATTGAGACATGATGAATGATAGCAGACAATGGCGATTTCAATGGCATTTTCAGGAAGATGACGCCTGGAGTAATCCATTCGTTGAAACATGGCACCACATATATCAATCAGGCTCTAATCATCTGTTTTTCTGTCCGCAATTGGTTCGGATCTGGTATGAGGTCTATCATTGCATAAGGAAAATACAACCCGCGTTTTTACTGGCGGATAATGGCGAGAAACGATTGGTGTGGCCATTGATCATTGACAAGAGCCCTTTGAAACGTGGGGGATTCAAGTCGTTACGTCCAGCAGGATTTTATGAATTCGATTGTCACGATCCGATCACTGATGGGATGATGAGCTTAGAAGACTGGATTGGTTTTTATTGCCAGTTTATTGAAGAATTCAGTACGGTATTACAAGGTCGATCCGGGTATTTATGGATTCCAAGATTGTACAATATTCCTGCGATCCGTTGTGAGCCGTATCCATGGATGCGACCAGGGACGACCTCTCCTTTTATTGATCTGACGAGATATGACAGCCTAGACAATTTGTTATTGACCTGTTCCAAGCAGCATCGTCAGGATGTGCGGCGTCAGACGCGCCGATTATCCGAGAAAGGTGATGTACAATTGGTGAGCTATACTGCCCGCGATCTGGATCAGGCTTTTGAAGAACTTAAGATTCATTTAGAACATCATTCAATCCAATGGCCGGGCGTTCCTCACGCAGCCGGTTGGCATGAACGATTGATCAAAGAATTGCTTCCAACCGGAATGGTTGACTTTACAGTTTTGAGATGTGGCGATGAGGTGATAAGCCGACATCTGGGATTTTCTGATTCTGATAGCTATTATTATTATATGCCAACCTACAATTCGAAATGGTATAATTTTTCACCGGGTAAGATCCATCTGGCGCGTCTGGTTGAACGGGCGATCAATCAAGACAAAAAACGATTTGAGTTATTGAGCGGGAATGAGTCTTATAAATATCAGTGGACGCGAGATGAAATCCAACTGCATGGATTGAAATATGACCGGTTTCCTATGCGAACGGCATTGCTCGAATGGTGTCGTTCTTTTGTGGCCCATCGTTAGTGATGGATAGTCTGGAAAGAGTTTAAATGGCAAAAAAAACCATTTTGTATATAGCGAGTTTTTATCGACCGGTGAATTCCGCACCGGAAATCCGTGCGTCACGACTGACCGAGGCTTTGTTGCGGACTGGTTGGCGGGTTATGGTGGTGACTGAGGGAGAGCCGGGGCAGATAGAAACCATTCACGAAAATTTGACGATTTATTCGGTGTCAAAGGGAGGTTGTTGTCCAGGTGTGATTAATGAGAACTTTTCGGCTGCTTGCAAAAAATTCAGATATTGCTCAGATTCAACAAAAGCATTTTTGGGCGGCATATATACAGTATGTCAACATCTGATAAAAAATGAACCGGTCAATTTGATATTTACGACAGCTCCTTATTTCAGCCTGAGCAAAGTGGGACAACTGCTGGCCGATGAATTTGGTTTGTCATGGATAATGGAGATGCGCGATGCCTGGCATACGGGGATGTACTGGCCGTATCCTTCAAGGCGGCATCAGAGTGTAGCGGCTCAATGGGAAGGTGAATGCATCAGACGAGCGGATCGGATTATTACCGTAACGCGAACGCATCAGGAGATACTGGTGGAGAAATATGGCGCGGTTGTTAAAGATAAAGTTACGACGGTCCGGCACAGTTTTGACCGTTATCAAGTAACGCCAGGTGTTGCACGGCCGGCCGATAAGGCTCGCAAGGAATTTCGACTGGTGCATACCGGGCAGTTGCGCGGCATCGATATTTGCGCGGCGGGGGTGTGGGCGAGGCTGGCGCGTGGCGGCTGGCGTGCTATCCGGCGGCTATTGTTCGGGGCCAGCTATTGTGAAAAGCTGCGTATTGAATGGATGTCGCCGCATTTGACCCTGCAAGCGGCCGGGCGATTGGCCGGGGAGATGGCGGCGTTTAGTCAGGAGGTGGTTTTTGAGTTTGTCGGGGCGGCCTATCCGCAGGTTGATGACTGGGCCGAGAAGTGTGGTTTGTCGGGGCGGGTTATCCAACATGGTCATTTGCCCCCGGAGCAGACGCAGGCTATCGTTGACGGTGCGGATGTGCTTTTGCTTTATTTGTATGGTATTGATGCTATGGCCTATCACTGGTGTGTTCCGACCAAGCTTTATACCTATCTAAGCACTGGCAAGCCGATATTGGCGCCGGTGCCACCGGGAGAAACAGTGGAGATTCTGACGCGGTCTGGCCTGGGGCATGTCGTACCACCCTGGGATGTCGAGGCGGTTTATCAGGCGTTAAAAGCGCTATACCATCAGCATAAAACAGATGGAATTACAGTGGATCCCGACTGGGAATACATTAACCAGTTTGATGTCTCCTGTCAGCAGCGGGCGTTTTTGGATGTTGTCAATACTGTAATATGACAAACAGCTATGCGTAAGTGTATGGATCCAAATGAAGAACCAAAGCCTGGTCTGTGGCCCAGGTTCTGTTATTATTATCGAACACGTGGTCTGGCCTGGATCATTCGGCTTGAAGTATTTAATATGGTTAGCTGGATTGATGAAAATATTGTCGGTTGGTTGTGGGATATCCGTTATGGGATTCGGACCATGGGGCGCGTTCCCAAGTGGGAACTGGACCTCAATGAGGACGAAGTGGGGAGTGGAATATCATGGCACTAAGATATGCCTGTTCCGGCGTATTATCAGGCGGTTTAAGATTCGTACGAATCATCAGGGGCTGGTTGACTATGGCTGCGGGATGGGGCGGGTGATATTACTGGCGGCGCGATATCCCTTTCGGCAGATAATCGGATTGGAATACAGTAAAATGCTGGTGGATATCTGTCAGGACAACATCAATCGGGTCGCAAAATACTTGAAATGCCATGATATTCATGTCTTGAACCAGGATGCCAATGAGTATATTCTTTCGCCGGATATCACGGTGTTTTTCTTTTATAATCCATTCACCGGCGATACCTTGCGAACGGGATTTCGGCGTATCGAGGACCGATTGAGAGCCCGGCCCCGGCCCATCCAAATCATCTATTACAAGCCGGTTTGCCTAGAAGAGATGATTGGCGAATTTCCGTGGCTGGGCGAAACGGACCGGTTCACAGACGGACTGGCCGGCTGGCCGGTGGTGCTGTATGAGAATAGACGGTACAGGCAGTGAAATCCCAGTTTATCAAATACACAGTGTAATATTTTGCAGGATAGGTGAGACGATTTGGTTTATGCCGGGTTCGTGTGGACGGCTTTGAGGGCGAAGAGGCCGGTGGGGAGTGGGATGGGGTTGGTGCGGCGGTGGTATTGGCCGTTTGTCGGAAGGTTTGGAGTTGCTGGCGGATGTAGGTTTCGGAGCCGATGGCCAGGCCGTCGATGAAGTGTTTGAACTGTTGCAGGAAGAGGCCGGGGTGGGCGAAACCCAGGGAGCGTTCGTTTTCGAGGATGGCGGCTGGGATTGGGGGTTGTTTGACCTGGGTGTCAGCGTCTGAGGGCGTGAGGTTGCCGCGGTAGGTGAGGCGGTGGGTGTAATCTTTGAGGGCCTGGGGTTCGGTGGTGCGCTGGTCGAAGAGTTGATGGAGGGGCAGCAGCCAGGCGGCGGCGTGGCCGCGCTGGGTGCGTTGGTGGTAGGAGCAGAATTCGTAATCGGCGGGGTGGGCGGCCTGGCCGGCGCGGACGGGGTTGAGATCGACGTAGAGCATGCAGTCGCGGACGGCGCGTAAGTCTTTTAGGAATACGGACTTGAAGCGCGTGGCCCAGAAGCGGCCGCGGCGTTCGAAGGTCTGGTTGTACCATTTGGCGAAGCGGGCCTGGAGGTTGCGGAGGAGCTCGGAGAGGTCGAAGAGGCGGTCGTTGAAGCGCTGCCATTGGGCCGGGGACCAGTTGGCGATGATTTCCTGGGAATGGGGGCCGGGGTAGAGGAGGTGGGCGCGGCGGGCGAGTTCGGCGGGCGGGAGCTGGGATTTGGGGTCGAAGCGGAGGATGAGGTGGTAGTGGTTGCCCATGAGGGCGAAGGCGGTGACCTCGCAGCAGTAGGCGCGGGTGTAGTGCTGGATGAGGGCGAGGAGTTTACGGCGGCAGTTGGGCTGCTGAAGCGGGCGGTCGGCGGGTGAGCCGGCGATGCGGCTGTAGACGTGGTAAAAGGCGGCGAAACGGGTCTGCTTGAAGCGAAGGCGGCAGGACATAACGTAACTCCTTTTATATAAATACGATATACTAATTAATGATTGGTATGAGGGCTTTGGATAGTTGAAGGATAATGGGTGAAAAAAGAGTTGTCAACCAATTTAAATACACTGTGTATAATAAAATATTGGGCTTGTGTGAGATGGTGGGTGTGGTATAATGTGATGCCCCGATAGATGAGGGGTTTTGCTGTTTAATGGTAAATGTTTAATGATGAGGTTATGTCCTGTTGTGGCATTGGCCGAATAGTAAGTTCATTTTAAGTTTGGAGATATTCGATTGAAACAGCTTTTAAGTGGTAATGAAGCCATTGCACGAGGTGCTTATGAGGCTGGGGTGACCGTGGCATCGGGTTATCCAGGTACTCCGTCCACCGAAATTCTGGAAAATATTGTTAAATATAAAGATAGCCTCTATTGCGAGTGGGCGCCGAATGAGAAGGTGGCCTTCGAAGTAGGAGCGGCGGCGGCGTTTGCCGGGGCGAGGGTTCTGGTGACGATGAAGCACGTGGGATTGAATGTCGCGGCCGATCCATTAATGACAATGAGTTATATTGGCGCCGAAGGCGGTATGGTGATTATTGTGGCGGATGATCCCGGAATGCATTCATCGCAAAATGAACAGGATAGCCGCCATTATGCCCGTTTTGCCAAGGTGCCGATGCTGGAACCGGCCAGTAGTGATGAAGCTCGTGATTTTGTCAAACTTGGTATTGAACTGTCGGAAAAGTATCAGACTCCTGTTTTGCTCAGGACCTGTACTCGGGTTAGCCATTCCCGCAGTATCGTCGAACTGGGGGAAAGAATCGAATCGGAAAAGGTTGTCGGATTTCAAAAGAATCCGCCCAGATTTGTTACCGTTCCGCTCTGGTCGCGGCAGATGCGGGTTAAGGTTGAAGAACGGCTGAAAGCGTTGCAGACAGAAGCCTGTCAGTCGCCGGCCAACCGGATTGAAATGCGTGATAAGCGCCTGGGGATTATTGTTGATTCCATTTCCTATCAATATGTCCGTGAGGTGTGGCCGGAAGCCTCGATCCTTAAACTGGGTTTTACCTATCCGTTTCCGGATGACCTGATCAAGCAGTTTGCCAGTCAGGTGGATTCTGTTTTGATTGTAGAAGAGCTGGACGATTTTCTGGAAGAACATATCAAGGCGTTGGGTATCCGTTGTCAGGGGAAAGAGGTAATCCCTAATATCGGTGAGTTGTCGATTGATATTCTGCAACAAGTACGAGCAAAGATTGAAGGTAAGGATTATGCTGTTGCCGCTGCTCCGAAATATGCCGCTCAATTACCTGCCCGGCCTCCCGTGTTATGTCCCGGTTGCCCGCATCGCGGAGTTTTCAGCGTCCTTGCCAAGCATGATGTTATCGTAACTGGCGATATTGGATGTTATAGTCTGGGGACATTCAAGCCGTTGGAACGGCTGGATGTGATTTTATGTATGGGAGCCGGGGTGTCGATGGCACACGGCCTGGATAAGGCGGGTGAACCCAAAAAAGTGGTTGGCATGGTTGGCGATTCCACATTTTTCCATAGTGGCATAACGGGTTTACTCGATATCGCTTATAACAAAGGGGCGTCCACTATTATTGTAGTTGACAACCGGACCACAGCCATGACCGGTCATCAGGACCATCCAGGAACTGGTCGTACCTTGATGGGTGAGGCCACGGTGGAAGCCTCCATTGAAAATATTGCCAGAGCCTGCGGTATTAAACATGTGGTGACCATCAATCCTTACGATGCTGAAACCACTCGTCGGGTCATTAAAGAAGAACTGGAACGCCCCGAGGCTTCGCTGATTGTGTCCAAGGGGGCATGCCCGTTAAATGAGCGCAAACATATCGGTCCGGTGATGCGAATTGACGCGGAGAAATGCAAGGTATGCAAAATGTGTCTGAAACTGGGTTGTCCGGCGATCGATGGTTCCGGTGATAAGCCGCAGATCAATGAATACCTTTGTATGGGGTGCAGTTTGTGTCGACAAAGTTGTAAATTCGGCGCGATCGATCCGGCGAGTTGTAAATGCGAATAAGTCAGGCGTTTGATCACAATGGGATAACAGGCTCCCTGCTGATTTCAAAATGATTATTAACTATGAAATTTGAGTGAACAATGCAAAATGAAATAACCAGTGTTGTCCTGGCCGGAGTTGGTGGCCAAGGAATCTTGTTAGCCAGTGAAATCGTCGCCCAAGCCGCCATGCTGGCCGGGCACGATGTGAAGACCAATGAAGTGCACGGGATGGCACAGCGTGGCGGGTCGGTAATCGCGCAGATTCGTTATGGCAGACAGGTGCACAGTCCGATCGTGCAAAAGGGGACCGCACGGGTTCTGGGTGCCCTGGAACAGATCGAGGCGTTACGTTATGCCGATTATCTGGCCCCCGGTGGTCTGGTTGTCGCCAATCTTCAAGAGCTTATTCCGGTGACGGTTTCGATGGGGGCGGCACAATATCCGGCGGATGTTCCAGTCAAGCTTAAAGAGCAGTTTCCCCGTTTGATTACTGTGGATGCCGCAGAGGTTGCGGTGGAATTAGGAAATATCCGCGCCGCCAATGTGGTATTACTGGGGGCCCTGTCGACCGGGCTTGATTTGCCCTATGAGTCCTGGATCCAGTCTGTAGAAACCTGCGTGAAAGCCCAATATCAGGAATTAAACCTGAAGGCATTTGAAAAAGGGCGATCTCTGGCCGGATAGAATGTTGCGTTCTGGATCCTGACTGGCTTAGGGATTAATCAGGCGCTGGGCCGCGTGTAGGGTATTGAGCATTAACATGGTGATCGTCATCGGGCCAACGCCGCCGGGAACCGGAGTAATGGCAGAAGCCACTTGGCTGACGCCTTCAAAATCAACGTCGCCCACCAATTTACGTTTGCCTTCGGGCGTGCGTCCGATTTCATTGACGCCGACATCGATGACTACGGCGCCTGGTTTTACCATATCGGCGGTCACCGCATTGACAACTCCAGCGGCAACGATCAGAATGTCCGCCCGCCGGGTATGGGCAGCAGTATCCTTGGTACGAGTATGGCAAATGGTTACTGTGGCATTGGCGCCGGCGGCTTTCTGCAAAAGAATATTGGCAATGGGTTTTCCGACAATATTACTGCGGCCCACTACAACGACTTCAGCGCCTTCAGTTTGAATACCGCTACGCATCAGCATCTGCTGGATGCCATAAGGCGTGCAGGGCAGGTAGCCCGGTTCGCCAATGACCATACGACCGACATTAACGGGATGGAATCCGTCGACATCTTTATCCGGGTCGATCGCATAGAGAACCTTGGTTTCATTTATATGTTTCGGCAGGGGCAGCTGAACCAGAATGCCGTGTATGGTCTTATCCTGGTTATAACGTTCAATTAATGCCAGCAATTCACTTTCTGATATGTTCGCAGGAATGTTTTCCTGAACCGAATGGTAACCGAGATCATGCGCGGTTTTCTGTTTGGCACGTACATAGCTTTCTGACGCGGGGTTATCACCGACCAAAATAGTCACGAGCCCGGGAACCATCCCTTTCTGGGCGACTAGCGAATCGACTTCTTTACGAATTTCCTGACGAATTTCCTCGGCAATGTCTTTGCCTTTTATCAATCTGGCCGTCATGATCAAGCTCCTGTCAAAGAGAGTGAATTTGACAAAAGCACGATCATAACAGAAAAGTCAGCATCGAGCAATAAAAAACGTTATACCCATCGGGCGTGGAAATATTCGATTGCACGCAAGCCAGGTTTTTACTCGTTAAAGGCTTATTTTGTGGCCAGGCGGGCAGATCATTTTGATTTGGGAATAAACATATATCCGTGAAAATTCTTGCGGATTTTAGCCGTAAACTGCAATACGATTTTTTCCATTGCCCTTTGCTTTATATAGCGCCGAATCAGCCATTTGTTTGAGTTGCTCAATAGTGAGGGGGTGGTCACGAAGCAAACTGGCCAGTCCAATGCTAAGGCGCGGCAGGATATCGGTTTCGCAAATAGTCTGGCGGCAATGATCTTTGATATAAAGCTCGACTTCCCGAGCAAACATGCGTCTAATGCGGTCAGCGAGGGATAAGCCCTGTTTAGCACTGCAGTCGGGCAATACCAGAATGAATTCATCACCACCAAAACGGGCACAGAGATCCGATGATCGGGTACTGGCCCGCAGCAGTTCGCCAATGAAAGCGATTACCTTATCGCCCGCCTGGTGTCCCCATTGATCGTTCGTTTCTTTGAAGTGATCGACATCGATCATGATCATGCAGAGGTCAGTACCTGATTCCACAGCTTTATCGAAAAGCTCGTGCGATTTTAAATTCAGATATTTCCGATTGGAAAGGCCGGATAAATCATCGACTGACGCCGTTCTGGAAACCTGTTTCAGTTGACGATTGAGATCCTGGGTGCGATGCCATACCTGGTTTTCGATGCCGGCTTGAGCCCGGTTTGCGTTGATTTTTTCACGATCCAGCGCCGCGTAAATCAAGTTGAACTCGTGGATCAATTTATTGGCAATCTGATTGGGTGTGATCGGTAAGGGGTACTCACATTTTGCGTATCGTAATGAGGTGATTAGATGGACCGTTTGTTTGAGATAGCGACGATCCTGATAGATCTTCCAGAATACCCAGAGTTGCAGGTATAATACCATCAGCCAGATGGTTTGTAATTGAAAGCCACAAAATAAGATCAGTCCTAAGAGACAGATAAATCCTATGGTAAAGATTATGTCATGACGGCTGGCGCGGTACATTGCATATCTCCTGGGTTGGGGGAATCATCGTCTGGTCTGAACGTGGAAAGAGAAGCAATCCTTGCCGGCGTTCGGAGATATCGCTTAACGATATCAATAGAAGTCTAAAATATAACCCGGAATAATGATGTGAAAATGTAAGCCAATCACAAGCTTATCTAAAAAATAAAATTCCGATAATCGTTACACATGATTTGAAACGTACAGACAGCGCGAGGGAAGAAGCAGTTTGGTTAAGTTGTTGAGAACGATTCGAGTTTGTCTTCGGCTTATTGAAGCCAATTGCCTGTGTAGACTTCTGTGGCCGGTCCTGCCATATAAACATGATTATCGGTCTCGTTCCATTGCAGGAATAGATCGCCACCGGGCAGATGAGCAGTAATCTGACGGGAAGTTTTACTGGCGAGTACGCCTGCCACACAGACTGCCGAAGCGCCGGTACCGCAGGCCAGCGTGATGCCGCTACCGCGTTCCCAGGTTCTTACGACGACTTCTGATTCACTGATAACCTGGACAAAATGGGCATTGACACGCTGGGGAAATAATTTATGTTTTTCTATTAGTGGTCCTAATTGTTCCAATGGGACGGCTTTGACATCGGGCACAAAAAAAACGGCATGAGGATTTCCCATGGATACACAGGTCATTAAAAAATGGTAGGCATCGATTTGAAAGGGGATGCCAACAGCCTGCAGGCCTGTGACATTTACGGGGATTTCCCCCGGTAATAAGATGGGGGTTCCCATATCGACGCATACCTGGCTGACGGAATTGTTTTCAATTCCAAGTCCCAGGGTTAAGACGCCGTTACCCGTTTCAACTTTCATTTCACGAAATTGAGGAATATGGGGAAAACCATTTTTAAGAATATCAATACAGGCAGACTGTTCCAATTCCTGACCAGTCGTCAGGCCATGGTCATAGCTGTATTTGGCAACGCAACGAATGCCGTTGCCGCACATTTCTGACTCGGAACCGTCCGCATTGAACATTCGCATCCGAACATCCGCTTTTTCAGATGGCATAATAAGAATCAAACCGTCTGAACCCACAGAAAACCGCCTGACGCTGACCGCTTGAGCCAGAGAAACCGGATCGGTTACGGTTTCTTCAAAACAATTGACATATACATAATCGTTGCCCAGGCCATGCATTTTGGTAAAGCGCATGATTATCCTTTTTGTTTTCTATTTATCTGTCAGGCAATAAGTTATAAAATAACGCAGTTGAAATAACTATATAATAAACTTACGCGGATTATAGCAATTACCCATGATAAAATCAAAGGTTTTCAGAGGAAGCATTTGATCGATTAGATGGATAAATCGATATGGGTTCCCGGAGGGGTGTCCTCTTCGGATTGATGGGGATTTTCTGATGAAGGGGGAGACTCCGTTGTGGGAGAATATAGTTTTGAACTTATATTTTCTTCGTGCCGGCGATATTCATCCTGTGTTTCCCGGCCATCTTGCTCACGGTCATCCTGTCTTCTAATGACCACTTCATCAGTCTGCTCGGTATTTTCGACCTCTTCCTGATGTTGCTCGGAGAGTCTGCGTATCTGGCGGGATTCCTGGGCTTCCTGGCTACGACGGGCATTTTCTTTTTTAGTTACATCTTTTGAAGCGGTCTGGCTCTGCAGGATTGAGCCCATGATATTCATATTGGGCGGAATGTTTGTCATACCATTGTCTGGTTAAGGTAAATCATGAAACTACATAATTTATATCGACATTTTATGGATTTATTAGGGAGATTTAATTATTTTATAAAATTATAGGGCCAGCTTTTATACTGGATCGATTGGCTATAAAACTTGCTATTGGGCCTACCAGCAATTAGTGAGCTGATATAGTTAATATTTAATAAAATGAAGATATCAAGTGAATGTAACTGAAGAGAACTTATTTCGAGAACAATATTTATGGTACTAATAACCATTAAATTCAATGTCCGGTTGAGAATATTACTACTATCGCTGTGTACAACATGTCTGACTGGACAAACCGTAATCGGTAATACTGATTATATTTCACAGGCCCAAAGCGATATAACCGTATCTGGATTACGCTGCGAATATTTATCGGAGCCTTTGGGTATTGATATTACAAAGCCAGGATTGTCGTGGGTGTTAAATTCTCAGGTCAGGGGTCAGAAACAAACAGCATATCAAGTAATCGTTTCATCGACTAAGAGTAAGAGTGATGAGAATATCGGTGATTTATGGGATAGCGGAAAGGTGTTTTTGCGGCAATCAATTCATGTGGCGTATGATGGTATTGATTTGAAATCCGGTCAGGATTGCTACTGGAAAGTACGGATTTGGGATAAAGCGGGAGGTATTTCAAGGTGGAGCAAAACCGCACATTGGAGCATGGGATTACTGGTTCCGGAGGCATGGAGGGCTAAATGGATTGGACTGGCTGAAGATTCAGGCGAGGCGACAACTCTCTATCCATTACCGGTTTTTCGAAAGCGATTTGCTTTTCAAAAAGAGATTCTGAAAGCCGAAGTGTCCGTATGTGGATTGGGGCAATATGAGCTTTTTCTCAACGGAGAAAAAGTTGGAACAGATTATCTAGCGCCGGCATGGTCGGTTTATGATAAAACGGTTTATTATAATACCTATGATATAACCCATCTGCTTCGAGAAGGGGAAAACGCTATGGGTGTTTTGCTGGGAAAAGGATTTTACTGTACTGCCGGAGATCGAAGGATTCATGGGGTCAATGTGGATCGGCCGTTGATGTTGATATTACAGGCGAAATTGACCTATCATGATGGTACTGAAGAATTGATACTTTCCGATGAAAGCTGGAAGGTGGCCCGGGGACCTATAACGCATTGTGCCATACTGGGTGGGAGTGATTATGATGCCAGGACTGTTACCGGAAAACTGGAATATGTCTTCCTTTGATGATACCTGCTGGCAGCAAGCCCGGATTTTGTCTGGTCCGGGCGGGCAGCTGCGAGCTTCCGTTTTTCCAGCGATGGGGGCAATAGCATCCTTTAAGCCCAGAAAAATAGATGAACCGGAACCCGGTTACTTTGTTTATGACTTCGGGCAGAACATTTCAGCCAAACCCCGATTAACCGTCAGAGGTAAGGCCGGACAAGTGGTGCGTTTAACCCCTTCCGAGCAGAGGTTTGGCCAGACTGGGGTAACCAATGATGGAAAAGGCAGGGTGAATCAGGCCGGTGTGGGAAAACCTAATTACTGGGAATATACTCTCAAGGGAGGGGGAGAAGAGGTCTGGTCGCCCCAGTTTACCTATAGTGGCTTTCAATATCTGGAAGTGTCTGGCGCCGTACCCGTGGGGCAAGCGAATCCAAACGATTTGCCTGTGGTGGTTGATCTGGTCTCCTTGCAGGTGCGTAATCGTGTGGAGCAGGCCGGGGTATTTCGTTGTTCCGATCAACGGATCAATGATATCAACCGATTGATTGACTGGGCGGTGCAAAGTAATCTTGGCCATGTTCTGACGGATTGCCCGCATCGGGAAAAGCTGGGCTGGCTGGAAGTGAGTTATCTGATGGGGCCATCGATTTCATGGAATTATGACATAGCGGCATTTTATACTAAAATCATACAGGATATCAAAGATTCCCAGGATGCGGATGGCTGTATCTATACTGTTGCCCCCAATTATCCAAATTTTTCGGGAGGATTTCGTTATTCACCCGAGTGGGGCGCCGCGGGGGTATTTTTACCCTGGCATCTTTATCAATGGTACGGTGATCGCCGGATACTCGAACAGAGTTACGATATGATGAAACGTTATGTTGATTATATGGCCAATACCGCAGACGATTTGATCGCCAGGCCCGGATTGGGGGACTGGTATGATTACGGTCATGATCAGCCTTTGGGGGCATCACGTTTTACGCCAACGACTTTGACGGCCAGCGCGACGTTTTATGGGTGCTGTAAGATTGTGGCGGATACTGCCGAAATTATTGGAAAGCAGGACGATCAGCAGGTCTATAGGGCGTTGAGTAAGAAAATTAAAGCGGCTTTTAATCGCACGTTTTACCAGGGAGACGGAAACTACCAGAATCAAGGGAGTCCCCAAACGGCGAATGCCATGGCCCTGGTATTGGGCTTGACATCCAGTGAAACTGAGTCCCTGGTAATGGATCGAATCCTGGAGGATTTGCGCGTCCGGGGTAATCAGCAGACAGCCGGTGACATCGGTTATCATTATCTGGTTGAGGCACTCAGGCGATATGGCCAATCCGAGGCGTTGTATCGAATATTGGATCGTACGGACCTGGGTAGTTATGGTTATATTATCAATCAGGGTTGGACCAGCATGCCGGAAGCCTGGAACGCTCATCTGGCCTCTTCTATGAATCACTGTATGCTGGGCCATATCCAGCAATGGTTTTATGATGGGTTAGGGGGAATTACTCCAGAGAAGCCTGGTTTCGAGTCGTTTCGAATTCAGCCGGAATTTGTTGGCGATATTGATCAGTGTTCCTGTGAATATATGTCATTGTATGGGAAAATAATCTGCCAGTGGCAAAAAGCCGGTCAACAATTAGAATTGTTTGTTACGGTTCCGGTCAATACGACAGCCACCCTGGTTCTGCCCAGTCTGCCAGAGACTGTGCTGGTTGAGGGGGGGCGGGCGATTGATCAGGCGCCTGGGATTCATTCGATCGATAAAAAGAGATTGAAACAGGAGTTGGTCCTGGGATCGGGACAATATTGCTTTGAATTACACCCCTCCCAGTCGCCATGATTAAGGACAACTCCTAAGGTTTGACGAATGGAAATCCGGATCCAGGGTTGAATTTGATAATTCGATTAAAAAGGTTGCGATACGATCGCAGACCAGATCAAGATAACGCTGTCCCGCTTCGGCAGAAGCCCCCTGGGGATTGCCGGCGGCGCAGTGGTCATTCATGCGGCTGAAACGCCGGCTGGTGCGGACCCATTTCTGGCGAAGAGCTTCGAAACGGTAGGGAGGGGTGGCTCCCGATTGGGCGTTTTGGGATTCGACCAGTTCCGGATAGAGCGCCAGGGCAACCGAGGTTTCCATAATACCGGCGTGATCATCGGGTTTGTCGAAAAATTCATCATAGCGGTCTGAGCCAACCTGCCACCAGTTGCATTGAAACAGGTGGGCATCCAGCCGGCATTGTGTTTGGCGGATAAAGGTCGAAAAATCATTGCCACCGTGGCCATTGAGCAGCAGGATTTTGTGGATATTATGGTGGACTAAAGAGAGGATGATATCGGTTAGTATGGCTTCGAGGCTGTTTTGGGAGACGTGGATCACACCGGGGGAAGTCAAGCAGATTGCAATTAATGCCAAACGGGATGCCGGGCAGGCAAAGCACGTTAGGCGATTTTTCCCAGGCCAGTTCACAACAGCGTTGTGCAACCCAGGTCGTATGTAAAAAATCCTGGCCGATCGGCAGATGGTAGTTATGGCATTCTGTGGCTCCCAATGGAATCACGGCCGTCTGAAAATTGATGTTTTTTGATACGATAGAGATTCGTTTTGCTCAAGTCCCAGTCATTTATCATCAGATAACTCCACATGGTGATTTGTTTATAATATCAAAATATCAAGATATTATAGCGATATAATCGGTCCGATAAAGAGTAAAGAGGTAATATTTGCTAAAAACAACAAATTACGTAAGTCATTATATAATAAATTTTAAAGTATAAATGAATGTAGTCAAAAATAGGCGTTACTGTGATATTAATGATAATAATGATGTTATTATTTGCAATAATAACATTCTGTGATATAATTGTATTATGATTCAAGATGCCCCTAATAAAACAAATCCTGAGATTCTGGCTGACCGGTTGGTTCAAGATATGAGAAGGCGTGGGTTGGAGCCGGGGTGAAAAGTATCTGATTGCCAAAGACGCCAGTGATTTATTTGAAGAACACATCATAACCGTTCATCGGGCCATGAAGATTCTGGCGGATAAGGAGATATTAGTACGACAACGTCGAAAGGGGACCTATGTGGGCCCGAATTTTACCCGGTATCCGGGTGAGCAGCGATCGCCATTGAATGCGGTTCATGTCATGATGGCGATGGATTATTATCAGACATCAGGCTTCCCGGTTAATGATTTGATCGATGGGATTAAGGCGATGCTGCCAACGGCGCCGATCCAGGTGCATTACGTACCGGATCATGATTCACTGGGATACACCCGGGATGTTCTGAATCAGATACAGAGCCGTCGTTATCCCGAGGGCATGGTATTAATCCGCAGTTCGCGGGCCGTGCAGGAATTGGTGGCGGAGCGTCAGATACCAGCGGGGGTATTTGGCAATGTCTATCCGGGAATCGGGAGTTTGCCCTGGCTGGATGTGGATCAGGAGATGACAGGGCGTTTAATGGCTTCGTATGCATTGAAAGCGGGGCGTCGTAAATTTGCTTTATTAATGCGGAGCGAATGGCGACGCGGTGATAATCTGTTGTTAAATGGGGTAACCCGGTGTCTGGGCCAGGCGGGATTGAATATGGACTCGATGACCACCCTGAGTGTGCCATCGGAATTGGAAACGATCGAACATGAAGTGAATAATTTGCTGGGCCAACCGGATGCTCCCACGGCCATTTTGTGCCGGGGTGATTATCATGCGGATATTGTGGTCCGGATTGCCCGAAATTGCGGTCTGGTACCAGGCCGGGATTTAACCGTGGTGAGCGGCGCCCATATGCGACATGATGACCATCAGAATTATCCTTATATTGTGCCAAGAATGAATAACCGGCAGCAGGTCCAGGAATTGATCCGTATGTTATGTGACAAAGTTGAAGGAAAACCGCAGACGAGCAGTTATGTGATTGTCCCGGTGACTATCAATGAGCCTCATTGATAAATTTTTGACTTATTCTGTCTGCCAATATCACCAGATTCCACAGGTGAGCCAATTTTCAAACTGACAGTCGCCTGGTACTTTAGTTCATGAATGTCAGTTGTTAACAGGAGGCTGAATTTTATTATTGATTAATTCGATATCGCGTCTAAATAATCTCAAAGGACCATTTTGTAAACAGGAGATGTAGTTATGTTCAACAAAACGTTATTGTCAATTCTGGTGGTATGTTGTGTTTCCAGTCTGATTCAGGGCAAGGTGATCTTTCAGGATGATTTTGAATCTTATCCGATCGCCAATCCTTATGTTTTTGCCGCTGGTGAGCCCTGGACAACCAGCAGCGAAGCCAGAGATGCGACCCGCACCTTTGTGACTGGCAATATGGGGGGGACCAATTTATGGGTCTCCAATATTGATGGTACCAAGATAAGTTTGAAGCCTGGAAAAGTGCTGTCGCAGCCAATGACACAATATCGGTTGACATTTCTGGCGGCTTGTGAGACGTATCGGGCGGACCGGTTATTGAAAGTCGATGTTGAGGTAAAGGTGAATGGCGTCAGTGTGGATAAGTCTCAGGTATCCGATTATGAGGGTTTGGTAGCCGCCCAGGTCGTTGCGGGCACTGCGGCCCGGGTCATGGCCCATGGCGATGACTGGCAGCTGGCCGATAGTAAGGATGATCATTATTTTAGCCTGGAATTTGCCAGCGGCGTAGCCGGAGGTGATATTGTTGTGGAGATTACGCGGGTGGGGCCGGAAGGTTCCGGCAGCTGGTTCAGTATCGATGATGTGACGATCGAAGAGCTGCAATCAGTACGCGGACCGCAATTGGTGGCGCCAGAAGATAAGGCTCAAGATGTGACTGTTACACCCACCTTCGAATGGTCTGAACCATCACTGGGGACAGTGGATAGTTATACATTAAGCTATTGTGATTGTAATGATTTTGTGGGCGCGACCGTCATTAGTGGTTTGAGCAACCTTACTGAAAGTTATACGGTTGTTACACCGCTGGATAATTTCACCACATACTACTGGAAAGTCAGCACCTTATCTTCCGGACAGACGTATGATTCGGCGGTCTGGTCATTGACCACGCTTCCAGCCAGTCCGGTATTAATGGTTTCACCGGAATCCATAACGCTGGCTGCTGGAGAAACAGTAATGCTGGAGTGTGAAGCGCTGAATAATCCAACTTATACCTGGTATCGATCGGCAGACTATTCAAATGCCACTTCAGGGGATGATACAACGGTGGGAACCGGCTCCACGTTGACGTTTACAATGGCGCAAGACAAAGAAGGTTTCTACTATTGTATCGCAAATAATTCGGCCGGACAGGCCGTTACCGAGCCGGTTTATGTAATGACGGCTCGTTTGGTTCTGCATATGCAATTTGAAAACAGTCTGGCAGACAGCGCTATGGGAGCCATTGGAGCATTCTCCGATCCCAATACCAATCCGAATGATCGCTATGTCGCGGATGGTTATTTTGGCACCGCATTCAGTTTCCAGGGTGATGGTGGCCATGTTGAGTTACCGGGCGGCGATGAATGGGCTTTCTATCCCCAGGGCATTACGTATTTGTACTGGGCGAAACAGTTGGAGAACACGGGCAATTGGTTATCCGGTGATCAAAGGCAACGCCGGTGAGAATTTCTACGCTCATATTACCTCCAGTTATGATGGCGGCGGCGCCATAGCCGGAATGGGCTATTCGATCAATGCCACCGACCTGTTTGAAGATACCGTTGGTGGTGCGCGGACGCCGGCCTGGCATATGGTGGCGATTACTTATGATGGCGCCACTGAAAGGGTGTATGGTGATGGAGTTCTGACCGCCACTATTGATGGCAAAGCCAACCTGGGCGATCTGGCCGTGCCATTGTGTATTGGCGGAAAAGAAAATGGCACTGGAACGCTGAACGGCCTGATCGATGAGGTGCAAATCTACAGTTATGCACTGGATCCGATCAGTATCGCTCAAATGATGGCCAATGCGACAGGAGAAACTATTTGTACCGGTCCCTTGCCTTACGACTTTAATGATGATTGTGTGGTGGATCTGGCCGATCTGGCGGAATTTGCCGCCGGTTGGCTGGCAAGCAACCAAGTTCCGCCACAAAACTAAAGCCTTTAAATCCAGCGACGCCGCCGCATGAGGTGGCGTCGCATCTTAGATGATATTAATCCTGTTAAGCGAAGATAACCTGCTGTAAATTCTGGCGTATAACTTGCTTGTGGACCGGAATTGAACTACAAGCATTCCAGCCGTTCATTTCACCAATTAACCAACCGAAGATTCCGCCATGATTCGTATTTTTCTGTTATGTTTTGTTCCTTTTTTTGTCAGCAGTTGTGCCACCTCTCGCGCTGATTTGAATCTCCCGGCAAGTCTGCCTGACCGGGATGATGAAACCTTATATGTCTGGTATAATCCCGGTGATCCGGAGGGATTGGATCAAGGGGTGATTCCGGGTGATGGGCAGGCGGTAGGTATGGTGCATAATCTGGCCAATCGAACCGGAAAAATAATGGATCTGGTCAATGGTGATCCAAAGCCAGTCTTTCGTCAGAACGCTATTCAAGGCTGGCCGGCCCTGGAATTTGATGGTGAGAGCCGGATTTACAGTAGTACAGTTCCCGAAAGCGAACTGATAAGCCCGAAAACGGTATTTATCGTGGCTCAGATTGATCCTGAAGGTATGGGGCGTTATCTTTATGATGGTACGACGGGTACCCAGCGAAATGCGATGCTGACCGGCCAGAGTACCAATCCCAATCAATGGAGTTTTTTCAACGGCACTGCCGCGTTTGACAGTGAGGTTCCGATTGCTACGGGTGTCTGTCAGGTACATACCGTGGTCATTGAAGCAGACCGGATGATTCATTTTATTAATGGTAAGGAGGTGGGGCGCCAGGACGGTGTAGTCAATGGCGTCTGGCGGATGCTGATACTGGGCGGACGATATACACAAACCCATCTCATGATCGGGCAGGTTATGGAATTCCTGGTATATGACCGGAGTCTGGCTGATGACAGACGGGAAGCGGTGGAAGCGTATCTGATGGCTAAATACCTTTCGCCGGTTAGAATATTGGAACCGGATCTGGAAATGGTAGTTACTGAAGGTGATACTAAAGGTGATACTTATCAAATATCACTGAGTGAATCACCCGATTCACCAGTCTGGATTCATGTGTATGCAGATAATAATGAATTGGATCTGGGAGAGGGGCCGGGACAGGCGATAACATTAACCTTTGATGCGGAAAACTGGCAGGCTCCCCAGACGATCACACTATTAGCAGTAGATGATAATCTGAGTGAAGGCCCTCATGCCGGTGTGATCAGACATGAGGTCAGCAGTGAGGATTCCGCATTTGAGGGTGTCTATGTTCCGGCAGTCCATGTAAGCATAATAGATAATGAGCGTTATTGCGGAGATTCAAAAACAATATACCTGGATGGCGATTTGAACCGGGACTGCCGGATAGACTTGAGTGATTTTTCCGTTTTGGTACTGGACTGGCTAAAATGTACCGATCCGGGCAAGGCGGCCTGTTATCCTTATTTGCCGACAGAACCCTTGTATCAGGTGAATGTGTTCGAATCTGGCCAGGATGGGATCAATACGTACCGAATTCCGGCATTGATTACCGCGCCGGATGGTTCGGTACTGGCATTTTGTGAGGCTCGCAAGGTCAGTTCTCGTGACAAGAGCCCGACGTTGATGGCGCTGAAACGCAGTACCGATCGGGGTGAAACCTGGGGGCCGATACAAATCTTGCGGGATGTCGGTCAGGATGCGGCTATGGATCCAACGCCCGTGGTGGATGAGATTACCGGAAGAGTCTGGTTGTTTTATGAGGTCTGGCCGCAGGGATGGGATAACAATCCAGTGGCAGGTCTCAGCTATCCATCCACAACCATATGGGCTCAATACAGTGATGATAATGGAATCAACTGGTCATCGCCAAGAGATATTACGGCACAGGTTAAACTGGCGGACTGGGATTATTATGCCCATGGTCCGGGTGTGGGGATCCAACTGGCAAGTGGGCCGTATGCCGGACGGTTGGTTATTCCATGTCATCATCGCGGGGGAACGGTGGGACGGCAACATTTTTATTACAGTGATGATCATGGGGTTACCTGGCAGTTACAAACAGGTGAACTTGATGTGGCCAGTGAAAGTCAGATGGTTGAATTGGTTGTTGGAAGCTTACTATGGAATATGCGGGGAGGAGGCACATCCGGTCGGTTAATCAGCACCAGTGATGACTGGGGTGGCACCTGGTCATCTGTGAGTTACGATCCAGAGTTAATCGAGCCCGGTGGTTGTCAGGCCAGCATATTGCGTTTATCACGAACAGATCTGGGGGATGATCAAAACCGTATATTATTTTCTAATCCCGCTTCCGGTACTTCCAGGGTGAATATGACAGTACGGATGAGCTATGATGAATGTCAAAGCTGGCCGGTATCCCGTCAGATCTATGCCGGATCATCTGCTTATTCATGCTTAACAGTATTATCGGATGGTCAGATTGGATTGCTCTATGAAGCCGACAACTACAGTAAAATAGTATTTGCCCGATTCAGTGTGAAGTGGTTAAGCGAAGGGAAAGATCCCTGGATACGGCATTAAAAAAGGTGTTTCCCGATAACCGGGAGTAACATGTCATACAGGAGTTAACTATGCGTAATCGTAAAGGTTTTACTTTAATCGAATTATTAGTCGTCGTATCAATCATTGCGCTATTGGTAGCGATATTATTACCCGCGTTAGGCAAAGCAAGGCTACAGGCGAAACTGGTGGTCTGTGCGAATAATCAGCGGCAATGTGCATTGGGGGTGACCAATTATGCCGCGGATAATGATGACAAATTGCCCTATCATCCTACCCATTGCCGAACCAGCAGTGGGGAGAGATATAGTTTCCCGGATTATATCAATTATTATGTAGGTCAGCGTGACTACTTTGGCGGAAATGGGTCTATGTATTACTTTCTGGGTAAATATCTGCCGGATATCAATGTTTATATGTGTCCGGCCGGGGCCGTGTCCACGGCTCGATATCAGGATTTATATCAATATCCACAGGATGGCGAACATACCAATGGCTCTTATTGTTATTATTGGGATTACAAAATTGTCAATAGTAATGTGACCTATTTTGAGGGTCCCACCACAATCGCCCGTAAACGCAATGAAAGTAAGTTATTAATGGGTGATTTGTTTGCATTCTGGGCTCCAAACTCTACTTATACGATGTGGTGGCTGGCTCATAAAACATCCGGTGCGACGGCGGCCGACCTGGTTGATCCGGTATATAGCAATAATACCGATATGCTGTGGTGGGTACGAGAGGCTAAGTACAGTGAACCTCCGCGAGGAACGGGATTTAACTCGGTGTATGTCGATTGTCACGTTGAACGATATGATTGTGGTGAGTATTTGCCGTCTTATAATGGCAGTTGGTATTTCCTGCCTCCTGACTGGAATTATTAATTGGAAGCAGGATTTATGAATATTTATAAAAGATACTGGACATCATAAGTTTTTAAGATCAAGATACCGGATTGTGATGATTTTAGATACCTACTGAGACAAGGAAGACTTATGAAAAAAATAACAGGAATTATAGCCGCAACATTTACGCCGATGCGAGAGAATGGCGGAATTGATCTGGAGCCAATTGGTCCGATTACCGATTTTCTGGTACGAAATAAGATTGAAGGGCTATATGTATGCGGAAGCACAGGGGAAGGGCCATTAATGACCGGTTCGGAACGGATGCTGGTTGCGGAGAAGTTTATAGAAGCTGCGCACGGACGAATTCCTGTGGTGGTATCAGTTGGTCATGACAGTGTCCAGGAGGCGACAGAGTTGGCCGCCCATGCGGTACGGAATGGGGCCGATGCGGTTGCGGCAGTTGCGCCGGCATACTTCAAATGCAGTTCAATTGATAATTTAATTGATTGTATGGTTCGGATCGCTGATGCAGCAGTCGATGCCCCATTTTACTATTATCATGTTCCCAGTTTGACTGGTTTTGATCTGGATATTGTGGATTTTCTGGAACGGGCGGCTGTTCGTATACCTAATCTAGCCGGGATTAAATATTGTGCGTTAAAATTGCATGAGTTTCAATCTTGCGTTGATTTTGAAGATGGGCGATATTCCATGTTATTTGGTGTGGATGAGATGTTTACCAGCGGGTTGATAGCCGGCGCCTGGGGGGCAGTAGGCAGTACCTTTAATTTTGCGCCTGGACTATATCGTAGAATACGTTCCGCTTTCCAATCGGGGGATATTGCTTTAGCCCGGCAATTACAAAGCCTCTCAATTAAACTGATTCGGATTGGATATCGTTATCATGGTCAGCCCGCCTTTAAGTCGATCATGCGACTACATGGATATGATTGCGGGCCTAATCGATTACCGCATCGGAATTTATCGCTTGAACAGTTTGAAGCACTGAAGTTGGATCTGGAAGCAATTGGCTTTTTTGACTGGGCCCTGGAGCAACCCGCCTGTTCAGAACAGGTTCGGAACTGACTATAAACAACCGGCTTTAATTAGTTCATTCCATTGTCGGTTATTTTGATTCGTATATCAAATCCGAATTGAGCGAATACATGTACCGATTTATTTTAATATTTTATCTGTACGGCCTGATCCTGGTAACGAACCCCTTTAACGAAGCAGGAAACCGATTGATGGCGGATTTGACCATGCCAATTGTGTTTGGGAATGATATGGTATTCCAACAAGGCATATCCCTTCCGGTGTGGGGGTTGACCCGTCCGGGTGAAAAAATCCATGTATCGTTTCGGAATGAATCGTATCGGACCCAGGCCGATCCCAATGGTTTTTGGCGAGTCACAATGGCGGCTGTTACGGCCGGTGGTCCGGATGATTTAATTATCGAAACCGGGCATGAACAAAAGACATTCAATAATGTCCTGGTTGGTGAGGTTTGGTTGTGTGCCGGGCAGTCGAATATGTGGTGGCCGCTGGATAATTCTCGATTGGGGCATCAAGCGGTTGAAAGGGCCGATAGTCCAACAATAAGATTATTAAATTTACAGTCAATCGCTCATACGAACGCCGGGGCTTATCCAGCCGGGTGGCGGGGCGAATTAACTCCTGAACAGTTTTTTCGGGGACAATGGCAAATCTGTAGTCCGGAATCCGCCAGATCCTTTTCAGCGGTGGGTTATTATTTTGGCAAAGAGTTGTCAGAAAAACTGGGCGTGCCTGTTGGGTTGATCCATAATGCGGTTGGCGGGGTTCCGACCGAGTCGTATGTGAATCGTGCGGCTATGGAAAGCGATCCAGAGCTTGCTGTCCTGCTGGCAGGAGACTGGCTGGATAATCCACGAATTCATCCCTGGTGCCGCAAGCGTGCCAGAGAGAATCTTGCAGCATGGCTAAATTTGCCAGTTGATGAACGGCCCGACCATCCATTTAAACCCTCGTTCCTGTTTGATAGCGGGATGGCTCCGTTGATTCCCTTTGGTATTCGTGGTGTGATCTGGTACCAGGGTGAATCGAACGTTGCCACTCCGGAAGATCCATTTCCATTTGATCCACTCTGGTACCGGCGATTATTTGCGACAATGATTACAGACTGGCGTGAGCGCTGGGGTCAGGGTGATTTTCCGTTTTATTATGTTCAATTGCCCAATATGGGGCGGGATTGGATGGCATTTCGCGATTTGCAGCGTCAGTGTCTGGATATCCCCAATACCGGAATGGCCGTGACAATTGATTTGGGAGAGAGGAACAACGTGCATCCCGCCAACAAACAGGAGGTTGGACACCGGTTGGCATTATGGGCGCTTGCTGAAACCTATGGCAAGGATATTGTCTATTCCGGTCCGTTACCCCGAGAGGCCAGGATTAATCCGCCGGGTGTACAGGTGGTGTTCGATTATTGCGGAAGCGGATTGAGGACTAAAGAGGGCGGTTCTATAGAGGGATTTGAATTGGCGGGTGATGACCGGCGTTTTTATTCATCTGACGCTGAAATTTCAAGTAATGGTGTCCGGATTCTGTGTAACCAGGTCAGTGACCCGCATTTTGTACGATATGGCTGGGCTCCCAATCCCCGCTGCAATCTGGTCAACAGCGCCGGTTTACCGGCTTCGCCGTTCCAACTCGAGGTTCAACCTGAATAAAAGGATTGATATGAAACATTCACTTTCATTATGGATGATACTTTTAATGGTGGTTTCCAGCGTAATGGCACTGCCCGTTGAAACGACTTTCAAAGAATTTCATCCCGGCGTCTTTGAAGAAATAAAAAGTGCGAGCGGAGTCTGGAACGTTTTATCAGGTCAGGCGGAAATCAGCGCGGCATACTCCCATAGTGAAACTCATTGTTTGCATTTAATGGGAGGGGCGGAAACCCGGGTATTGTTTAAGCCGGCCACGAGAGAAGGAACGCGTATGACCTTTTATGCGGAGCGCTGGACGTCCAGAACCCCTTTTCAATTCAAAGTGGAGGGCTGGCAGGACGGCCGCTGGGTAACGCTTTATGAGGGCAGTGAAAGCATCCGGGTTGGCGCCCGGTTTTTGAGCCGGGTAGATATTGAATTACCGCAACCACCACCGGAAAAATACCTTTTTATTTGCAGCGCTCCGGATAATACTGGACTATTGATCGATGACTTAACCATTAAAACGCCGGTTGATATGCATCTTGAATCGGTTTTGGCCTACCAGTGGCGGGTACCGGCACTGATTAACAAGCCGGCCAATCCGGTTTTACAGATCCTGGTGAAAACGACGGGAGAACTTCAGCCGATCAAACTGAGATCGATCGCGGTCGACACCCTGGGCACAACGCAGCTCGGTGATCTGGAATCGGTTCGATTATTTGGCACGGGCGCCTCGGAGAATTTTAATGACCAGCAACCGGTTGGGATAGAGCAGGACCCCGCCGATACGATTATCTTTACATTGGATGATCCGGTACTAATGGATGGTAAAAATTATTTCTGGGTATCCTATCAATTGAAAACAGCAGCCGACTTGATGCATCGGGTCCAGGCTGGTTGTCAAAAGGTGGTCTTTGACAATGGCACAGTGGTTAAGCCAACCCGTACCAACGTGCCGGCTCCCCTGCGGATTGGGTATGCCTTGCGTCAGGCCGGTCAGGATGGCTGCCATACGTATCGTATTCCGGGGCTGGCGACGACGAATCAAGGGACTTTGATCGCTGTTTATGATATCCGGTGGGAAAGCAGCGGCGATTTACCGGGGAATATCGATATCGGGATGAGCCGTTCGGTCGATGGCGGACAGAGTTGGGAGCCAATGCGTACGATCATGGATATGGGGGATAGTAAAGCGTTTCGGGGTGACGGGATAGGAGATCCGGCGGTGCTGGTGGACCGGGCAACGGGAACGGTCTGGGTTGCGGCGGTCTGGAGCCATGGCAACCGGGGCTGGCATGGTTCGGGGCCTGGGATGACTCCGGATGAGACCGGCCAGTTGATGCTGGTTCGCAGTGACGATGATGGATTAAGCTGGTCGGAACCAATTAATATCACACAACAAGTCAAAAAGCCGGAATGGTGTTTTCTGTTGCAGGGGCCGGGTAATGGGATTACCATGAGGGGTGGTACCCTGGTCTTTGCGGCGCAGTATCAGGATCAGCCGGAAAACGGGCGGTTACCACATGCCACCATCCTGTATAGTCGCGATCATGGCAACAGCTGGCATTTGGGTACGGGTGTGATCAGTGATACTACGGAAGCGCAGGTGGTCGAACTGGATGATGGGGCGCTGATGTTGAATATGCGAGATAATCGAAATGGCAAGGATAAAGGCGCTAATAACGGACGGTCAGTCTATATTACCAGGGACATGGGACAGACCTGGACAGAACATTTTTCCAGCCGGGGTGCGTTGCCGGAACCGGTCTGTATGGCCAGCCTGGTTAGGTTCTGTTCGAAAAAAGATGGGTTTAAAGAAAGTGTTCTGCTTTTTTCCAATCCTGACTCAAAATACGCGCGTGACCATATGACCATTAAGGCCAGTCTGGATGAAGGAATCAGCTGGCCCTATCAATTGCTTTTATATGAAAGGCCGGGATTTGGATATTCCTGCATGACGGTAGTGGATGAGGATCATGTTGGAATACTCTATGAGGGGATCCGTGAACTCTATTACGAGAAGATCTCAATCCAAGAAATATTAGGTGATGTAATCCTGAAATAGGCATTGATACCCATCGGGTATGGAACTGTTCAATCGCTCGCAAGCTAAGTTTTTAATGGTAAAGACTTATTTCACGGCCAAGCGGGCATTATCAATCGTTAATGGTATAAATCAGCAGGAGTGCTTGTGTATGGCGAATGATTTAGTCCAATCGTTGGTAGAGCGTTACCGGGATGCTTTATTGGAGGATGTGGTTCCTTTCTGGATGGCGCATTCGATTGACCGGGAGTATGGGGGGTATTTTACCTGTCTGGAACGGGATGGTACTGTTTATGATACGGATAAGTTTATCTGGTTGCAGGCCCGCCAGGTCTGGACCTTTGCCATGCTGTATCATCGTGTGGAGCAACGGGAAGACTGGCGGCAGATCGCCGGGCATGGCTATCAGTTTCTGAGTCGATCTGGTTTTGATGCAAACGGGGACTGGTATTTTTCGCTGGATCGGCAGGGTCATCCGCTGGTGCAACCCTATAATATATTCAGTGATTGTTTCGGGGCGATGGCTTGCAGTATGTATGCTGAGATTGCTGGAGATGATCAGGCGCGTTCGCTGGCGCTGGCCACTTATCACAATATAATGCGACGGCAGGATAATCCCAAGGGGGGTTATAACAAGCAGGTTCCCGGAACGCGGCCGCTGAAAACGATGGCACTGCCGATGATCCTGGCCAATCTGTCGCTGGAGATGGAATGGATGCTGGAAGGCGCCTTGCTGGAAGAGGCGCTGGATCGATGTGTGACTGAGGTGATGACTTTATTTCTGGACCGGACACGACTTTTGATGTATGAATCGGTGGCTCCGGATGGATCGCATGTGGATTGTCATGAAGGGCGTTTGTTGAATCCGGGGCATGGTATTGAAGCCATGTGGTTTATGATGGATATCGCCGAGCGGCGCGGGGATCGGGCTTTAATCGATTTGGCGGTCGCAGTTGTTATCAGTACCCTGAACTATGCCTGGGACAGGCAATATGGCGGAATTTTTTATTTTATGGATGCGGAAAACAAGCCGCTCCAGCAACTGGAGTGGGATCAGAAACTGTGGTGGGTTCATCTTGAGGCCATGGTTGCTCTGGCAAAAGGGTATCGACTGACAGGCAATCCAGAATGTTGGCAATGGTTTCAGAAGGTGCAAAGCTATAGCTGGGACAGGTTCGCGGATCCACAATATGGAGAGTGGTTTGGATATCTGAACCGTCAGGGCAAGCCTTTATTAACGCTTAAAGGAGGGAAATGGAAGGGGTGTTTTCATGTCCCCAGGGCGTTATATCTTTGTTGGCGTGAACTGGAAAAGATAGCCGCTTCAAGTGATTTGACGGAGATTCAATGATCGTACGATGCTTTCAGGTTATATTGGTATTGATTTTTGGAGTCAGCTGTTGTGGCTATGCCGAAAATGGGCCAACTCATTTGGAATGGCAGGCTATTGCCGAGTTACCCGATCCGTTGGGGGTCGCCGGGCCGTTTGCAGGGATCAGTAATGGGGTATTCATCGTAGCCGGCGGGGCGAATTTTCCGGAACCAGTTTGGGAAACAGAAAAGCAATGGCATGATTCGATTTATGTCTTATTAAAGGAGAACGATGAGAACAACATCACCTGGCGCTGGGAAACAGGTTTTAAATTGAAGAAACCCGCGGCCTATGGCGCATCGGTAACCATTCCCGAAGGGGTGTTATGTATTGGGGGGAATAGCGGTACAGAGGTTTACAACGATGTGTTTTTGTTGAAGTGGGACAGTGAGAATAAGCGAGTTCAACAAGTTGAGATGTCGTCTTTGCCGGTTTCAAATTGTTATGGGTCGGCTGCGGTTCTAGGCGATTATGTTTATCTGGCCGGTGGGTGCAGTGAGGTTGAGTTAAAGAGCGCTACCACCGGATTCTGGCGCTTGAACATCAGTGATCTGTCTCATCCGCTGGAACTGGTTTGGGAATCCTTGCCGGATTGGCCTGGTTCTGCCAGGGCATTTAATATGACCGTCGCTCAACATAATGGTGTTACAGATGCCATTTATGTATTCAGCGGACGTTGTGTGGATGCTGATACCGGCGAGACGCAACTGCTTACCGATCTGTATGAGTTTTGTCCGTCAATCTACGAGTCTGATTGTTATGATCCGATCTCCGGCGAGTATCATGGGGCGGTTTCCCCGTGGCGACGTCGGAGTGATTTGCCCGCATGCCGGATGGCTGGAATTGCCGCAGCAGTAGGGCAAAGTCATATCTTTGTGCTGGGTGGGGATGATGGCGAGTATTTTGGGCGGGGAGATATTCTACATGATAAGCACCCGGGTTTTTCACGTCAATGTTTAGCCTATCATACGATTACGGATACCTGGGTGGAAGCCGGTGAAATGCCGGCGGCTCATGTCACCAGTGTAGCCGTTAACTGGGATGGCTCAATCATTATTCCAAGTGGTGAGGTCAGGCCGCGGGTGCGTTCACCGCGGATCTGGTCGATTCGGATGCAAACAAAAAATGCCGCATTTGGCCTGGTGAACAGTATTACCTTGACGGTGTATCTGTTCAGCATGGTCGCGGTGGGTTTGTATTTTACCCGACGCAATAAATCGACGGATGATTTTTTCCGGGGTGGTCAGCGGCTGCCCTGGTTTGCGGCTGGATTGAGCATCTTTGCCACGATGCTGAGCTCGATTACTTTTATTGCCGTTCCCGCAAAGGCTTACGCGACCAATTGGGTTTATTTTCTGGTGAATATGACGGCCATTCTGGTTACGCCCTTAGTGGTCTGGACATTCCTGCCTTTTTTCAGGCGAATTGACGCGACCAGCGCTTATGAATATCTGGAGAAAAGGTTTAATCTGGCGGCCCGGTTGTTTGCCAGCGCTTCGTTTATTGTTTTTCAGATTGGACGGATGGCTGTGGTGATGTATCTGCCGGCGCTCGTGTTGGCGACGATTACCCCACTGACGGAATACCAGGCTATCTTGATTATGGGGGTACTCAGTATGATTTACTGTACGGCGGGAGGGTTGGAGGCGGTGATCTGGACAGACGCGATACAGTCCTTTATCTTATTGGGAGGGGCGCTGGTGAGTCTGATTATTGTGATCTGGAATATTGACGGTGGACTGGGTAGTTTGTTGCAGATGGCGAGTGCTGAGGGGAAATTCCATCTGGTAGACTGGGACTGGTCGGGTGGCAGTTTTATGACAACCGCCTTGTGGGTGGTGTTACTGGGTGGTTTGGGGCAATCCCTGGTCCCTTATACCTCCGATCAGGCGATTATTCAGCGATATATGGCGGTTTCTGATAAGAAGAGGGCGGCCCGGGCGATCTGGACGAATGCCGTTGCGATTTTTCCGGCCACGGTTTTGTTCTTTGGCATCGGGACGGCCCTGTTCGTTTTTTATAAATGTCATCCTGAAAAGCTGGACCCGGGATTTAAAACTGATGCGATATTTCCGCTTTTTATCGCGCGTGAGCTACCGGTTGGTCTGGCGGGTCTGGTCGTTGCCGGAATTTTTGCTGCGGCCCAATCTACCATATCAACCAGTATGAACAGCGCCTCAACTTCGCTGGTTACGGACTTCGTGCGGCGGTTTGGTTTGTTGAAAGAGGAAAAGGGGTATTTATTACTGGCTCGGATTGTGACGGTATTGTTGGGATTGCTGGGAACGGCGCTGGCATTGCTGTTTGCCACATCAGATATCAAATCGCTGTGGGATCAGTTTATGACGATCCTGGGATTGTTTGGCGGGGCGATGTGTGGATTGTTCTGCCTGGGGATATTTACGCGCAGGACACATGGGGTGGGCGCCCTGATCGGTGCGTTAATGGGGGCAGTGATATTGTGGTGGTTTCAGGGGCATACCCGGGCGCACCTGTTGTTGTATGGAACGGTCGGCATCGCAGGGACTTTTGTAACGGGCTATCTTGCCAGTTGGTTAATGCCGAGGCCGAAGAGAGATCTGACTGGTTTGACGATTTATGACTGATTTATACCCAAAGGGTATGAAAATTCCCGATCGCTCGCAAGATAAGTTTTTACGTGAGTAGACTTATATCACGGCCCAGCGGGCATTTTCAATTGTAAGCAGTATATCAAGAAGTCGTTCTGAGAATTATCAGTGGATGAATTCGCAGAGGTTGGAGTGAAACAGGGAGTCAATTTCATGGTAGCGGTTTCGGTGGGTTTTAACAAAGAGGAAACCAAAAAGAGGAAATTTATGGAAATCGACTCTGGTGAGATGAAGGGGGCATTCCAATTTGCTGAGCAGGGCGTCATAGTCAAAGGCGTTAATTTTTCTGCCAGGAATACCGGTTGAGTTGTTAAGGACGATCAGGCTATAATAATAATCGGTTTTATCGGCCAGGAGGGCATGCCAGTCGGGTGCGGTATCATTAAAAAAGCATTCGTAAGAGTTGAAGCCATAGCAATGGCCGGTGAAATCGCCGGTAGTGCACCAGCCGCCGAACCGGAGGGGATTGATTTCGATGGGGCGTAAGATACCATGGGAATCGATGCGGACTTCGATGTGGAGCGGGATGTTTTGCAGGCCGACTAATTCTCCCAGATCATGCAGGAAGGAGTCAAAGGTGTTGAGGTTATTGAGAATAATGTCGCTGTTAGCGATATAAAGGCGGTCGCTGACATCGGAATCGGAAGAGAAGGGGTGATGCAGGATATTGAGGATAACCGGTTGGCCGTGGCTGTTGAAATAGACATCGAGGGCGTATTCATCGCCGGTGATATACTGTTCGACGATAAACGAACCGGTATTGAGAACCTGGGCCGGATATAAGCTCTGGATGTAATCGCATTCCTGGCGGATCTGGGCGTGAATGGCCGGCCAGTCATCAGGGTGATTGACACAGTGGACACCGAGACTGAAAAAACCGATATTCGGTTTGATGATGAACGGGCAGGGGATTTGATCTGGTTGGAGGGTATCGAGTTGGCTTAGTGGAAATGTCTGGTAAAAGAAATCGGGGAAGAGAGATTTTGTCAGGTTGCGGAAAGCGGCTTTGTCTTTAAAGAGCAGGACATCTTGAGCGAGTTTGGTAAAACCGAGATTCGTTTCGAGCCATGCAATGGCGTTTTCGGAGGAGGTATAGAGGCGGGGAAGGGGATGGTGGTGGTAGCGGCTGATGGCGTCTGATTGGGCGATGAATGGAACGGAATGACCGGCAAGCAGTTCGCGAGCCGGTGGGGTGTCGATGACTTCATACTGGTTGCGAACGATGGTCTGGATGAGGTAATCGGATATATGGGGATGGTCAATAATGATCATGGCATGTCCAGGAAAAGTGTTTTAAAGCTAACATCTTAAGATATGGCCTGTTTAATAATTGGGTTTAAAGGATGGTGGGTCCATTAATTTCAAGTAATAAGTCGTTGAAGATATTGTCTAATTGAGTGGAGTCACGGGTTTGCTGGGACGGTTGGTGGTCGGCTTGCAGGCGCTCCAGCTGATATTCGAGAAAATCAGAGATTGCGGGAATACGGGGACCGGAATCCAGTTCGTCACCGGAACGCTTGTGCTCGATTAACTGGTCAATTTCACATCGCAATTCCGGATCTTCAATCAAGGCATTGACTAATTTGATAAATTCGGTGGGAACCGGGCCCAGGCTGCGTTCGATCCAGAGACAGGCCAGGACCGGTCGCAGGACGTAGAAATACTTTTTGGGGCGGACAATATCATTTTTCAGATAGTCGCGATAATTATTCTGGGCCATACGCAAATAGTGATAACTACAGGCAATGGGAGAGTAGTAGCATGGCAATATTGGTAGGAGTTTTTGTCTCAGGAGTGGGTGTTCGCGATAGATGATGGGCGACTGAAGCCATTCCAGCAAGGGCGGATTGGATTTGCGTAATAATTTGAGGGCTTTGGGCAGGTCCCAACCAGAGATATCGAGAACTGGATCGACAGGGCGCTCTATGACATCGCGCCTGTCCTGAATGGTCAGATAAGAGCGTGTGGATTTTAAATAGATAAACCGCACATCGTAATCGCTGTCCATAGATTCGAAACCCCAGGCGCGACTTCCCGATTCGCAGGCATACAGGATGGTAACCTGCCTGGATTCGGCGATGTGATTCAATTCATTCTGGATGGCATCGATTATGGATTCGCTCATGCTGCTTTATCGTTTATGGAGTAACGCGAAGTAACCTCCATCGTTCCAGGTATAGGTGATAGCATTGTCAGGGAGATTAGCTGGGATCAGGTCTGCCGGGATGGGCGCCGCCTGGGGGAGGGTCAGACGCGATTCAATGCATTCGAGGTCATCACGCAGCTGCATCAGCTTTTCGATGAGCTGTTCATTTTCCATGGGATCAATACTGCAGGTGCTATAAAGGATACGCCCGCCGGATTTAACCGATTCGATGGCGCGCTGGAGTAGTTCGAGTTGGGTCTCGGCATTACGATTCAGTTGTGCCGGTTTAAGCAGGTGACGGGCTTCAACGCGGCGCGCCAGAACACCGGTATTCGAACAGGGAGCGTCGACCAGGGCCGCGTCAAAAGGCCCGTGTGACGCGATGACGGAATCAAAATCGTCGGCGCGTACCGGTTGAATGATGTCAATGCCCAACCGTTCGGTATTCTGCTCGATGGCTTCCAGTTTGCGGCGGGTCAGGTCGCAGGCGACAATCAGTCCCTGGTTATTCATCAGTTCGGCCAGATGAGTGGCTTTGCCGCCGGGCGCGGCACACAGGTCGAGGATTTTATCCCCCGGCTGAGGTTTTAAAGTAGGAGCCACTTGCATGGCCGTTGAATCCTGAATATAGAACAGGCCTTCGGAAAAAACCGGGCAAATTGACTGGATTGATACGGACCAATAGATGGATCGCAAGACCCAGGCGTAAAGCGGGAATGTTATCAGCTTTCAGTTTTGCCAACAGTTCTTCTGATGATGTTTTAAGGCGATTTGGGCGTAACGTGATGGTGGGGCGAATATTGTTGGTCCGGCAGATTCGTTCGGTCGTTTCCAAGCCGAATTTTTTTATCCAGCGATCCGTTAACCAGCGGGGATGACTCCAGACCAAAGAGAGGTATTTATCCGGTGTGCGTTTTTTTTCGGGTAGAAAATCTTTTTTAAAAATTACCTGGGTTCCATCCGATAAGGGCAGGATCGCTTTTTCGGGAAAATATTTAGGATTATCGACCATATCGCGTTGAATGGAACGAAGTAGCGCATTGACGAAATTGTCCGCACCGGTAATTTTAGTCTGACGGGCCTGTTCAACGGCTTGATGTGTCACGGCAAAATCAGGCGTTCGATCCAGATAGAGCAGCTGGTAGAGAGCAACTCTTAATATTTGTAGAATAACCGGGTCAATCTGTCGCATGGAACGGTTGCTGTGTTTTTCGATAATGTGATCCAGCGTGATCAACATGCGGCAGGCCCCCAGGGCCAGTTCCCCGGCCAGGGTGCAGTCGCGGGGATCAAGGCTGACCTGGGATAGCGCGGTATCCAGTGACTCCTGGATCAGCTTATTTTCTCTGGCAAACAGATTGAGGCAATTGACCGCGATATTCCGGGCGGAATCGTTGGGAAGCAATATTGTTTTCTTTTTGGCCATTGATTGGTTATCCATTCAGGAAACAGTCACCGGGTGAGAGTTGGTGGCCATTGAGAAAGGCTTTATAGCTCATCACCTTGCTGTTTTGTGGTTTTAATTCATGAATTTTAAGACTGCCCGAGCCGCAGGCTATGGACATATCCGGCAATAGGCAACCGGGCGGGCTATTGGCCGGGTTATCGAGAAACGACTCTGCGCGAACCAGAGTTAAGCGAATAGGTTCAGTATTGCCATGAGTGAGAAGATGACAATAACCGCCGGGCCAGGGCCACATGCCGCGAATCTGGCAGGCGATTTCATTTGCAGGTCTGGACCAGTCGATCGCTCCTGAGGATTTTTGGAGTTTGGGGGCTTTGCAGGCCAGGCTGTCATCCTGATGGTAGGGATGAATCGCGCCATCAGCGATTTTACGCAGGATTTCGCTGATTAACAGAGGTCCCATAGCTGCCAGGCGGTCATGTAATTCACCGGCAGTTTCCAAAGGATGGATCGGGGTTCGGTGTTGACCGAGGATGTTACCCGCATCCCATTGTTCGTTCAGTTCAAAGATCGTAATGCCGGTTTCTGATTCTCCGTTTATTATGGCCCAGTTGATCGGGGCAGCTCCCCGATATTTAGGCAGGAGAGAACTGTGCAGATTGAGAATCCGACAATTGGGTAAGGCCAGAATTTCTTTGCCAATCCACTGGCCAAATGCAATGACAAGAATAATGTCAGGATTGAGTGTCCTGATGTGTTCCACTTCTGATAGGGCATTGATATTTTCAGCCTCTCGAAAAGGGATACCCAATTCCCGGGCAGTCAGCTCGACGGGAGTGGGGGTAACCTTTCGGCCGCGACCGGCCGGGCGAGCCGGTTGCGTGAAAATTTCCACCAGCTTATGATTTTTTGCCAGATAACTCAAACTGGGCATGCCAAATTGGCCGCTACCCATAAAAACTATACGCATACATGTATCCTTTGAAGTATCGAAATGACGGTATATTAATCGATTTGGGTTTGGAAATCAAATTGTTCCAGAGCTTTATAATCGATTTTCCCTGTCCCCAGGAGCGGCAGGGCCTCTATTTTGACAACCTGGCGAATGTTATGCAATCCAGAAAGCCCTGCATCTCTAATAATGGCATTGGCCTGATCCCGTTTGATATCCCGAGTGGTAAACAGAATGATTTCCGGACGCCCTTCTGTCGTGCGATGGCCTATACAGAGTGCAGGGGCATCCGATTCTTCTGACTGAGGGGGTAGATGATCCAGCAGGGCTGATTCAATGGCTGGGAGAGAAACCATTTCTCCCCCTATTTTAACAAAACGTTTTAAACGGCCCTTGAAAGTAAGGATACCATCTTCTGACTGACTGACCAGATCCCCCGTACGGTACCACTGCTTGTCATCATATTCGACGAAAGGACTTGGACCGTTATAATGAAGATAACCTGAGAAGATGGAAGGGCCACGGACCAGCAGCATGCCGGTTTCATTAAGAGCAACCGGCCGGTTGGTTTCAAGATGTACGATGGCATATTCCACGGAAGGCATCATTTTGCCGATAGTGCCGGGATGGGATTTTCGCTGGAGTTAACGCTCAGGATTGGAGAGCATTCAGTCACCCCGTAGCCTTCGATGATGACCAGGCGATTGCATTTTTCATGGACGAGATCATAGACCCGCTGGGGGCATTTTTCCGCGCCACTGACTACCAGGCGCAGACTATCGATCTGGCCGGGAAGAGTGGTTCGAACGATGGTATTCAGAAAAGTAGGAGTGCCGACGAGCAGAGTCGCCTTCCATTTTTCGATTATGCCGGCGAGTGAGGAGCCATGGGTTGGATTGGGATAATAGACGGCACGAATCCCGGTTATCAGCGGCAGGACCGTACAGACAGTAATGCCGAAAGAATGAAAGGGAGGAAGAATTCCAAGCAGACAATCATCACTTTTAAGCGTAATAGAATTCAACGCGTCGGTTAGATTGGTCATGATATTGCGGTGGGTTAATGGCACAGCCTTGGGCAGGCTTTCTGAACCACTCGTATATAGAATCACGGCGTTTTCGGGGCAGGGAGCCTGATAGAGCGAGCGCCAATTGAGGTGAGCCGTAAGAAAGGCTTTGACTTTGTCAGTGATACTAACTTGATGACGAATATCCTCAATGCAAATCAGGCGATCCTGGATCGTTGAGGCATCAATGTTTTGTTTCTGTAGACGTTCCAGCAAGGTCCGGGAGGTTATTATTTGACCGACTTCGGCATTCTGAATGGTATGGAGCAGGTTGCGACCACCCAGCGTCCAATTGACCATAACGGGAGTTTTGCCACTGAATAACGTTGCCAGATAAAATGTCGCGGAAGCGACAGAGGCAGGCATCATAATGCCAAGACGATCACCGGGTAACTTTTCAAATTTACTCTTCAAGAGGATAATGGCCAATAATAAATCGCGATAAGTTTTCACGCCTGAAATCTGGTCAGCCAGAATTGGCTTGTTCATATGGGTGGCAGCCCGGTTCAGGAATGCTTGGCAAATAGACTGATCCGGGAAATATTTTTTTTGATCAGAAAGGTAACAATCAGAGGCAGTCGTGAACCATTTGGTATCGGGCATAGTTATTTCCTTAGACCGCGATGGACCGGAGACTTCGCCACAGGCAGCCAGCATGACATCGGCCACTGTTTGCAACGAATCGACATTGATTTGCCAGATTCCATATTCGGATTCCAGCCAGGTTATCAGTTCGGCAATGGCCAGTGAATCCATACTGAGATCAACATTAAGTTGGGCGGTATCATCGAAGCTATCCAATCCAGTTTGTTGTTTCAAGTATTCAAAGACCTGATCACGAACTGTGGGGGGGATAAGATCATCCGTGATCGAATATTCTTGAATTTTCGGTTCAGGGAGAGTACGGGTGGTATTCTTCTCCCAGATGGAATAGGGAACGTAAGTGTTGGATTCAATATGAATGTTGAAATAATTTTCTAACCAGGTATTGAGGGATTTACGATCAGCCTGCCTGGGAAGGCTGTCAGCTATCTCAAATGAAACGGTAACATGTCGGCGCGGCATAAAAAAAATACCGGATAATAATATACTCCAGAAACCTTTTTTCAAGGTTTTGGCGACTGACGGTCGCATGCCAGAAGCCCAACCAAAACTGCTACCCCAAAGTCCTGACGTACGAACTAATACGATGGGGGTATCCGGTAACTCTTTCAAGATGGTTTCTACAGCGCTGTTGGCCGCTATAACGGTATGATTGGAGGTCATTAACTGGCCGCTTGGATATAAAACCAGGTTATCACCATTGCGTAATGCTTCAATACATCGATCAATGACCTGACGAACCTGCTGTGCGGAATCGCTGCCCTTTTTAGTCAGGCTGGGTAATGGGAGGATCCGCGCCCGCCGGGCCATGAAGCGGATAAAAAACCGGTCGATTTGTTCGCTGTCGGCCAGAGCCCGGGCCTTAAACCGGTTAAATAGATAAGCCATTAAAATAATTGGATCGATGAGGGCGGGATGATTGGGCAGGAACAAAATCCCCTGGCGATGTTGGTCGATGATGGTATCCAGACCTTTCAGATGAATCCGATATCTCAGCCAGAGAGAGAGCTTGATAAAGGCTAACAGAATGAAGTCAATCACTGCCATAAACTAATCCTGCGGGGATAACGGTTCTTTGACCTTAAGCAAAAGTCCGCCACCAATGAGAAACAATATTGCAATAGAGACAATGCTGCAACGGACGGAAATATTATCACTGGCGCCGCATTTCTTAAGGATTACGGCGGTAAATCCCATAATAAGGGGACCAAACACCGAGGCAAATTTACCGAGCATATTATAAAAGCCGAAGTATTCGGCGGTCTTATCTTCGGGGATTAAGCGGGCATAATAGGAGCGGCTCATGGCCTGCAAGCCACCCTGAACCAGGCCGACAACAATCGCTAAAATGTAAAAGTGCGCGCGGGTGGCCATAAGTGCTCCAAATACCGTTACGCCCAGATAGACAATGATCCCGAAAAGTATCAGCCGGCGGGCGCCGAACCGTTTGCCCAGATACCCATATAACAAAGCGGCCGGAAAACCGACGAACTGAGTAATTAGCAGCGCTTTGATCAGGTCTTCGGAAGGTAACTGGATATTTTTACCATAGTCGACGGCCAGACGGAAAATCGTATCGACACCGTCAATATAGCACCAATAGGCCAATAGAAAAAGAAAGATGGGTTTATGTCGTCGGATATCCCGGAAAGTATTAAGCAATTCTTTCAGGCTGGCGATCATCGAGAATCGGGAACGGATTTTCGTATTTTTTTTCTCTTTGACATAAAGGAGCAGCGGAAGTGTGAAAAGAAACCACCAGAGTGCAACCGTTAAAAATGAGACTTTTGTGGCAGTAATCGCATCAGGCAGGCCAAATTTATTCGGGGCTGTGACCATCAAAACATTGACCGCAAAGAGAAGGCCTCCACCAAGGTAGCCCATGGAGTAGCCCAGGGCGGATACCATGTCATATTTGGCAGGGGTTGCGATGTCTTTCAGCATGGCATCGTAAAAAACGAGCGAGCCGCTAAAACCCACTATTCCGCCAACCAGTAAAACCATGGGGGCCAGGACCATGTTCTGTTCGATCAGATATAGACCGGCGGTACAGATGATGCCTAAAAGAACAAAGACGGCCAGGAAGGTTTTTTTAAGATTGCCCTGATCCGCCATGGCCCCCAGAATCGGGGCCAGGCACAGGACGATAATACTGCCGAGCGAATTAGCAAGTGTCAACCGGTAAGTGCTGTCGACAGGGCCCATGTCCTTACAGCAATATTCCTTGAAAAAAATGGGAAAGAATGCTGCGAGTACTGTTGTGGCATAAGCGGAATTGGCCCAATCGTAGAGCGCCCAACTCCAAATGGTACGATTCGTTTGTTTTAATGAGGCCATAGACTCAGGCGACCTATTCTAACTGCATGGAAGAAATCCGTTGTCTGATCTTTTCCATGAGTTTAATCAGTTGTTTTTGTTCGGCATCTTTGAGGGGAGCCACAACATCCAGAACAGTTTTTTCATAAAGCGGTTCGACCTGCTCCAGTAGCTGGATTGATTTGGGGGTTAATACAACCATATAGGTGCGGCGGTCATCAGGTACTGCCGTTCGTTTGACCAGTCCGGCTTTTTCCATACGATCAATCAAGGAGGTGATATTGGCTCGATTCACCAGCATCATTTCACTGAGTTTGGTTTGAGATAATCCCGGCGTGGCGTCATCTGTTTGATATTTTAACAGCATCATCAGGTTGAATTGCACATCGGTTAATCCAAATTTCTGAAAAAACTCGGTCGCAAATTTTTTCAGGCATGAAGTCGTGTAGTAGAGGTTTAATACTGCGGCGTGAGGTTGTTCGAGTGGCAGGATATATCCCAGTTCTTGTTCCAGGGCCATAATAGTTGTTCCTTCAGATAGTCGGTGAAATCCTTACAAGGCTTAATGTATACATATATAATATATACCATAATGTTGTTATGTCAAACCAGAAATAATCAGCAGGGGACGATTAGACATGATAATATTTGTAACATATTGTTATTAAAGTAGTAATAGAAGAGTGTCGGTTGCCAGATTTTTGCCAGGACATTATGATGCATAATATTGTTGCTATCATGATATTGCTGGTCTGGAAGGAAGTCAATAAATGGAATCGGTAAAAATCCTAACCTGTTACTGGAAGGTTTGATTCGGAAAGTTTGATTGAAGATGAATCCATTAAGCGAGTATCGCCACATTGGGTTAATGGAATAATATGGAATTTTTTATGATGTAGGTTTAGAATCAGAACTATGAGTATGCAGACGCAAGAATAATAGAACTCAAATGTTAAGGAACAGAACATGAAAAACCCCTATGTGATAATCGGTATAATATCGGGATTAGTCATGGTTATCTCAGGTTGCTCTATGATAACAGGACAGGCCATGATTCCTGAGGCTACCCGGTTAGAAAAAATTGCCGATGGTTTTAAATTTACTGAAGGATGCGCATGCGATCAATTTGGGAACATTTATTTTGCCGATATCCCGGAAAGTAAAATCTGGAAATGGACGACACAAGATCAATTAGAACTATTCCGCGACGATAGTCAGCGTGCTAATGGTTTAGCCCTGGATCGTGACGGTGCTTTGATCGCATGTGAATCTTCTGGCGACCGTCGATTGGTGCGAATTGACGTGAATAACGGAGAACTCACCGTATTAGCCGATCAATATGCCCATAAAAAATTCAATAGTATTAATGACTTGTGGATCGATTCACGGGGAGGTGTTTATTTTACTGATCCCCGATACGGGAACCGTGATGGTATGGAGCAGGATGGAGAACATGTTTATTATCTGAATCCAGACCGTAAAAAAGTCATACGAGTGATCGATGATATGGTGGGTCCCAACGGAATCATGGGAGCACGCGATGGGAAATACTTATTTGTTGCAGATCAAAAAGATGGCAAGACATATAAATATCGTGTGCTTTCCGATGGGAGTCTTACCGATAAGAAAATATTTGTGTCAGTTGGTTCGGATGGAGTGACAATGGATAAAAAAGGCAATCTTTATCTGACACATGATAAGGTGGTTGAAGTGTTTAATCAGGAGGGTGAGTCAATCGGTTCTATTGAGATACCGGAATCCCCAACCAATCTGTGTTTCGGCGGACCGGGCCGTCAAACTTTATATATCACAGCCCGATCATCAGTATTTCGTATCAAGACCAATATGAATGGTGTCTATAGTAACTAGAGGGTGGGATGTCATAAGGTTCTATATGGTAATTAGTTAAGTCTTTTTTGGTCTGATCAGGAATTGAGGCCGTCTTCTATTTGCCTATGGTTTGATTTTGATTTATAATATTAGTTTTGTGAATTTATAAAATAAGTTATCCCAGAGAGTGTACTGGATTTGGTATCCGTGAAGATAATTGAACAACAAGATATTCGATCCCGTTTCAAAAAGTCAGCCGTAGTAAGAAGTGTTACGGCGCTGGCGACGCTGGGTGTATTGGTATTGGAGTTTGGATTCGAGCAGCTCTATCTGCCCCAGTGGCTGTTTAATTTTCTGGAGATTCTGGGAGGGCTGGTTTATCTAGGCGCTAATTTGTATAACTGGATGGTTGAAGAACCCCACGAGTTCAATTGGCGAAAACCGCTACTGGATATCAGTCTGTTAGCGATTATGTTTTTCAGTTTTCTGTTTGTTCCGGCTATCCAATCGAATTTACCCGTTCACTATATCGACTGGCGGATTTATAAGATTTACCTTTTTGCCGTCATGCTGTTTTATATGGCGCGCCTGAGTGTGACCGCCGCGGCAAGTGGACGGGCGCCGACACGGGCACTGTTGGCGAGTTTTTTAGTAATTATCGTTACCGGATCATTGTTGTTGATGTTACCAGCGGCGTCGACGGGGGAGCCTCTGAGTTTCACTGACGCCTTTTTTACTTCCACCAGCGCCACCTGTGTGACGGGATTAGTTGTCAAAGATACCGGATTGGATTTTACGCGCTTTGGCCAAATTGTGATCTTGATATTGATTCAGGTTGGTGGATTGGGGATCATGATTTTCGGCGCGGTTTTCGCGTTACTGATGGGGAGTCGGCTAACATTACGGGAATCGGTTGCGATCCGGGATATCATGAATGAACAGGCCCATGGCCAGATCGGGCGAATTACCGTATTCATTTGTATTTCAACGCTTCTCCTGGAAGCCATAGGCGCTTCAGGATTATACGGAATCTGGCAAACCAGTGATGCCACGGGCGGCCAGCTTTTCCAAAGTATATTTCATTCGATCAGTGCTTTCTGTAACGCAGGATTTGCCCTGCAGGGGGATAGTCTGTCGAAATACCGGTCTCACTGGCAGATCTATCTATTTGTGTGTCCTTTGATTATACTCGGAGGGTTGGGATTTCCCGTATTAAGCAATTTGTGGCAGATTTTACGAGATAGAATTCGTCGCATGAGGAAAAAACGCAAGGTTGCTCCGGTTCGCTTAAGCTTACATAGTCGTCTGGTGTTGATATCCAGTTTGTTTTTGCTGGTTTTTGGATGGGAAGTATTCGTGATATTGGAGAAGGTGCGGCCGGTTCCTCCCGATGGCATTGTACCGAACATTACGTATCTTGACAGCCTGTTCAACTCGATTACCGCGCGAACGGCCGGATTCAATACCGTAAATATTGCCGATCTGAGTGCGGGGTCCAAGCTGGTATTGATGTTTTTGATGAGTATCGGAGGTTCCCCCAGTTCGACTGCCGGTGGAATTAAAACGATCGCCTTTGCCGTGATGGTTCTGTCCGTTTTTTCGACGATCTCAGGGCGGCAAAAAGTCCATGTATTTCGACGGGCTATCCCGGTGATGGTAATCCGGCGCTCAGCAACCATTTTTATGTTATACGGTATGTTAATTTGGGGGATTACCCTGTTATTAACCGTTACGCGCCAGAGTTATAGTTTCAGTCTGATCGATTTAATATTCGAAACGTGCTCAGCGCTCGGGACGGTTGGTTTGTCAACCGGATTGACTCCGGATCTGCCAATTGCCGGAAAATGGATTATCATCATGGCAATGGTGGTCGGACGATTAGGACCGGTTAGTTTATTGGCAGCGTTGACCTTGCATGGAGAACGTGAGGACTATGACTATCCTATGGAACCGCTGGTTGTCGGATAATATAGGATCAACTGGAGAAGTTAATACCGTAGCCCAAAGATATTAACAATCTGACAAATAGATTGATATAACTTGACAGGAGTTCAACTCATGCAGCGATTTGCAGTAATTGGATTAGGACGTTTTGGCGCTCAACTGGCCCGGTCGTTGACCGCTTCAGGCGCGGAAGTTATTGCCATTGATAAAGACCGGCGCATTATTGATGAGATCAGTGACAGCGTGACGTATGCTGTCCGTCTTGACAGTACCAATGAAGAAGCGCTCCGGGCGCAGGGAGTCGATAAGGTTAATGTTGCAATCGTGGGTATCGGGCAGGATTTCGAATCAAGTATTTTAACGACGGTTATTTTAAAAGGAATGAAAGTGACCCGGATCTGCTGCCGGGCAGAAAAACAGATACATGGTCGAATATTGCGACGAGTGGGCGCCGATGAAATTATTTTACCTGAGGAAGAAAGCGCACAGCGCTGGTCATTTAAGCTCATGGCGCCGAGGATAGGTGAAAAGCTGGAATTTGCACCGGGTTTCAGTTTTGCTAGATATAATGCGCCGGCCAGCTTTCATAATAAAACAATACTGGAATTGAACCTGCGTAAGAAGTATAATGTCAACTTGATTGGGTTGCACAGGGCGGCCCAGCCGGATGAGGCTGAAATATCCGGTCAGATTATCAATGTGCCCTTGCCTGAGACGATTATCCATAAAGGGGATGTTTTGTGGCTGGTGGGTTCTGATGACAACCTGGCCTCGATGCCGGATGAATAAATGGGATTTGAAATAAAGAGATATTCGTTTGTAAGCGAAAATGATTTTATGGTGTACGGTATGAAAAGGCCGTAATTGAAAGGAGTATATTATGATTCGTACTGCTAATCCGACTTTGAATGATCAGGTTTTTACCCAATTCGATATTGCCGAAAACCGGATGACAATCCAGGGAACGGTTAATCGAACCGGAATTTTGCTGGCTTTATTGATCTTGAGCGCCAGTTTTACCTGGAAGATGGTGGGTGACCAGGCCAATTTCCAACCGTGGCTGGTGGGAGGTATGATCGGTGGGTTGGTGATGGCTATGCTTACGGTTTTCAAAAAAGCCTGGGCTCCGGTCACTGCCCCTATATACGCTTTGTTGGAAGGTTTATTTCTGGGCGCTATTTCTGCATTATTCGAAGCCCAATACCAAGGAATTGTATTCCAGGCAATTACACTGACGTTTGGAACCCTGGCCGGATTATTGATCGCCTATACCTCGCGTCTGATCAAGCCCAGTGAGAATTTCAAATTGGGCGTTGTTGCCGCGACGGGCGGGATCTTTTTTGTTTATTTGATTTCGTGGATCATGAATCTGTTTGGCGCGAATATGCCTTTTATCCATAGCAGCGGTACCATTGGTATCGTGTTCAGCCTGTTTGTGGTTGTGGTAGCGGCGCTCAATCTGGTGCTTGATTTTGATTTCATCGAGCAAGGGGTCGAATATGGAGCGCCCAAGTATATGGAATGGTATGGCGCCTTTGGCCTGATGGTGACATTGATCTGGCTGTATATCGAGATTTTGCGGTTGCTGGCAAAATTGCGCCGGAGATAATGAAGCGAGCGTTAAGAGTAGCTAATTCTGGCGAAACCAGATTAATTGGTATTTAACTTTTTCGCTCCTTTATTAAGAAAGTTCCTTAAACAAGCCAGTAACGTTCTGGGTGTTTCAAAATAACGTTGCCCCAGACGCAAATGGATTGTTTGGGTATCTGGTATTCGTACTGAGCCTGGAGCATCTTGGAAGAGATTGCCCACGTGCGCATCTTTTTTAATGTTAAAGATCAAATCGGGGATTTTCTGGACGATACTGCGAATGTGGAGAAAAGAAGCGAGAACGCGAATCTCCGCCAGATCGAGCAGGTCTTGAACCGCCTGAGGAGGGCGCCCAAATTGATCGTTCAAGTCACTTTCAAGCAGGTCAAGGTCTGTCCGGTTACGACAGGTAGCCAGGCGTCGATAAGTCTCCATGCGTTGTCGGTCTGAGGCGATATAGGACCGAGGGATATGATTGTCGATATTCAGTTCAAGATGAGTAATGATGGGGATAGGGACGGATTCCCCTTTAAGGCGGTGTACGGCGTTTTGCAGCAAACGGCAATACAATTCGTAGCCAACGGCATCGATATGGCCGGATTGTTCGATGCCCAGGATATTGCCGGCCCCACGGATTTCCAGGTCTCTCAAGGCGATGCGAAAACCGCTGCCCAACTGGGAATATTCTTCAATGGCTTTCAGGCGTTTGACCGCATTGGGATTAATCTTACGGGTACGCGGTAAGAGCATGTAGGCATAGGCGCGATTCTTATAGCGGCCGACTCTGCCGCGCAACTGATGTAATTCAGCCAAACCGAAACGGTCGGCATCATTGATGATGATGGTGTTGGCGGAGGGGATATCCAGGCCGGATTCGATGATGGTCGTACTGACTAGTATATCTGCTTTATGTTTCACAAAATCGACCATTCGTTTTTCGAGATCCCGTTTGCTCATCTGGCCGTGAGCAACAATGATCCTGGCGTCGGGGATCAGGCCGGCAATGACATCGGCCATGGACTGGATAGACTGAACACGGTTATGCAGAAAAAAAACCTGGCCATCGCGAGCCAGTTCCCGGTTGATAGCCTGGGCAATCAGGATGTCATCGTAGGGTACGACCTGCGTTACAATACTGCGCCGGTCTAATGGCGGCGTGGTCAGGGATGAGATGTCACGGATTCCCATTAAAGCCATATGCATGGAACGGGGCAGGGGTGTTGCGGTTAGTGTCAGAATATCTACAGTGGCGCGAAGTTGTTTCAGACGTTCTTTGTGTTCGACTCCGAAACGTTGTTCTTCGTCAATAATAACCAGGCCAAGATCTTTAAACCGGATATCTTTACTTAAAATACGATGAGTTCCGATCAGGATATCTATCTGCCCAAGGGAGAGTTTTCGGACAATTTCAGAGGCCTGGGCAGCCGTGCGGAATCGGCTGAGCATTTCGACATGGAAGGGGAAATCTGCCATACGATCATGAAACGTCTGGTAATGCTGAGCCGCCAGAACCGTCGTCGGGACCAATACCGCTACTTGTTTACCCTGTTCGGCGGCTTTGAAGGCGGCGCGCATTGCCAGTTCGGTTTTGCCGTAACCTACATCTCCGCAAAGCAGGCGGTCCATGGGACGGCTGTTTTGCATGTCTCGTTTGATTTCTGAGATAACGGCCAATTGATCTGGGGTTTCCTGATAAGGGAAGGCATCTTCGAATTCTTTGACCCAGGAGGTATCGGGCGGATAGCAGATACCAGGTGTTGCCTGACGTTTGGCCTGGATATCAATCAGGCGAGCCGCCATATCTTCAACCGCTTCATTGGTTTTGTTTTTTTGTTTTTCCCAGGACCGGCTACCCAGTTTAGACAGTTTGGTCTGTCCTGGCGTTGATCCAACGTATTTATGAATGAGGTCGATTTTACTGGCCGGCACATGCATTAACGCGCCATCGGCATATTCCAGAGTGAGGTATTCTTCATTCCGGCCGTCTTTGTTCATGATCTTGAGGCCGCGGAACTGGCCAATTCCGTGATTGATATGGACAATCAGGTCACCAGGTTCCAGGTCAGTAAAGGATTCAATCGCCTGCACATGACGGATACCTCGAATTCGCCGGCTGATCTGCTGCTGGCCGAAGAGTTCATGATGAGTGGTTACTGTAAGATTCAGTTGGGGCAGGGCAAAGCCGCGATGGAGCAAGCCGACGGGCAGAAACAGGTTATCCGGGACAGCCTGTTCGTTTTCACGCGCGAATGACTGGATGATTTCGATACAGCGTTGACGATGAGCGGGTTGTTCGCAGAAGAAGTAAACTTTATGATCTTGCTTACGGCTTAACATAACCAGATCATCAAGCGCTTCAACGGATCGGGCGGCATAATCCTGAACGGAACCAGCATGTAAATTGATCGATCGGATACCAGGATCACATTGAAACCGATTGATATAAAGCGTATCAAAGCGATTCAGTTTTTTGAGCACCTCTTCGACGGAATAGGTCATATCCGGATTGGTAAGACGGGCTCTAATTAAACGGCCTGTTTCCTGGATTTCGATCGCTTCTTCCAGGATGACCAGCGTTTTGTCTGGCAAGTAATGGGTGAAATCTGTTTGTTCATCCGGCATGGAACCACGCTGACAGGGAGCCAGTGAAACCGTATCCGTTGAACGGATTGAGCGGCGAGAATCGAGGTCGAAATATCGTAATGATTCAATTTCATCGCCGAAGAATTCGATACGTACCGGGTGGCTGAATGCGGGTGGAAAGATATCGACAATACCGCCACGGCAGGCAAATTCACCAACCCGATCAATTTCTTCCGTACGGTCAAAACCGTGACGATCCAACCAGTCCAGGAGAGAATCCAGTGTCAAGGCGTCATTATTACCGATACGGAGGATTAAAGAATGGCATTCCATATAGGCAGGAGCGGGGACCGGTTGCATCAGGGCGCTGATCGAAGCAACCAGTATCGGCATGCTATTGCCGCAATAGTTTAAGAGCGACTGGCAAATCCGCAATCTTTCGCAGGCAATATCTGAGGTTGGATCGATCCGCCCGGAAGTCGATTCGCCGGCCGGTAATAGTTCAACTGAATGTCCGGAACAGGTTTCCAGGTCATCTTGAGCGTTATCCGCCTCCGGGATATGGGCTGTTACGTATAGGACCGGGCGTAATAGAGTTTCGCTTATGATGGATGCCAATAGCCGCCCAAGGGAGCCCCAGTTCCCGTAAAATTCATAAAGGAAGGGACGGCCGGGGGTAGAGATGGAACCGGACAGATCCCTGGCAAGGAGCGATATTGCCTGGCCCAGTTCTGTGCCGTGAGGTTCAAGCAGTAAGTTTTTGATCTGATTAAGAGAGTCGGACATGCCATTATCTTAATCAGATATTTATTAATATCAAGAGGATACTGGAGGTAGTGATTAGCGGCTATATTCTGAGAAGGTAGGGTGGCTCAGGTCAGATTTTTATACCAGACGTTCATCGATTCAATCTGACCGGATATATTGGTGTTATTAATCAAACGCCCCCCAAAATGGTAGCCGGCCCGGGCAAAGGTGATATTCATACCTGGTGACGCAGCACGTGCGATGGTATAGGCCGTTTTGAAATCACGCCGGAGAATGGCATCTTCCATGTATTCCAGTAACTGGATAGCCAGATTATTGCCGCGCATTTCCGGAAGGGTGGCAAAATCAGTCATTTCCGCGTTTTGAGCCTCAAGATCCATTTCGGCTGAAGACAAGGCCACCATCCGCCCCTGAATTTCGACACAGAAATAGTCAATATGATCATTCATCGTTTCAAGTAGATAATCCGGTTCAGAGATGGGGAAGGGATAACTGGGAAATACTTCTTGATAAATATCAGCCATCTGGTTCACATCTCCGGGTCGGCAGGGACGGATAGTCATGTCATCCATTGGTGTCATTGTTGGCGATGTTGCCGACTTCTCAATGGTGATTCTTAACACTTCGTCAAGGTTTTTCCTGTTATCCAAATGAGCGCGGTCGGGATCCAGATATTTAGCCAGGAACAAGGCGTCCTGATCACCATTATAAAAACCGGGCACTTGAGCTTCTTTAAAATAACCGAATTCTTGAAAGATCTCTTGTTGGTCAGCGGGAGCTTTGGCAAATATCTTACTGTATTCCTGTTGAAGGGCCAGTTCTTCCAGTTGAGGTATCAGGTTTTCGGGTTCTGCGTCTCCGATTTTCATCAGATAGATACGTTCATTCAGAGGTCCATGCTGAATCAAAGCGCCGTCAAGTGTTTCAATCGTATCGGTAGTCTGATGAATATTGACAGAAGCGATTGTTTTATTGTCGGGAAAGAGAAGCGATAGAGGGAAAAAGAGAATACTGGAACAAAGAATGCCATATAACGTGAAGTCGAATCCCCAGTCATCTAAAAATTGAGGCAGAGTCAGGATTTTTAACATCAGCAATAATGTCAGGATGCCACCGCCCATCATAGCGGCCAAGGCTCCGGTTGAACTGGAACGTTTCCAGAAATAAGCTCCCAGAGTGGGTATGAAAAGGCCGGAAACCATAAAGGCGTAGGCGTAGAGAATGGCATCCAGCACCGCATTGAACTGAGCTGCCAGCAATACCGCCAAGGCACCAATGATAAAGGTTGCCAGCATGGACAGACGCATCAAATTCCTGGGCGAGATCGTACCCGGCCAGTAACGTTCAATCAGGTCATTGACGAAATTGCCGGAAGCGGCCATCAGACAACTATCAGCTGTTGACATGATCGCAGAAAAATAAGACGCAATGACAATACCCGTTACGCCGACAGGGAGAAGGTCACGGATCAACATAGGCATGGCCATTTCCGGATCGGCCTGCGGGAAAACTACCCGGGCACACATGCCCAGAAAAACACCAGTGAATGCCATAATTGGATATTCGAAAAACCCGGCGATATACCAGGCTTTCCTAGCCTGCTGAATGTTTTTGCAGGCATACATGCGCTGGTACAACGTCATCGCGATTAACCAAATGGGGATTATCGTGATCATCCAATTGATGAATGTCACAATTGAGATATTTGTTATTGTGAAATATTGACCAGGTAATCCTGAACGAAGGGCCTGCCAGCCGCCAATTTTATAGAGCGTAAACGGGATTGTGATCAAGATAAGCCCGGCTAATAATATAATCCATTGAATCGTATCGGTATAAATAACGGCTTTGAGGCCACCAAATACTGTGTACAGGATTGTGATTGCGGCAATTGTCAGGAGTGCGAATGTCACAGGATTCATTCCAAAAGGATTTGATTGCAGAATAGTGGCTGAGGCTAATTTAGCGCCGGCAAGCATCTGGGCGCCAGTAAAACCCAGATAGCCTATTCCAGAAATTAATGCTGCCACTAATGCCACCTTGTCATTATATCGGTAACGTAAAAAATCCGGATAGGTCATGAATTGGTGGTTGCCATCAAGGCTTTTGATGCGAGGGATAATAAAAACGGCACTTAACCAGGCCCCAATCAGGCCGGTAAACAGCAGCCAACTGCCAGAGAGTCCCATCAGGAATCCAACACCTCCCAGACCGATGGAAAAGCCACCTCCAACATCCGTTGCCACGATAGACAGGCCAACATGAGTGGCATCGATAGATCGGCTTCCTACATAGTAATCTTCCATTGTTTTGTTGCGGCGGAAATGATAAAAGCCGACTGCCAACACTCCCAGCATATAGATACCAAAAATCAAATAGTCGATAATGTGCATGATAGATAACCTGTTTTTATTCTTCAGACTGCCTGCGACGGTAACGTTCGTTTGAGGCGGGAATCAATGAGATTGTCTCGTCCGAGTCTGAGAGTAATTTTTCGATTCCCAGCGATTTCCATTCATCGGCGTCGTTTAAAGAAAGTTGCAGGTCGCATTCATCGCAACGCCGGTTACAGAAGACCGGTTCATAGGAATCCGGCTCTTTGTAGGCGGTAATGACGCCCTCGTAATTTCTTAATACCACTTTGTTGGTAGACCAAGAGATCAGATAGTTGGGCATAACGGGAATTTTACCACCCCCGCCAGGGGCATCAATGACATAGGTGGGTACGCAAAATCCACTGGTATGGCCGATGAGGCTTTCGAGGATCTCGATTCCTTTGCCGATCGGTGTCCGGAAATGGGACAAACCTTCTGAAAGGTCACATTGATAAAGATAATAAGGGCGGACACGGTTAATGGCCAGTTTATGAACCAGCGCTTTCATGATGCGCGGACAGTCGTTAACCCCTGCTAATAAGACCGATTGATTGCCGAGAGGGATTCCGGCATCCGCGAGTTTGGCGAGTGATTGCCTGGCCGAGAGGCTTAATTCCCGGGGATGATTAAAATGGGTATTGATCCAAAGCGGGTGATATTTTTTTAGGATAGAAACAAGGTTATCTGTGATACGATAGGGCAGGACGACAGGAGTCCGGGTGCCAATACGAATGATTTCAACATGGTCAATTGCCCGCAACTCACTCAGAATCCAGTCCAGTCTTTCATCAGACAGCAGAAAAGGATCGCCGCCACTTAACAGGACGTCGCGAATTCTGGAATTTTGACGGATATACTCAATCCCCTGAGATATCTGAGGCCGGCTGGGAATAGAGTCTTCATTGCCGACCCGTCGTTTCCGGGTACAATGCCGACAGTACATCGAACACATATTACTGACTAACAATAAAACACGGTCAGGATAACGATGAGTGACACCAGGCACAGGACTATCATGATCTTCGTGTAAAGGATCAGCCATATCAGAACAGGAAGTATGAAGTTCCAATGGAGAAGGAAAAGACTGCAAAAAAATCGGATCGTTTTTGAGATTGTCAACATCGATCAGTGACAGATAATAGGGAGTGATTGACATGGGAAATTTTGCAGATGTTTTGTGGAACGCCTCTTTTGTATCCATATCCAATTCAACATCAAGAAGATTTTGGAACATGTCAATATTACGTATACAGTGTTGCATTTGCCAATGCCAGTCTCGCCAATTGGAACCGGTGACTGTTCCATCAATGGCATCGATTATACGTTTCTGTTTTGTATTCAATTTCATAATGAAAATCCTTTATTTAAATTCAAATCTTAGGGGATTAATACCTTGTAAGAAGTGATGTATTAGCGTGGGCAGCCCAGGAAGATTGGCGATTAAAATAAGATTGATATACCGATCGTAACAAACTTGAAAAGCAACAAAAAAACATAAGAGCTGAATTATAGCAGAAATAAAAGAAAATGCAAATTGACCACCAGACATTATGTATCAAAATATCAGAGTATTGGATATTAATGTAAAAAAAATTAGACATGATTTGATTTTGAATGGATTTAACGGGTATTAGGGGGTGTTAAAAAAAACAAGATATTCAAAGGAAAAATCATAAAAATGGGTAAAAGTTTGAAATTTGAGGTATTATTCATTAAACTTCCGATAAGTTAAAGTGCCTGATTGTTGTGAATCGAATCAAAAAATAAATTAACGCTAAAATAATAGACCCATATTCAGTGTTAATGTTGATGTTAAATCCAATGGATATGAAAATTCCTGATTGCTCGCAAGATAAGTTTTTACCCAAGTATTACATATATCACAACCCAGCAGGCATTTTCAATTGTAATCAGTATATATCCATTCGTTGCTGACAAGTATGGATGACTGAAAAAATCTGCCAGTTTAAAAAACTATTGAAATAAGGTTAAATAACCCTCATGTATCATCGAATCAATACTCTTGTATTTGTTTTCATATTATTTCTTTTCTGGGATCATAGTCTCATTGCTTCTGATGATATGGTGACTAAGTCTGAAGGCAAGGAGACGGTTCTGGATCCGAATTTTATTTATAGCGGAGTCGTTGTTCGCGTTAACGATGATGCCGTGACTTCTGCAGAGGTGCTGAAGTTATTAAGAAAGCAATTGAGTGAAATCGCAGGAGATATTAAGCGCGATAAAGAGGGGCATTTGAATCTGGAGGATTTTGTTCCCAAAGCGTTGGGATTGGTGCAAAATGAAACCATGGCACATATTTATAATTTGCTAATTTATCAATTTGCCCGAAAAGATCTGGATAAGGTTGAAGGGATCGATAAGGCGATCGAAAAAATGCGCGAGGAGAAGCGTAAAGAAATTATTCTGCAATACGGAGGCAGTGAAACCAAGGCGCGCAAGGAATTGGCGTTGCGTGGAAGCACCATTGAGAAAGAACTGGAAAGTACGGAAAAGGAAATGGTGATCAGCGGTTATCGCGATAAACATTTCACCCCGACACTTAAGGTGACTCGCAGCCAGTTGCTGCAATATTACCGGTTACATTTAAAAGATAAGTTTACACAGGAAGCCACGATTGAATTTGAATTAATTGATATCTGGAAAAGCAAGAATAAGGAAGCAACGAAGGTGGCAGAGCGTGCGATGGCTGAATTGGAGGAGGGAACTGAGTTTGCCGAGGTGGCCAAAAAATACTCCAATGGTTATTACCGCGATAATGGCGGCCGATGGCGGCCCATGCATCCGGATTCGGTGCGAGATATTTATAAGCCCGTCGTTGAAGCATTAAAACAAACCGAACAGGGAGCGTTAACCGGCATTATCGAAACGGATACTTCAGTATTTATTGGGCGGTTGATCGCTTACACCCCGGCGTCAGTCGCCCCGTTTTCTGAAGTGCAGAATGATATCTTTCTGGCCATCCGTGATCAGCGGTGGGATACCTACAGCGAAAATCTGGGAAATCGATTGTTGGCCGAAGCTGTTTTAGGGGATATTGATGGATTTATTAAAGCGACAGTATTGCTTGCATTTGATGAATATGATCGTCATCTGCTGGCCGCAAAGGAGAATTAAATGCAGCATAATAATCTCTGGGCGCCCTGGAGAATTGAATACTTGCGCGACTTGGAGAATAGTGAGCGCGATAAAGACAGGCCTGAGCCGGATTGTTTCATCTGTGCCTACCTGAAGGATGCCCCCGCGAAAGACCGGGAAAACCTGGTTTTATGGCGACGGCCTGGCATGGTTGTTTTAATGAATCGATTTCCTTATACTGGCGGGCATTTACTGATTGCTCCTGATAAGCATGTTGCGGAATTAAGTGACCTTAATGAGCCATCATTATTAAGTTTTATGACGCTTAGCCGCGATTGTCAAACGATACTTGGGGAGGTATTAAGGCCACATGGATTCAATGTCGGGATCAATTTTGGCCGATGCAGCGGAGCTGGATTGCCCGGGCATGTTCATTTGCATATTGTACCACGCTGGAATGGCGACACGAATTTCATGAGTGTTTCAGGTAATTCTCGGGTCATCAGTCAATCCCTGGATGAACTTTATGATGAGTTGATGGCTGCCGGACTAGCTCTCAATCTGCCGTGAATGATCAGAGATAAAACCTCTGGAAGTGGGATTGATGGGTATACTCGCATAGGTTATTGAAAATCAATAGATTAGGTTCGGGTTGGGATTCGGATACGGAATAAAACTATTTGAATTTCGTGGTAGACAAGCTTATCGAGAATGGTAAAATAACTTTTTGTCTGTTATTTGGTGAGTATTAACCGCTCAAAGTCTAGTTTTATCTTTTGCGATTCTAATTAAAAAAGTGAATATTTTACCATGAATGAAGGTCAATCGACTCGTTTTGGCATTATCCCCATTCTGAAACAATTATTCGGCCGGGAAGAATCTTATCTGGTATCTGTTGCCGTATTTATCGGTGTGGCTACCGGGCTTGGCTCAGTTGGTTTTACCCGGTTGATCGAATGGGTTCATGATATCTGTTATGGAACAGAATCGCATGGCGGGTTATACAGCGGGCGATGGATACTTTTATTTATATTGCCGATGGCAGGGGCTTTACTGGTAGGAGCGATCACATTTTTCTTCGCCCGCGAGGCCAAAGGACATGGTGTCCCCGAAGTAATGGATGCCATTGCGCGCCGGGAAGGGAAAATCCGGTTGCGAGTGGCCATAGCCAAAGCGATTTCATCGGCATTAACCATTGGCACCGGCGGTTCTGCCGGAACGGAAGGCCCCATCATTCAGATTGGCGCGGCGATTGGCTCGTTCAGCGGGCAGATTTTAAAAGTCAGTCGATACAATATTCCTGTCATGGTGGGGTGTGGCGCCGCGGCTGGAATTTCGGCAATCTTTCATGCCCCGATTGCCGGGGTTTTATTTGCCATGGAGGTGTTTTTAAGGGAAATTAACTTAAAAAGCTTTTCACCTGTTCTGATCGCCTCAGTAATCAGTTCCGTAACCGTCAGCGCCATTATGGGGACTCATGAGGCGATATTCCCGTTGCTGCATATGAGTTCGGTCCATTTCAAGTGGTTGGAACTTGGTAATTATGTGGTGTTGGGTCTTGCCTGTGCTGCCATGGGAGTTTTATTTATCCGGGTATTATATGCGACAGAGGATTTGTTTGATCAAATCAAGATTCACCACATACTGAAGCCGGTTGTTGGCGCGTCAGGTCTGGGGCTGCTTGGTTTGGTCATGGTATTCTGGCTGGGAGATTCGACCACCCATCAACCTTCCATTTATGGAAATGGCTACCCAGTGATCGGACATTGTATTGATGCGATGACCCATATTTCGCATGAATTACCGATGACTATCGGGATGATGCTGTTGCTGGTTATCTTGAAAATGGCATCCACCTGTTGCACGCTGGGTTCCGGTGGATCAGGCGGCGTGTTTGCACCATCACTTTTTATTGGCGCAGTTTTAGGTTATGCGCTAGGATTGATATTCCAGAGATTGGAAGTGTTTATTAATGTCAATCCATCGGTCTATGCCCTGGTGGGCATGGCTTCGGTGGTGGCGGCGACGACGCACGCTCCCATGGCGGCGATCGTGATATTATTCGAAATGACCCGTTCCTATCAGATTGTCATGCCGGCGATGTTTTCCGCGACAATTGCAGTGGTTGTGGCGCGTTGGATGTGCCGGGATTCCATCTATACCCTGAAATTACGTCGTCGCGGAGTGCATTACGAAACTATTGCGGATGCGGCGATTTTACGCCGTTTAACCGTACGTATGGTTATGAAGATGCATTATATTACCGTTCATGAGAATGAACCCTTGCGGGAAGTTATCAATAAAGCCATTGGTCAGGAACTGGCTGATTTCATCGTTGTGGATGAAGAAGGCCATTATAAAGGCATGGTATCGGCAGAAGACATGCGCGAGGCTCTTATGCAGCCTGAGAGTATACCGCTACTGGTAGCGGCCGATTTGATGCGCGAAAATATTCCGGCCGTCATCCCGGATGATTCCCTGGATAAAATTATGGCGATTTTGACTGAAAATCATGTCGATTCTTTACCCGTAATAAATCCCCGGAATGACAGGGAATTTATCGGTATGATCACCCGATCATCGCTGATGGACCGGTATCATGAGATATTAACAGGGCATTGAGGTCAATTCAGCATATTAAACTGGGATTCAGTTTACAGTACGATATTTTTTTAGGAAGTATCGGTATTGATGGTAAGAAAGGCCCAGCAGGCGGGCGGCGCGGGCCTGGTTATTCTGGGTTGCGGAAAGGGCGTCGAGGATCAGGTGTTTTTTGTAGGTTTCGATTTTGTCGTAGAAACCCGTTAATTCGAAATCTGGTAGCGCCGGGTTGGGCATACCCAGATCCTCAGGGGTAATTTCGTTCGTTGTGTCTCGATAGGCGGCCCGTTCAATAATGTTTTTCAACTCACGGATATTACCGGGAAAATGATAACGTTTCAGTACCGACAAGGCCGCCGGGCTGAGGTGTTTGCCGCCGAGTGAAGGGATTTCCTGCATAAACATATTTAAAAAGTATCTTGCCAGACGTTCGATATCGCCCTCACGATTCCGTAAAGGAGGAATATTGATTTCTTCGAAAGCCAGTCGGTCATACAGATCATTGAGAAAGCTGCCTTGCTGCATTTTCTTTTTCAGGTCAACATTGGTAGCGGCAATAATTCGAGAACTGACTTTAATCTCATTGGTACCCCCGACTCGGGTAAAGGTACCGTATTCAACTACGCGCAGGATCTTCTGCTGGAAAGGGAGAGACATATTGCCGATCTCATCGAGGAAAAGCGTCCCTCCTGAGGCCAGTTCGAATTTACCATGTACTCTGCTGTCGGCGCCAGTATAGGCGCCTTTTTCATGACCAAATAACTCAGATTCAAGCAATGTATCAGTAAAAGCCGCACAGTTTACCACAATCATGGGGCGGTCGGAATCACCTGCGGCAGTATGGATGGCGCGAGCAACTAATTCTTTACCTGTTCCCCGTTCACCGGTGATCAGTACTGGACGGGGAATCGTGGCAATCCGGTCGATTCGATTAAGCACTTCGAGTATCTGAGGCGATTCTCCGACAATCTGATAACGTTGCCGGGCAGCCTGTTGCAATAACATGTTTTGTTCACGTAAAACCCGATTTCGATCCATTAAATTCAAATGGGGCTGGACTTTATAAAGCAGCGTTTTTACGCGGTCTGCCAACCGTCCGGTTCGAACCAGAAAGTCATTTCCGCCGGCTTGGATAGCAAGCGCGGCAAGTTCGACATCTCCTTTTTCAGCAGCAACAACGACCGGCAGTTCCGGTCGGGTGGATCTGATCTTGGGTAATAAATCAATTCCCCTGACAGTACCATCTCCCAGTTCATAGTCTAAAACAATCAGATCCCACATTAAGCCGGACTGCAGGCGAGTTAGCAATTTGGCGCCGGAAAAGACTCTTTCAATCTGACACTGGCCGGCAGTTACCTTTTCAAACGTTTCGGCCAATTCTTCCAGGTCGTGAGAGGGTGTATCAAGGATTAAAAATTGTTTCATGATTTGATTATAGATAAACAACGATTAAATTAAAGTGAAATATAGTGATAATCATTAGGCATGTGGTGAAAAGTGTTACTTTTAATTAAGGTTCAATTAGGTATGAAATTTGTAACTGTTTTTAAAATAATGTGATATAAAAATCTGCGTCTATTGGCATCCAATATGCTATATCTCTTTGCAAGTATTTTAAACTTTATTTTAGGAGATATATCATGTTCTTTGAATCGATTGAAAACTGGATGTGGATCAGTGCCGGTGTGATTTTTTTGATATTCAGTCCGTGGTTATTAGGTGTGAGGTATATTCCGCATAATAAAGTGGGGGTAGTAGAAAAATTATGGTCGTTTTCTGGATCTTTAAGAGAGGGGCGAATTCTCAGTCTGGCCGGACAGGCTGGTTATCAGGCGGAAATATTACGTGGTGGACTGCACTATATGCTGTTTCCGTGGCAGTATCGTATTCACAAGGAACCGCTGGTTCAGATACCGGAAGGCAGAATTGGTTATGTTTATGCCAGAGATGGCGGGCCATTACCGCCTACACAAACACTTGGTGTGACAATCGACTGTAATCATTTTCAGGATGCCCGAGCCTTTTTATGCAATGGCGGCCAGCGCGGCCGGCAACGAGCGTTTCTTCGTGAAGGCGTTTATGCTTTGAATCTGGCCCTGTTTGTAGTGATCAGTGAAACCGAAGTTTATAACGGGCCGGGGAATAAAAAAGATCACGCTCAATTTGTTAACTGGCAATCACAATTGAATGCGATGGATGGATTTACTCCAATTATTATTGGTCAGGTGCAGGATAACGATGATATTGGCATCGTGGTTGTTCATGATGGGCCGACAATTGAATCTGGTGAGATCATCGCTCCAGAGGTGGCCTCATCTGACGAACAGGAAAATCATAATTATTTTCAGGACCCGGAACGGTTTTTGGAGCTGGGAGGACGGCGTGGTAAGCAATTGCAGGTGTTGACCGATGGGACCTATTTCATTAACCGTTGGTTTGCCACAGTTGAAATCCGACCCAAGACATTGATCCCGATTGGGTATGTAGGCGTCGTTGTATCCTACCATGGCATAACCGGCCAGGATTTAACCGGATCCAATTTTCGTTACGGTGAACAGGTTGATCCCGGGCATCGAGGGGTATGGAAAAGGGCATTGCCTCCCGGTAAGTATCCGCTAAATCCATACGCACTCAAAGTGGAATTGGTGCCAACGGTCAATTTTGTCCTGCGCTGGGTTACCGGCATGATGGAGCAGCATGAGTATGATAAAGATTTGAAAAGCATCGAATTGATTACTGCCGATGGTTATGAGCCGATGCTGCCCCTTTCCCTTGTGCTGCATATTGATTACGAAAAAGCACCGCGAGTTGTCCAGCGATTTGGCGATGTCAAACGATTGATCAGCCAAACTCTGGATCCCATTATTTCAGCCTATTTTCGTGATGTGGCACAGTCGACCCAGATGCTCGATTTTCTGACGCATCGTGAAGAAATCCAGCAACGGGCGACGGCAGAATTGAGTCGGCGCTTTCAGAACTATGATATTAATTGTATTGCGGTCATGATAGGGCGTCCGGAAACGAAGAATCGTAATATGGCCGGTATTGATCCCATTGATGAATTGTTCGATCAATTAAGACAGCGGCGATTGGCTCATGAACAGATTCAGACCTACAATCAACAGGAAGAGGCCGCTATGAAGTTAAAAGAATTGAACAATGCCAGGGCGACCGCAGAGAAACAGCGCGAGCTGACCCAGACCCGAATTAATATTGATATTGCAGGGAACAGAGGTGAAGCTGAGTTAGCAGAAGCCCACCGGCTGGCCAAACGGGATATTGCCCGTGCCGCCGGTGAGGCTCGCGCCAAAGAACTACTGGGTAAAGGAGAGGCCGCCAGAGTCGGAAAGATTGGTCTGGCCGAGGCCGCCGTATCATTACAGAAAGTCAGGGCGTTAGGGGATCCCCGGTTATTTGCTTTGAATCTTGTCAGCGAAAAACTGTCTCAAAGCGCTCAACCTTTGGTGCCTGAACGTTTGTTAATGATGGGAGGTGGTACGGATGGTGGTAGTGATAGTAATGGCGCAATGGGACTATTCGGCAAAGTATTGACACTGTTACTTGCTGAACGGGGCGGAATGGAATTTATGAAGGATACCGATAATCCAGTGATTCAAGAATTAGATGATTATATTCAACATGAGAATGTCCAAGCAACGTCTGTTGAAGGAATATCAGAAAAAAGTCTGGGTCTTGATGAAGAAACGGGGCAGGGGTTGCAAAGCGAAGATTGTGCGGATGACGTTGAGGGTGAAACGCCCTCAGCGACTAAGGTTATAACTTCTGAACAACCCAATAGCGACTGATTTTAACCGGTTAATCATTTGATTGTAAATTATGGAATTAATTTTCGTGTCCGCATCCATGTTTCACAAGCCTGGGGCCAGAGGCAGGTGCCGGGCGCTTTATCGGCGCGACCCAAACCGTAGCCGTGCCCACCGTTCTGGAAAATGTGCATTTCAGCAGGAATATTATTTTCGACCAGGCCTTGGTAAAATAGCAGGCTGTTCTGAACGAGAACTACTTTATCATCCGTGGAATGGAACAGGAATGTCGGCGGTGTTTTCGGGGTGATTTGCTTTTCATTTGACATCAGTTGGACCAGCTCCGGTTTGGGTTCGGGTCCAAGCAGATTTCGTCTGGAACCGCCATGGGTGATACCATTTTCCATAGAAATCACCGGGTAGCCAAGGATCATGTAATCCGGGCGGCTGGAGATTTTGGCGGCCGGATCGTCAGGGGCGATCATCTGGGGTTCAAAATGGGTGCCAACTGAACTGGCTAGATGCCCTCCCGCAGAAAAACCAATAATGCCAATTTGCTCCGTCTTAATGTGATATTTTTCGGCATTAGAGCGAATGTAACGCATGGCCGCCTGGGCATCGGCCAGAGGAATGGGGTGATGATACCCTTTGGTGGCATGACGGTAATCCAGAACCCAGGCGCTGACTCCCAGGCTGTTCATCCAGCGGGCGATCTGGTAACCTTCATGATCAATAGCCACGTGGCCATAGCCACCGCCGGGGCATATTAACAATGCCGTGCCACACGCTTTATCTTCCGGTAAGGCAAATTCTGTCAGAGTAGGGATGTCTTTTGCTTCGGTTCCAAGCGCACCTGGAGCGCCATCCGGCCACAATGGGAATGTTTTCATCTCTTCGGCAAAAATCATATTGAATCCGCTTAACATGGAGAGAATTAAGATGCAATAAAAAAAGTTTCGCATGGCAGTTTCCTTTTACGAAAAAATTCACATAGACTCGGAGTTCCAATTACGTTTATTGCCGTGAGTATACTTTGTACACCGCTTCCAGCGGTTCAGGTAGTAGATCATCAGGATAAGCATTTTGCAGACCGGCGGCAACCAGTCCCAGGAACATTTGCTGGGGGCGCATGGGACGGCTGGTCATGCAGGGATGGGCCTGAGTGCCAATAAAAAATGGATGATCGGGCAATTCTAAAATCTGCATGATGGGTTCGCCCGGAGCCTTGCCTGAAAATACCAGGCCGGCTTGCGTGAGGCGTTCAATATACTTGGGGTCCACTTCCAGACGATGACGGAAACGCATTCGAACACTGGTTTGCCGGCCAAAAAGTTCCCATGCAAAAGTGTTAGGCGTGATTTCAACATCTTTACCGCCCAATCTCATGGTACCACCCAGGCCAGTGATGCCTTTTTGCTGAGGCAGAATATCTATTACTTTATTATTGCCATTGGGATCGACTTCGCTGCTGCAGGCACCTGCAATACCACAGACGTTTCGGGCAAATTCGACCACGGCCATCTGAAATCCAAAGCAGATTCCCAGATAAGGCAAGTTGTTTTCACGGGCGTATTTGATACAGGCAATTTTGCCTTCCGCACCCCGGGCGCCAAATCCACCCGGTACAATGATGCCATGGAGACCTTTGAGCTTTTCAGCGGCGTTGTCATTATTCAGATCTGTGGTATCGATCCAGGCAATATCAACATGGGCGCCCAGATTGGTGCCGCTATGTTCGAGGGCGTGAATAATGCTGGCATAGCTGTCACGAAGAGAAGTATATTTTCCCGTAATACCGATTTTGACGGTGCGGTTAATGCGATCCAGTTTGTCAACATATTCGCACCATTTATTCCAGGCTTCCCGTTCATGCCTGAGATCGACACGCTCTTCCAGCTTAAGCAGGCGCAGTACTTCAAAATCATATCCCAGTTCCCGAAGCATATTGGGGATCACATAGATGCTGTGACAGTCATGCATACTGAAAACGCGCTCGAGGGGAACGTTGGTGTACTGTGCTATTTTCTGGCGGACTTTGGTGACGACCGGACGATTAGCCCGGCACGCGATAATCTGGGGTTGTACGCCCATTTCCATGAGTCGTTTAATACCGAGTTGAGCCGCCTTGGATTTCTGTTCGCCCAGGGTTGGAGGTTCCAATACATGGGTCAGGGCCACAAAACAGACGGAATGCGGCCCTTCTTCATAGGCCAGTTCACGCATCGCTTCGATATAATAGGCGTTTTCCACATCACCAACAGTCCCTCCGATTTCAACAAAAATAATATCGGACTGGGATTTTACCGCCAGTTCACGCAGGCGAAGTTTTACTTCGCCGGTGACATGGGGAATCATCTGAACATCGCGACCAAGATAATCTCCATGACGCTCCTTGTTGAGAACGTGGGTATATATCTGGCCGCTGGTCGTGAAGTTGAAGCGATTCAGATTCATGTCGAGCAGGCGTTCATAGGTTCCCAGGTCCATGTCGCACTCCATTCCATCATCAAGGACAAAGACCTCTCCATGGCGGAATGGATTGAGTGTTCCGGAATCGATATTGAGGTATCCTTCGAGTTTGATGGGAGAGATGCGCAGGCCCTTATCCTGGAGGAGTTTGGCCAGACTGGAAGAAAAGATGCCTTTGCCCAGTCCGCTGATAACGGTACCCATAATGACAACATATTTACACCGTCCGCGTATATAACCATCGGGCATGGGGGTATAAAATTCCGTGTCATCTGACATATTACTAACGCTATTGATCAGATCTTCGCTCAAATCTCTGTGCCTTTCGAAAATATAATAATTTCAATAACTGGTGCTTATTTTGTCGGATAAATATCTATGTCAAATCCTGAATTAATTCATAATCCTGTTTATGCTGAGGTTGCCTGCCATCGAGTCAGAAAATCCTGATATTGTTCAGGTGTGTCAATACCAGAGGCTGTATGTTGAACTTTCGCAACAGCAATCGAGATCCCGTTTTCAAGGGCTCGTAGCTGCTCCAGTTTTTCCATTTGTTCCAATGGTGCGGGAGGAAGTTTACTGAACATCATTAAAACATCGCGACGATAGGCATAGATTCCAATATGCTTATAATATTGGCGATTAAACGGGGCATTATCCCGATTAAATGGAATCGGACATCTGGAAAAATATAACGCTTTACCCTGATTATTGATAACAACTTTAACAATATTTAAATTATTGATGTCATCCGGATTGTCGATTTGGGAAATCAACGTCCCCATCCCGGCATCAGTCTGGTCGCACATAAGCTGGACGAGTGTGTCGATGTTTTCCGGAGGCAATTCGGGCTCATCGCCCTGAACATTGATAATCAGGTCCGTGGTTATGTTTTCAGCTACTTCAGCCAGCCGGTCAGTTCCGCAAGTATGATCTGATCTGGTCATGATCCAGTCAGCGCCAAAATTTGAACAGGCATCGGCTATGCGGGGGTCATCAACGGCGATAATAGTCCGGTCGATTCGTCTGGCCTGGATAACCTGTTCATAAACATGCTGGATCACAAATTTACCAGTCTGTTTAGCTAGAAGCTTTCCGGGAAACCGAGTAGAAGCATAACGAGCAGGTATGATGGCAGTTACATTCATAAACATCTATAATTTACAGATTTAAAACAATTATTAACTGCAGGAAAATAATAGCAAAGTAGAGGTATCCTGTCAAAGGTTAATTCATGGACCTATATTTCGTTGTAACTAAAGCTGCGTGAGAAAAGGTTGTATATCAGACTGGAAATATTTAATGGAATGAACAAATCCGTCAAAATGATAGCATTCCATAATGATCTGTCAATAAAAGGATTACGAATCGTTTGTTCAATAATATGTTGTTTTGCGACAACATCGTCTGGACAGGAGATGAAGCCAGAACGGGATTTTGGCTTATAACTTATTTAATTATCAAACGTTATAAGTCGATAGTAATTTTAGTAACTAATGGCATTGTGTTTGCATGCTAAGAATGACAATTATTTCAAATCATAAATTAAAAATTATTATGAACGCATTAGAAGATAACCGTGAATATCGCAGATTAAGTATCAAAATGCCTTTCAAATATCAAAGAAAGCTTGAAGGGCGCAGCGCAGTACAACATGGAGTCACAAAAAATATAAGTACGGGTGGGATGTATTTTGAGACCGCCAAAGATACTTTCCAGCCGGGAGAATTGCTAACTATAGAGCTTGATGTCAGCGAAAATGAAGGCTATTTTCCAACTAATAGTTCAATACAGGCTGTCGGTGAAGTCGTACATATAACACCGGTTCCGGATCTATCCAGTAGCGATAATCATGGATATTATAAAAATGGTGTTGGGATAAGGTTTTGTGATTCACTCAAGTTGGTTTTCTAACAAGTTTTAAGCAGGTAGAGCAGTTGTTGGCTGCTTAAAATCTAACCATCTGATATTACAATAGTTGTGATTTTTCGCCGTCGGGATATTTCGATTCAAGGAAGTTTGAGTTGACAGTCAGGGGAATTGGTTATACATTCTGAAATTCGAATAATAACGTAAGTGTATTTAATTTAATTGCTTATATGTTCATGCCGGCTTTCAGAAAGTATCAGATGGCAAAAGACCTGACCAAAGATGAATTGTTGCACAGACGATTCAAAGTTTTTTTCAGCGCGGCTGAAAGGAGCGGGGATAAACATGCATCACGGTTAATTGAACGATTGCGTGAAAAATATGGTAATCTGGAGTTTGAAGGTTTAGGGGGGGATCAGATGGAATCTGCCGGGTGTTATTTAATGGAGAATTTGATGTCACGTAGCGCCATGTTAACCCATGCGCTCAAGCAAGTATTCTTTTATTGGAATTTGCGAAGCAAAATACGGCGCCATTTCGATGAGAATCCGCCTGATCTGGTCGTGGTAGTGGATTCGCCAGCCTGGAATTTTCATGTCGCCCGGGCCGCGAAGGAGCACGGGATACCGGTTTTGTATTATATTGCCCCCCAGCTGTGGGCATGGGGAAGCTGGCGTTTGAATAAATTGAAGCGTTGTATCGATAAGGTGGCTTGTATTTTGCCTTTTGAAGAAGCATGGTTTACTCAAAGGGGGGTGAATGCCACGTTTGTTGGTCATCCTCTGTTTGATCGAAGCTATCATATTGCAGATCGTCCTTTTCGTACAGAAACGGCGGAAAACTATCCAACAGTGGCTTTATTACCAGGCTCCCGAAAACATGAAATTGAGACCTTATGGCAGCCTATGCAGCAAATTGCACGAAAGGTTAAAAAGGAATATCCTGAAGCACGCTTTGTATCGGCGGCTCCCAGTCGGGAATTTGTCGAATTTCTGACCCAACGCGCGGACCGGGATTTAATGATTGATATTCAGCACCGTCATATTGAAGCGACAGTACGTTATGCTGATCTGGCGCTAGTGGCCTCTGGCACAGCTACTCTGGAAGTCGCCGCTCAAGGTTGTCCGATGTTGGTTATGTATCATGTACCGGCATTGCAATGGAATCTGGTAGGACGCTGGTTATTAAAGACTCCGTTTATCTCGCTGGTGAATATCCTGTCCGGGCGTGAATTGGTTCCGGAGTTGATTCCGTTTGGCGGCCGTATTCAAAAAGCGACCAGAGAAGCATTGGATATCCTGGGAACTTATGAACGCAGGCATGAATTAAACAAGGATTTATTGGGACTGATCAAACCCCTGGTTGAGAAAGATGCCCCTGAAGAAGTAGCCGAATTGATTCGAGAATTACTACCTCATTATTAAATATCAAGTATGATACAATGACCGGGGTATCGAGTAGGGTGTGGTGCAAAAAAAGATGAATAAAACCATTCAAAACAAAACCGATGGGGTCATCCGATTTGGAACGTTTGGTGGCGTATTTACCCCCTGCACCTTGACAATTCTGGGCGTTATCATGTTCTTGAGATTCGGCCAGGTGGTTGGGAATGCGGGCATCTGGCACGGATTATTGATTGTTGGCATGGCCAAGCTGGTTACCATTCTGACATCGTTGTCTTTATCGGCAATCGCCACCAATAGTCGGGTTAAAGGTGGCGGGGCCTATTATATGATCAGCCGATCGTTAGGGATAGAATTTGGAGGAGCGATTGGGCTGGTATTCTTTTTATCTCAAGCCGTATCGGTGGCTATGTATATTATTGGATTTACAGAAGCTCTAACCAGCGTCATACCGGCGTTAAGCAACCATTTCCGGTTATCCGCGTCGGTAGTCAACCTGGTAGTATTCATTTGCGTTTATATTGGGGCTGGCTGGACAATCAAGATTCAATATGCCATTTTGTTGATTTTGCTGGGCGCTATTGTATCATTCATTGGAGGAGCGATCGGTCATTGGAACCAGGCCCATCTTATTGAGAATCTAAATCCAAAATATGGTGACTCTCAGAACTTATGGACAATGTTTGCGTTATTTTTTCCGGCGGCAACCGGTATTATGGCTGGAGCTAATATGTCGGGTGATCTGGCCGATCCCGGCAAATCGATTCCACGCGGGACAGTCAGCGCCATTGTCTTTACGGGCATGATTTACGGGGCGTTTGTGTTATTCTTAGGCGCAAGCGCTGATCGCAATGCTTTACAGACTGAACACATGATCGTATCCCGACTGGCCTGGCAGCCTGGATTTATTCTGGCCGGAGTTTTCGCAGCCACCTTGTCTTCAGCCCTGGGCAGCCTGATGGGAGCCCCTCGTATTTTGCAGGCACTTGCCAGAGATCGGGTTTTTGGCATTCTGAACTTTTTTTCAAGGGGCAGTGGCATCAATAATGAACCTCGACGAGCGACGATTCTGTCGTATCTGATTGCACAGGCCGGTATCATGCTGGGGGATCTGAATGCCATCGCTCCCATAACAACGATGTTTTTTATGATAACTTATGGGGCGCTCAATTACGCGGCATTTCAGGAAGGATGTAGTGGGAATCCCAGTTACAGACCTCGGTTCAAGTATAATCACTGGTCACTCTCATTATTAGGGGCATTATGCTGTGTGATAGCCATGTTATTGATTGACTGGCTATGGGCTGTCATTGCGCTTTTACTTATGGTTGCGATATATCGTTATCTGGTACGAGAAGAGATGGAGGCAGCCTGGGGTGATTTGCAAAGCGGCGCGGCTCTCGGTCGTGTGCGCCGAGAATTGCTGAATCTGGAAGAAATGAGTTATCATCCCAAAAACTGGCGCCCTGTCATTATTGCATTTGGCGTTCATCGTGAAGAACGATTGCATATGGCGGCAATGGCGCGCTGGCTGGCAGGGCCGACGGGAATGTTAATCATCGGTCAGGTCATTACCAGTGAAGACGACGATATTCTTGAGCGTCATCGGCAAGCCAGGCGTCAATTACGAAAACGTATCAGTGAAAATGAGTTGGAGGCATTTCCGGCGGTGACTATCGCGCCCAGTTTAACCAGTGGGCTTTCCGCTTTGACCCAATGCAGCGGGGTAGGCGCCATTCATCCCAATCTGGTCTTGTTCAACTGGACTAATGATGAGGAAAAACAGGCAGGTTTGTTAACTAATATGAAAATGGTAACTCGTCTTGGGCGCAGCCTGGCCTTATTACGCTATCAGCCACCACCCACGGAGGATATCTGGGCTGTACCATCAGGTACAATTGACGTCTGGTGGCTGGGTTTGGGCAATGGAAGTTTGATGTTACTGTTAGGGCATCTTTTACAGCATAATAATGGCTGGCGCGATCACCGCATCCGCTTGATCCGCATGATTAAAGATGAGGCCGGCCGTGAGGAAACCCGTCAATATCTGGAGCAACTGGCCACGGATGCCAGGATTCCGGCGGAATGTAAGGTTTTAATTGGGGATGAATTTACAGAAATTCTGGTCAGGGAAAGCAGTGGCTCCGCATTGTGTATCCTGGGATTGCAAAATCCGATTGAAATGCCGGATGGGGCAATAAAAAAGCTGGCATCGATGACTGACCGGCTTACGAGGTTATTATTCATCCATAGCGCCGGGGATATGTCGCTGGAAGTATGAAAAAAGGCATGAGTCCGATCAGATCATGCCTTTAAAATGGTGTACAAAAGAGGAAAGTTATGCCGTAACGGTTGATTTACTTTTGGTGGTTGTTTTACGTGTTTTGGTTGCGCCACTTTTCTTAACGGGCCTGTCATTCAGTTCATGTTCCATGTTCAGTAAATCCTGCCAGCATGCCTGGCGGATTTCATTCATAGAAGTTAACCCGGTTGCCGTTTTTTCAAGCGCATCCACAATGAGTGGAGCATATCCCGCTTTTCTAAAACTGGCGCGCAAGGGGGCCTGTCCGGCATTATTTGTGATTAATTCAGACATGGATGGATTAATGGTAACCATTTCAAATACACCGGAGCGGCCAATATGGCCATAGGAACTGCAATCTTCGCAACCCACCGGTTCATAAACACAATCCGGAGGTACGACTTTAAAATGTTTATAGAGTGAAACTTCATGCCGGGTTAATTCTCGTTTGGTAGAACAACTCATGCATAACTTGCGAACCAGATTCTGAGAAATCACCATTCGCAAGGTAGAGCCAATAATGAAATTGGGGACAGACAAATAGTGAAGTGAGTCAACCGCTGCCGCGGCATCGCGCGCGTGAACCGTTGCGATTACCAGTTTGCCGGCCATGGCGGCACGGGTGGCAGTGATTGCCGATTGTTCATCGCGAATTTCGCCAACGAGAATGACATCCGGATCCATACGCAGTATCGTACGCAATCCTTCATACATGGTAAGTCCATGATCCTGGTCCACCTGAATCTGACGCAGCCAGGATAAATTGTATTCGATGGGATCTTCTATCGACATGCCAACCTTGTTTCGTAGATCGAGCATCGAGGCCAGGGAGTAAAGCGTAGAAGATTTGCCGGCGCCGGTCGCTCCGCTAACAAGCACCAGACCCGACGGCGCTTCCATGACTTCACGGCATTGTTTATGGTGTTTGTCGCTCAATCCAAGTTGAGTGATATTATGGATCTTGTCCGGAACAGTCATCACTCTCAGATGAATTGATTCCCCATTGCCGACTGGAGTCAACGCGATGCGGATATCCTTGGGACCCCATTCTTCCGTCCAGCGAAACTGGCTTTCAGTGGGCATGAAATTGCGGCCAATAGGGATTTTGGATGCTATTTTGATCTGGTTGATTAAACGCTGCCCAGGTTCTTTTTCCATTTGGTATAATGGATGAATGATCCCATCGACACGCAGCCTGACTTCGATCAGTTTGTTCGGCATGACGTCGATATGAACATCGGACGCACGTTTACGGCTCATCTCGCATAACAAACTATGCAACGGTTCTGGACATTGTGGCAGAATCGGGATTTCGGTCCAGACATCATCGGGAAGATCTTCAAAATCCGTATGATCATATTGCCCTGAGGAGAATGCGTTTATATCTACGTCCTGGTGAATCATAATAATCATCGCCTCCAAATAGTAATCAATAATGCCTGGGAACCGAGCTGAGATTCACATCCGGCATTTAATTCAAAAGTAAAATATAAGTTTAGAGCAAGCAAATATTTGGATATCAAATTTTTGTTTTTTTAACGTTGCCATCCGAAAGTTGAATTTAATAATCCGCATATTCGAAAAAATTTAACACCTGAATCGATGAAAATAAACAAGGCATCGCTCAAGACGATGCCTTCTGTTTCAATGATGGTACGAACATATCTATTAGAATGGATAGGCCGAGGGACGTTGAATGCCCGGGATTCGTTGTGACTGAAAAGCCAACGGGCTGTCCGGTTCCAATTCACAAACAGTACGCCAGGCGTACATGGCACGATCTACCAAAGCCATATTCTGCAAGGCAAGCATGACATTGGATTTTATGTATGCGGATTTATTATCCTGCTGATCCGCTGCCAGACCAATTTGTTCCATGGTAAGCGCGAATTGGATACGATCACAATACATCAGTGCCAGGCGATAGTGTAATTCAGCGCTTTCTTCATCCAGTACCATGCTATTGGCAAACTGGATATCCGATTCTGTTTTATTGCCGATTTCACGCATTAACAGGCCGAATTTAATGGCGGCTTTCTGGTAGGAAGGGTTAATCATTAACGCGCGGCGCAGGTGATATTCTGATTCTTTAATATCGCCTTTGCCTCGCATCAGGACCGCATAATTATAGTGGAGACTGGCCTGATCGGGCGTTCGCGCGAGTGCCTGGCGATGGCGGTCGAGTTGTGCTTCGAGCAGATCCTCGGTCATGACAGAAAGATCGGAAGGATCATCACTTGCTAAAAAAGGGTGGGACCTTCTCTGCCGAATTACCATTTTCATCTGCAGGCGATTCATTTCGGCATAAAGAAGATTGGTATTTGGTTCCAGAGCCGCGGCCAATTCCAGCGTATCATCCGCCTCGGCGGTTTTGCCCGCCATCTGCTGGGCAACGCCAAGGCCAATATAGGCCGCGATAATCCTGTCGTTGATTTCTATGGCGTAATTGAACATCAGCGCGGCATCGTAGAAGCGATGCATGCGCATATGTTGCGTTCCGAGTTTAACCGCCGCTTCCAGATAGCCGGGATGGATTTCCAGGGCACGTTTGTAATTAGCGACCGCGAGTTTGTCTTCGCCCGTCTGGCTGTACAGATCCGCCAACCGGATAAAAGAATCCGCAAAAGACTGCCCCTCATCATCCAGCACGGCTTTCATTCGTTCAATGGCTTCATCAATCTGGCCATTTTTCACCAATGTTTCGATCTCGTCGTTGTGAGAATCAAAATTATCCGGTTCAATGGTCAATGCTTTTTCAAATGCGGAAATGGCATGATCGTATTGACGCGTTTGCAGATAAAATTGTCCCAATGTCAGGCAATACCAGACATCTTCCGGATGTTCGCGCTGTAATACCCGCAATAGCTCTATTGCTTTGGTGTATTTGAGCTGATAGAGTTCAATTGCGGCCAGGCGTTCTCGACTGTGCCTCAGGTAAGGTTTTTGTTCCGAGCCTTTTTTATACCAATTCCGGGCCAGATCGATTTTGCCTTTTCGCTCATAACAATACCCCAGCGCCAGGCAAACTCTGGCGTCTGAGTGTTCACGATTAATCTGTTCGAGCCTTTCAACCGCTTTATCGAGGTTTCCGGAAGAACTGTGCATGGCGGCCCATGCCAGGTCAACATCCAGATTATCCGGATTTTTCTCAAGCAGCATAGAAAAGACTTTTTCCGCTTTAGGAATAGAGCCACTTTGAGCGTAATGGATTCCGATTCGCATCAAATTGGCAATATGACCAGGATTTGTTTCAATCGCTTCTTCGAGTAATTCGACATCTTCACTCGAGAGCGGTCTGGACCAGGGTAAAACCATTGACATCATTGGGATGTCGAGCCCACGGCCCAGTAATTCAAGAAGGTAACTCATATTGCTGCCATCTCCTGTTTAACACACACAAGTATCTCGCATACAAAATCTTTAAGACATGAGGCATATCGACCCGGTCTAAAGGGTGCTTAATAGCAAAACCTCATTTACGAGGCTGAAACAGGGGATTCCAATCCGCCTAAACGGTACATTCCGTAAGGCTTTTCCAGATAGTCACAAATGTCGCTTACCGGACTGAAAAAGGGTTTGGGCTGTAACGATTATCCGGTGCATGGATAAAGGGGGGAAATTGATATTTTAGTAACTGTTTGCAATGTCAGAAGTTATCGGACCTGTCATTCTTGAACTGCCTGACATGATTCATGAACATGAGACGGATTTTCGGGTAGCTGGAATTGTTTGAAAGTATCCAAAAGACCTCAATGCCAAAATTTCGTTCACTACCGGCAAAGATTTGCTACAATATGGGCTTGCAGGATGTTTTTAACTATGATTTCAGTCCCTGTGAAATTGAATAACTCTGTGTCAATATCTGCCATTTGAATGGATCTGAATCATATTTGTTGGAAATTAATACTTAACGAAGAGTCAGAATTGATGGATGTTACTCGAACGATCATTTTAAATCGGGGCGATGTGTCGCAAAAGCGCCGGGAAATTCAAGATTATTTTCATGCGACATTTGATATTGATGAAAAATTAATGAAGCATCTGGCTGACGATAACACATTTTATCTGCGCGCCGATCCGCTGCGTCATCCATTGATATTTTATTTTGGTCATACCGCGGTATTTTATATAAACAAATTGATTTTAGCAGAGTCGCTTAAGGAAAGAATTCATCCTGAATACGAATCGATGTTTGCTGTAGGGGTGGATGAAATGTCATGGGATGATCTCAATGAGTCGCACTATGACTGGCCGTCAGTCCGCGAAGTACAGGATTATCGGAATCAAGTACGGCAAGTTGTCGATACATTAATCCAGACGATGAATCTGGAAATGCCAATTAACTGGAGTAATCCCTGGTGGATAATCATGATGGGTATTGAACATGCGCGAATCCATCTGGAGACGTCATCAGTATTAATCAGGCAGTTGCCTCTTGAACGGGTACGACCTGTCGCTGGTTGGCAGATATGTGAAAAAGGTGGGCCGTCTCCACAGAACAACCTGCTCGAGGTTGAGGCCGGCCAGGCAACATTAGGCAAAAACAGAGAACACAGGCTTTATGGCTGGGATAACGAGTTCGGAACGCATGTTGCCGAGGTGAGCAGATTTCTGGCATCGAAGTATCTGGTTTCGAATCAGGAGTATCTGGAATTTGTGGAAGACGGTGGATATAAAACAGAACGCTGGTGGACTGAAGAAGGATGGAACTGGCGGTTATATAAACAACCGGAGTACCCCCTGTTCTGGAGAAATTATGGCAATCAGTGGCATCTGCGAACGGTTGCCAGTGAAATTGCAATGCCCTGGAACTGGCCGGTTGAAGTAAACTATCTGGAAGCCAAGGCGTTTTGCAACTGGAAATCTGAAAAGGATGGATTGCCGATTCGGTTGCCAACGGAAGATGAGTGGTATCGCCTGCGGGATTTACATGTTTTAAACGACCAACCGGACTGGCTCCAGGCGCCGGGAAATATCAATCTGGAGCATTATTGTTCTTCGTGCCCGATCGATCAATTCGCCTTTGGAGAATTCTATGATATTATTGGAAACGTCTGGCAATGGACAGAGACGCCGATTTATCCATTGGATGGTTTTAAGACCCATCCGGTCTATGATGATTTTTCTACTCCAACATTTGACAATAAACATAATCTGATTAAAGGAGGATCATGGATTTCAACTGGTAACGAAGCGACTCGTGACAGCCGCTACGCATTTCGTCGGCATTTTTATCAGCATGCCGGATTGCGATATATTCAAAGTGACAAATCCGTTGAAATGATGCATGTGCCCTATGAATGTGAACCGGAAGTCTGTCAAGCCTGTGAGTTGCATTATGGCAATGAAATATTAGGAGTATCCAATTTCCCTGCCGCCATTGCACAAACCTGTGTGGAATTGATGAATGGTCGGCCCAAACGAAGAGCGCTTGATCTGGGGTGTTCGGCTGGCAGAGCGACCTGGGAACTGGCCAAGTCATTTGAACAGGTAACGGGTATAGATTTAACGGCGCGGATTATGCGTGTTGGCGATGACATGAAACGTGATGGCCGGATTCGATATCGTATGGCTGAAGAGGGAGAATTAGAGAGTTATCACGAGAGAACCCTCGAAGAATTGGGTTATGAAGACTTAATAGATAAAGTGGAATTCTGGCAGAACGATCCATGTAACCTGAAACAGAAGGCGCTTTTTAATGATTATGACTTGGTTTTGGTTCAGGATTTGCTGATTCGTCTTTATGATCCCGAGAGATTCTTGCGGGAAATTCATTTTCAAATGACCGAGCGGGCTTTGCTGGTGATTGTGACTTCCAATCAGTGGGCAACAGAGAGTGTGCCAAAAAATAAATGGCTGGGGGGATATCGAAAAGATGGAGATCCTTATCGTACGCATGAGGGATTAAAGGATATTCTATCCGACCGCTTCGAATTAATCGATGGCCCCCGTGAATATCCTCGAGTAATCCGAATAAATTCTCAACGGTTCACTTATGAAAGATTAGAATTGACAGCCTGGGAAAAGTTGTATTGAACCTGTTTCCGGATAAATAACGAACCTGTAAATCAAAAATAAACCACAAAAACACTGGAGAAACTAAACCCATGAATAATCAACCCAAGGCGGTAATATTTGATCTGGACGGTGTGTTGATCGATACCGGGTCTTATCATGAACAATCCTTCCGAGATCTGGCAGCGCTTTATGGATTGAATATGTCCGATACGTTTTTTATCGATACCTTCGGTATGCAAAACCGGCAAAGTCTGCCCATTCTGGCAGGAAGGTCTTTGACAGATTCTGAAACCCAGGAATTGTCCGATTGGAAGGAACAGCGTTATCGTGAGTTAATTGCGGGAAAAATGACCTTGCTGGCGGGAGTGCGAGATTTATTAAACGATTTAAAAAAGAACGGTTATCGTACGGCAATTGGGACATCGACACCACGTAAAAACGTTGAGTTTATGATGGATAATACTCACGTTCAGGATTTATTCGATGCGTATACCTGTAGTGAAGAGGTTCAAAAAAGCAAGCCCGCCCCGGATACCTTTTTATCCGCCGCCAGCAAACTGGGAGTACCTCCTGAACAATGTTTGGTTATTGAAGACGCGATTGTTGGGGTGGAAGCCGGACTCAATGCCGGAATGCGGGTACTGGCGGTTACCACTACGCGCACTCGAGAAGAACTGGCACGAGCCCATCGCATTATTGACAGTTTGACTGAAATTACTTCCGCAGATATTGAAACGATGATATTTGGTTGAAATTGAATTTAACTGCCATGTCAAAAGGTCTAAGGACAATTATTGATTGCTATACGGATGAACCGGCCGGTCTGGGAGTGCCGCCATTCCTTGGGACTTATCCACGCCTGGTTGCGGGATGGTTCAAGGAAGAATCCGTCTATCTGACTATTGACGATGTCCGTTTGGCGTCTATTCCAGTGAAGATCAAGCAACGGACCTTTGATCCTCCGCACACCCAAACCCGTAACGACTTGATCAATCACACCCGCCCGCAACAGGAAGCACAAGAAATATTAAAAGCCACCGAGGTATTTTATATTATTTGCGGTGTCCAGACTCCGGGTAAATATTTGCGGGCTGTTCCTGGTACGCTGGAAGAAATCGCGACATTACTCAAGCCGTATGCTGGACGAAAAATATTAACCGGTCCTGCCGCTTTGCATGGCTCTCAATTCCGAGGAGGCACAAAAGCTGAACAAGCCCAGGATTTCGATTTCGATGAAATTATCCCTGTACAATACGATCATTATAATGAATTTCAAGAGTGGATGGTTCGGGGCGCCGGAATCGTGAAGCAGATACCCTGGCAGGTAATTGCAGAACTGGAAACCGGTCGGGGTTGCCCTCGCGATCCGGGATGTTCGTTTTGTACCGAACCCCTCAAGGGTCAGGTCCGTTGGCGTGCGGCTGATCTGGTTGAGCGGGAGGCAGCTACCCTGATGGAGCAGGGTGTCCGCTGGATGCGGTTGGGAAAGCAATCATGCATATTCAGTTATATGGGCGGCGATGAAAGCAAAATTGAAGATTTATTGCGACGTATGCGGCGGTTGAATCCCGAATTGTTGCACATAGATAATGTCAATCCCGCTATGGTAACGGAAGCCCGAACGGAATTGTTCTGTCGTTATCTTACGCCGGGCAGTACGGCTGCCATGGGGGCGGAGTCGTTTGATGAAGGTGTGTGTAAACTCAACAATCTTAATAGTGTGCCAGCGACGACACTTCAGGCCGTCAGGATAATTAACAAATATGGCAGCCAGATGGATCCAATGGGGCGATATATGCTATTGCCGGGAATCAATATTATTTTGGGTCTGGATGGCGAATCTCAAGAAACGCTGAATCGTAATTTTGAAGCTTTGAAAGCTATGTATGATGAAGGTTTATTAATTCGTAGAATAAATATCCGTCAGGTAGTGCCTTTCCCTGGCACTGCGTTGTATATGCAGGCCGGCAGTCGATTTTTGAAAAAAAATCGTAGTTTATATGTTGATTGGTCCAAGCAGATTCGTCATGAAATAGATATTCCCATGTTGCGGAGACTTTATCCGACTGGTACGATTTTGAGAGGATTAATCAGTGAAGGTCATATTGGTCATTTGACATATGGCCGTCAAATCGGCAGCTATCCAATCATCGCCAGTGTCAACGAGCGTCTCAAACTGGGGCAATGGTTTGATATTGAGGTCATAGATCATAAACCTCGAAGTCTTGTTGGCAAAGTTCTTGAGGATAAAGTTAGGATCGATATAGGTTCATAAAGATAAAAGTTACGACTGGTATGCCCAGTGTGTAATTGAGGAATGTTCATCAGGGGGGATAATTGTAAGTGGTTATTATATTTTTAGTTACAAATTGTTCAATTTAAAGTTAGACAAATTCAACATGAATTATTATACTGATAAGTCTAAATTTTACTGATTGACGAATATTTGATAATTTAAGAATTTGCCTCTGATAAAGCCTGCCGGGACCCGTGCAAATGTGCGGTGTGAACCTGGTCAGGCCGGGAACGGAGCAGCCATAAGCACTTAGTGCATTGTGCTTGGGTTCCCCGACAGGTTTTATCAGGGGCAAATTAAATTTATCTGGTGGGTTAAAGGATTCGCGTAATAGAATTGTGAGCCTGACTATAGCATGTGAAAGGAATCTATGGCTTATACGGTACTGGCCAGGCGATATCGTTCTGAAACCTTCGATGATCTGGTAGGTCAGGAGGCTATTGCTCAGACTCTAAAAAATGCTATCGTTTCGGACAGAGTTGCTCATGCGTATCTGTTTACCGGCACCCGCGGTGTCGGTAAGACCAGTATGGCGCGCATTCTGGCCAAAGCATTAAACTGTTTGGCGTTTGATGCGCCGACGGCAACACCCTGTTGCAAATGTGAAAGTTGTCAGGCGATAAGTGTTGGTACGGATATTGACGTAATCGAGATTGATGGCGCCAGTAATAACAGTGTAGATAATATCCGGGAAATGCGTCAGAGCGCGATTTATTCAGCCGCACGGTCTCGATTTAAAATCTATATTATTGACGAAGTGCATATGTTATCAGCAAGCGCATTTAACGCTTTGCTGAAAACACTGGAAGAACCCCCGCCGCATGTTAAATTTATTTTTGCTACGACCGAAGCCAATAAAATTTTGCCAACTATCCTATCGCGGTGTCAGCGATTTGATTTTCGTAATATTCCTGCTGATGACATTGTGCGGCATTTGATGCAAGTGCTTGAACGCGAAGGGGTTAAATCGGACGATGCCGTAGTGCGTCGTGTGGCGCGCCTGGCGAATGGATCTATGCGGGATGGTTTAAGTTTGCTGGATCAACTGTTAAGCATGGCTGGTGGAGAATTGCAAATGGCTATGCTTAACGAATTGCTGGGCACGCCGGGAAATGAGCAGGTGATAAAACTGGCAGATGCTATGGCTGGCGGTGATCTGGCTGCCGTTTTGATGGAATTTGATCGCATTGTCACGGGTGGTTTTGTACTGGAGCAAGTGGTTGATGGCTTGCAGATGCATTTTCGCGATTTAATGATTCTCCGTCAATGTGGTTCAGATACGGAATTGGTGGATATTAGCGAACCTGAGCAGCGTCAGTGTGCGATTGAGCAATCGAAGTTATTTGATGATGCGACACTGGTATATCATATTACTATTATGGAGGAGTTGAAACGTCATTTAAAAGCAAGCGGGGCTGGCCGGCCATTAGTGGAAGCGGCATTGGTCCGCCTGACAGTGAGCGAACGATTCAGTGATGCCAAGAATCTCATTGAATTATTGTGCGCTTTACCTGTCGGGGGTATGTCGCCAGGAAAAACCATTGAAGCCGGTTCGTCCACGATATCATCGCGTCCGAATTATAACGCTTCGACTGGCACTCCAGGCTGGAAAACGACATCGTCACCAAAAAAAACAGATGAAAGAGCCAAGGAATCTCCCCAGACCGAACCGCAAAAGATGTCGCCTGAAATCTCTTTAGAATATGGTCTCGAAGAGATGCGGCGTCAATGGCCGGCTTTAATCGAAAAAACCGGGATGTTCAAGCAGTTTTTAATGAAAGCGATAGTGAAAAGCTGGGATGGAAGTGAATTGGTAATCAGCTATGGCACGGAAGATCTGGCATTAGGAAAAGCGCTGGTATTGATGCCCGATCACGTTAATCGGATGGAGAAGGGGTTTAGTGAGCTTTTTAACAAAAATATTAAGGTTCACATCGAAATGCCGGATGCTGATAACGGAAATTCAATGGCAACGGTACGGGCCAGTAATCAGGCGGCTGCTCCTGGCGCACGGCCCAGTCGCCAGGATAATGAAAAGGCGATAAGTAATAAAAAAGTACAGCAAGTTATCGAAGCATTGAATGGGAAAATTGCCAGTATTGAGCGAATAAACGAGTGATTTGACTCGTTTCCAACTGTGGGAAAAAAGCATGATGTGATTTAAGGGCCAACCGTTCCAAGGTTAAGGCGAATGAGTTTTCAAGAATTATTGTGATCATGCATTAACTGGATTCTTAAGCAATGGCGACAGATCCTCATTATCATGTCTTAATCATTTTAGAAACCTCACGTGAATATGGCAGGGGATTGTTAAGGGGGATATCCCAATTCAGCCGTGAGCATACTCACTGGATCATTGAAAGGCCTCCTTTTTTTTATCAGGTAGATAATTCTATTACCGACGATTTCAACCTGGTAGCCAATGGCCGGATCGATGGAATTATTATGCGGGATATAAATATTGATCTGCCTGAATCCATGAGGCGACTACCCATCGTCTATGCGAGCTATCGAGATGATAAAATTACTGATAAGGGCGTTAGAATCTTCACGGATGATCGCAAGATTGCGGGGGAGGTTTTCAATCATTTCTATGAAAGGGGCATTCAGAATCTGGCTTTTCTAGGTTATATGGGTATGTTCTGGTCGAAGAGCAGGGAATCTGCTTTTGGAAAAATCGCTGATACGCATGGATTAACCGTTAGTTGTCTAGAGCTGGAAACGAATTTCCGGGATATCCATGAGATACACAGTACGATAGGCAATTGGCTTAATACTCTGAATAAACCTGTGGGTTTGATGGTTTGTAATGATGATTGTGGACAGTTGGCACTGACGGCTTGCCGGGAATCTGGTTTGCAGGTACCTCAGGATGTTTCAATTGTTGGAATCGACAATGATGAATTCGTATGCGGTTTGTCCCATCCGCCACTTTCCAGCATCGCCTTAAATCTGGAAGTCGCCGGTTATGAAGCCGCCAGGTGTCTGGATGCGTTGATGGCAGGAAAATCTCTGAATGAGCCGGTAATTTGGATTAAACCTACCTATGTTGTCATTCGACCGTCAAGCGATTTGATGGCAGTTAAGGATGCAACGATTATTGAAGCAGTTAAATATGTTTATGATAATATTGATAAGCCCATTCAAGTGAATGACTTACAGCGTGAGTTGGCAATTGCTCGCCGGGTATTATACAGCAAATTTAAACAAAATCTGGGTTGCAGTGTGCATCAATTTATTAAAAAGGTTCGTGTGGATAAAATTAAGGTTCTCTTGAGAGAAACTGATCTTACGATTAATCAGATCGCACAAAAAATGGGATTTCCGGGCGCCGATCATTTTGCCAAATATTTTCGTTCCATACAGGGGGAAAATCCGGCTCAGTACCGTCAAAATCATCGTCGGGATTAACTCAAAAATGCGATAGTTTGGACAATATGAGCGTTTACTCCAAGTGGAAGTCAGCGATAATAGCATATTAATTAATGATCAATGAGTTATATGATTTGGGGAAGATACTTTGAATTCACGCGAAAGATTAAATGCTGTATTAAACCGAGAAGAAACGGATCGTCTTTGTTATGATTTTGGCGCCGGCGGGCAGACGGGGATGGGGGTTTGCGCGGTCCATCGTTTACGCCAGGCCATTTTGGGTGATCTGGATTTTTGTGTGAAAGTGATAGAACCCTATCAGATGTTAGGTGAAATTGATAGACCGTTACGGGAAGCGCTCGGAGTTGATGTCGTTGGTGTTCATCCGCGTACCAATATGTTTGGTTATTCTAACGATGGTGAAAAGCGCTTTACCATGTGCGATGGGACTGTGGTCAGGGTGCCAGTGAATTTTAACTATTCCCGGGCGAAAAATGGTGATATTCTGATGCATCCCCAGGGTGATATTACTGTGCCGCCCTCGGCCCGGATGACGGTGGATGGCTATTTTTTTGATTCGATTTGCCGGCAGGGGCCAATCGACGAGGATGCGTTGAATTTTGAAGATAATTGTGAAGAATTTGGCATGTTATCGGATGAGGATGTGGCTTGGTTTAAAACTCAGGTTGATGATTACTGGGAAAATACCGATAGTGGGATTTATCTGACGTTTCCCGGACTGGCGTTAGGCGATATCGCTTTAGTGCCCGGGCCGTGGATGAAACATCCCAGGGGCATACGCGACGTAGAAGAATGGTATATGTCGACGGTATTACGACGTGATTATGTCTATAAGGTTTTTGAAAGGCAATGTGAAATTGGTTTAAAGAATATCGAGAAGATGGCGGCCGCCCTGGGGGATCGGGTTCAGGTGGTTTTTGTCAGTGGCACAGATTTTGGAACACAGCGAGGACCATTTATGTCCCCGCAGGCGTATAGAGATTTATATAAGCCATTCCAGAAAATGATCAATAATAAAATTCATGCTTTGACCAATTGGAAGATTTTTATTCATTCCTGTGGTGGGATTTATCCGTTACTGGACGATTTAGCAGAGGCTGGATTCGATATCTTGAATCCGGTCCAGTGTTCTGCCTGCGATATGGAACCGCAACGGCTAAAGGATGAATATGGGGATCGTTTTATCTTCTGGGGGGGAGGAGTCGATACCCAGAAGACATTACCATTTGGTACCCCACAAGAAGTATATCAGGAAGTCCGTGAGCGTATCAGGATTTTTAATCAAAATGGCGGCTATGTCTTCAATAGCATCCATAATATCCAAAGTAATGTGCCGACGGAGAACCTGCTGGCAATGTTCCAGGCTGTTCAGGATCATATTAAGGGGTAAGATGAAATTTGATTTTCAATTCCGCTTGACGCTTCAAAAAGATACTAAGGAGTTATATTCGTGAAGCCACAAAACTATAATCTAAGGTTTGTATTTGCCATTAGTCTGGTATCTGCCATGGGAGGATTTTTATTTGGGTACGATTGGGTGGTGGTAGGCGGCGCCAAGGTATTCTACGAACCCTATTTTCAGATTACTGACATGACTCCATTTATGCGTGGATGGGCACAAAGCAGCGCCTTATTTGGCTGTATGATTGGCGCGATAATTGCCGGCGCGTTGACAGATCGTTTCGGCCGTAAAAAATTATTGCTGATATCAGGGATATTGTTCACCGTTTCGGCGATAGGGACGGGTCTGGCCTGGGATTTCTTTTTTTATAATGTATTTCGTATTATTGGTGGTTTCGGTATTGGCCTGGCATCGATTCTATCCCCGATGTATATCGCGGAAATTTCACCAGCAGAAATTCGGGGCCGGTTTGTAACGATGAACCAGATGACAATCGTTTTCGGAATTCTGGCGGCTCAGTTGATTAATATGCAAATTGCTAAAATAGATGGGGAAGTCCCTGCTCCGGATCAGATTCGTCTACAGATCTTGACCGTTGAAGATCGTGAAAGCCTGTTGGGGCAAAATCCGGATCTTTTAGCCCAATACGAATCGGGCAATGGGCTGGTTAAAGAAGCCGGTTTGGATGCTTTATTAGAGGCGTTTGATTACAGTTACTTAAAATATTATAAACCCGCCACACTGGAAGAAAAAGAGAGGAAAAGCCGGGAGGATAATCTGATTATGAGCGCCTATTTAAAGCCGACCTGGAATGGCCGTTGGGGTTGGCGCTGGATGTTCGGGGCAGAAACGGCGCCGGCTTTACTGTTTTTTCTGTTAATGTTATTTGTGCCGGAAAGCCCGCGTTGGCTGGTGAAATACGGGCGCAACGTAGAAGCCGCCCGTATCTTATGCAAAGTCGGCGGGGATAGTTACGCCAGTCAGGAAGTGGCGGATATCCAGACTACTCTGGCCGGTGAAGAGATCGCCCGGGTCAATTTCAGGGATTTACTGGATCCAAAAATTAAAAGAATTATCGCCTTGGGGGTTTTTCTGGCGATATTTCAGCAGTGGTGTGGTATCAACGTGATATTTAATTATGCGCAGGAAGTATTCTCATCCGCCGGTTACGGTGTCAGCGATATCATGTTCAATATCGTCGTGACAGGAGTCGTTAATGTGCTATTTACTTTTGTGGCGATTTTCACGGTGGATAAAATAGGCCGGAAACCGCTATTGTTGATTGGGGGGATTGGCCTGGCGATTATTTATCTTTTATTGGGCGGAGGATATTATTTTAAAAGCCAGGGTTTCCACATGTTGCTATTGGTCGTGTCTGCCATCGCCTGCTATAGCATGACCCTGGCTCCCATTGTCTGGGTGGTGATTTCAGAAATTTTTCCCAACAGGATCCGGGGAGCGGCCATGTCCATAGCTGTTCTGGCATTATGGATAGGATGTGCGGCTTTAACGTTATTGTTTCCGTATATTAAGGGATCTGTCGGCGCACACGGCGCCTTTTGGTTATATGGATTAATCTGTTTTATAGGATTTATCGTTGTTTGGAGAGCTTTGCCTGAGACGAAAGGGAAATCACTTGAACAGATTGAAAGAGAATTGGCAGGTTATTAGACGCTACTTGAACGTCTGAATAAATTAAAATCCTGCATTGAAAAAAGAGGGCTACTCTCTAAAAATTAATAAGATGTAGATTGATAGGATGAACAAATTCAGTTCGTAATGTCAAAATTGGATTCATATGCATCATTTTATGGGACGAAGAGGTGTTAAGAATAGCCTGTTTAAAGTTAATATTTTAGGGTTATCCTGATTATGTTGATTTTTCTCATCAATGGTCGTTAATTTTACGAAACTTCATATATATGAATAAGTTAGCATCTTTGTATTTGAAAAAAATATTAAGATGTTTCTGCTTTATACAATTATTTGAAGGCATACCTTTTTTGCAGATTCAATGTCATTTAGAGCTTAACCCGGTTAATAAGCGGTGTCAATCCATACATAGAATTGATGCACCTGTTTTGATGGTTATCCTATTGCTATCATTATCTCTTGGCCTGTTCGGATGCCGTTCTAATAATTGTTTTTTATCAAAGGGAAAAAGTGTATGCCGTTTAGAATCAACAGCAAACGAAACAAATGAGGAGGTTTGTTTTTGGGTAAAGACTATTGAACTGGAGTATTCCTCGACGTCGCCTGATGGTGTTCCTTCAATCGAAGAATTAAAAAAAAGTCGGATTAATCCATTTAATGGCATCAATACCCTCAAGAATGGAACTGCAAAAGTTATAACGCTCCCTCTGAGTTTGTCAGAAATTGGTTTAAATGGTCCTGTATGCCTGGATATCACGATGATCAAACATATTCAGGATGCATTAGTGGAAGCGCTCAATCAAAAAGGATTTGGCGCAATTGCTGTGATGCCTGCTACCGGGCAGATTGATCCGGTCTTGAAACAGGATTTACGAGGTAGTACGCCAGATTCCCCGCAACCATTGAAATTGACGATATGGGTAGGCGCACTAAGGACAGTGAATGCGCAGGTAGAAAATGAATCTCAAAACAAAAAAACAGATCGACTGGCAAAGCGTATTTTAGAATTTTCTCCTGTACGGGGTATGGATCCGAATCAATCGGGTTATCGGGTCGATGCCTTAAAAATTGATGAGATCAGTGATTATCTTTATCGTTTGAACCGGCACCCAGGCCGAAAAGTTTCAGCATCTGTCAATCCGACCGATACCCCGGGAATGATTGATCTGGAATATCAGGTTACCCAGAATAAGCCCTGGTTATTATATGGACAGACATCGAATACGGGGACCGAACATTCGGGATTGTGGCGTAACCGAATGGGATTTATCCATAATCAATTGACCGGGCATGATGATATCCTGAGTCTGGATTATCTGACCAGTGATTTCAGTGATTTGCATTCATTTTCAATAAACTATGATAGCTTATTACCCGGGACTCTGGATACCCGTTATCAGTTAAATGCAGCCCGTAGCACTTATCAGGCCAGTGATCTGGGCGAACGAACAGATTTTGAAGGGACTGATACTCAAATCCGGGGACAATTAAGCTGGACATTCTGGCAACAGGATTCAATATTTCTGGATAGTTATATTGGATTGGAATGGGCGCGTCATGAAGTCAATAATCGACTGGTAAACGTATCCGGTCTTGAAAGTATCTGGACCGGGCAAACGGGAATATTGTTGGAAAAAGAACAAGGGACAACGAGAACTTACGCAACAGTAGAATTGAGTTGGAGCATGCCGGAATGGTCCGGCGCAGGGCAAACCGGATTGACGAAATTAGGTCGTATCCGTCCTGATGAACAATGGCTGGCAGGTCATTATTCGGTTCGCCATAGTCTTTATCTGGACTCACTCTTTGATCCAAATACTCATAATAATGAAATATCTGGTATCCAAAATAGACAGCGTCATGAACTGTTATTCAATATCAGAGGCCAACTGACCCGGGACCGCCTGATACCCCAGGAAAGAATGGCATTAGGCGGTCTGTATTCAGTAAGAGGTTATCCGCAAAGTATGATTAGTGGCGACTCTGTCGTTATCGTCGGGAGCGAATATCGTTATCATCTGGGTTATGATAAACGAAATTCTTTGACAAGAACGAATGCAAGTCGGCATATGCAATACGACAGAGATTGGTGGCAGTCATTAATGGTGGATAATTGGGATTGTGCCTTGAAACTGTTTTGTGATGCGGGGAAGAGTTGGAATTCAAGCAAAACCAGCTATGAGAATAATGAGAGTCTGATTGGTGCGGGAGTAGGAATGGATCTATGGTTCAACCGACAGATGAATATAAGATGTGATATTGGATGTCCGTTAACAGGGGTGAGAGGGTATAAAGAGCGGGTAGATCCGGGTGATCTGGCAGTTCATTTTGTGGGAACGATTACGTTTTAGCAGGATGGCATATTATGACTAGACATTTGAGTGTTATAATGATTTTGATGGTCTCTTTGCTGACGACAGGAAAGGGTTGGCTGTACGCTAATCCAGTTAAAGATAAAGTCATTAAAGGGAAGGTATCCATCCGCGAGATGGAAAACGAAATGTTGATTTATGCTTCCGATAAAAGCATCATTCAATATAAGAGCTTTAATATCGATGCCGATGAGACTGTTCGTTTTGTGCAACCGTTTGAAAACGCACGCGTACTCAATCGAATCCAAAGCGAAGATCCAAGTGTTATTGCCGGCCGGTTGTTATCCAATGGTAACGTTTATATTGTCAATCCGGCCGGAGTTTATTTCAACAATGGTTCCGTTGTTGATGCGGCAGGGCTTTATGTGGCGGCAGGAGCCATCAGTAATCGAGATTTCATCAACGGGCAGGATCAGTTTACTGAACTTACCGGATCGGTTATTAACGACGGAAACATTTATGCCGAGACAGTTGCTTTAGTTGGAAATTACATAGAAAACAATGGTTTGATTCGAGCCAATGAGGGTGTGATTGTACTGGCGGCAGGCGATAATGTCTATCTTACCCGTCGCAATAGTAATATCATGGTTCAGATCAGCGGAATACTGGAATCCAGAGGTGATTCAGCCGCCCTTGTTAATCGAGGCGAACTTAATGCCACTAGTGGTCAGGTGTCATTGATATCCGGCGATATGTATGCATTGGCATTGGGGATTCATCAGCAGGGTAAAATCGTGGCTGATCAGGTTACTGTAGCCGCCGGAGATAAAGGAGTGGTAAAAGTATCAGGACATATTGATGTGGCCAATGAAGAGACCGCAGGAAATATTGAAATAACTGGCGAACGGATTGCCTTATTCGGCGCCAGTTTAAATGTCAGTGGTGCTATTGGGGGATCAATCAAAATTGGAGGCGATTACCAGGGGCGGGGAGATACAAGGAGATCAGAGGTGACTCTGGTCGATAATGATACCTCTATACGAGCAGATGGTGGCGGTCAGGTAATCTTGTGGTCTGACAAATTCACTCAATTCGAAGGAAACATCTTTGCCCGGGGTAATCCTGAAGGAGGAGATGGGGGCTTTGTTGAAATATCTGGATTGGAAAATATGCTTTTCAAAGGATCGGTTGATACGACGGCCGACGCAGGTCAGGCTGGTTTATTACTCCTGGATCCGTTGAATATAACGATCTCTGATACCGTCAATACGGGTGATGGCTGGTTGACGGATGATAATCAGATTTTGATAACTGAGAATTTTGCCAATAGTATTACAATTTGGGAAGATACTCTCCAAGGGATTGTTGGCACGACCAATATCTTATTGGAGGCAAGACAGCACATCACACTGGAAGATCTGACCGATGATACCTTATCTTTAGCAGCCCAGGGTGGATTTACTGTCACTTTCCATTGTGATCAGAATATGTCAGGCGATAGTGATGGTGATTTTACCATGAATAGCGGTGATACAATCACAACGAATGGGGGTAATTTAACGATCATAGGTGACGATGTATCCATTGGAACAATTTTAAGTTCAGGTGGCAATATTACCGTTCAAGCTGATGAATTAACTTTGAATACGGCGATTAATGCGGGTGCAGGCAGCGTTTTAATTGCCCCGCGTCGTTCCATGCATATGGATATTGGCGCCGGGACTACCGGCCTGGATATCAGCGATACCGAATTGAGCCGCATAACTACCTCAGGCACTTTAACGCTGGGCGATATCACGAATACGAGTTCCATGGATGTGGAAAGCGTTACGGATCATGCTGGCATATCGGGAACAATGCAATTTATCAGTGGTGGCGATATTGAATTCGTCAATGGAGGAGATAGTACGATTTCAACTCCTCTGGCGCAGTTTTTCGCGACTAATGGGATTACGAATGCAGCTTCACTTCAATTTGGAAAAAATGTCACATTCAATGCCGACTACGATGATGATGGTGGAGGTGATTTTACCAATCAGACGGGGGCGGATACCGTAGATACTTCCGGAGCCAATGCTTCAATTACCATAACAGCCGCGGATATTGCATTGGCGGGCTCTCTGAATAGTGGAGCCGGAAATGTAACAATTTATCCATCTAATAATCGTAGCATGGGTATCAATACGGGTAATATGAGTTTGACCGATACTGAACTGGATAATATTATTTCAACTGGCACAGTAACGCTCGATACTTCTTCAACGTTTGTTATAGCACAAAGTGCGACATTTACGGGTAATTTATCGATAATTGCCGGTGACAATGTGTCACAATCACAACCTGTTGATATTACGGGTAATTTATCGGTGACCACGGATGTAAATAATAAGTCCATTACATTGGCCAATGCCGCCAATGCCGTATCGGGCAGTGTAAACCTGACTACTCAGGGGGGAAGCGGGGAATGTTTCCTGGCAGGAAAATGAATCAATTAATATCGGCGGCGGTACAGTACAGGGGACATTAACATTAAATCCAACAGGAAATGATATTACTGACAGTGGCGCGTTGTCTGTATCGGGAGATTTGACGTTTGCCAATGTAAACGATGTTACTTTAGACCAATTGACCGGCGCCATAGATCTGGGGGCCTCAACAGTTACCAACGATTTGACATTAGCCACTACCGGAGCCATTAATCAAAGCGGCATTCTTACGGTTGGGGGTAATGCCAGTTTCACGGCCAGTGGCGCCGGAAATGATATTACTTTGAATTCGTTTGCCAACGACATAGCCGGTACCATCAATTTCATTACGGGTGGAACGACAACCTCTGATCTGTTCTTTGATAACGGGGTAACAGATATTGTCCTGGGAGCTTCAACTGTTAAAGGAGGCATGACACTTACCACGACCGGACATCTTACCGTAGATGGTGCGGTGACCACGGCCAATACCACGCAAATTACCGCCGATGACCTGACGTTTAATTCGACTTTGAATGCCGGGTACCGCCAATATCACCATCATACCCTCTGACAATGCCGATATTGATGTGGGAACTGCCCTGGCGGGTGGGATGCAGATCGTTGATGCAGAACTCGATAATATTTCAACCAGTGGTATCGTTCGTTTCGATACCAATGGTGCTATTCAGGTTGATAATGTCAGTTCGGCCATATCCGGCCAGTTGTTTTTTGATGCGGGCACATCAGTCGATTTTCTGAATAACGCCTCTACATTCAGCGGAGGATTGAGAGTTCAGGCGGGCGATGTTGAATTTGGCGTGGCGGTCAATGCCGGTGGTAGCGCACAAATCAATGCAATCAGCAACTCAGATTTGTATTTACGCGCGGCGCCTGGCGCTGGGATGCACATCAGCGGTCTGGAACTGGAGCGACTAACGGCAACCAGTTTACTGGCTACAACCAGTGGAACAGGCAATATTTATGTTACGGGTATCAGTGCGGCCAATAGTAATAATATTTCCGGCACCACGACATTGCGGGCGCAAAATTCCGGATCCGTGAATTTTCAGACCACCGATTCCACATTCAATGCGCTAACCGCACAGGGAGCATCCGGTGTTTTAGTCGATGGTATCACCTTGACGACGGATACCGGTGCGTTGAACCTGAACGGTGATTATGATAACGCAGTTGACGCAGGCGATGGTGTTCTATTAAATAACGGTGTCACCCTGAATTCGCAAGGCTTATTAACCCTGGCATCAACCAATTCCAATGATGCCATTAGTGCCAATAACACGCTTGCCCTGAACGCAGTTGATATCACGATCAATAAGACACTGAATGCAGCAGGACAAACCATCTCTATCTCGACAATCGATGGGGGATCGATAGGGGTGGGTGATACTGCCGGTAATATGACCCTGTCTCCTACAGAATTAAGCCGACATTCAATCAGCCCACTTAAATATTACAACAACGGGTTCTGGTATCGTTGTCGATAATATAACTGCTGCCAATAGCAATAACATATCTGGCACCCTTACTTTGGAGGCCAGCGGCGATGACCAGAATGTTACTTTTCAAGGAAGCGATTCAACGTTCAATGCCGTTACAGTGAATGCTGATGATGGTATTTTTATTAATAATGTTCTGTTGGCGACTGATACGGGTGCCATGACCTTGAATTCAAATATGGATGCTGCCGCCGATACTGACGATCAAATCAATTTTATTGGAGCAGGGGCCGGAATATCAACAGTTGCCGATCTGACGATATCCACGATTGATGTATCCAATAGCCTGACATTATATTCCAATGGATCCATTACCATCACAGATGATTTAAATGTACCTGGTGATTTTAATGCGGTAGCAGACTATGATAAAAATGGAACGGGTGATTTTATTACCAATGCGAATGTTGATATCGATACCAGCGGAGCCAATGGAGATATCAATATCGCGGCGGATGATGTGATCTTGAATGGAACCTCATTGAATGCCGGTGGCGGCAGTATTACCCTGGTGCCACAGACAACCACCAATCTGGGTTTAGGCAACGGTGTGGTCGCGGATTTCCATATTTCAGATACTGAACTAGATCTTATGACGGCTGCAGGGCTGACAATCGGTAATGTGGCGGCAAGCTTTAATAATAGTTCAGCGGAATTTTCCGATTGCGAAATGAACGATGTTACTGTTGGAGCCCTATTGGCCGGCCCTTTGGGGATTGAAATTGCAGGAATTATGACGATAAATGCCGGCCAGACCCTGTCGACAACGAATCAGGCAATAGTATTAACGGTTGACGATATTGATTTACAGGGAACCGTTAATAGTGGTGTTGCCGATGTAAGTATTGAAACGGCAGATATTAATGATAGTTTAATATTGGGGGGTACAGGCGGTGATCTAGATATCGATGATACGGAAATCTCCCGTATCACCTCAGGTGGCTTGAACCTGACTGTTAAGGCTGGTGGTACTATCACAGTACAAAGTGTAGCTGATGCGGCCGCAGAAAATGCCGGCGATATTGTATTGGATGCCACTGCTGCGGGAGGATCCATTTTATTTAATGGTGGTAGTTCCCAATTTGATTCTTTAACGGCGACGGCGGATGATAGAATAACCATTGCCGTTGATTTGACGGTAGACACGGCCAATTTGAGCCTGGATGCGGATGCGGACTCGGCGGTTGATGGAAGTGATAATATTGATTTTACTGCCGGAGGGATTACCCTGACATCCACCCTGGGAAGTGTTTCGATGGCTGCATCCAGTGGTAATATTGCAACCGCCGGAGCATTGACAATAAATGCGGCTAATGGAATTACTATTTCAGATGCGGTGACAGCCTCTGGCGCCGGAGCGTTGACAATCAATGCCGATTCGGATAATAATGGAAGTGGCGCCTTGGCTACCAGTGAAGCGATTACTTTGGTGGATAGTCTGGTATCCATAACGGCGGCTGATGTAACCATTGGCGCCAATATCGCATCTGGGACCGGAGGGATTTCATTGTTGCCTTCGGATAGCGGTGGGATGGCCCTGACTCTGGGAGGCGCGGGTGGCTATGCACTGGATAATACGGAACTGGATCGTCTGGTTACGACCGGTACGTTAACTGTGGGAAATAGCAATACGACCAGTATTGTCACCGGGGGAAATCCGGATAATGTGACCGGGCCAATCATCCTGGCGTCAACCGCAGCCGGGAGTACCATTACCATAGGGGCGGCATTAACATCTTCCGACAGTTTAACGATGTCGGCGAACAATGGGATAACGATTAATGATGATGTGACCAGTAATGGTGTGATTACGATTGACAGTGATCTGGATAATGCCGGGGCAGGTACCCTGACGATAGCCAATACCAAAACGTTGGATAGTACGGATAATAGTATTGGAATTACGGCAGCTGATATCAATATGAACGCGAGCGGCGCCATTGACGCAGGAGCGGGAGATTTAACCGTCAATCAGTCGCAAGCAGCCGGTACCATTGGGCTGGGCGCTGCCGGGGGAACAACCCTGTCTCTTTCAGATACTGAAATAGACAATATCACCGCAGCCAATATGACCTTGAATGCGCCGTCAAACGTAATTTGCGATAATTTATCCGCTGGCATAGGGAATAATGTCAATGGAACGTTTAAGGTTGATGCCACTGGCAGTGTGACATTTCAAACGGCGGATTCAACCTTTAAAACATTGGTGGTCGAGGCCGATGATGGCATTATTGTCAACAACGTAACGGTCACGACCGATACCGGCTCATTAACCATGGATGGGAATGTCGATGACAGCGCCGATGGTACGGATAAGATTGCTTTCCAGAATACTGCTAGCCTGGTTTCCGCCGGTTCAATGACCTTGTCTGCGACCAACGATGGAATAACCACGACCGGAGCAACTACCCTGACAGCCAATGATGGCATTTCACTGAATGATAACCTGACCGCCGGCGGCCAGACAACCATCGATGCGGATAATGATGCCGGCGATGATAATGGGACATTCACACTGGCCAATACCATGACAATCAATACGGCCAATAATGCTTTAAACATTACGGCCGATGACATGGCGATCAATGGTAGTATCAATAGTGGCAATGGATTAATTACCTTGTCGGTGTCGGATGGGGGTACCATTGGACTGGGCGCCACTGGCGGTGATTTAACCATTGATAATAATGAATTGTCTCGCATTACCACGACCGCGACCGGAGGCCTGACCCTGGGCGGAAGTGACAGCACGTTGACCGTAGATGGTATTACTCAGGCGCAAAGTGACAATATCAATGGTGTGTTGACACTCGATGCGACCAATGATAACGCCTCGGTGATTTTCAGTAATACGGCGTCGACCTTTGATCAATTAACGGTAAATGCCGATAATGGAATCACAATCGATACGGATATTACTACCGATTCCGGCAGTATGGTCTTGGAGGGTGATTCAGATAACGCGGCTGATGCCGGTGATGATATTGATATTGCCGGAAATATTACTTTGACGGTTTCCGGGGGCAATCTGATATTGGATGCGACCACTGGAAAAATCGATGCGGCAACCAGTCTGCAACTGGATTCAGATGGCAATATTGTGATCAATGATCACCTGACAACGGGTACGACACTGACGATTGATGCCGACAATGGAATCCAGTTGAATGGCAATGTAAGTTCCGGTGGCCAGGTTGATCTGGACGCGGATGATGACGATAATGCCACGGGTGTTTTAACCATTGCCGGTGCATTGGATACCAGTGATAATCCGCTCAATATAGTCGCCGATGATTTAACCTTAACGGGAACAATCGACACCACATCAAAGGATATTTCGATTGAACCGTCAACCGGGATTGAATTGCGTCTTGGAACGGTGGCCGGTACGATGCAAATTACTGATGCAGAAATTGACAAAATAACAACGACCGGTGATGTCTATCTGGGCAAACAAGTTGCCACTTCGATCAATATTGATGATTTCAGCCCGGCTAACGTTTCGGGAACTCTGTTTCTGGATACTACCGGAAGCCTGACTATCACCGGTGGAAACTTTGATGTGACGACAAATAACAATACTATTGATATAACCGCCGATGATGTCGTATTTACTGGAACAGTGGATGCCGGTTCCGGCAGTGTTATTATCCGGACTGATGACAGCGGATCGATTGATCTGGGAACGGCAGGCGCCGGGGGGATGACCCTATTGAATACGGACCTGGCGAACATGACAACTTCCGGGGGCCTGACCTTGCAGGCCCGTGCCGGTGAAACGCTGGTTGTCGATGGGGTGACTGCCCCGGCAACTGCGAATATCAGTGGAGTGACAACATTAAATGCCAGTGCGGCAGGCGCCGGAATTTCGTTCGCGAATACCAATAGCGTATTTAATGCGGGCCTGACTGCAACAGCAGCCGATACGATTTCATTCGATGCCGGTCGCCAGGTGACTGCGGGTGGCAATCTGACCTTGAATGCCACCAATGATATCGATGCGGCCGGCAGCGTTTCGCTGTATGCCACTGGAGATCTGACAATTAATAATTCGTTAACGTCTGGGGGGGATATCGATCTGCGCGCCGATAGCGAAGGGAATGGGACGGGCGATTTTGTTCTGGCGGCCACTGAGACTATAGACAGCACTGGAAACAATCTGTCAATAAGGGCCGATGACATCGCTCTCAACGGTTCGATTGATGTTGGCGCGGGGGATATCTTGTTATTACCATCTTCGGCAAGCGCAATCGGACTAGGCGATACTGCCAGTGGAGAATTCGATATCAGTGATTCGGAATTTGATCGCATGACAACTTCCGGTACCCTGACTCTTGGGGGAGCAACCGCTGGTAGCATTGTTGTTGATAATTTGACTGCCACTGTTGGAAAAGTTACCGGTCCGGTCGTAATTGTGTCAGGTCAAAATAATGGAGTTATTACATTTCAAAATAATCCATCCAGTGTGCTGGATACGCTTACTTTGCAGGCGGTGGATGGTGTATCCGTCAACGATGGTATTTTATCAGGAAACGATATGGTTATTGATGCAGATACTGACGCGGGGGATGATCTGGGCAGTCTATTTGTCGGTACTGGCTCTGTGATTGACACGAATGACAATAATCTGGATATCACGGCAAACGATCTCACTCTGCAAGGAGGGGCGTTAAGTCTTGATGTCGGGACCGGCGACCTAACGATTATCGATTCAGATGACGATGGTATCGGACTGGGCGGTACTACTGTTGCGAATGGATTGAATATTGATGATACCGAGTTTGGCCGAATATTATGTGCGAATCTGGAACTGATTACAGGCGGAGCCATTAAGGTGGATGGTATTAGCGCGGCCGGCAGTCAGAACATTACCTCAATATTGACTCTGGATACAGCGGATAGCATTGAATTTCTGAATAATGGCTCAATATTCAACGCCTTGACCCTGGAAGCGGATAATGCGATTGCCATTAATGATGATATTACCACGGACACGGCGACATTGGTAGTGCATGCGGATACGAATACCAATGCCAATGCTGCGGATTATACGATACAGATTGCAAATGGAATTCAGTTGGATTCAGCGACAACGATTGAACTCAATGCGGAAAACGGCAAATCCCAGGGAACTGGGCAATTGACAATCCAGGCTGATGAAGGGATTACGATACAGGATACCCTGGAAACCGGTGGTGATTTGACTATTGACGCGGATAATGACATTGACGGAACCGGCAGCCTGGTAGTGGCGGGTGGGGCCACGTTGGATGCCGGTGGCAATAATATCGATATAACGGCTAATTTAATTAATTTTGCCGGCGCACTGGCCAATATAACGGACCTGGTTTTACGGGCAACGATCAATGGCGATCTGACCGTCAGCGGCAGTTTTGGCAACAGCGGTTCCGTGGAGTTGGAATCGATCAATGGCACAGTGACTGTCAATAATGCCCTGTCATCCAATGGTGCCATAACGATTACGGCTAAAAGCGGTGTCATTCTGAACGATACCGTGACTGCCGATGCGGATACCAATAATCCCGGTGGTGATCCAATCACGATTAACGCGGATAGTAACAGCGATGGTACCGGTGATCTGACGCTTGCCACCACCAAACAAATTATTACAAATGATAATAACCTGACTGTGACTGCCAATGACTTGGATCTGGCGGGTACTGCATCGATTAACGTCGGAAATGGTCAGATTCGTCTGATTGATTCAGATGGTTCCGGAATGGCACTTGGGGATACTGTCAATGCCGGTGAGTTCCATGTGGCTGCATCTGAGTTACAAAGGATTACTGCCTCCCAGTTAGAATTGGAAACTACCGGCGCATCAAATGTAGATAACATCTCTGGAGCGAATAGTAATAATATTGGATTGGTTTTGCTGGATTCTGCCGGTTTGGTGTCATTTATCAACAACGCGTCTACTTTCAACGCACTGACAGTGCAGTCTGATGATGGGATAGCCGTTAATCAGAATCTAACCACAGATACCGGCAGTCTGACGCTGGATGGCGATGCGGATGGCGGCGCTGACACGAGGGATGATATCGCGTTTGCCGCAGGAGTAGTATTGACCTCTCAAAATGAGATTACCCTGGATGCGTCTGCGGGAGATATGACTGCTGCGGGAGATCTGGATTTACTATCGGAGGGTTCAGTCACAATCAATGACTCCTTAACCGCATTGGGGAATATCACGGTTAATACCGATGCCGTGTTAGTTGACAATGATGGGACGGGAGATCTGGTCATTGCCGCCGCCGCCACCCTGAGTACGGCAACCAATGACACCTCACTCGATTTGACAGCCAATGATCTTGACCTGAATGGAATTATTAATTGTGGCGTTTCGGACTTTACAATCACCGTGTCCGATGGCATGAATTATGGCCTGGGAGATTCCGTTGTTGCCGGTGGTTTCAATATCGATGGAACCGAGCTGGCGAACATCTATACGGGCAATTTGATTCTGAATACCTCCGGATCAGCTGCTCTTGATAATATCTCTGCCCTGAGCAGCAATAATATTACCTATATGGTCACATTCAATGTCGCCGGCCATGCGACGCTTACCAGTGATTGTATCTTTAATGCCTTAACGATTTATGCCGACGATGGCATTACCCTGGCAGGTAATGTCGTGACGCAGGCCGGGGATATCATTCTGGATGGCGATAAAAATAACGCGGCGGATACCAATGATAAAATCAGCTTCGCTTCCGGTTCGACCTTACAATCCGCCCGGGTTATGGTCCTGGATTCGACAACCGGCAAGATGGAAGGTTCTGGAAGCCTGACTTTGCAAGCCAATGGCGCGATGATCCTGGGTTTGGAGAAAGGTATAACCATTAACGATAATCTGACTACGAACGGCCATCTAACCATGAATGCCGACCTGGATGATGATGGGATAGGCCGCATTATCAGCGCGCCGGGAGCCAGTTATGATTGTTCCGGGTACGATCTGTCTGTAACGGCCAGTTCGGTGGATTTCAATAGCCCGATCGCCGGGGTTGATGGCTTGTTCTTGGCAGCGACCACCGGTGACATGACCATTACCGGGAATTTTGTCAATACTGGCGACCTGGGATTAACGGTGACCAAAGGATATGGCATCATTAATAACAGCATTACCTCAGGAGGGGCTATCAGCATCTCAACCAAGACGGGATTGGAAGTGAATGATGATCTTATAGCCAATGGCCTGATAACCATTAATTCTGATAATAGCAGCGCAGGGCTGGGAGATTTGGTCGTTGCACCGGGGGTACAGATATCCAGTAATAACGCGGATGTGTATATTACCACCAATGATATCAATGACTTATCCGGAATGATTAATAGCGGTACGGGTGTCGTTCAAATCGATTCCAACGCTTCCGGAATCGGCCTGGGTAGCGCTTCAGTGGGGGGCGGCTTGAATTTATCGAATGCTGAACTGGCTGAAATTACCACCTCATCATTAAGATTCGTTACCGATGGCGATATAGTTATCGCAGGAGTCAGCGCTGGCAGCAACCAGAATATCGACCTGTTGATCCTGGATACCACCGGGCAGGTTCGATTCAATGGGGGGGAAAGTGTTTTCAATGCCTTGGATGTCAGGGCTGGAAATGGAATCAATATAGAAACTGACCTGACAACGGATGAAGGGGAGTTGGCATTCAATAACGATCCAGATCGACTTAGTGGTAGTGGGAATGGTATTCAATTTGGAGAGGTCACGATAACTTCGGGAAATGTTCTGGCTTTGGGAGGAGATGGCGATCTGACAGGTACGAATAATCTGGTTTTGATTTCAAACGGGGATATGACGATTAAGAGCGACTTTAATGTTAATGGTACGCTTGATATCCAAACCCGGAACAACCAATTGGTAATCGAATCCGGTGCAATCATGGCTACCCACGGCCAGGATATACAGATTGATACCGGTGATATGGTGTTGGATGGCGCTTTATCAAGCGGTTCAGGAAATATCCTTATCAATCCTACTACTCGAGATACCGTAGGGTTGGGAACGGGAACGGGATCCTTATCATTATCCACGGATGAACTTGATTCGATATCGGCCCATCAATTCGAAATCGAAACTGATGGTGCAATTATTCTTAAGGATATTCCTGAAGCAATGACCGATGGAATCATGACGTTAAAACTTGAGACCTCCGATTCAATTCATTTTGATGATGTCGTTATCAATTCCAATCTGATTGCTTCGGCTGGCGGGGGCATTGGCCAGGGGAATGCTATTAAAGTAACAGGGAATAGTGATTTGATCACAGATCAAGATGACCAGGGGATTGTGTTGACTAATAACAGCAATGCCTTGCAGGGAACGATATCACTGCAAACAGTTAGCAGTGGCAATAATCTTGCAGTTGTGCAGATAAATAACGGAACTGTCGATATCGAGTTGGCTGCCAGTACTGTGGCAGGAGATTTAAGCCTGACCACAGAAGGACAAGTGTCGCAAACGGGTGATTTGAGTGTTGCGGGAAATTTAGAGGCAGTGACTGCGGGAATTGGCGATATTATTATGGATCAAAACGCCAATAATATTGATGGAACGGTTTCATTTCAGACTGCGGATGGTAATGTTACATTCAATAATGGACTTTCGCCAATTGTACTTAACGATGTTAATATTGCTGGTGATATGGCAGTGGAAACAAAAGCATCCATTACGGATTCGGGATCAGTTAATGTGACAGGACTGGCCGCGTTTTCGACATATTCAGACAATGATGGCTCCATTATACTGGATAATCAATTGTCGACTTTTGGCTCTATCCGGGTATCGACCATGAATGCTAATAGTTCGGCTTCGGCAGTATCGGAGGTTAGCATTTATGAAGGTGATAGCATGGAGGTTGCCGGAATAGAGACTGCCGGCGATGTGACATTAACCGCAGAAGGAAACATCACGCAGACGGGTAGTATAAACGTAGATGGTTCTGTTGCCTTTAAAACACTTGACGATAATGGGGGGGATATCATTCTGGATGGTGATAATGAGATGGGACGTATTCTGGCATTGGTCCGTGATGGTCTGGATGATAACGATGCCGAAGGCGATATTACCATTCATGAAAACCATGAAATCGAAATTGGACAGCTGAGTACCATGGGGGCGATCACGCTCAAGTCGAATGATATTCGTATAGAAGGGCCGGTATCCGGTTTTGGGCGATTATGGTTCGAACCCATGAATCCGGATATAACCTTTGCAATTGGAGAGGCATCCGGTGGCCTCTGGAAGCTGGATAATAATGAAATATCCCAATTGCAGGATGGCTTTTCCGAAATAGTGATAGGTACCTCTACGATGACCGGTTCTGTAAATATTGACGAGGTTGTTTTTACCGATCCAATTCATATTCAGACCAAAGATATAATTGATGTTAAACAAACACTTGGAGGTACTGATAATGCGTCAATTACTTTGACAGCGCCAGAAATCGTTATCAAAGATAATCTTAACACCCAAGGGAGCAATATCACGCTGAATGGCGCCATCGATGTGTTACATCCAGTCATCTTTTCTACTGGAGGGCAAACGGGGGTGATCAGTCTGAATGGTAATGCTGACTGTGACGATAGCATACAGATGTTAGCGAATACGATATCGTTGCACAGTGTTCAGTCAGAAGGTCCTCAGAATTATTCTGCCGAACAAATCAATATTTCCGGAGATTATGACATATTATCGGATGATGATTTAGGGTTTAATGGATCCGTTATATTGAATGGTAATAGCCATATGACGCTGCAAAAAGGAGATATAACGGTTTCGGAAGAAATTGATGGGCCTTATGATCTGGATATCGATACAGATGGGGGATCAATTCTGTTTGGTTCAGATATCGGACTATCCAGTTCTCTTGCCAATTTATATGTCGATACTCATTATCCCGGTACGATCAGATTTAATTCTACCATTCTCGTTGATGGTGATATTCATTTGAATGTACTGACTGATCATCAGCAATCATTTATCTCGGCTAACATATTCAAACAATCTGAAGGAGATTTAATATTTCAGGCGGGCGGTGAGTTTGTGATGGCGCCTAACAGCGCCCTGGTAGTCATGGATGGTTCACTGATTATCAATACGGGGACCGGCGCTATCTCTGTTGGTGATTTGACGGCTAAGGGTGATATCTTGTTGACCGCACAGGATGGCGAAGGCGTTATCAATATACTGACGCGCGAAAAACGTGAAACTTTGATCGTTAAGAAGGATGCATTCAAGGAAATCACTGATCAGGGGTTGTCCGTTGTTGCGGGTGGAAAGATCGAACTCAATGGACAGAGTATCTTATTGGGAGAAGGTCTGAAACCCTATCTGGTCACAGGCAATAAAAAAGACAGCCTGGGATTCAAGGGTTTCAAGGTTTATACCATCAAGGAACTCCCCGAATTGTTTTTACCGGGAGATGATATTGTTGTATATTATGTTCCAGTGAGTGATCCTGCTGAAGCGGATATGGACGAAATTGCAGGAACAGGGATGTACTGGTATGATCAGGTATATTGGCATGATAGACTTAAAGAAGTTATATTAAGTGATAACTCACCGGCAAACCCAATAAATCTGGTCGATATCAAGGTGATCGTAGATCGATGGTTTTTAGATGATGAAATCGGTCATGGTTTCTGAGATTTCGACCATGTTTTAACAATAAAATCATAGGTATAAGCCGGATCGTCAGTATTGATGAAATCCACTCCCGCCCGCGCCAGTTCCTGATAAACTTGCTGGTTCTGAGGGATTGACCAGAATCGGACTGTTCTTCCTTGGGCGTGAATCGCTTTGACCAGATTAGCAAGTTTTTCCTTTTCTTCCGCAGGAATAGTATTCTGGCCAGTCCATTTGAAGAGGCTGTTCCAATTGGCATGATGCCCGTCAAGTTCGGTTTTTCCCAGTTCAGAGTCAATAGAATCCATTCCGGCAATAAAATTAACAAAACGTAGTGGTTGAGAATCTAAAGATTCACGATAACGATCCCAGACTAGCACTCTTATTGGACCAGGTATGATGATGCCTTCAGGAGTGTAATGTTCAAATAAATCGGGATATTGAGCCAGTTGCCGGTGGAGGACATTGATCGTATCTCCATCGGTTTTCAGATCGATATGAAATCGCAATGGTTGGGTACTGTCAGGATAAATTTTTCCATGATTGGCCACAGCGATCTCAGAAAATGGTTTTAAATACAGAGATCGGAGAGTCCTGTCCTCATGGATTTCCTGCTGGGAATGGGCCACGTAAAGGTCTTTATCTGTTAAGAATATGTCGGCTTCAATGCTATTGGCGCCGTATGCCAGAGCATCATATAATGGATGGACGCGATGGTAATCATTGTGAGAATGAAAGTAGGGTGGGCCAATCGGACTGGTAGGGGCGATAATATCTAATTCCGTTGTGACCGCATAATGGTCTGAAATGTATCGATTATCTATCTTCTGATGTAAAATTGAAGAATCCTTGATAACAAGTTGATTAGAAGAAAAAACATAATCGATTTTACTGCCAATCAGATTAGTTAATACAGGGTTAAATCCATTAAAAGTAAGTACTTCAGTGGCTTCAGGATGTATTTTTCTAAAGGTATCAATTAATGGAGTAGCAGGTGCTGATTCTCGAATAATGTTAAAGATCGAATTGTCTTCATTCGCATTGAAATCGCCCATTAACAGATAAGGTTCCTGTTGGCATAACCTGTTGGCAATCCGTGAAATAATTAATATAATCGCTTTTTCCCGGGATGGTTGAGAGCGATGATCTAAATGGGTATTATAGATATAAATACCTCGACCGGTTTTTTTATGAATAAAACGCGCCCAGGTGCAGATTCGTGTACAGGTATTTCCCCAAGTGATTGAATTTGGCGTTTCGGGGGTATCGGATAACCAGAAAGTGCCATTTTCATCTGGATCTGGACGAAATGATTTTGAACGATAAAAGATTGGCGAATATTCGCCGCCGTCGGCGCTATCGCCTCTTCCGACTCCAATCCAGTCAAAATCAGGAAGTCCGCGGGCAATCGTATCAATTTGAAATCGTAATGCCTCTTGCAGACCGATAAAATCAGCGTTGATTTCTTTTAAATGGTTAACAACCAGTTCCTGGCGATTTTCCCAATTGTTTGGGCCATCCGGAGCTTTCCCATAACGGACATTGAAAGTGACAACTTTGATGGATGTTGGTGCGTGATTCGTTTCCGCATTCGATTGGCCATAGCCGGTCATTACCTGTATAAGAATAAGGAAACAGAGGAAAGTCGCTTTCATGATAATATTCCTGAAAAAATGCTATGTACTTTCTCAAACCTGCGGGTAATTAAAAACCCACATGAATTATTGTTAGTCCATGTGGGGCGAATTGCAAGATATATTTGAATGGTATTTTAAGAAATGTGTTACTGGATTGTCGAACTGAATTCTGAATTCGGATTAAGAACTCCTAATTCCGTAAGAGCATTATAAGCTGCCAATTGCTCAGCTTCTTTTTTGCTTGGTCCCCAGGCGCTGACAAAACGGCGCTGGTTGACTGCCACGCCAATTTCAAAACATTTGCTATGATCAGGACCTTTTTCATCGAGTAATTCATAGCATGGAGTTGAATCAAAATGTTTTTGGATGTATTGTTGCAGCATGCTTTTATAGTTATCCTGATGCTCGCTGGCATCTGCGCTGTCAATCTGTTCTGAAAGGTTATCCAGGATGAATTGTCTGGCTCGTTCCAGACCACTGTCCATATAAATAGCGCCGATAACCGCCTCAAATGCAGCTGATACGCAGGAATTGGGTAGTTTATTATGGGCGCTCATCCCCTTGCCGACACAGAGAAATTTTTCCAGAGAAAGTTTGCGAGCGACTCGGGCGCAGGTTCGTCGAGATACGATATGGCTTTTTATCTTAGTTAATTCACCCTCAAGGTAATCAGGAAAGCGTTCATACAATTCCTGGCAGATTACCATGCCAAGAATGGAGTCACCAAGAAACTCAAGGCGTTCATTACTTTGTATGCGACAATTAGCTGCTGAAGCATGTAATAGCGCCTGGCGAAGTAGTTCCAGATCATTGAATTGATATGAAAGGGCTTCCTGACATGAAGCCAGAATCGAATCGGTGGGTTCCATTGTAATAGCCACTCCGTGATGTTTACGGATGGCCCAAGACGTAAAGGGCTTGAGTGCAGAGCCCGGTAAATTGATTTAAATCTAAGGGAATAAGCCATTTGCGTCTCAGGTCAACACTGAGCACATATAATATTTGCATTTTACTACTGAGAACTTGATTTGTCAATTAACTAATCATTTTTATGTGTAAGAAAATGATTAACCGGGCATCTCTGAATAAAATCAGATTTAATTGTGTTATCGACATTTATTTTAATCAAATAAAATGAAATAACTATTTATTAGTGAGGAAAACAAAAAAGTTTTGAAAGAGATGGCGCTTTAAGCGACAATAGATTATAAATAAAAGAATTGTATCGGTACACCAGAGTTGTTAATGGTCTACCAGGCTGCTAGCTTATATATCTGTCTTTTTTACAATAACTTAACAACATAAAGCTAAAACTGGAGTTATAAATGGCAGTGAAACTAAAATTCCTGGGCGGTGCACGGAATGTGACGGGATCGCGTCATGTTTTGGAAATTGATGATGTTCGTATTATGGTTGATTGCGGATTATATCAGGAACGGGATTTACGAGACCGCAACTGGGATCCCTGTCCTGTCGATCCGGGCTCTATTGATGCTGTTTTATTGACCCATGCCCATCTGGATCATATTGGTTGGCTGCCCAAATTGGTAAAAGATGGATTTCGCGGTAAGGTGTATTGTACTGCCGCCACTGCGGAATTGTCTGAAATCGTTTTATTTGATTCAGCGCATTTGCAGAAGGAAGATGCCGAGTTTAAGAAAAAACGTCATAAGCGGGAAGGCCGGGAAGGGAAATTTCCTGTTGAACCATTGTATCTGGCTGAACATGTGGAAGATGCCATCAAATTATTTGTGCCATGCGATTATGAATCTCCTATACAAATAAAGCAGGGAATTGAGGCTTATTTTTATGATGCCGGCCATATTTTAGGCGCCGCAATGATAAAAATCCATATTAACCGAAATGGCAAGAAATGTACGGTCCTCTTTTCTGGTGATATTGGGCGCGTCAATCGTCCAATAATAGAAGATCCCACGTTTTTTGATGAGGCGGATTACGTCGTTATGGAGTCAACTTATGGAGACCGGATCCATGAAGATAAAGATAACAGCCGTGAAATGTTAATGAAAGTCATTAATGAAACAGTTGCGGCTGGTGGTAATATCGTTGTTCCCAGTTTTTCGATCGAACGGTCTCAGGATTTGTTGTATTACATTAATGAATTAATACATAAGGACAAAATCCCGCACCTGCTGGTCTTTCTCGATAGCCCGATGGCAATCAAGGCCACCAAGATCTTTATGGAGCATCCGGAATTGTACGATTCAGAAATGCTGGAACATGTCAATAATCATCAATCCCCGTTTGCGTTTACGGGGTTACAGATGACAAGTACCCCGGATCAATCCAAGGCGATTAACCGGATAACAGGGACGGTCATGGTAATTGCGGGATCAGGAATGTGTACTGGCGGTAGAATTAAACATCATTTGGTTAACAATATCTCTCGTCCGGAAAGCGCCATTCTTTTTGCGGGGTATCAAGCTGTCGGTACGCTGGGGCGTCAGATTGTCGATGGCAAAGAGGAAGTGCGTATTTTAGGAAAAACCTATCCGGTTCGGGCAAAGATTTACCGAATGCATGGCTTTTCTGGCCATGCCGACCAGGAAGAATTGCTGCACTGGGTGACGCGATTGAAAAAAGCTCCTAAAAAAGTATTCATTGTTCATGGTGAACCGGAGGCAACTTCGGCATTTTCGCAACTGGTCAAGAAAAAAACAGGTTGGGATACCTTGGCTCCTTCATATAAAGATCAGGTGTTGCTGGATTGCCGCTGCCAGGAATAACGGAAGATAGCAATGCCAGAATAATTCTTATTCTTGCGTAGGGATTTTAAAAATCAAAAGGGGACATCCGAATATCTCGGATGCCCCCTTAATTAATACGCTATTCTACCAGACATTATTGACAGGGAATAATCTCACCGGTTACCGGATCTATGCAGGTAGTCCAACTCTCTGATAGAATGGCAAAGTCATTGATATCATAGCCACCCTCAGCCAGCCAGGCGCCGATCAGCAGAGCCAGATCATCCAGATCGACATCACAGTCATTATCTACGTCGCCCGCCAGACCCCAGTATTCACAGGGAGTCAAGGTCATAAACTGCCAGGGCTTGCTGACATAGACAACACCGGGTACTTTGGTATCTGTGGTTTCAACTACCCAGTGATAGGTCATATCCGGAGCAAGTGAAGGCATCGGTATGGAGGTATTGGTTCCGGCTTCGATCTTGGTCAATCCACCATAACCCAGTTCACTCATATTGGGATCCTGAGTGCCAAAATAGACCGTGTGATTGATTATACCGCCGGGGCTGTTGGGATCAAATTTCCAACTCAGCGGTTCAGCATAATTGGTTGGAATGGTATCCCAGTTTTCCGGTGTAGGACCAAAAGGCGCGATGGGAGCCTTCACTTCGGGGAATTCAAAGAAATCATAATAGGTGCCACCCCAGCCGACTACCAGTTCGAGAGTGTTCGTACCGGCAACCAGTGGAATATCTTTAATAACGATGTAATCATACTCATCAGTGGGAGTGGGACGGACAATGAATTGAATGTTCGTGCCGCCGTTAATACTGACATCTTCCCAGGATGTACCGGTATGGTCTGTACGATAACGAATATAGAGATCGAAATTGCCGGCTGTCGTATTTTCAAATGTCAACAGGAAACTGCCGCGATCACCGGTGATCCACGTAGACCACATGATACGATTTTCGCTGGCCACATCTTCCATACGAACTTCACATTGAGTATCTTCGCCAGGCAGTATGACGCCATCTTCAGCTTCAAGTTTCAGCGAGCGATAGAATTCAAGTACCATCACGGTAATCGTTGCTTCGCCGACGTTACCAGAGCCATCCGTCACGCTCAATTTGATTTTATGTTCACCGGCTTTATTAAATACAAACGCCGGATCCAAAATCGTCTTATCGGAACAGATTGAGTCAATCGTTTCGCCGGAAGGTCCGCTGGTCAGGCTCCATAGATAACTGAGGCCGGGTTTGCCCAGATCGGATACTGTTGGATGGAAACTCATCGGATCCGATGGTGTGTTGCCGTAATTCAGCATTACAATTCTGGAGTCAACTAGAGTTATAACCGGCTTGGGATCGTTTGTAGTAAATTTCCAGAGGTAGCCTTTATAAAGGGTATCCACCTCGTCGACCGGAACAATACTATCTACGATCCAGTAATAATCATGATTCCATTCCAGGATTACAGGTAGGGAACTGTCAAAGGTTCCATCTGCGATTAAAGGAATTTCATAGTCATCACCCACCATATTGGGTTCCGATGTGCCTAGATAAACATTGCATTTCACATCGGCGGCGTTTTCAAGATCATATAAACTGTGTTTTTTCCAGCTCAGGCTATTGCCGTTGACAACCACAACCTCATCCATCTTCGGATTTGGTGTGGTTGCAGTGAAATCGTCCATATTGATTTCAAAATAATCGTATTCGACGCCGCCCCAACCACATCGAATGGCTATCGTGTTAACACCCTTATTCAAATTTATTGAACGGGTATAATCAGCGAAAATCCCGCTAGAATCAGGGACAGAATACTCAGCAGCAGATCCGCCATTAATCTCGATAAAGTCATTTTTCGCGCCGGCGCGATAATGCATAGTGAGTTGATAAGTATCTGTTTCAGGTGCGGTCACGTCAAAAATAAAATAGCCGCGTTCCAGCCAGGTGCCACCCCAGTTGGTCCAGACTACCTGGCCGCCGCTGGCTCCGGCAACGGTTCGCAATTCGGGTCCGGTATTTTCGCTGACAATAATGGCGTCTTCAGCCTCATAATGGGCAACTGGAATGCGTGATAATGTATCGAATTGCCAGAGATGCCCTTTGTGTAGCGTCGGGGCGGGATCGTTGGGTTCATAAGCATAAACCATCCAATAATAGCGCTGGTTGGCTTCCAGAACAACATTGACACTATCAACCACATCCTCGATCAAAGTCATACCGTAATTTTCCGCAAGTTCATTGGGTTCGGATGTCCCAATATAAACGTCGCAGGTTATATCATCGCCTGTGCTGGGATAGGTAATACTGTGGTTCTGCCAGCTCAAAGTATTGCCGGTTTCCTGGGCGCCGATATAAACTGGAATATAGGTGCCATCTGCAGGTGAAGGATCTGTCGGAATGGGTTCCGGAGCGAAATCGAATTGGATATAGTCATATCTAAGGCCGCCCCAGGCAGTGCCAATTTTAATATCATTACGACCCTCAATAAGAACAACATTTTCAACGATTTTATCCGCATATTCCGTACCCGTAGCCGGATACATGATATCGCCCATTGGTGGATTATCGTTTATCTGGATAGGATCCCCGCGTTCGGCGCTTTCTTCATAATTACGATAGCGGATCAGCATATCGTAGGTTCCAGCTACCGGAGCATCCACAACCACGACGAAATACCCACGATCATCACCATTATAGTTGGTCCAGACGGCCTTGCCACCACTGGCATTGGCTTCAGAAACAAGTTGAGGTGAAGTATTCGTCAGGGGAGGGATCGCGGTATTGCCTGTTACAATAAAACCTTTCTCGCATTCATATTTCGCGACAGTAGGCCAGACTTCAGTGATTGGTCCAATAATATTCAGCGTCTGTGGACCCAGGGTAGCAGCTTGAATACCAAAAATCTGAATGAGCGATGGCTCGGTTAAGGTTACCGATGCCAGACGAGTTTCACCTGCTGGAATTTGTATCCAGGCCGCATGCCAACTCCAACCGCTGCCATCCTGGGCAAATGGCTGTACAATAATCGTGAAATCGTTTGGGTTCTCAAGTTCTACCTCAAAAGTCGTGCCCGACGCGGAATAATCCTTATTGGAAGGATTAAAGGTTATTAGATTGGTATATTCAGTGGGGCAATCATAGGTAATGCTGATACCCGGGTTACCGGCAATATCAGTCACCGCGCTAACCCAGGTTGCCGGATTACCGGCCAGCCAGTCGGCATCCTTCAATACGATGGCGGCCGATAGCGGTAAAATCATCAACCCTGTGAGCATTATGGCAAACAGGCCAGTTAAACTAGACACATTTTTCATGGTGGATCCTCCGCATTTAGGATGAGTGGAATATATAAACATAGAACAAAACCATACTTGCGTTTAGAACTTATTTATTTTGCCGACGATAAGAAAATCCAGGAAAGGAGGTATTTGTATACCAGCAGGTAATATTAATATTTTGGTCCAACCCATCTGATCTCAATCTGTACTCTTTTGCCAGTTCCCAATATCAACTTTCCGATTCCTTATCGCAAGAATAATGCATTGTAAAAATGACTCTTCTTTTTTCAATATAGGCTTACCTGTTAATACTGTCAATATAAATTTGGCCAAAAATTGAAAAACAAATATTTGCGAGAATATTTTACGTTTAGTTTTTAAATATCGGCTTCTATAGGTATTTCAGGCCTTGATCTAAAATTGATTATTGATTAACGCTATATTGTATGGATAGTTACAGGATTTTTGGTTTTTCTTATATTCTTAAAAAATCCATGATGATTTCGTGATGAAATGGTTTAATATACAAGATAGTTTTTAATATCCTTGGGAAATCGATTAAACTAGAAGGTGGCGATTAACAATTTTAAATTAAGAATACATTAATGATTCCAGAGGTTTTTATGGAACGATATAAAGCTGTATATATATTGAAGTTCGTGTCAGTGATGATTCTTTTTTCTGGTGTGCCAAAAACAGGGGCTCAAACACTAAACGTCAGCTATACCATAGATGTCGAGAGCGAAATCCAGCTAATTAGCCCTTTAATTTATGGGTCGAATAATACCGGACATATTGAAGATAATTTAACGGTACGGCGGATGGGGGGGAATCGCATGACTGGTTATAACTGGGAGACTAATTATTCAAATGCCGGTAGTGACTGGTATCACAGTAGCGATCATTGGCTGGCTCGTAACCTGCCGGAATCAAAGAAGTTTGTTCCGGGAATGGTCATGAGGGATTTTCATGAATTTTGTCTGGATAACAATCAGGAAACGCTTATGACCCTACCGATGGCCGGTTATGTTGCCGCAGATATCCGGGGTACGGTTGATGAAGCTGAAACGGCCCCATCTAACCGATGGAAGGAAATTGTTTATAAAAAAACAACCGCTTTCTGTTCCCCCGTGGACAATCCCTCCAGGACGGATGTCTATGCCTATATGGATGAATGTGTAAATATGTTATCCGGATTATACGGGAATTCTGAAAGCGAATCCGGAATCCGATTTTACGCTCTGGATAATGAACCGGCCTTATGGGCCTATACTCATCCGAGAATTCACCCGCAGAAACTTGCCTGTTCGGAGTTGATCGAGCGTTCAACCGCATTGGCGACAGCCATAAAAGATATTGATCCGCAAGCCGGAATTTTTGGCCCGGTACTTTATGGGTTTGGAGCGTTCGACACCTTGCAGGATGCTCCGGATTGGAATAATGTCAAAGGAAATTATGATTGGTTTATTGATTATTACCTGGATCAAATGAAACAGGCTGAAATCATGCAGGGCCGGCGCCTTCTGGATGTTCTGGATTTACACTGGTATCCTGAAGCGCGTGGCGATGGGGTAAGAATAACTGAAAACCTCTCAAGCTATAGCCGGGCCAATGCGGATGCACGGATGCAGGCCCCCAGGACTTTATGGGATGCAGGCTATTATGAAGATAGTTGGATCGGACAGTGGCGGCGGTCATTTCTGCCATTGTTGCCAAAAATATTGAATTCAATTGAGGCATGGTATCCGGACACTAAGCTGGCTTTTACGGAATACAATTATGGGGGGACCGACCATATTTCTGGCGGGATAGCCATGGCTGATGTGCTGGGTATTTTCGGGAAGTATGGGGTATATATGTCGACAATCTGGCATTTTAACGATCAGGATTATATCTCAACTGCGTTTAGACTATATCGTAATTACGATGGCGCCATGTCAGCTTTTGGCGATACTCATATTTACGCTGCAATGAGTGACAAAATTAACAGTTCGATCTATGCGGCCACTGAATCTTCTAATCCTGGACGTTTACACGTTATAGTCATGAATAAAAATTTTGAACAGTCCATTCAGGGCATGTTTCAAGTCATCAATGGCCGCAATCTGTCCCATGGACGGGTCTGGGCCTTCGATAGTACAGGACTAACGGTCATGGAGCGGGCACCAGTAGAACAAATTGATGCGAATCACTTCACTTATACTATTACGCCACTGACCGTCTGTCATATCGTTTTGGAACCTGAAGCAATAATTGGAGACTTATCGGGTAATGGTACAGTGGATCTGGAAGATCTGGACAGTTTTAAACAAAACTGGTTGATGGGACCATTACCTGAATTACCAGGTGATTTAAATGCTGATAATAGAATTAATATGTTGGATTATCTGATATTCAGTAGAAACTGGAAGGTGGGTTTCTGATATCTTAGTGGTCAGTAAATCGATAAAATTGGAAAGACGATATCGACATTGCCAAGTAAAGTGATATGTTAGCCCAAATTTCGCACTTAGTCGCCTAAAAGCAGAAAAATGAAAATATTTACCGCGATTTTGGGCTGGAATCGGCGATTCAGATTCGAAAACCGCTCTGGTACAGACCTGCCCTATTGCGTGGTGTTTTCAACCTGAGATAATAAGGGCATGTATCTCAAGCGGCACAAGCGAAAAAAGAACAGCAAGTACCATACTTACTACAGCATCGTCGAGAAGCGTAAGATTTCTCGCGGGCGTTATGTGGAGAAGATGGTGTTGTATCTGGGTGAGATCTCCGATTCTCAGAAGAAGAGTTGGGAAAAATCCATTGAGATCATCAACGAAGACAACAAACCCGTTCGCAAATCATTATTCGCTTATGATCAGGACAAGGATATCCGTGTCGATGTCGATACCATTCCGGTCAAGCTGTCAAAAATGAAGCTGGAAAACCCAAGAGCATTCGGCGATTGCTGGCTGGGTTGTGAGATATGGGACAGGCTGGGGTTGGATAAATTCTGGTCGGAAAGAATCGATACCGCTCAATCACCGGTCGCCTATTCCAAGGTGGTCAAATTACTCACGGTAAACCGCCTTATCAAGCCGGGCGCCGAGTTTTATGTTCATCAGCACTGGTACAGCCAAACGGCGATGGATGTTCTGCTGGATTGCGATTTTGAGGTGGCTTCCAAAGACCGGCTTTACCGTTGTCTCGACAGAATACTGCCGTACAAGGAAGCGCTTTGTTCTTATCTGAAAGACACCTGGCAGATGATGTTTAACCTGGAATATGACATCCTGCTCTATGACATCACCAGCACTTATTTTGAGGGGTTATGTAAGCAGAATCCCAAAGCGAAGTTCGGCCACAGCAAGGACCGCCGCAGTGATTGCCGGCAGATCCTGATCGCCCTGGTAGTGACTCCGGAGGGTTTTCCGCTTCATTATGAGGTTCTGGCCGGCAACACCTCGGAGAAAACCACGCTAAAGCCGTTATTGCACAAAATAGAGGCCAAATACGGCCGGGCGAACCGGGTCTGGTTGATGGATCGCGGCATTCCCAACGAAGCGGTACTGGCCTATATGCGCGATAATGGCATTGATTATCTGGTCGGCACCCCGCGCAAATTACTGGATGAGTTCCAGAAAGAACTGACCGCTAAAGATTGGGAAGAAATCAGTGATAGCGTTCGCATAAAACATATCGACCAAGATGGAGAATGCTATGTTCTGGCCCAAAGCAAAGATCGGATGACCAAAGAACGATCGATGCGTAAAAGGAAATTGCGTGCCTATCTGGAAGGATTGGAAAAGCTGAAGAAGTATCGGGATTATGCCCGCTTTATGCAAAAGCTGGGCCAACTCAAGCATCAGGCCGGCAGTGCTCATCAATGCGTCTCTCTGACCATCCCCAAACCCAAGGACCGGATTGAAGCAGGCGAATTTGATTACAAGTTCGAGGCTGACCAATACCCGAAAATGAGCTATCGTGACGGCGCCTATTTTTTACGGACGAGCCAAACCGGAAAAGACGGCGCCGGGCTTTGGCAGGAATACATGTTGCAATGCAATGTCGAACAGGCCTTCAAAGAACTCAAGAGCGATCTGGGGATCCGGCCGGTGTATCATCATAAGGAAGACCGGGTGGATGCCCATGTTTTGGTCGCGTTTATGAGTTATTGCTTACAAGTGACCTTGAGGCATAAACTGCGGGCCAGCGCCTGTGGCCTGACCAGCCAAGCCGTCTTGGAAACGATGTCACGCGTTCAGATGCTGGATGTGTCCTTTGAAACGCTAGACGGCAGAACTCTGTTGCTGCAGCGCTATACCGAGCCGCAGGAGGATCACCAGCTGATTTTGCATCATTTGAAAATGGATTTACCGCCACAAAAACCGCCCAGAATATACAACGATAAACTCAAAAAATGACACCCCCCTTGGGGGACAGACCAACCGCACTGACGGGGTCAAAAACCGCGATTTAACCCCCTAATTGCGAAATTCGGGTTAGTTCTTACCTTTAACAGAACCTTATTTATCAAGGGCATTATATCTTGTGTTTGATTCTCAGGTCGTCAGTTGGGTATTATGTACGAATTCAGTCAGGCATGAAATAAAACAGGGTTTTAATATGTTAAGTGATGAGAAATGAATGATTGTTTGGCTGATTGTAAAACAATAGAAGGCTTAATGAGATCGTTGTATTTAAAATTGACTTGATTGCAGTAGAACAGATTCATTATAACGCAAATAATATATAAATATATTTAATATAATCAGGTGGTTTCATGAAAAGAATTTTGTCATTAACTATTATTTTGATGATCATTATCTTGACCTCATTTCTTAAAGCCCAGGAAGGAGGTCCCGATGTTAGCGAAGCAGACTTATCAGCTGAAAACATCAACAACGATACAACCGTTGAGGAAGAAGTCTCCGACGATCAACAGCAGGTTATTCAGACTGAGTTCGAACAGTGGGTCATAAAATTGAAAAATGCCGGAGCCACAATTCCGGTTCTATTGGGTTTGTCAGTAATAGGCGTCAGCTTAATTCTGGAACGATTGTTTGCGTTACGTAAGGGGCGTTTTGTGCCGTCAGCATTTTTGCATCGTGTGGCAGTATTATGGCAGGAAGGACGCTTCGATGAGATTTCTGCGTTGTGTCAGAATAATAAGAGCATAGTTGCGGGTGTTTTAGAATTTATTGTTCGGCATCGTCATAAGCCGGTTGCGGATATTTCGATGGCGGCAGGCGATATTGCCAGTCGTGAATTACGCCGACATTTACTGCGTGCCTATCCATTGGCCGTTATCGCTACCGTAGCGCCGCTATTAGGATTACTGGGCACCGTAAGTGGCATGGTCGGTGCGTTTGATACGGTCGCGTTGATGGGTGAACTGGGCGATGCCGGAGCGCTGGGCGGTGATATTTCCAAGGCCCTGGTTTCTACCCTGGTTGGATTAACGGTCGCAATTCCTGCTCTGATTGCCTATCACTTTTTCAAAAGCCGTACCCAGTTATATGGCGTGATGCTGGAGGAAGAAGTGACGCTGTTTATAACCGATCGTTTGATGAATGAGGAGGGGTGTGGCGATGCGAATTAACCTGTCCGATGATGAGTCCATTGAAGTCCAGATGGCGCCTCTGCTGGACTGTATGTTTTTACTGCTGATATTTTTTCTGGTGGCTACTTCGTTAAAGAAGCTCAATAAGGAGCTTCCAGTCGAACTACCTTATGCTGATGCCGCCGTTATTGTTGCAGAACAACCCGGCACACTGGTTCTTGGAGTGGACCGGGCGGGTAATTTCTACGTGGATGGGGTTTCGGTAGGGCGGCAGCGGTGTCTGGAGAGCATCGCGTCCGCGAAAGAGAACAGTTTTCCTGTTCGTCTGGATGCGGACCAGGAAACGGATTATCAATATATCGTAGAAATGTTGAATTTGTGTCAAATGCGGGGAGTGACAGATATCAAACTTAATATTCGACGTGATGAACCCGCCGCGAATCCATAATCCGGTTAATTATATATGAATCAGAATGTGAATAATAAGTGTTGGCAAAAAACACCGGGACGGCCTCTCGAATTTCGTTGGTTTATCGGTTCACTGGGCTTGCATATACTATTGGTTAGCATTCTGATGCTGACACCAGCCAGGCAGTTAATACTGAACCGAAGTGAGAAAAAACTGTCAAAAGCTACCGTTCGTGGTGAAAGAATCCAGGCGGTCATTGATCATATACGCCAGACAGAGCAAGATCGACTGGCGGCGCAAATCAGGGAAATGTCTTATATCGAAGAGCAAATGAATACGCTATTGGAAGAACGCATCGGCCAATATGAGATACTGGCGGATCAAATGGCGCTGTCTGCACCGGAAAAAACCATTCAATTATTGGAAGGCGCCCTGATCCAACAGATAGCTGCGCAAGAGGCGCAGACCATTCTGGATAACTGGATGGTTCAGGAATTCAATCCTCAACTTTCCCAGGTAATCCAGACTCACAATTGGGAAGATTTAACGGTTCGTGAAAACCTTAATAATCATCATCAGGAAATGCTAGGTCGGCAGGATCAGATTAAAGAATTGCAGGCTCAAGTGAGTGATGCTTTTAAGATCGCTATTGATCAGTTCAGTTTCGTTTCCGACGATTTTCTGTCGAACAGGGAAGAACTGTTAAAAGCCCAAAGTGAGCAATTAAAAGCCAATTCGGCTCAGGATGAAGCCAAAAAAACGACTGGGATAATGCAGGAGAGTTTTGTTAGAAAAAACCCGGATGCGGCGCGGGATTTGAAAAATACCGAAAATAGATTGCAACAGGCCCGTGACCGGGCTCAAAAAGAAAAGGCTGGAGTAGATAAATCAAAAGAAACTTTAACCACGGATGAAGAACGCAAGGCAGCCCTTCAGATTAAACTCGCTGAAAATCAGGAACGCGTACAGAAAGCCGTCGATGAGGAAATACTGGCGCGTCATGAAAATGATATTGAGCCCAATCGGGATAAGCAGAAAGCCGTTGAACAGGCGGAAAAGGATACAAAAAAACAACGTGATTATTTAGTGTCAACTGAACGGGAACTGATTAAGGCTGATGAACGTATTGTGTCAGATCAACGAAGACTGCAAGAGGCAGAAAACAAATATCAGCAAGCTGCGCAAAAGGTGGCTGAGGCTGAATCGCAGGTACTGATTGCTCGTGAAAAAGTAGATACCCTGATCGCTGAAGCGGAAACACTACAAAATCAGGCCGGCCTGAAATCAGATAAAGCCAGCTACACGCAAGCACAGGCAATTGAGGCGTTACGACAGACCATTGCTCATTTAAAAGATCAAGTACAATCATGGAATCCTTCCGATACTCTGAAGGTCAGGCGTCCTATTGCCGAAGCATGGAAGAATGAACGAATTGAACCAATTCCAGGAAATCGATTGAACACGGTTACGGATTGGTATGACAGGGCAGTGGAAGCTGAGATCAGGATTGCCGATAAGCATAAACGAATAAAAGCTACCGAAACGGCCTTAAAGGCTGTAGTGCCGATAGAAATTGCGTTACAACAGACCCAGGTTGCCGTTACCAGTCATCCTGAAATAGATCGTGAATTATTGTTAAAGCCTGTGGTGACCAGTGATGAAGCCGTCCGTCATAAAAATGAAATCAATAACGTTCGCGAAGAAGTTGGGTCGATGCTGACTTCGAGCTACGCGCGACTGGCTGAAGTGCAAAGGGCCGGAGATTCCTGGACTGGTAATGGCCTGACCGTATCGCTGGCCCGTATCAACGCCGTTGCCGATTGGAGCGCCGCGTTAGAGGCTGGCGCTCTGGAAGATGAGACCATGCGATACAAAGATGTCGCCGGATTAATGCAGGGTAACGATAGGAATGGGCCTGCGCCTGGTTCTGGTCAGGCAGGAAGTAATAAACGATCGGATTCTGGCCGGCCCAATGAGAAACCCGATTGGAATGACCCTTACAACACGCCTAAGTCTGATGATGCGTATACGTTGCGTGCAACCCGCTTTACTTTGGCCGGGGGGAGTGATATCCCATCAGATGCCTGGATTCATGTGGATACCTGGTATACGATCGGACCGTTTCCTAATCCTGATCGTCGGAATATCGACACGAAATTTCCTCCAGAGTCAATTATCGATCTAGACGGTGTTTATTCTGGCAAAGATGGCCGACCGGTTCGCTGGGAATTCGTAAAATCCCCCGGCATTCAGATTGTACCGGCCCATGATGAAGAATATGCGATCTATTATGCCTATACGGAGTTATGGTTCGACCAGGCCTGCGATGTATTGATTGCGGTAGGCAGTGATGATAATTCGCGAATATGGATTAATGATCTGTTAGTTTGGAAAAGTGGACGTGAATTGAAAAGTTGGCGCGTTGACGAAGGTTTCCGCAGGGTCCATTTTCGACAGGGATCCAACCGGGTTCTCTATCGGATAGAGAACGGCTGGCATAGCATGGCCTTTTCTTTTTTGATCAAAGGGGAGAAGGGAATAAGGTAATGAACAGGGTTAATACTATCCCAGTAATATTAACCCCATGATTTAAGATGGCTTACATTTGTTGTTGCTTTCGGTAGGATTCAACTTCCCAGTTTTCAATAAATTTTTGTGCGGATTGGGTCATATAATTGACCCCGCCAAAAGCCTGGGTAAGCTGCAGGACAAGTGCGCCATCGAGGGCGAGTTCAAGTGCGAGTTGAGCGCTTTTTTCCGATTCACCCAGACCATAGGTTGCATTTTCCAGAGCGATCACGCGGGGAGGATAGCCATGTTCATGGATGAAGGTGGAAACTTTTTCGACTGTGGGCGGTTCAGTGAGAAAATAAGATTTAGCATAAACCATATGGTCAGGAGTTAGCGGACCAGTAGTCGCATTGATGACACCCGATGAAGCTACGTAGGAAAAATCGGCCAGTACCGGAATTGCTTTGATGGCTTCTTTGAGAGATTGAGTCGTTTTCAGGGTTGGATCTGGTCCAACTGGTAATAACGTAGCAACATGGGCTTTCTCATATTCAGCGTTTAAAGTTTCAAGGACTCGGGTATAGATTGCATCAATTTCATCCGGAGTATCTGCGGCAACGAAGATACCATGGTTTTCTAAAATAACCAGCTCCGGTTCGTGGCCATATTTAAATTCATATTGAACAATTTCGGCCCGAACTTTTATGCAAAGGGTATAGCCAGGATCCGTATAGTCAATCCAGAGCGCGTCCGGAAAAAGTGTCTGGCAGATGGATTTGCCACGTAGGGAACAGGTCAAACCGTTCACAGGAGCCGGATGAGTGTGAACCACATAACGTGCTTTAAAAGTGTCGTGCAAAGGAGCTTCCACCGAGGCGCGACCGGAACTGGTCGGCAGAACAGATTCGGCCATAATATTTTTTACCAGTTCTTCACGGGCCGCCGGCTCGGTCGGTGGCTCTATCTCATATAACCGGGCCAGTTTCTTGCGATCCATCGCCACAAATTTTTCCGGTGTCAGCCCGGCTAAAGTTGTGCCAGAGGGTTTCACCCACAGGGTCTCCGGGTCTTTGGCGGAGGTGTTGCCACCTCCGCCACGGACATAATCTACGGTTCCATATCGATGAGAAAGCTGGGTAATCGTATCAAGTAATTGCTGCGATGGCATCATGACCTCAGTTACTTAGTTGGGAATAGTTTGATAAAGTGACTATTCAACAGAATCAATAAATTTAAAGCTGGTGCTGATAAAATGGTAACTTCCGGATTCGGCTTTATAAACAGCATAATGGCCATCCATTTTAATGAAAGTCAGCCCGGTAGCAGAATTGGCTGGTTTACCCGATTCTATGACATCGTCGGCTGAATCAGCAGGAATATAAATCGTTGCCTGAGTATTAGCTGGTAGTGTGATATCCAGTTTCAATTGACCGTTTTCAAAACGTTTCCAGTTGGACTGGATCAGGCCGTGAATCGAGTTATAAGAGACATTGGCCCAATCGAGATTACCACCCGGTTGAGGCTTGATCATAATCTTATCGAAACCAATCGTGCCGTCAATACCACCAATAGTCTGGAACATCCATTGCGCGACTGCGCCAAAGGAATAATGAGCGAAAGAATTCATTCCCGGATCGCCAAACCCTTCTTCGGGGGTCCAACCGTTCCAGCGTTCCCAGATGGAAGTGGCGCCATGTTTGATGGAAAAGCCCCAGGATGGGAATGTGGTATTATGGATAAGGTGGTAGGCAACATCATTCCGGTCGATTTTTGACAGGACCAGCATCAGATCTTTCGTGCCGATGAATCCTGTTGACAGGTGCCAGCCGCGCGATTGGATATCGGCAACGAGATGATCCGCGGCCAGTTTGGCCATGTCAGCGTCGAGCAGATCATTGGCCAGCGCCAGCACATAGGCACATTGGGTGTTCCCTTTAATGCGGCCATCCTTGGCTACGTAAGCTTTATTGAATGAGGCTTTAATCATATCGAACAGACCTTGATAGTAGGCCGAATCATCCGATTTGCCCAGAACATTGGCGATTTGAAACATTTTTTGAGTACAACTGGCAAAATACGCCATGAAAATAACATCTTTAGGAGTATCTGCATTGATACTCAGCCAGTCACCAAAACAATGAAACTGGGCTGGGGGCAGCAGATCATCGGTACATCGGTTTTTGCAAAACTCTATGAACTTTTTCATCGGCTCATAACAGTATTCAAGAATATCCGTATCCCCATAAACTTGCCAGACGGTCCAGGGACAGATCACGCCGGCATCGGCCCAGGCGGGGCCGCCATCAGCTCCGGCCACTTTCAAGGGGGCGACCATAGGAAACTGGCCATCTTCACGTTGGGAATCCATCAGATCGACCAGCCATTTGGTATAAAATGGTTGGTTATCCGTATTGTAACATGCGGTGCGGATATAAACCTGGGCATCGCCCGTCCAGCCCAGACGTTCATCACGTTGAGGGCAGTCGGTTGGAATATCGATGAAATTCATCCACTGGGTCCAGCAGATATTGCTGTAAAGTTGGTTGAGCATGGGGTCGGAACATTCAAATGAACCGGCAATTGGGGCTGCGCTGGTGAAGGGCAGTCCGACAATGGTATCAAGAGTAGGTTTTTCGATACCGGTGATCTCTACATATTGAAAACCATGGAACGTAAATTGTGGATGCCATTGTACTGGGCCGCCCTTGGCTATATATAAATCTGTGGATGTAGCCCGGCGCAGATTTTCGGTGTAGATCGTCCCATCTGGATTCAGCCGTTCGGCAATTCGAATCTGGATTTGCTGATCGGGCTTGGTATTGGTGTTTAACTGAACGACACCGGCAAAATTCTGTCCCATGTTATAGACAAAAACTCCCGGTTGAGGTTCGGTGATCGCGATCGGTTTGATGGTTTTGATGATTTGCACCGGCTGGTGGGGAGCCGCCTGTATCTGTGGACTAAGCGGGCAATCTTGCACGACCGGCTGCCAGCCTGAGTCATCGTATCCGGGGCGATCCCAACCGGTAAGCTCCATTTTGGAGTCATAGACCTGGCCTTTCAGGAAATCAGCCTGACGAATCGGTCCATTAGTCGTTGCCTTCCAATCTGGCCCCGTGGTGATCGTTTCAACGGCGCCATCCTGATACTCAACATGTATCTGGGCATTAAAACGCACATCTTTGCCATAATGTTCACGCTTATTGCCATAACCGACATATCCGGCATACCAGCCATCCGCCAAGATGGCGCCCAGGGCGTTGCTGCCTTGATGCAATTCGCTGGTTATATCGTAAGTATTATAATAAACACGTTTGGTAT
>CAXXFK010000030.1:0-327770 GCA_963663965.2 Sedimentisphaerales bacterium
AATTACGATCGGTTCTGATCTTTGAGCGGTTAAGTTCCCGGTACGCTAAGGTTTCGTGTGTTGGGACGTGTTGCCCTGACGCAGGGTATCAGATAAGGATGGCGAGAGCAGCTGACCGTTGGGGAGGGTGCGCCATTTGGATTTTCTGAAATCGCGCCAGAATCCGGGTCGTTCGCGGGTGATTGTTTCATCACTGCCCAGGGTCAGGCGGCACCAGCCGTTATCGCCGGGAACGTCGGGGGTGTTGCGTTTGGCGGGGAAGGCAATGTCTCCTAGGGGGATGATTTGAGTGTTGAGATTGGGGCCGAACTTTTCAATTGCCATATTGGGTGTGGAATGGCCGTGGAACCAGTATCGGCATATTTCGGTGTCTGCAATTAAGTCCAAAATAGAAGCGCCGTGTTCACCTTGGTTGACCTGGGGGCCCTGGTGTGTGATCAGGATATCAAACGGGTCGGAATCCAGCAAATGGAGAACGGCCTGATCGTTGATATAGGCCAGGTCGTGATAGCCGGCCCGGCGCCGGCCGGATTCGATGCCGCCGATACCGCCGATTGTGATGCCGGATCGGGTGTGACACTTCCAGCCGGAGGGCAAATAGCGAATATAACCGGCGGAATCAACGGCTGGCAAGTTGGAGATTGGGATGGTTTCGGCGGGAACGGGATCGGTAATGAGACCGGCCAGATGGGTAAAGCCTTCGTGATTGCCGTGGACCATCACCACCGGGCAGGTGAGGCCCAGGCCGTTTTGGGTGGTGGGGGTGAAGATCCGGGCCAGCCAGTGGGGTTGGGGGGTTACAGACCACTGATATAGGAATTCCAGTTCACAGGGATTGGATCGGGCGTGGCGCCGGGTAGTGCTGTCCAGTTGAGATTCATCGGTGAATGTGCCAACGTCGCCACAGAGCAGGACCGCATCAAAGGGGGTATTCAGTATTTGCTGCCATCGGGCCGCGACGCAAAGAGCCAGTTGCAGATGGCCGTGGGTGTCACCGATGACACAAAGAGAAGTGTTTTGATGGCTGATATTGTCCGGACTGTTCATGGCTGGCCGCTTTCAGAGCCAAGGTTTTTCGTATTGGTACAGATGAGCCTTAACGGAGTTTTATTGTAGAGGAAATCTGAAGTTCGGACAAGTATTTAGCGGCGGACCGGAGGGGATAACCAAGGGAGGCGCTGGTGGATATCACTAAAAAAGGGCAACCACGGGGGGTTGCCCTTACTTTTTTGGGGGGTGATTATTGGAGCCAGTTGTGGGTCAGGAGATCGAAGTCCGTGAGGGTGACGGCCTGGTCGTTGTTGAGGTCGGCGCCGGAGCAGGCAGGGGTATCGAGGCAGCCCTGTTCGAGCCAATGGGCGGCGAGACCGAGCAGATCTTCGACACCACGGGCGCCGGAATAAATATTGGCAACCTGGATGGTCATCAGATTGGTGTCGTAGAGTCCGGTGGAATCGGAGACGCGGACCGTGAAGGTATTTGGGCCGGTATCGGCGTCGAGTGGGATACCAGACAATGTGCCGTTAGTGGCAATGGAGAGCCAGTTGGGGCCGGTAATTTTAGTGAAAGTGACCGCGTCACTGTCGGGATCGGCGGCGTTGCCCGCCAAAGTGTCGCTGTAGGCGGTGTTTTCGATGGCGGCAGTTTTGACCACGGGGCTGGTGTCGAAGGCCGGCGGCTGATTTTGCGGCGGCCAGATGCGGGAATCCAGAATACTGAACCAGGCGCTGCCGGAACTGTTATTGCCGGTCATGGTAATAGTGACATAGCGGCCGGTCGTGGGCGCGAATGAGGTTTCCCAGAATCCGGTACTCGTATAGCTGTTGCCGCTGAAAACCGGGACGCCGTCGATCTCGATGCGGAGCGGGTAGGTACGAGAGGCGCCGTTATAAAGGGCCAACTGGACGCGGCTGATTTTCTGGCTGGAGCCGAGGTCGTATTTGATCCAGCTATTGGCTATGGCGCCGTCGTTGGCCCAGCGGGTGTTGAGGTTACGGTCACAGGCATTGAAAGCCGGATTGCCGGATTGGGCCGAGCCTGCGGATACGGCAGCAAGGTTGAGCGGGGCATTGATAAAGCGGGCCGGTTGGTCGGAGTTGATCAGTTCGTTGATCTGGGCGGAGGTCAGGGCGTAATCGGCGATGATGATATCATCGATCATGCCGTTAAAGAGCGGATCGGCGGACCACTGGCTGTCGCCGATGTAGTTGATGGCTGGATTGAAATCGGAAGGATTCAGCGTGATTGAACTGCTGGTTGCCCTGGGGGTTCCGTTGACGTAGAGGGCGCCGGTATTGCCATTTAGTGTGACAGCGACATGGACCCACTGGTTGGCGGTCAATTGAGCCGTTTCGATTTTCTGTTCGTTGCCGCCGCCCCCGGATGTGGTAATGGCAAAACGCAGGGTATTGCTCCCAGAGGTGGGTGTTAAAAACATATATTCGGTGGTGTTATTGCCGAAATCGAAGATACGCTGCCAGGAATCGCCGCCCCTCCAGTAGACCCAGGCGGCGAAAGTGAAATCGGCAGCCTGGCCCATATTGGCAGGGAGGATAAGGCGGTCGTCGACGCCGTCGAGGTTGAGGGCGTTGGCGTTGCGGCCGGCGGGGCGTTGGGGCGCGCCATAAATGAGCGGGTTGTTGCCGTTGCCGGAAACGTCGCGGAAATTGTTGTTGAAGGTATAGATAGCGGCGGCGCTTTTGCCGGAACCGGGTGTTTCCTGGCGATAGCCGATGGGAGAGACCTGGTCGCGATAGACGAAGCCGGCGGTGGTGGGCCAGCCATCGTCCCACTGGACCCGGCGGACATCTTCAACCCAGTTGTAGATGGCGTATCGCTCGACCCAGGGTGTGCTGTCGAGCATATCGAGCATGGCGCCGATGGCGGCGGCCTGCTGATCGTAGGTGGGATCGCCGCACCCGGTCCAGTTGGCGCCGTTGTTCCATTCGGTAATCCAGATGGGGCGATTGGTGCGGTCGTGGACGGCTTTGAGGAAGTTGTACATCTGGTTGGCGGCGCCGGTTGGGTTGGAGGGATTGTAGCACCAGTAGTAGTGGACGGCGACAAAATCGACGCGGAGGTCGGCGGCGTCAGCCTGGTCGATGAAGGGGTAGAGCCAACTGTCGCGGCCGCCGTCGGTGGTGGCGGGTGAACCGACGCGCAGGCCGGTGGCGAGCAGATCAGGCCAGGACCAGATGGCGTCGCCGACGGCAATGTTGGCCTGGTCGGTGTGATCGGGTTCGTTGTAACCGAGCAGGTGCGAGGCGCCGCGGGCTTTCCAATCCTGGCCGAGACCGGGCCACCAGCGGTTCTGGCGGATAGGAACGTATTCTTTATCGAGAGTGGAGTTCTGGTCGAGGTTCCAGTTATACCACCATTTGATATCGAGGTTGGCGCCGATATTGCCTCCGATGCCTTTTTTGCTGACCCAGCGCCAGGGGAAGATACGAATGAAGTTGATCTGGTTGTTGAGTTTGGCGGGCAGCACGGCGATTTCGAGGTCGCAATCCTGCGCGACGTAGTTTTTGCTGTAGCCGGTGCCGTTGGAATTCTGGGCAAAGGTGGCGGTGTAGCCGCGCTTTAATATGAAGGAACTGATAGTGTTCGCCATGGCGCCGAGGGAACTGGTCGTGTAGGCGGTATACTGGCTGAGGGAGGCGGAACTGCCCTGGAAATTGTCGCTGGTGAAGACCTGCAAGGGCTTAAAGGTTGATGATTGCGGTATGATCACCGCGCCGGAGGCGTATTCAACCACCCGGACGTTGGTATTCAGGGCCGCGTTGGTATTGTTGACTTTGACCTGGCTGAGGTATGACGCGGCGGCGACGGAGGGCTTGATGTTTTCAAGGAACAGGAAAGCATCGGTGGAGTTGAGGTTGATAGTGCAGCCGGAAAGGGGCGCGGACCCGTCGGTAAGATGGAGTTCGGAGATACCGGTCATGTTGACGATGTCGCCGGTCAGGCTGGTATAAAAGTGAATGTCGCTGGCGATGTTAATGGTCCCGGCGCCGGCTGATTGCAAACAGACCGGCAGGAAGCCGAGGATGACAGACAAAAACCAGGTGTAGTGGATAATAGTGTTCCGGTGGGAGTGGGATCGATTTTTCATGGTTAATCTGGGGGGGGCTGTTTTTTCCGTGTTTATGTTCTTTTCGTTCCTTAGAGCTATATAAAATTATAATAAAAACGGGCGGTTGGAGCAAAGGAATTATGGTTTTGGCTTGATTTGGGATTGGGTCTGATAATGTTTGAAATTTACTTGGAGAATAAAAGTAAAAAAGCCAAAAAGGGATCAGGCGAATCGCTTTGTGAAAAATATCACAGAATGGGGTTGACATGGGTTAACAGGGTGTTTATAATATCACTCTATTTGCCGGGACAAGGAGTATCCGGGGAGGCGATTGGGATTTGTAAGTGATTGTTTTGCATTGAGTTATTGGCTATTAACCGAATAGAAGGCTGAAGTATGAATATTAAACCCTTTCGGGGTTATCGATTTAATGGCGCGGTGGTGGGTGATCCAGGGATGTGTATTGCGCCGCCGTATGATGTGATTGATGGTGAGCAGCAGCAGGCGCTGTATGATCGCAGCGATTATAATGTTGTGCGGATAACCAAAGGCAAGCCGAACGCGTCGGATACCGGCCAGGATAATGTCTATACCCGCGCGGCGGACTTTTTCAAGCAGTTTATCGAGGCGCGCGCGCTGGTTCAGGATGAGGTGGAAACGATTTACGTGTATGCCCAGGAGTTTGAGGTGGCCGGTCAGCGCTGGCGGCGGAGCGGTTTTATCGCGCTGGGTGAACTGGAAGAATATGGCGGGAAGATCAAGCCGCATGAGCAGACACTGGCCGGCCCGAAGGCGGACCGGTTGAACCTGATGCGGGCGACAGGGGCGAATACCGGGCAGATCTTTATGCTGTACAGCGAGCCGGAAAAGACGGTGGACGCGCAATTGGAGAAGGCGGCCGAAGGCGAGCCGCTGCTGGTGTGTGAGGATGAGGGCGTGCGGCATACCTTGTATGCCATCACCGACCCGGCGGCGATCCAGGCGATCCAGCAGGCGCTGGCGGAGCATCATGTGTTTATCGCGGACGGACATCATCGTTATGAGACGGCGCTGAATTACTCGCGCGAATGCAACGAGCCGGCGGCGCGGTACTGTATGATGACGTTTGTTAATACGCACAATGAGGGGCTGGTGATCCTGCCGACGCACCGGCTGGTGCACAGTCTGGCGACGTTTTCGATGGGCGATCTGCTGGCGGCGATGACGCCGTATTTTGATGTGGCGCGGATGGCGTTTGGCGATATTGTAGAGAAGAAATCGCGTCTGGGCCAGATGAACGAGGCGCTGCGGTTTGAATACGAGAGCGGCGAGCACGCTTTTGGTATGTACTGTGATGACGGCGCGTTTTATGTGGCGACGTTGCGAAGCGAAGCGGTGATGGCAGAACTGGCCCCGGACAAGAGCGAGGCCTGGCGGAAGCTGGATGTGGCCATTCTGCACAAGTTGATTCTGGAGAAGATGATGGGGATCGACGAGGCGGCGCTGAGTTCGGAGTCGAACGTGGAATATATCAAGGATTTTGGAGATGCGACCCTGGCGGCAATCGACCGGGTGGATGAGGGCTCGGCGCAGATCCTGTTCTTTATGAATACAACCCGGCCGGACGATGTCGAGGCGGTGGCGGGACACGGCGAGAAGATGCCGCAGAAATCGACGTTTTTCTATCCGAAAATATTTTCGGGGCTGGTGATAAACAAAATTGTTTGAAGGGGAACGGCGCCCACAAGCCACGCTTGATGACGCTCCTCAACTGTTGACCATTTAACCTTTTTTTCAATATCAGGACACTCTTCTTATTAAGGAGAACGATCATGGCAAGACCTTATAATTTTTATGCCGGACCGGCGGCAATCCCATTGCCGGCGCTGCAGGCTGTTCAAAGTGAATTGCTGGACTATAACGGCAGCGGATTGAGTATTATGGAAGTATCGCACCGGGGCAAGGATTATGACCACGTGCATGAGGAAACCATCGCACTGGTAAAAGAGCTGATGGGACTGGATGACCGGTTCCATGTGCTGCTGCTGCATGGCGGGGCCAGTACCCAGTTCGCCATGGTGCCGATGAATTTTCTGCCGGCGGATGGCTCGGCGGATTATATCCTTACCGGCGAATGGAGCAAGAAGGCGCTGAAGGAAGCGAAGGGTCTGGGCAAGCCGCGCGTGGCGGCGACGACCGAACTGGAAGGCGGGGTATTCCGGGCGATTCCGAAACAGGACCAACTGGATCTGGACGCGAATGCGGCCTATTGCCACTTTACCACCAACAACACCATTTTCGGCACCCAGTTCAACACCATGCCGCAGACGGGCGATGTCCCGCTGGTGGCGGATATGTCCAGCGATATTCTGTCGCGCCAGATCGATCCCAGTCCATTTGGGTTGATCTACGCGGGCGCGCAGAAAAACCTGGGGCCGTCTGGCCTGGCGCTGGTGGTGATCCGCGATGATATGGTGGGCAAGTGCAAGGCGGGCGTGCCGACCATGTTCTCTTACAAGACACATGTGGATAAAAACTCCCTGTTCAATACGCCGCCGTGTCTGGCGATTTATGTGATGAACAAGGTACTGCACTGGCTGAAAGGCGAGGGCGGTGTGGACGCGATCGAGAAGGTGAACGCGGAAAAGGCCGCGATCATTTATGGCGCCATCGACGGTTCGGGCGGGTATTATCGCAATACCATCGCGCCGGAAGACCGTTCGAAGATGAATATTGTGTTCAACCTGCCCAGTGAAGAGCTGGAGAAGAAGTTTGTGAAGGAAGGCGAAGCCGCCGGCTTTATCGGGATCAAGGGCCACCGCAGTGTGGGCGGGATCCGGATTTCGGCTTATAACGCCGCGCCGCTGCAGGCCGCCAAGGACGTGGCTGTGTTTATGAAAGAGTTCTGCGCGAAAAACGGCTAAGCCGCGGGAGCCCTATTAAAAAAAGAAACAAGGCTCGCAGGAATGCGGGTCTTTTTTTATGCGCCCGCAAGGCATGGCCGGGGGGCGGTCGGCGCGGGCCGCAAGATTTTTGGTCCGGCGCGCCGTATTCTGGCCGTATTTTTGCAATATTTGCGGGACCGGGTGCGTCACTATTGGCATAGGGGCGGTCCGATTGGCCGTTTGCCGTCAGTATTCAGACGCAGGTTCGTCAAACTGAGGAATTTCATGCGAAGACAATTTCAAACAGCCATCCACCGGATTTATAGCGCATTTACTAACCATAACCAGGATTTAACCATTGGCCGGGCGGCTCTTTTCCTGTTGTTGTGTCTGCCGGCTGCAGCCTTTTCCGGTTCGATCAAATTGAATGACAAAGGGATCGAGATCGACGGCGGCAATATGGGAACCTTTCAGTTGAAAATGCTGTCCATTCAGGTGAAAGGCAACTATCAGGACCCGATTGAGGTGCGCTTGAACGGCAATGAACTCCAGGCTAAATACGCCGCCGGGATCCGGCTTTCGATCAAGCTCGAAGATAAAGAGACGGTGGCGTTGCGATTTTCCGGTGATACCTCGAATCTGACCCAATTTAAATTGAGCGAGTTTCATATCCCGTTCAATTACGCGGATGGCGGGACCTGGATGATCGGCGATGATCCGGCCCGGCCGTTTCCCAGGGAGCAGCCCGCCAAGCCCTTTTTATATCAGGGTAATGCCTCGAAATTTCAACTGGCCAGTCTGGATGGTCAGAAGATCCGGATCGGTATCCCGCCCTATTCGTATCAGCAGTTGCAGGATAATCGGGAATGGGGCTGGAAGATCTTTGACTGGTGGTGCCAGATCCCGTTTAATAAGGACTGGGATGTTCATAAAATTACCGTTCAGTTCGATCAGAGCGACGCACAGGCAGTCAAGCTGGTTGATCGTTTCGGCCAGAGCACGCGCAAGGCATTTCCGGGAAAAATCAGCCGGGAATCGGAATTGAAAAGTGATGCCGAAAATGAATCGGCTTACTACCAATCCCTGCAACCGCCGCCAGTGGATCGATGGGGCGGACTGCCAACCAGCGGCGAAAAACTGGGCTTAAAGAAAACCGGGTTCTTTCACGTCGAGCAGCGGGCGGGTCGATGGATCCTGGTTGATCCGGATGGCAACGCGTTCTTTCACCTGGGTATCTGCAGCTTCGGTTTTACCGAGGATTATACCACAATCGCCGGCCGGGAATCGATTTATGAATGGCTGCCCTCCCACGACGGCGCGTACAAAGACGCCTGGCACACGGATCGATGGTGGAATCCCCGGGCGGTCTCGTTCTACAAGGCCAACCTGATTCGCAAATATGGCCGCTTCAACCAGGATGAATGGACGGGTATGATGGTGGATCGCATTCGCCGGATGGGCTTTAATTCCATCGGGGCGTTCTCCGGCTCGCCGGTCTTTAAGGAAAAAGGGATCCCCTATGTCGCGCATCTGCCGCTGGGACAACAGGCCGTGGGGAAATTCATTCCCGGCATTCGGGGCGTGTTCGATCCGTTCGATGACACCGTTTTGAAAAAAATGGATGAACAGTTCGCCGGCAGCGTCGCGGCCCTGGCGGATGAGCCGCTGATCATCGGTTATTTTCTGGAAAACGAGCAGGCAATGGAGGATATTCCCAGGGTGGTACCCACGCTGGATGGCGCCTTCGCCTGCAAACGCGAACTGGTGGACCGGCTGCGAAAAAAGTATGGCACGGTTGACGCATTCAACCGGGCCTGGGGAACCGAAGCGGTTTCTTTTGACGCGCTCAGGGATCAGGGTCTGCCGGTCACTACGGAAGCGGCCTTTGAGGATATCCATGGCTATCTGGAGCATTTTCTGGATGCTTATTACCGGTCCGTGGTCCAGACGTTTCGCAAATACGACCGCCATCATCTGCTGATCGGCAATCGCTGGCAGCCGGGCACGGCCAACAACGAAACGCTGTGCCGGGTGGCCGGGCGGTATCTGGATGTGGTCAGTATCAATTATTACGCCGACCGCATTGATGAGCCATATATCCGCCGGCTCTATCAATGGACAGGCGGCAAGCCCCAGATCTGGAGCGAGTTTTATTATACCAGCGACAAAGAGAGCAATGTGTCGGGCAGCGGTCTGGATGTGGCCAGTCAGCAGGCCCGCGGACAGGCGTATCGCCAGTATGTCGAAGGCGCGGCGGCGTTGGGATTTGTCGTGGGGGTGGAATGGTTTACGCTGATTGATCAGGCGGTAACCGGGCGTTTTTTTGAAGAATTTAACGGCGAGCGGAACAATACCGGATTGTTTAATGTACTGGATCGTCCTTATAAACCGCTGATCGCGGAGATGGTAAAAACGCATCAGGCGCTTTATGATGTCTGGCTGAACGGCAAGGCGCCTTATGTCTTTGACCATCCGCGTTTCCGGGCGCAGGCCGATACCACCCGTTCGGTAACGGCCGGCCGCGCAGTCGGAACAATGGTGATAGATGGCAAACTCACCGGCTGGCCCAACCGTCCCTCCACTCACATCGCTTCGGACCGTCTGGTTTCGGGCAGCGATAACAAGGACTTGCAGGCCGATTTCAAGGTGTGCTGGGATGATACCCATCTGTATATCCTGGTGAACGTTACCGATGAGTCACCCATGCAGAATGAACATACCGGGGCGGATATCTGGAATGCCGATGCGATTGAGCTGTTCATTGGCAGCCGGCAACTGGAACAGCCGGGCCCCCTGCTGTTCAGCGATCGACAGGTATTGATTGGAGCCGGCCAAAACAACCAGGTTTTTGTGGCCAATATTGCCAGACAACCGGTTATCGAAAGTGTGGTGGCGCCCTTTGTAGACCGGCGGGGCTATACCATGGAAGCGGCTCTGCCCTGGGCGAGCCTGGCGATTGAGCCGAAAGAAGGACTGGAGCTGATTTTTGACCTGGCGATCGATGCAAGCGGCGATGGAACCCAGCGCAAAACCCAGCTGATGTGGAACGGAATTGCCAGAAATTCCTCAGACCGCAGCGCCTGGGGGAGGCTGAAGCTGCAACGGTAAGTGAGGGGGAAGAAATGGTTCACGCGAAGCCGCCAGACCGCGAAAGGAATACAGCCTGAGCGGCCAGCGTCGCAGGCAAAAATGAACTTGTGATAATTATTCTCCACAAATGGCTCGGATGAAGAAATCCGAATCAACGCCCGATGTGCTTCTACGAAATAACGAAAAACAAAATGCGAAAATCAACGGTATGGAAAGGGATGCGATATGTTTGAAACACTACCGACCCACGCGCTGTACGACGATCAGCACGCGTATCTTAGCGAAAGGTATTTATGGTGTCTGGAATCGGATCATGAAAATCCTGACTCATTTTTCAAGCTCAAGGAAGAGGTCGAATCCGGTGTGGTTGAGGTACGCGCGGCCACGGATGTCATGGAAGATTTGGCGCCGCATTATAAGAAGTTGTTTCCGGGCGGCCGCTGGCTAAAGGCCGGGGCTCCGGCGCCCGCAGACGCGGTCCGGCATGGCTATGACGATCAGGGCCGGATCGTAATTATCGATGGGATTCAGTGCATTCTGTTTCGCTATGGCGACCATTTCGCGGAAAAGATGGTGTTCGGTACTTACTACCGCATCAATGTGCTGATGCATTTTTATTACGACGAACAAGGCAAGCTGAAGCGAGTATTGTCTTTCGGCGGATATAGCGGCGTGGAGAGCGTTTATGAGTGGGCCGGCGATCGGGTAGAGCGGGTCGTCAAGCGATGCTGGAAGTGCGAAGAATATCTGTTCAAAGACGAGCCCTGGTCGGATGTGATTACCCACCAGGAGATTCAGTGTCTTGTGTTCGAGTATGGGCTGGACAATGAAGTGGAGCAGATCCGGCGTGAATACCCCAACTCGAGCAACCAGATTGTCGAATATCGCCGCCATAAAAAAGGCGATACCGTCAAGTCACTGTCCCGGGAAATCGAGCATTATCTTTTAAAGCGGATTCCGGATTTTATCGGCGAGTTGACTATCGACAGTCCGGCTTATTGCCTGTTCATCGCTTATTGTTCCAGTAATTTGAATTTACCGCCGGTTTTGATTGTCGGCACGGAGAAGGGCTATGAGCAGGCCGGGATCGAAAACAAGTGGTTTATTGGCGAAATCAGCGACGAGTGGCGAGATTTTCGCGATCCTGTTTTTGCCGGCCGCGCTGGGAGTATTTTAATCAACTGGCTGAAGAGACGGACCAGAGAGAGGCCCTTATCGACACTTTGCGGCGGATTGCCAAACAGTTGAACAAATCGGATTGGTCGGCGCTGCTGAAAACCACACAGGATTTTATTGTGACCGCCGCGGACACTTCGGATGGTGTCGATCTGCCTGACGATTTAAAACAGTGCGTCAGCAGGGCGCAGTATAATAAGCTGGATCTGTCTGGATATTAAGGAGTCTCGCAAAAATAACACCTTCATTTTTCATCCCACTCAAGGAAGAGAGCCGGGGCAGCGCTGTCGGTGTCGGGAAGTGACCCAGGAAAACTCTCAGGGCGATTGAAGCGCAATCCGAAAGAAACAGGCAGAAGAATTAAACGCGGATTCACGAAGCGCGCCTGCGGCGCTACACGAAGGACCGGTGGCTTGATTGGCGCATGGATTCCGATTGAAACTTCGACGAGAGAAATTCGCCCATTAATTGTATAAAGGATAAATAATGACCAGGCATAATCAGAAGATGGCGATAACCAATGGCGATGGCAGTTGGAAGTTACGGATCACGCATCGAAAGAAAACGCCGGGTAAAGGGGGTGCGCGGTTTCGAGTCAAATGCGGCGATTGCGATCAATCGTTCGATGTCTATTACGGCGATGACGCCTTGGAGATTAATGGGGTGTATGCCTCAATCGAGCAATGGCAGGAGTTTTGGGGCCCATTGTTGGGAATGAAGAAAATAGAATAAGTTTTGGCGGAACATCCGTTCTGAGAGGTGGATGAAAGCCAGTAAGAGGCTGGCGATGGAGAAGATTGAGCTTGTCTGCAGTCCGGCGGCGGTGTATAATTTTGAGGTTGATAAGCTGCACAGCTATTATGTGGCCGGTAGTCAGGTGTTGGTGCATAATGAGTGTGCAGATTCAAACAGGCTTCACCATCTTTTCGATAATCCGGATCAAAATCTTGGACCACTTGTCAAAAAGTTTGGCGATCTATCTGAAGCGTATGATGCCGTGTATGGCGCATTCAAAAAAGTTGCGCATAATTTTACGCCAGAACAACTAATAAAAGGTGTTGTTGTTATGGTTGATGGAATAGACGTAACTGTTAAGGGCGCTATTCATAATGGTGTAGTACAAATAGGGATATTTTTTATAAAATAGAGGTAAGAGACAGGTGATGGACCGCCATCTGGACTATAATATTCTTGAAAATAATGTATTAAGCTGGAATCTTTCTGGTAATCATGAAATTCTACAAGAGTTAAGGCAACAGTACCATTCTTCAAGAGTTAAAAAAAGGCAATTTACTGGCGTTGGATTTTACACCGACATAGTAGTACCTCACATCATTCCACCACTACACCATAAATATCCTGTAAAGAAAAACTTTACTATTGGTTTAGTTGGCGCCAGACCCAGATCAGGAAATATAGCTATGGAAGTCGGGTTTGTTATATTTGTAAAAGATGGATACCTCAAAATGCTAGAAGGTTATACTTATGGAGACGAACCATGGCCGGATGATTTCCTTACTTATGATATATTTTATTTTTCTGCGAAAGAAAGTGACAGAATGGAGGATTTAAACAAGGAATGGAAACTGGGGGCAGACACAATTTAAATCTGCGCAATTTACAACTCCCTTCCCATAACGGCCGGTATCGAAGCGAATTCGAGAAATTAAAGAGGTTGACATGGCGCTGATATGGTACCAGGATAGACTGATCATGCCACGAGCTAGACGCAAAAGGAGGGGGTTGGGGAAAGGCGGGAGTAAGGGTTGAGCATATAACGGCCGATTGAACCACGAAGCGCCCTCCTAAGGCGGATCATCGACCTTCGGCTTCACGAAGCGCGTCCTCCTGAGGCGGATCTTCGACCTGCGGCGCTACACGAAGGGGGAATGGGAAATTTTTTGAAATACCGAGGCCGGTGAGGAAAGGCGGAATATGAGATTTGAAAAAAGACAAATGGGGGGAAGGTGATGGGTGATTGCGGGGGAGGACAACCACGGGGGGTTGCCCGTACAGATCGGCTTAAAAGGTTCACGATCCCTTTGAATTTTCCTTTAAATTTTGGTAATTTTTAGCTTTACGACGCCTGAAGTCCGATATAATAATGACTCGCCGAAGGCGTAACCTTGTCCAGGCAGCGGTCTGCCGGCCGGCATGTCAGGTGGAAATGGAAGGCGTTGCGGTATCTGATGCCGGTTCCGATCAGTATGCCGGCGTCCTGTAAAGAGTGTTACTGAAAAATGAATCCAATAACCAATGTGCCATTTGAAACCATTCGGATCAGGGAGCTTGATCCTTTTCCTGAAATAGACGCGCTGGTCACCTCCTGCCGAATCAATAAAGAACAGTATCTGTTTGATGCGATTGATTTTGCCGATAAGTCGATCCAAAGGTGGTCTCTGCCCCTTTTTAGCTCGCCTCCCATACTGAAGCAGCTTGAAAACGACCTGGATGTACAGTATTTACCGGTTGGCATTGACACCCATGAACAATTTTTAAAAAACCGCTTTTTTGAGCCTCATGTGGCCCAATTGTCACCCAACGGAAAATTATTTGTATCTCTGGGCAATGGCGCCAATGGGCCCTTTGTTCTGATTATCGATTCCAGGGATCATACCGCCCGGATGACGCCCGGCGATTACGAGTCTAACCGCATGCTGTACACCGCCACCGGGGATTTGACCAGCGACCATCGCCACTTTGTGTTTGCCCGATGGCCATTGGAAGACACCATTGGCATTTTGAATAAAGAACAGGAGGCGGTCGCCTGCCAGATCGGCCGGATGAATGTCGATACCCTGGATATGGATATTGTCTATCAACTGGAATCGGATGACAACCTGCATCAATCCACCTGTTCATCCGATAACCGCTATGTCGTTTTTACCCCTTTTCGGCTCGATCCGGTCATCCCCTATCCCCGGGTTCTCCCGAATGAAGATCCGGACGGGTACCGCCGCTCTCATCTTTCGGGAATAAATAAATGTAAAATGGTCACCATCGATCTGGGCAAGAAACGGCATTGGGAGACGGAAATACCCACACCGGTACCGGCGCATTTTGAATTCGATCCGATCGATCCGCATGTTTTTTATGTATCGGCCCATAATTTTGCCAGCTCTCGTTTCGGCATTGTTATTGAAGGGCAGGCGGCGATCTATAAAATGCGAATAACGGAACAACAGACGATCGTTGACGGTTGTTTTTCCGATGATGAGTTTTTCAGAATCACCCAACATACCCCATTTTGCTATGACGGCCAGACTTTTATTGCCGTGACTACCATACCCAATAAACTGGATATCATAGAAGCCCGGACCATGCAGCTATGGCGACGGATTGAATTGTTCGCGGCACCGCCGTTGGATTTTACCCGAACCGGTAATGTACTCTGCCCCAAATATCCCAACATGTGTTTGAATGTCAGCCCCAGTAACGATGGCCGATTTATCATTCTGGAATCGCCCCGTTCTTTTGTTATCTATAGTATGGATGAAGACCGGCTGTATAATGACATTGTTGTTCCCAATTACATGCCGGAAAACACCGGCATTAGCGGCCATTCCAGATTAGCGGGCTGCTGAAAAATGGTCTTATATTGCCGGTGACCTTTCGGCAATTCGTTATGATAGTTGTCGAGCGGAATTAAAGTGGTCGGGAGCCAATGGCACTGTCATGTTTTTTTCAAACCGGCGCAAAATTTCTCTGGCGGCACGGTTGAAAAATATTAAAGTCGACCGAGCTTTAATGTTTTCGACCCTCTTCTGGCCGAAGAAGCATATGTCGCCTCTCTGGCTTGTCGCAATAATTAAGCCGGCGAGATTTTACCATGTCAATGAGTTTATCACAAAAGTCACAGGTTGACAATATTGGATTTTCGGTGTTTGATCAGTTTTCATATTCAGATAAAACTCTGGCATTCAATAATGTCTTGTCTGCGGATTTAATCAGAAATTATTAAATACACAGTGTATATTATGTGGTTGACAGGGCTTTCGCTGAGTATGAATTGGGTGGGCAATTTGATCCGGCTCGACAATATCTTTATTGAAGTGTCCTGTGGTATGATCTGGGGTTGATATGGGCAGGGTATGATCGGGTCATCGAATTACCCTGCCCGGTGGGTATGCTTGGGATTTGAACCATTTTTTGCTGTGTTATGGACCGTTCATGCTCTGGTAAGAAGGTCGGTTGCCCGGCTGCTGGTTTTTGGGGCTATGGTTGATAGACACTGGGTGTGTTGCATTGATGGGATTGATGCAATTCGGGGGGATCGGATCGCAATTTTGCTGGCTGGGTGGTTGTCAACTGGCGTGGACGGCTTTGAGGGCGAAGAGGCCGGTGGGGAGGGGGATGGGGTTGGTGCGGCGGTGGTATTGGCCGGTTTGTCGGAAGGTTTGAAGTTGCTGGCGGATGTAGGTTTCGGAGCCGATGGCCAGGCCGTCGATGAAGTGTTTGAACTGTTGCAGGAAGAGGCCGGGGTGGGCGAAACCCAGGGATTGCTCGTTTTCGAGGATGGCGGCGGGGATTGGGGGGTGCTTGGCCTGGGAGTCGGCGTCTGAAGGTGTGAGGTTGCCGCGGTAGGTGAGGCGGTGGGTGTAATCTTTGAGGGCCTGGGGCTCGGTGGTGCGCTGGTCGAAGAGTTGATGGAGGGGCAGCAGCCAGGCGGCGGTGTGGCCGCGCTGGGTGCGTTGGTGGTAGGAGCAGAACTCGTAATCGGCGGGGTGGGCGGCCTGGCCGGCGCGGACAGGGTTGAGATCGACGTAGAGCATGCAGTCGCGGACGGCGCGTAAGTCTTTGAGGAATACAGACTTGAAGCGCGTGGCCCAGAAGCGGCCGCGGCGTTCGAAGGTCTGGTTGTACCATTTGGCGAAGCGGGCCTGGAGGTTGCGGAGGAGCTCGGAGAGGTCGAAGAGGCGGTCGTTGAAGCGCTGCCATTGGGCCGGGGACCAGTTGGCGATGATTTCCTGGGAATGGGGGCCGGGGTAGAGGAGGTGGGCGCGGCGGGCGAGTTCGGCGGGCGGGAGCTGGGATTTGGGGTCGAAGCGGAGGATGAGGTGGTAGTGGTTGCCCATGAGGGCGAAGGCGGCGACCTCGCAGCAGTAGGCGCGGGTGTAGTGCTGGATGAGGGCGAGGAGTTTGCGGCGGCAATTGGGCTGCTGGAGCGGGCGGTCGGCGGGTGAGCCGGCGATGCGGCTGTAGACGTGGTAGAAGGCGGCGAACCGGGTCTGCTTAAAGCGAAGGCGGCATGACATAACATAACTCCTTTTATATAAATACGATATACTAATTAATGATTGGTATGAGGGCTTTGGATAGTTGAAGGATAATGGGTGAAAAAAGAGTTGTCAACTAAATAAATAACACTGTGTATAATAAATTCTGTGTATATCATGTTATGGTGGTTGGGGGGGGAGGGGAGAGGGGGGTTAGATGAACATTGGGTTGACTTTGTTGGGATTGATGTCGAACTGTTTCATGGCGGTGGTTAGGATGTTGGCTTCGATCTGACCTTCTAATACGAGTCCGTGTAAGGCGGCCAAAACAATGAAACGCCAGCTGACTTCAAAATAGTCCCGTAGATCACGGCGGGTATCACTGCGTCCGTAGCCATCGGTTCCAAGCGCTACCAGCCGGCCGGGGATCCATTGGGCCATTGAGCAGGGCAAGGCTTTGACATAATCGGAAGCCGCCACAAAAACGCCTTTTTCGCCGGCCAGACATTGCTGGATATGGGATTGCCGGGGTTTTTCGGCCGGATGCAGGAAATTCCAGCGGTCGGTTGAAACCGCGTCGGTATAGAGCTGCTTGTAACTGGTCACGCTCCAGACATCCGCGGCAATGTCAAACTGCGTCTGAAGTACCTGCTGGGCCCGAATGACCTCGTTCAAGATGGTCCCGCTGCCGAAAAGGTTCACTTTATGCGGGGCGTCAGGTTTATCGGCGGTCCGGTACCGGTACATGCCTTTGAGAATCCCGTCCCGGCAGTTTTCGGGCATGACGGGCATGGCATAGTTTTCATTCATCATGGTGATATAATAGAAAATATTCTCCTGCTTTTGATACATCCGGTAAAGCCCATCCTGAATAATCACCGCCAGTTCATAGGCAAAGGCGGGGTCATAGCACATCAGCGGCGGTACTGAAAGGAAGGTATGATGACTGTGGCCATCCTGATGTTGCAGGCCTTCCCCGGCCAGGGTGGTCTTGCCGGCAATGCCGCCCAGCAGGAATCCCCGGCACAGCATATCGCCGGCGGCCCAGATCAGATCGATCATCCGGTGACAGCCGAATAATGAGTAGAACAGGTAAAATGGGATGGTATTGACGCCATGGTTGGTATAGGCGGTTCCGGCGGCGATAAAAGAGGACATGGAGCCGGATTCGGTGATGCCCTCCTCCAGAATCATGCCATCTTTTTTCTCGTTGTAAAAGAGCAGATATTCCTTATCCACCGGTTCGTATAGCTGGCCCACGGATGAGTAAATGCCGGCTTTGGCGAACAGCGGCTCCATTCCGAACGTCCGCCCTTCGTCTGGGATAATCGGAACAATCAACGGGCCGATGGTCGGATCTTTTAAGAGCTTGGATAACAGCCGCACTGTCGCCATGGTGGTACTGACCTTGTGGTCGCCGGAACCCTGATAAAATTCTTCAAACAGGGTTTCATCCGGCGTCTGGACCGGCCCGGCCTGAACGATGCGCCGGGGCAGGAAGCCGCCCAGTTTCTGGCGGCATTGCTGCAGATAGGCAATCTCCTCGCTATCGGCCATGGGTTTATAGAACGGCGCCTCCTGAACCTCATAGTCCGGGACCGGAATGCCGAACCGGGAGCGGAATTTGAGCAGTTCCTGCTCATTCAGTTTCTTTTGCTGATGAGAAATGTTCTGTCCCTCGCCGGCTTCGCCCATTCCGTATCCCTTGATCGTCTGGGCCAGGATCAGGGTGGGACTGCCGGTGTGTTCGACCGCAGCTTTGTAGGCAGTATAGACTTTCAAGGGGTCGTGGCCGCCGCGATTGAGTTTTTCGAGCTGTTCGTCGGAGTAGTTTTTGACCAGGTCCAGCAGCCGGGGATCCTCGCCGAAAAAGTCTTTGCGGATATAATCGCCGCTGGAGACCGCGTATTTCTGGAACTGGCCATCCACCACCTCTCCCAGTCTTTTGACAAGGACGCCCTCTTTATCTTTTTCCAGCAGCGGATCCCAATCCGAACCCCAGAGCACTTTAATGACATTCCATCCGGCAGCCGTAAAGGCAGCCTCAAATTCCTGGACCACTTTCGCATTGCCGCGGACCGGTCCGTCGAGCCGCTGCAGATTGCAGTTAATGACAAAAATCAGATTGTCCAGTTTCTCGCGGCCGGCCACCCCGATGGCGCCGGTGCTTTCGGGTTCATCCATTTCGCCGTCTCCGAGAAACGCCCAGATTTTCTGGTCGGAGGGTTTTTTCAGGCCCCGGTTTTCCAGATACCTGGTGAAACGGGCGTTGTATATCGCCATGATCGGGGCGAGTCCCATCGAAACCGAGGGGAACTGCCAGAAATCCGGCATTAAACGCGGGTGCGGGTAAGAAGGCAAACCGCCCTCCGGACTCAGCTCGCGCCTGAAATTACTTAAATCAAAACCGCTTAAACGTCCTTCCAGAAAAGCACGGGCATAGATGCCGGGGGTAACGTGGCCCTGAATGTAGATCAGATCGCCTTCGTGCTGATCGCTTCGGGCACGGAAAAAGTGGTTGAAGCCCACATCATAAAGCGTGGCGGAAGAGGCATAACTGGAAATATGCCCACCCAGTCCACTTTCCTCCCGATTGGCCCGCACGACCATGGCCATGGCATTCCATCGGATAATGCTCTTGATACGGCGTTCGATTTCTCTGCGTCCGGGATACGGCCCCTGGTTGTCGACACTAATCGTATTGATATATGGTGTGGTGGCTGGTTTTTGCTGGCCCATCAATAACCCCTTGTCTGTTTTGAAGTTAGAGTCCCTAACAAAATGAGTTTTCTACTCCGACCGGCTGCAAAAGTCGTCCACGGCGTTCTCGGGGCCAAACATCCTCGACAACCCATAGCAGGGTTGCCTGCGGGGGTTTGACCCCTTCGGCCCGCCTGAGGCGGATCTTCGGCCTTGCTGACTACTTTTTCGCTCAGTTTCGCTACGAAAATCATTTTGGTAGGCACTCATAGAATTATGCGGGATGGCGTTACGCCAATAATCTACAATTTTACCGGTTTGCAAAGATTGTTGGGACTGGCGGCGGCCCGTCCGCAATTTTGACAGAAATAGGCGGCGTCTTTTAACAGCTGTTTATACTCTTCGGGATTGGTATCCTGGAAGCGAAGATTGTTGAGATAGCACAGGTGTTTATCGTGACCTTTATGCGGTATTTCCTGATTCGACATATCAGCCCCTTTTGAACTAAAACATATCTCTTGGTTTAACAGGTATTACCGGGATGATCGCCCGGATATTCATAGTCCCTTTAAATTATCCAAAATTGTGTCTCCCCTGTCCGAAATATACGACAGCCGGTTATGGGCCGCAATCAAAAATAAAAAGCCATCCCGGCGCGCAGGGATACATTACACAGATTTTGTAATATAAAGACTTATTTTATGGCCAGTTATAAAATAACTTATTAAAAATCATTAAAAAAGCAAGAAGTTGGTAGATTATAGTACAGAATTTTCCGTATAAACGGTTAAAAAGCAAAATTTTCTCCTGACGCCATCAAATAATTCACAAAATTTTCATTCGCTTAGACGAGGATACGCCCGAGTTCCAGTTTGATATTTTGTTTATATTATGGTGTATTATTTACGATCAAGCGGGATTAAATTGTTGATGAACTATTCATGAAAGGGTTGTTACGATGTCTGACAAGAAATCAGTGGACAGGTTGAAGGAAAAACGTGAAGCGCTATTGAATGAGGTGGAGAGGAAAAGTAATATCCTCGGGGTGATTGCGGAAAATTATCCGGCGGAATCTCAGGTTTATCAGGTTCTGGAGGAGGTCGCATTTGCGCGGTGGTTTATCCATTGGGAAGGCCTGGATGAGGCGTTCGCGGCGTTTCTTGCGAAGACGAAGCAGCCGTTGTCTGAAGAAGAGATGTGCCATATGAAAGAAATGCTGGGCGAGGATTATGATAACGGCGATGAGCAGTGAAAAGGGCAATTTCGATGCCAGGGAGTTCATTGCGACGAGTCCTGATGTTGTTTAGCCCTATTATCGCTTTTATCAATACGGTTGTAAAATATTGTCCGGCGTCACCAGATGGATAGATTATTGGGGAGATATTGAAAATTAAATTACGCTTGGTAAAATCATATAGCAGGATAAGAGTCTTAGGTTGAGATCATGATAGTATATTGTAATGTGACCTGCCCCAGGAATCGCGGAGGAAAAAGGCAGATTAATGGGAGCGTTTAAATTTTTATAGGATTACTTTGGCATGGTCAGGGCAGGCAGACGCGGAAGCCGAAGGCGTTGCTACGGCCGGAGGGGGCGACGGCGCCGCGACAGGCGGTGCGGCAGTAGCAGGCGTTGTCGTACCAGCTGCCGCCCCGGAATACGCGGAAATTGCCGTAGAGGGGGCCGGTGGGATCGGTGGCGGGGGTGTCGGAGTAGTTGCCGTAGCGGTCGGCGCACCATTCCCAGGCGTTGCCGGTCATGTCGTGCAGATTGAAGGCGTTGGGGGCGAAGCTGCCGACGGGGGCGGTAAAGGGGGGTGTGCCGGTGTTATAAGTTGGATGGTAACCCTGGCTGGCGCAGGTGTCGTAGGCGTAGGCAGGCTGGCCGGCGCGCCAGGAGCTGTAAAAATTGGCCAGGGAATGGTTGATCGTCTGGCCGTTGGCGAAGCGCTGGAGTGAGTCGCCTCCGCGGGCGGCGTATTCCCATTGGGCCTCGGTGGGCAGGCGGTAACCGTAGAAAAAGCAGAAGGCATCGGCACCGTGCCAGCTGACTTCGACGACGGGATGGTTGAGTTGGGACTGGCCGTCACGCGTCAGGACGATAAACGCGCCGTCAACAAAGTCGATCTGGCTGTCGCTGCCGGAGGCGTGAGTGTCGCAGAAGGGCTGGATGTTGTTGCGATCGGCGACGTGATAGACGGCGCCGTCGACCAGTTTGATCTGGCGCTGGATGTTGAGGGCATTGAGGAACCAGGCGTACTGGGCGTTGGTGATTTCGTATTTGCTGATCTGGAACGTGCTTAGTGTGACGGTATGGACCGGTTTTTCGTTGGCTTCGCCTTCATTGAAACTGTCGCCCATTTGAAATGTTCCTGCGGGAATGGTGACAAATACGATTCCTTCGGGCGGGGGCATGGGGGCGTTCCACTGGGCGCTGAGATCGATCAGGTCCTGGGGGGTGTAATCGAGCAGCCAGGCGGCCGAGACAATATTGAAATCGTGCAGGTCGACCCGACAATCGTGATTGAAATCGAGGGATGGGCACTGGGCATTGAGGATCGAAGCGGCCGACAGGGTGATCAGGATGATAACAACGCAAACAGAGGGTGAAAATGATCGGGCTTTCAATGTCGTTCTCCTTTGGTTTTTATCGCCGGTATGGAAAAGATTTTGCCAATGCTGGTTTGGTGATGGCGAAGTCGAGCCATAACGGGCAGACAAATCCCTTGCCCGGCGATGCGATTTTGTTGCTGAATTAAAATTATTTTACTAAAAATGGCCGGGGGGGTGCAAGTGATATGCGGGCAGGAATATTAAAAATATTTTAGTTTAATTGTTAAGATAGGAAAAATATAGGGATTGAAGTGGCTGGGCAGTATGGAATGGATTAAATATGGTCATGATAAGAATTTATTCTAAGATATTAAATTACAATGTGATATGACTGATTAAGATGGATTGGAGGGCTATTACTGATGGATTATGATCAATGGTATGTGGGGCCTTGTTGTCGTGTTAGTTTACAAGCATCGTTTAGAGGGATGATTTTTATTTGAGTTTTAAAGGACTGTGATCAATTTTGCACTATAGTAGCGGGTGAAATGCAATCCCGCTGCATGATACACGATAAGTTATTGGCTGGAGATTAGTTCTACTGCTCTGTAAAAACTAAATATTCTTATATAGCATGTCCGATAATAACTCCATAAACCGAATATTTATGGAGTTTGTTATGAAAAAGTACATCGTTCGTCTCACTGACGCAGAACGGAAAGAGCTGCTTGAAGTTGTTACAAAACTCAAGGGCACCTCGCAAAAAGTCAAACGGGCTCAAATCTTGCTTAAGGCGGATGCGGACGGTCCCAACTGGTCCTGCAATCAAATTGCCGACGCTTTTTTGTGTCGTCTCAGGACCGTAACCAAAGTTCGTAAATCGCTGGTAGAAAGAGGGTTTGACATCACATTGAACGGTAAGCAGCGTGACACGCCGCCTCGCGCCAAGCTGCTGGATGGCGAGCAGGAGGCAAAGATCATTGCCCTGAGGCTGAGCGATCCGCCGGAAGGTTACAGTAATTGGTCGTTGCGTTTGATCGCCGACAAAGCGGTGGAATTGGGAATCGTAGAATCCATCAGTCACACCACCGTTGCCACGACGCTTAAAAAAATGAAATAACGAACCGAAAGATACAGTACTGGGTGATACCGCCGGCGCAAAACAGTGAATTTGTCGCGTGCATGGAAGATGTCCTGAATGTCTATTCCCTGCCGTATGACCCGGATTTTCCGGCGCTCTGCATGGATGAACAGCCGGTGCAATTGCTCAAGGAAACTCGCACTCCGATGGCCGCGACCTTGCATCATCCTCGTCGAGTGGACTATGAATATGAACGTGCCGGAACCGCCAGCCTATTCATGTTCACAGAACCAAAATCCGGCTGGCGTGGGGTGAGCGTTCGTCCACAACGGAAAAAGGTTGACTGGGCCGTTGAAATGGCAGAGTTGCTGGAGGGCCGCTATGCCCAAGCGAAACGAGTGCTTCTGGTGTGCGACAATTTGAATACTCATACCAAGGGAGCTTTTTACGAGGTTTTTCCTCCGGAGCAGGCGCGCCGGTATGTGGAAAAAATTGAATTTCATTACACGCCCAAGCATGGCAGTTGGCTCAATGTGGCCGAAAATGAACTGAGTGCGATGACCCGGCAATGTCTGAAGGATCGAAAAATGACCGACATGGATAGGCTGAAAAAAGAGACGAAAGCATGGGCCACCCACTCCAACGAAAAGCAACGAGGCGTTAACTGGCAATTTAAAGTGGAAGATGCCAGGTGTAAATTGAGATCACTATATCCGAATATTTAATCTTTACAGAGCACTAGTTTAATGCATTACAGTTGCGTTGCGCTTCCAAAGCTAATGGCGCTGATGTGATCAGGCGGTGTAGTAATAGCGGATGATGTGGAAGAAGACGGGGGCGGCGAAGCAGATGGAGTCGATGCGGTCCATGATACCGCCGTGGCCTTCGATCATGTGGCCGAAATCCTTGATGCCACGGTCGCGTTTGATGGCGGACATGCACAGGCCTCCGGCGAAGCCCATGAAGGCGATGGTTAGTGAGATATTCAGGGCCGCCAGCGGCGAGAAGGGGGTGGCCCACCAGAGGGCCATACCGAGCAGCGACGCAGTGAGAATGCCGCCGATAAAGCCTTCCCAGGTTTTGTTGGGGCTGACGGTGGGGGCGATTTTGTGTTTGCCGAAGAGTTTGCCGAAAACGTATTGCAGGACATCGCTCATCTGGACGACGAGGACCAGAAACAGCAGCAGATTGGCGTTCTGGGACTGGAAGTTGGGGATATTGAGCATGAGCAGGGCCGGGGCATGGCTGACGCAGTAGACACAGACCATCAGGCCCCACTGGATTTTGGCGGTCCGTTCGAGGAAATTGTCGGTATCGCCGGCCAGGGCACTGCGGAGCGGGACAAACAAAAAGGCATAGACCGGGATAAAAACGATATAGAATCCGTACCACTGGATGTGGATCAGGTAATAATTCAGGGGCAGGATGACAAAGAAGATCCAGAACAAGGTGCGATGATCGCCCGGGCGGGTGGGGGTGAGCGTGATAAATTCCCGCAGGGCGAGAAAGGAGGTGAGCGCGAACATGATAGTAGAGCCGATGCCACCGGTGAGGACCGCGACGGCGAAGATCAGGCACATGATCCACCAGGCTCGGGTTCGGGCGTTGAGGTTGTCGATGATGGGGCGGGCGGCAGGAGACTGGACTTTGAGGTGCAGGATCCAGCCGATGAGTGAGGCGGTGAGCAGGAGCGCCAGGACACCGCCAAAGAGATATTTCATTTCAGGATCCATAGGCAGACTTTTTAATGGTGAGATTCTTTCAGTTGGACAAGGGTATGGTAAGCACGCTGGAGAAACTCCGGTTTGGATTCGTTTTCCATCAGGTAGAGGGATTCGCCGAAAACCGCCCGGCTCAGGAAGGGGATGGGCAGGAATTCGCCTTTGGGCAGGATTCGGTTGAGGTTTTCGAGATAAATCGGGACCAGTGGGATGGCCGGGTTGTGGCGGGCCAGATGATAGAGACCAATTTTGAAGGGGGCAATTTCGGTACTGGTTCCGCGGGTGCCTTCGGGGAAAATCAGTAATGAACTGCCATCGTCGAGGGCCTGGTACATGGTGGTTAATGACTGCCGCGCCCCGGCGGGACCGGCTTCGTTGTTGCGGTCAACCAGCGCCATATTGAAAACCCGGCAGGAAAGATAACGCCGGAAGGGAGAACGCTGCCAGTATTGCCGGGAGGCGACGAAGCGGAGCTTGTGCCGGACTTCAACCGGCAGGAGCGCCCAGATTACCATGGCGTCCAGATGGCTGCCGTGATTGGCATAGTAAATGGCTTGAGTGCGGAGCAGGTCATGGCAGGTGAGTTGTGCCTGAATGCCCGATATCAGGCGGGCGGTCTGGGCAATGACACTGGCTATGATCTGATCGAAATTCATTGCTGCTCCAGGGTGATGACGATACGCCGGATGCGCCGGTAGATGGTAATGAGAGCGCCTAAGACGATGGCCAGCAGGGCCAGATAAATCACATTGATTTGCGGGAAAATGAACAGGCAGGCGGCCTGGGCTAGGGCTGCGATTGTCAGTGTGGCCATACGGTGAGGTTTGGCCATGGGGCCCAGAAAGTTCATACCGGCGCCCATGGCGGCGCCAAGGTAGCGGACATAGGCGGTTATGATGGCTAATAATGCGGCGATCCAGCCCAGTTCGGCGCCGAAAGGGTGGGAGGACGCGGCATAGCCAGAACCGATCAGGATAAAGGCATCGGCAAAGCGGTCGGGGATATCGTTAAATAATTCGCCGGTGGATGAGGCCTGGCCACCTTCGATAGCGATCATGCCATCCAGTAGATTGCAGAGCAGGCGGAGTTGGATGCAGATGGCGGACAGAACCAGTAATAGTGCTTGGCGCCAACCGTTCTGGTGGCTGGACCAGGTAAAGCCTGCTCCGGCCAGCAGGGCAAAAACAGCGCTGAACAGAGAGATGGTATTGGGTTTGATTTTAAGACGAGCACATAAACGGGCCAGCGAATGGGCCCAGGCGGTTTGTCTGGACTTCAGCGGGCGACGATTGATGGGTGGTTCGGTCATGCAATTTCCCTCGTAATGAGTGTCTATTTTAGGGATTATGTATTGGGTGTCAAGTGTGCAATAAACGGATATCTGGCGTGTTAACAAAATGTTAAGATGACTGTTGCGCCTGATTTCAGGAGAAAGCTTGTGATCGTGGCGAATTCAGGTAAGATGGTATTTCAACATAAAGCGCTTAATAAAAAGAGTTTTCTATTATGATCGGTTGGTTTGCATAGTCGGGGACAAGGAACCTTAGATACTCCAGGGTAAGGATTTTATTTGGCCTCGATGGGGCTCCCAGGGAGGATCTTCAATCTTATTTGAAAAACTTGTTCGAAGTCTCCCCAGAAAAATATTTTGTTAGATGTTCTCAATAAAAATGTAAAACTCTTATAACTGTCTGATATATAGCTTATTATGGCAGATTAGTGATTCGGGGAATTTTATATTGCATGATTGAAAGCTATTTGTTATAAAAGATATTTGATTATTATGTCGATAGTTATGGTGTAACCCATTTTTTCAATAGACAGATTATTATGGCTAAAATTAGTAGAGATTTTTTTAACATTGTTGTAATTGGCAGCATGAATCCCCAGATTATGAACCATGATTGGCTTGTGAAGCATAAGATTATTTCCAGGTCCTTTTATGTAAAAGATAATCCTGCAAAGTTTAACCAATTTATAAATATGCCACAACTCGCTCATATTTTTTATAAAGATGTTGACATACAAATTCATTTGGATAGATTCGCACTGACTGCCCGTACCCCAAATATTACGAAAAGTGTCATCAATATTGCTACTAAATATTTTAGTTGTCTTAATCATACTCCTATCAAAGTAGTCGGTTTTAATGTCAATCACACAATTAGTTTTGATGACCAAAATGAAGAAACTAGATTTGATGAAAAATATGTTTCACCAAATGCAGCCATGAAAAAAATGATTGGTTCTTGCACATCATATAGACCCGGTTTTACTTTGTTTTGTTGTAAGAATGGATGTAATTATCGTTTTGTATGCGCGAAGACGCCGAATAAATTAACCGCTCATATCAGCCATAATTGTGAATATAAGATAAATAAAACAGATTCTTCAGACGAGTTAATTGCTTTTCTTGATCAAAAAGCGTACGCCATAGTAAAGGAAATGAATGATATTAATGAGGGTTTAACAGCGGAATTATGACACCTGAAACTTCAAATACCGAAATAAGCATAACTATAGATAACGTCTCTACATATCCTTTTGCCAGGTATGTTCCCAACTGTTTGGGAGATACATTTTTTGTTGATGATAATTCTACGAGAAGGCCTACTGTATCCACCTACAGGCTGCCCATGTGGGCGGAGAAGTGGGTTCGCATTAACAATTACGAAACATCCGATTTGATTTTCAGGCATTCTTTACAAGAATCGATCGATACTTGTCTGGCAATAATCAAATCTATAATGAGGACTGGATTTCTTGTTGTTATTGGCGAAGAGTATGACAATAATATCACATTGTCAATACAGACAAAAAATAAAACGGCTCATGATCAGATAAAATTATTAATGGATATTAATCGTACGATTACTAGCCAAATATCCAGTGAAGCGCTATCGTTTATTAATATTATTATTTAGCGGTCGGGTATTGATTATGGAGGCCATAAAATTTCTCACTATTACAGCCAGAAAGTTAAAGGGAGGCAATCAAGAATCAGATTGGCGTTCTTCGGCAAGCCGATCTTATTATGCTGTTTTTCACTACATCAGGGATGTTTTTCAAAACTCTGGATTGGATCTTATTAAAGGGGATACGCACAACCTTCCACAGTATTTTTATTGTTCTTCTGACATCGAAATAAAAACGATTGGTCAAAATATCCAATCCCTCTATCGCTATCGAGCTCGTGCAGACTATGAGATTAAGTTGGAATTCATGAAAAATGATTCTCAAAAAGCTTACATTCTAGCCGAACTACTTATAGAGCAATTCGATAAAATGTTTAGAGCCAAAAAGCGTGAAGTTATTGATTCGGCCCAAAAATTTATTTCATCAAAAAACTTTAAGAATAATTGAAGTAACATAGTGACTATATTATTTCAGTATACGCTGGATCGAGTAGCTCTGGCTGTTGTGTTTGCGGTTATAGGTAATAATTTTAGATAATCTCATTTATCCGGGGAGTTTGTTATGGCTGATGCGATGGCGAGTTTGTATGAGCGGCGGAAGAAGCGGTATGTGACGGCATTGCGGAACGGGAAGCCGGATATGGTGCCGATCCGGCCGTTTGCGGCGGAGTTCGCGGCGAAGTACGCGGGATTTACCTGTCAGGAGGTGACGCATGATTATAACAAGGCGTTTGCGGCGGTGATCCGGACGGCGCGGGATTTTGACTGGGACGCGATGGTGGCGAATATGGTGTATGTGTGGACGGGGTTGACCGAGGCGATCGGGTTGAAGTATTATGCCGCGCCGGGGATTCATATCGAGCCGGATGTGGGGTTTCAGTATCGCGAGCCGGCGGAGTCGGACGCGTTTATGAAGGCGGATGAGTATGATGAGCTGATCAAGGATCCGACGTCGTTTCTGTACCAGGTCTGGCTGCCGCGGGTGACGCGCGAGGTGCGGGGGGTGGGTGAGCCGGTGAGCCTGGGGCATAACCTGTCGCTGGTGAGGGGCAGTATGGCGATGATGAATTATTTTCACGCGTTCGGGCCGCAGGTGGAGCGGATGCGAACCGAGACCGGGACAGTGTCGGCGATCGCGGGGATCCTGAAAGCGCCGATGGATATCCTGGCGGATAAATTGCGGGGGTACCTGGGTTTGGTGGAGGATCTGTGGGAGCGGCCGGAGAAGGTGTTGGCGGCCTGTGAGGCGCTGGCGCCGCATCTGGCGAAGATCGCGCTGGCGACGGCGGACCCGGATAAGCTGGTTCCGGTGGGATTCTGGATGCACCGCAGCTGCACGCCGTTTGTGCATAAGAAGCATTTTGATGAGATATTCTGGCCGACACTCAAGCCGATAATTCTGGAGTTGTGGCGGAATGGGATACAGACGCTGTTTTACGCCGAGGGCAACTGGGACAACCATCTGGAGGCGTTTTTGGAATTGCCGGCCGGGTCGATTGTGTATCATGTGGATCAGGGCGATATTGTCAAGGTGCACCGGGCACTGGGTGAGAAATTCTGTCTGTCGGGTGGGGTGCCCAACGCGATGTTGAGCTATGGTACGCCCGATGAGGTCCGGCAGCGGTGCAAGTTTATCCTTGATGAGGTGGCCGGCGATGGCGGGTATATTATGGACGCGTCGGCGATTATTCAAAATGACGCGTCGATTGAGAATATGCGGGTGTTGACTGAGTTTACGCGGGAGTATGGGCAGTATTGAGTAAGGATAAACCGCAAGCGAAGAAAAAAGATTTCACACAAAGCCGCGAAGCCACGAAGAAAGACAAGCATAAAACATAAAAGCGAAACACGAATCCCGCGATTAATCGGGACGAATAGACGCGCGGAAAGGAAACATGTTATGGATATGAATCAAGTTAATGAAAACGGGACACGGCCGGGCGAGTGTGCGTCGTGGGAGAGTTATCGTGAACGGCTGGAGGCGATCAAGGGTGATCCGGAGTTGATCAAGACGATCTGGCAGGATACGGATTTTATGGCGTATTTTTATATCTGGCAGGTGTTATTATCGTTTTGATTTGTAGATTAACTGGATTGATAAATCTGCAGGCAAAGAAATAATAGCTCACACCAAGCCGCCAAGGCACGAAGCAAAACATTTATAAGGAGATCCACGAATGGACATGAAGAAACGCACTAAGTCAATTGGCAGCCGGAGGGAGTTTCTTAAATATTCCATGGCCGGGATTGGATTGGGCTTATGGTCAGTAACGGCTGTTTCGGGAGCGCCTCAGGCGGAGCGTTTGGCGGCGGGTGGTTTAAGAGGGAATGGCAGGAATGTGTTGTTTATTATTGTGGAAGATTTGAAGAATATCATGGGGTGTTATGGGAATCCGCTGGTGAAGACGCCGAATCTGGATCGTCTGGCTCGAAAGGGTGTGGTTTTTGACCGGGCTTATTGTCAGTATCCGGTGTGCAATCCGAGCCGGACCTCGTTTTTAACCGGACTGCGGCCGGATACGACTCAAATTCTGGATAATCGGGTTCCCTGGAATACGCATATTAAAAACCAGCCTACGTTGCCCAGATGGTTTAAAGACGATGGTTATTTTACAGTTAGTCTGGGCAAGATATTTCATGGCCAAGGGGAGCATGATGATGGACCGGCCTGGGATGTGGATCTGGATTATGGTCCGACTGATATCGGGAAAACGGGTGAAGGACGCAATATGACCGGGGGTAAAGTAAAATGGTGCAGCTGGCTGGCGGCGGAAGGGACCGATATGGACCAGCCGGATGGCCGGCTAGCGGCGAAGGCGATTGAACTACTGCGGCAAAAGCGGGCAAAGCCATTTTTTATGGCGTTGGGTTTTCATAAGCCGCACGATCCCTTTCATGCCCCGAAAGACTATTTTGAGCTGTATCCGCTGGAAAAGCTGATGCCGCCGGTGGTGCCGGATAATCGTAGTCCGAAGGAACCGTATGTGATTGGCAGTGAGTGGCATGCTGCTTTTCAGAAATTTTCACTACAGGAACAGCGCGAGTTTCTGCGCGCTTATTATGCCTGTACCACTTTTACAGACGCGCAGATCGGTAAAGTGATGGATGAACTGGACCGGCAGGGGCTCTGGAAGGATACGGTGGTGGTATTTGTCGGGGATCATGGTTACAACCTGGGTGAGTATGACTGGTGGAATAAGGCGGTGTTGATGGAAGATTCCTGCCGCATTCCGATGATCGCCGTGGTTGAAGGTGAGACAAGGCCCGATACGCGATGCGATCAGTTTGTCGAGATGGTTGATCTGTACCCGACTTTTGTTGATCTGTGCGGATTGAAAGCCCCTGATAATCTTGAGGGGGTGAGTTTTCGGCCCTTGTTGAGTTCACCGGAGACCCCTTGGAAGAACGCGGTGTTTACCCAGGTACAGCGGGGGGAGATTGCGGGCCGGTCGGTGCGGACGAGACGCTGGCGGTATAACGAATGGACCAGAGATGGGAAGGTGTTATCCAGGGAGTTGTTCGATTATGCCAGCGATCCCCAGGAATATCGAAACCTGGCCGGGATGGATGATTTTAAGGATGTGTGTGATGAATTGAGTCCGCTTTTGAAAGAGGGATATCAAGCGGTGACAATGGGTCATTAATCGTTTAAAGTAAACAAAAAATCATGAAACAGAATCTAATTTCATTATGAAAGGGTGATCAGATGAACGAGTCAACCGATATGAATCGACGTGGATTTCTGGCGAGTGCGGCGGGGTTGTCGCTGGCGGCGGCGACGGGCAATTTATCGGGAGCGGGTGAAGATACGGCCAGGATCAAATTGGGTTTGATTGGTTGCGGGCGGCGCGGGACCTGGATCGCGGATCTGTTTGTGAAACATGGCGGTTATGAGCTTTGGGCCTGCGCGGATTATTTTGCCGATCGGAGCGCGGCGGCGGGCATTCGATTTGGCGTGCCGGGGGAACGGCAGTTTGCGACATTGTCGGCGTATAAACGGTTGCTGGAGAGCGGGGTGGAGGCGGTGGCGATCGAGAGTCCGCCTTATTTTCATCCGGAGCAGGCGGCCGCGGCGGTCGAGGCGGGGTTGCATGTGTACCTGGCCAAGCCGATGGCGGTGGACGTGCCGGGGTGTCAGACGGTGCTGGCCAGCGGGAAGGCGGCGCGCGCGAAGAAACAGTGTTTTCTGATCGATTTTCAGACGCGGGCCAACGGCTATTTTATCGAAGCGATCAAGCGGGTGCATGACGGGGCGCTGGGCGCGGTGGCGTTTGGCGAGGCTAGCTATCACGCGGATTGCCCGTGGTACGGCGATATGGAGCTTATGCGCAAAGATCTGAATAATCCGGAGAACCGGTTGATTGGGTGGGGAGTGAATGTGGCGCTGTCGGGCGATATTATCGTTGAACAGAATATCCATACCCTGGATGTGATGAACTGGATCATGAAGGTGCCGCCGCTGTCGGCGACGGGTACGGCCGGGCGCAAGGTGCGGCCGCTGGGCGATTGCAGCGATCATTATGCCTGTGTGTATCAGTATCCCGACCGGGTTGGGATTACCTTCAGTTCGCGCCAGTTCAAGGGGCATGGGATGCAGCCGGAGGGGATACGCAACCGGATGTTTGGCGCGGAAGGCGCGCTGGCCACGGAGTATGGCGGGCAGGTGGTGATCCTGGGCGACCATTTCTACCAGGGGGGCAAGACCTCGGGGATTTATGGCGAAGGGGCGGCGGCCAATATTGCGACGTTTTATGACAATATCAAGGCGGGGAACTACGACAATGTGACGGTGGAGCCGAGTGTGCAGAGTAACCTGGTGAGTATCCTGGGGCGGGAGGCCGCGCGGCGTCAGACGACGGTGACCTGGGAGCAGCTGATGAAAGACGCGCCCCGGCTGGAATATGATTTTAAGGGGTTGAAGCGTTAGAGATTAATCTCATATGATAAGACAGGTTTCTGGTAATGGCTAACAAAAATCAGCCGGTGGCATATGCCCGGATTCATGTTCTGATGGCCCGGAGCGCGCTGTATGGGGTGGTTATGCGACGGGGGCCGTCTAAGCAGGTTTGTACGATCGGGTGGGACCGGGAGCATGATACTTTCCAGATCGGGCAGTGGCTGAAGGGGCGTATTTATGAACGGCGCTGCGATTTGTCGCCGGATGGCAAACGCATGATTTATTTTGCCATGAACGGGAAATGGCAGTCAGATGTCGGGGGGAGTTGGACGGCCATTTCCAGGGCGCCGTATCTGAACTCGGACATGCTGGAGGGTAAGGGAGACTGTTGGCATGGGGGTGGTCTTTTTATGGATAATGAGACTTACTGGATTAACGACGGGTATGGCCATAAAGTTGTTCCGGGTCATGCTCCTTTCGATTTCAGTTTTAAAGAGAATAATTATCTCGGAGAATGTCCGGGTGTTTATTATCCTCGACTCAAGCGTGACGGCTGGGTGATGACAGGAAAAACCGATACGATCAGTTCTTTTGAGAAAGAGTTGTGGGGCGGCTGGATATTGCGGAAGCAAGCTTATGCTACAATCGATCATCCGCCCGGCAAGGGGTGTTATTATGATGAACATGAATTGATCCATACGACAAGAGGGAAGGCTATTCGCCATCCAGATTGGGAATGGGCCGAACGGGATCGGGACCGTCTGGTCTGGGCCGAGAAGGGGTGTTTGTACACCGGCACGCTAAATAATGATGGGCTGGCAGAGATTCAGTTGCTGCGGGATTTTAACGATATGGTTTTTGAGCCGATTAAGGCGCCTTATTAACCTGAAGTTGCTTAAAGAGATTTTTCAGGTAATTCATAAAATCACTCAAAATCCTTGGGCAAATACAATGTCTTGGCCCCGACGCTCGATGGACCTAAATTGCACAATCGAACTCCTTGCCGGTCAATGGAACTTTCTGCATCTTATACCTCAATACAATAAACAACAATAACCACAGAGGGCACAGAGAACACAGAGTAAAATAACAGCCGCCAGTGGCTTGTTGACGAATAATAAGATACCCGAACATAGGAATAAAATCTTGTGGGTGCAATGAAATCTGAGTGTTTTTCTCTGTGCCCTTTGTGGTAGTATTTTTTCAAAACCTGTCATATTTTCATTATCGACTTTTTGTCTTAACGTATGTAAAAATTCGTTCGTCGCTTCTTTTCATGGAGCAAAGGAGTCTTTATATCTTTTTAATCAGATCAGCAAAATGGGCCGGGTATTGAACCGTTTTATTGGAGACATGATCAAAAAGAGTCTCGCCGCGAATTTCATATCTGGCCAGTAACGTTTGGGTATCGAAAACCAGCATGCCGCCAATGGATAGACGGCGGAACAGCGCGTAAGTTACAGAAGCCATCGTCATCAGTTGTAAAGGCCGAAAGTCCGCGTCGGACCATGGAGTGCGAATACTGATTTTATATTGAAAGTTTTCAACGTCCAGCTCGCCATCATTTTCAAGGGTATGTTCGCCAAAATAAAATTCCATACCCAAAAGCCAACAGAAACGATAGTCATCGGGATCTTCGCGTGAGGCAAACCGGCACCCAATCCATCCTTCCAGATCTTTGAGCAACGTCTCCTGATCGCCATCGTAATTAAACAAGAAATCTATTGTAATACTCATATATTCATTTTCTGAAGGGATATCACAAAGCCCCTAAAACACGTACCGTTGAATGCCGTCAACCAGCCTCAGCACATTAAAATTGATTAACAATCCCTTATGGATATCCGCCAGTTTCATATAGGTCATTAATTGGGCCTTATGGATCTCCTGGACCGTATCTACCGCCTTCAACTCTACAATCAGCTTGCCTTCGACCATGAGATCTATTCTGTAGCCACAATCCAGTTTTATCCCTTTATAGACCACCGGTAGCGATGCTTCGACTTGATGTGTCACAGCATTCAATCCCAACTCGTGAGCCAGACATTTCTGGTAAGTCGATTCCAGCAATCCCGGCCCCAATGCCCGATGAACTTCAATCGCACAACCAATCACTTTTCCTGTCAATGGGTCTTTTTGCATCTTACACCTCCACTCAATAAAAGCACTAACCACAGAGGGCGCAGGGTTCACAGAGAAAAAACACTTGTGATTAAACACTCAGATTCCATTATAACAACAAGCCATTTATAATCAATTTATTTCTATGTTCTATATGCCGTTATCCGTTAGCTAGTCATTGGCGACTTTTGTTTTACTCTGAGTTCTTAGCGCCCTCTGTGGTAACAATATTTTTATCAGCCCGGTCGATTCGTAAAAAGCAGGCTCATTTACCCTTCTCCCTGTCTCATGGTACCATTTCGATCATGTGAGAGCAGTTGAAGAAAGATGCGATCCGGCTGGAATATGATTTTAAGGGGTTGAAGCGTTAGGCTTGATCTGCATTTATAGATTTAAGGGCTCCCCTAAAAATTCAATATGTGAATTATTTCCAGAAATTCTATGTATGTTTATTCCGCATGGAGCGAGGCCCCGTTCGCGAAACTGTTCCTTATTAATCCTTGAGAAGGAAAAGTCCGTCTTTAGGTCCGAGCGTGACGGTTTGGGCTATGGCTGTTCCGTTGTTGGTCCGGGTGTCCTGGTTGGCGGTCGCCTGGAGTCGACGGTAGCTGTTGCCGGGGGCGATCTGTGACAGGTCGAAGGTGAAGGGTTTCAGGCCGGGATTGGCCAGGACGATCCCCTTTTCGTAGATTCGATACATGGCGTCGGGCTTGTTGTGGAGGGTCATCGACGAGATGGTGACAGGTTCTGTGCCCTCGATGTAACAGGTCAGGTTGATGGTATTGGATTTGATGTGGCGGTAGTAGAACGTTGAGGCGAGGGGTTCGGAGCCCGCCCAGGTCATGAAACGTTCCGGCGGGGTCAGTCGTTCCGGATCGACGTTCTTTGGGATGATAAAGACGTCCGACCAATAGGCGTGGTCGGTCGTGGCATTGTTCTGCGGCCCGCAGTCGGCAACGAATTTCAGGCGGATTTGCTTGTCCGCATAGGGTGTGAGGTTGACGGTCAGGTCTGTCCATTTGTATTCTTTGGTATGCGTTTCTTTAAGTTTTTTGAAGGGCCCCGGTGTGCCATTGGTGAGTTCGGCCGCATGGATACTGAACCAGACACCATCGCTTCTGGTTGGGCTTTTCGGTCCCATACCGATGGCGCAGGTAAGTACGGCGTCCCCGGTGAGCTGAACATCCCTGGTCCAATAGACGTAGCCTTTCGAGTCGACATAGGGCGGGTGGACAAAGAACGCGTCGCGCTGTTCTTGGCCGATGGTGGGGCGCTGGCGTCGGAACATGGCGCCCGAGGCTGGGTCGAGGGGCTGTTCATCCCGGCCGCGCAGTCCCATGCCGATATCGGGCTCATCCCCGGTCATCAGGTTGATCCCGCTCGACGCTTCGAGCTGGATGAAGCGGGCACAGGTCTCAGGGTAATCCTTCATGGGCTCCGCCTTCATAACGAGAGATACCGTTAAATCTGGGCCAGTGGTCGGGATATTACGAATGGAGAAGTGATAACCGTCAGGCGACAGCGACCTGGGTGACACGCACAGTCCATCGGGTTTTGTGTTGAGTGTGACATCACCTGTAATGCACTGTATCAGCGGCTTGCCGTTGAGCAGGTCGGGGGATTTCATTGCCAGGTGGACAGCGGGTCCGACCGGCTTCCCAAGCCAGCCTAATTTGTTGTCGACACCGCAGCGTAATTCATCCCAGATGCCGAACTTGCCATCAGGATCGCTCGCCGGCGGGAAGGCATAACAGATGGCCGTGTCCGTGAAGCAGCCGGCAGCAAAGACCAGTCGATGGATATTGAATTCAACCTCCGGACGGCGTTGCGCGCCGGGCGGTCCGCCGGGTACGCTTTCGACGTACTTGTGATTGATGTAATTAAATACGGGCTTACGGGCATAGGCCTGCCAGGCGCTGTGGCGATTCAGACCTCCGGACCAGTTGTGAACTTCAGGATCGCCCAGGTCCGGCCAGCCCTCGCTCTCGATGCCGTTGAGGTATCCCCAGGCGCGCTGTGATCGGACGCTGTCGGGGCCAAGCGCACCGTCACCAAGGATCAGGAAATCATCGCCCATGCGTTCTCGCAGCTGACGGCAGAACTTGACCATGCCGATACCGTAGTGATTGATGCCGTCGATGACACCGTCATCCTCGATGCCGTTGCCGCTGGTGTCGCCGTGCGTGTCGTTGAAGAGCACGTCGAACTCAAGACCGTCGTATTGAGCCAGCGGGCCAGTGGGTCCGAACCATCGCGCGATGTCATCGATGTAGCGATCGGCCGCAGTCTTGCCGGTACTGTCTTTCGGGCAAAGATCTGAGAAGTTGTAGTACCACATGATATTGTTGTTCTTACCCCACGGGCCCTCGACCTGATGGGCAACGGCACGGGCTTTTCCGGCCGTGAACGCCAGCGGCTTCGTCCCGTATTGGCCGCGACGTACCCGGATGGTGTTGGTATTCATATCGATGGAAACGAGCTGAACTTCTTCGCAGCAATCCCAGTCGTACGTACCGTCGGCCTTGAGTCTGAACAACGCGATATCATCATTGCTGTCGGCGTATCGTCCCATTTTTACGCGGAATCGGCCTGCGTCACTGACCTGAATAGTCGTCTCGCCTGTGACGGCAGGAATATCGTGCAGGATTTCGGCGGGAGTGCGGTAGATCCAATGGCCCGGGAAGAAGTTGGATGCCTCGAATCGCGGGTCGCGGGCGTTGCCGTTGAGATGGAGCAATACGACCTGGTCCGGGTGCTCGTGTTTGAACCGGCTGAAGACCGCCGGGTTGTTTTTCATGCGGCCCTGGACCTCCTCGTCGAGAGATTTGCCGATGATACCCATCAGCCGGCTGTAGTCGGCATGCCATTTGTCGTAATCGAAATTCGTTTGGGCCGGCGGCCCCTCGCACGATCGGAAGAAAAACGCGCGTGGCCAGCCGTCGTTAAGGATGCGCAGTTGCCCGGGATTGCGTGTCTGTCCGCTGATGCCGGTTGCCGTCAGTATTGCAGTAAGGATAATTATAAACCTACTGTGCATTTTGATACTCCATGTTCTAGGCGCCGTAATAGCGCACCTGACAAAATGAATTTCCACCTGCAACCGGTTGCCAAAACGGGCCGCTTTGTTCCAGGAGCCAAATATCCTCAACAGCTTGTCAGCCACTCATAGTTTATTTTTCAAGGTGCGATTTCGCCGACGTGGTTGAGGATGAGGCCGGGTTGGTAGGGGTAGTTGTTGAGGTCGTCCATCTGGGTGATACCGGAGAGGACCAGGATGGTATCGATTTCGGATTCAATCCCGGCGATGATATCGGTATCCATGCGGTCGCCGATAATGGCGGTTTCTTCGCGTCGGCACTGGATGAGTTTAAGAGCGTGGCGCATGATGAGCGGGTTGGGCTTACCGATGAAGTAGGCGTTGCGTTTGGTGGCCAGTTCGATGGGCGCGACCAGGGCGCGGCAGGCGGGCGAGATGCCATATTCAGTGGGGCCGGTGATATCGGGATTGGTGCCGATGAGTTTGGCGCCGTTGATGACATGGCGAACGGCCAGTTCGAGTTTTTCGAAGCCGTAGGAACGGGTTTCGCCGATGACGACGTAGTCGGGTTTGCTTTCGTCGATGACCAGGCCAGCGTCGTGCAGGGCCTGGGTCAGGCCAGGATCGCCAATGACAAAGACGCGGCCGCCGGGACACTGTGAGGCGATGAACCAGGCGGTGGCCATGGCCGAAGTAATGAAATGATCTTCGGTGACGTGGATACCCAGTCCGGCGAGCTTGCTTTTGAGTTCGCGGGGTGACCGGGCGGAACTGTTGGTCAGGAAGAGAAATTGTTTATTGGATTGCTGGAGCCATTGCACAAAATGCCGGGCGCCGTCAAGGACCCGGCTGCCATGGTAAATGACACCGTCCATATCACAGATAAAGCCGCGTTTGTTCCGGATACTGGTCAGGTCCGGTTTCTGCATGAGTTTACTCCATTTAAGTGTGCCGGGCGTTTTTGGCGCTTGATGAAAACACTGGATCAGTTTATATTGATATTATCCCGGCAACGCCGGTACCAAACAGGGTTACGGCAGCATTTGCCTCCCTGTCAGGATTTATTTGCCATTTTGTGCAATATTCTTCTCGTAAAAGCTTATTATGTCATGATCCGGGCAAAATGCAACAGGTGGCTAAAAATGTCCGGCCCGGGCCGCTTGAGCCTATTGTGAAAGGAACTCACTGATGAAACGATTGTCGGCAGTATGGATGATATTGTGTTTGAGTTTGCCCCTGGCGGCACAATCCACAGGTTCATTGCCGCGCAGTACGCCGGAGGCGCAGGGTGTTTCATCAGCGGGATTGGTTGATTTTCTGGACGCGGTGGCGCAGAGTCCGCATGAGCTGCATAGTGTGATGGTGGTGCGGCATGGCTATGTGGTGGCCGAGGGTTGGTGGTCGCCGTACCGGCCGGACCTGAAACATATGCTGTATTCCACCAGTAAGAGTTTTACCGCGACGGCGGTTGGTTTCGCGGTGGCGGAAAAGAAATTGACGGTTGATGACAAGGTGATCGACATTTTTCCGGAGGATGTACCGGAGACGATCAGTGCGGAACTGGCGGCGCTGCGGGTGCGGGATCTGTTGAGTATGAGTGTGGGTCATGGCTCGGATCCGACCTGGACGATCGGGACAAATCATGACAACTGGGTCAAGGCATTTCTGGCGACACCGATTGTGAACCGGCCGGGCAGCAAGTTTCTGTATAATTCGATGGCCACCTATATGCTGTCGGCCATTGTGCAGAAGGTGACGGGCGAGAAGGTGATCGATTATCTGGGGCCGAGATTGTTTGCGCCGTTGGGGATCGAAGGGATGGACTGGGAAACCGATCCGCGCGGGATTAATTCCGGGGGGTGGGGGCTGCGGTTGAAGACGGAGGATATGGCGAAATTCGGTCAGTTATTTTTGCAGAAGGGGGTCTGGCAGGGCCGGCGGCTGTTGCCGGAGAGCTGGATCGATGAGGCGAGCAGTATGAAGATCGAGCAGGATCCGGGCGCGCCCCAGTCCCGCAAGGACAGCAATGACTGGCTGCAGGGTTATTGTTATCAGATGTGGCGTTGCCGGCATAATGGCTACCGGGCGGATGGGGCTTACGGGCAGTTTATTATTATGCTGCCGGATGAAGATGCGGTAGTGGCGATTACGGCGGAGACCGGTGATATGCAGTCGGAATTGAACCTGGTATGGGACCATATTTTGCCGGCTTTTCATCAGGAGGCGCTGCCGGCCGATCCGCAAGCGGCCGGTCAGTTGAAGGAGAGGCTGGCCGGGCTGGCATTGAAGCCGCTGAAGGGCGGGGATTCGCCGCTGGCTAAGGGTGTGTCGGGTAAGCGTTATCGGTTCGCGGATAACGATCAGAAGCTGCAAGGTGTTCGGGTGGTATTTGAAGATGGGGCGTGCCGGTTGACGCTGGTGACGGAGGCGGGCCGGTATCGATTGCGCTTTGGCGCGGGGCAGTGGCTGGCAGGGGAGACTACGAGGCTGGGGCCGAATCTGGTGGGCGGGATTCGAAACAGTCAGGCGGGTTTACCGCCGTTTAAGGTGGCGGGCAGTTATGGCTGGGAGGATGACCAGACGCTCGCTTTGGGCCTGCGGTATGTGGAGGGGCCGCATACCGAAATGATCCGGTTGCGATTTAATGACGATAAGGTGGAGTTGAGTTTTAATACCCTGTTTAACAAAAATAATGTCAAGACCTATGAAGGGCTGGCCCAGGATGAGTCGGCCGCAGCGCGTTTGATCGTGCGCGGGGATGATATGGGGTATACCCAGGCTGGTAATGAAGCGCTGGCGGCCTGTTACCGGGATGGGATTGAACAAACGATTGAGGTGATGGCGCCAACACCCTGGTTTCCGCAGGCGGTGGCGATGCTGAAGGATTATCCGGGTGTCGATGTGGGCGTGCATCTGACGCTGACCAGTGAATGGGATACGCTGAAATGGCGGCCGTTGACTGACTGTCCGAGTTTGATGGGTGAGGATGGCTATTTCTATCCATTTGTGTATCCGAATACCAAATATCCCGGCCGGTCGATGATGGAAAATGGCTGGAAGATCGAGGAGGTGGAACGGGAATTTCGCGCACAGATCGAGAGGACGATGAACGTGATTCCGCAGGTCAGTCATCTGTCGGCTCATATGGGCTGCAGCGGGCTGGATGAAGAAGTTAAGGCGCTGACGGAGAGGCTGGCGCGGGACTATGGGATCCGCAATGATATCCAGGGGACTGCGGTGCGCCGGGTGGGCTATGACGGACCCTCGAAAACATCTGAGGAGAAGATCCAGAGTTTTATGAAGATGTTAACGAGTCTGGAGCCGGGTCAGACTTATCTGTTTCTGGATCATCCGGGGTTGGATACCCCGGAACTGCGGGCGGTGCGCCATGTGGGGTATGATCAGGTGGCGATGGACCGGCAAGGGGTGACGGATATGTTTACCGATAAGCGGGTGAAGGCGCTGATTGAAGAGAAGGGGATTGAGTTGATCGGTTATGATGATCTGGAATAGTCTTTATCGGAAGGAATTTTTACAAGCATATTATGGTTTGATTACTATTTAATATGAATGTTATACGGAAATAACGGTCCAATAATTAAATTTATACTTATGCTATATTTGCTTGAATTTTTGGGGCAAAAGCAATATAATTATATACTCAGTTTTATTAGATGGTTTCGTAACGGGCATGGTGCATGCTTGCGATTGCCATCGTGAAATGAACAGCAATTCATCGGAGGAGATGAAATGAAGAAGGCAACGCTTGCTACTGTTATTATGCTGGCATCTGTTATCGGGGTGTTGCCGGTGGGAGCCGGTTGTCCCTCGGCGGATTTGAATGGGGATTGTCAGGTCGATCTGGAAGATTTTGGCATTGTCTCGGCGCAATGGCTGATCACCTACGATCAGGTTAATCTGACGCAGATCACAGATCAATGGCGTATGGGGCCGGTGGTTCCGGCGGGGATCGAATTTGCGACGATTCCGGGCGGGACGTTTCAGATGGGCGACAGTTTTTCGGAAGGTCTGCCGTTTGAAAGGCCGGTTCATACCGTTACGGTGAGTTCGTTTAAGATGAGCCGTCATGCAATTACCGCAGCCCAGTATGTTCATTTTCTCAATGAGGCGGCCGCGGCGGGATTAGTCAAGGAACGTTACGGCACAATCTATCCGATAGACGATCATGTGTATGGTCAGCCCTGGTGTGATATTTCATCGTGGTACGGTTCCAGTCCGATCGTTTATGATAACGGTGTTTTTTCGGTTCAGGTGGTGGATGGCGAGGACCGTAGCAATCATCCGGTGGTGCATGTCAGCTGGATAGGCGCGAAGGCGTTTTGCGATCAATATGGTTTCATATTCCCAACCGAGGCGCAATGGGAGTATGCGGCGCGCAGCGGTGAAGCGGGCCGGCGATACCCGTGGGGGAACACTATTACTCATGACCTGGCGAATTATTATAGCGATCCATATTATGCCTACGATATCAGTGACACCCGGGGCTATCATCCGCATTTTAAAACCACCGCATTTAATTACACTGCTCCGGTTGGTACTTTTGCACCGACGGGTTATGGCCTGCATGAGATGATCGGCAATGTTTATGAGTGGTGTGGAGACTGGTACGCGGATTATTCCGCCGAGCCGCAGATCGATCCGACCGGACCGACGACCAAGCCGGAAATTGCCGCGGCGCGGGTGACTCGCGGCGGCTGCTGGCAGTTTGGCGCTTATTACTGCCGCAATTCGTCGCGTTCGGCCCGGGAGCCCGATTTTCGCGAGCCCTATATCGGGTTCCGGGTGGTGCAGCCGTAAGGAACCGCGCATAAATAACTACTCCATTTTTCATCCCATCTTGCCACCATCTTCAGCCGCTTCTCAATCGCGAAATCCTCGACATAGAATAGCTATGCCTGCGGTTTTGCTCAATCGGCGCGACTGAATCTGACAACAAACTGTGCGAGAAATGTAGCATTTATTTATGCGCGGCTCCTTAGCTACGGATTTTTAGTTTTGGCTTGGTTGCATGAATCAACTGAAATTTCTATCAGTTGGGTTCGGGTAGTTTTGTTTGCGCGTGCGGGAACGATCGGGCTAATTTGACCCCATTGCTTTTATACTTGACTCCGGTAAGTCGGTGAATATAGTAATGTTTGTTGGCCGCGTTGATCATGATTTGATTTGCGACTTCAAAAGCGGCTTGTTTGATATTTTTTTTATTATTTTGGGGATCATAATGATAATTCGAGGTAAGTTGATTATTGGTTTGGTAAGTTTATCGATGATTATTGTGAGTGGTTGTATCCGGGTGATGCCAAAGGAGACAGCCGGGGTGGAAGAACAGGTATCGGATTCGGTTGCTATTGCCATGTGTCAGATTTTTTGTCTGGACGGGGATCGGGAGGGTAATTTTGTGCGGATCGAGAACGCCTTAAAGAAAGCGGTCGCGGCGGGGGCGGAGGTGGCGTGTTTTCCGGAGACGGCGTTGCTGGGCTGGGTGAATCCGGACGCCCATCAGCGGGCGCTGGCGATACCGGGGGCGGATTCGGAGCGGCTGTGTGGTCTGGCGGCGCGTTATGGTGTTTATCTCTGCATCGGGCTGGCGGAGAAAGAAGGTGACAAGCTGTACGATACGGCGTTGCTGATTGATGATAACGGTGAGATTCTGCTTAAGCATCGCAAGATCAATATTATGCAGGGGTTGATGACGCCGGGTTATACCCCGGGGGACTCGGTTCGGGCGGTCGATACCGAGCTGGGGCGTATGGGTGTGTTGATATGCGCGGATACCTTTGATGACAAGATACTGGAGAAGATGCGGGCGCAAAGGCCGGAGATCCTGCTGGTACCTTATGGCTGGGCGGCGCGGGAGGAGCAATGGCCGGGCCATGGCAAGGCATTGGAAAACACTGTGGTCAGGGCGGCCCAGGCGGTTGGATGTCCATTGGTTGGCACTGATCTGGTGGGGGCCATTTCACAGGGGCCGTGGCAGAAGATGGTTTATGGCGGGCAGAGTATTGCGGTGGATGCCGAGGGGCAGGTTCTGGGACGCTGTTGTGATCGGGATTGGGATGTGCAATTGGTTCGAGTGAGGCGGAGTAAACGATGAAGATTGAGCATATCGCGATCTGGGCGCGGGATATTGAACGGCTGCGGGAATTTTATGAAACCTATTTTGAGGCGAAAGCGGGGGAACGGTATGTCAATGATGCGAAGGGTTTTTCATCCCGGTTTCTCAGGTTTGAATCGGGCGCGCGGTTTGAGTTAATGCAAATGGATGGGATTGAGGCCGGGCCTGAATCTGATGGGCTTTGTTTTGGATTGGCGCATTTTGCGATATCGGTGGGATCGGAAACCAGGGTGGATCAGTTAACGGCCAGGCTCAAAGCCGACGGGTATTGCGTGTTGGATGGCCCAAGGCGGACCGGGGATGGGTATTATGAGGCGACGGTTCTGGATCCGGAGAATAATCGGCTGGAAATTACGGTTTGAAAGAAACAAAATCATAAAAGAAACCTCCAGGTCTGTTATCAGAACCTGGAGGTTTTGAAATTGGTTTACAAGCAGTCAAGGCGATTCATCATCGCCAGTATAAACAGGATTTATCGTTGGGTTCGTTTTCTGAACCAGCCGATTACTCCGGTACCCAATCCGCTCAATAATAATGCACCCGGGGCCGGGACTGCTGAAGTGCAGCCAGCTGATGCGTAAACTACATTATCGTAGCCTATAATGTCACTGCCAACACCGTCAAATTGGATAGTTAATTTGGTTATGTTCTGAGCGTCACTCATCAGACCCATGAAATAAAGATTATTGGGCTGGAAATTAAGGTTAATGCTGTCAAAGGTTCCCAATACGTTATCGTAACTATCATAGGCTGTCATGATCACTTCACTGCCATAATCAATACCATACCATTTGTCAATCGTGAACAAACCGGCACCCATAACAGCATTATCAAACGTCAGTGTCAGGATTGAGTTGGCATACGCGCGAATGAAGTAAGATGGGGTATGTGTGCCTTCACCTGATTGCGAATAGTCATGATTGGCCTGGGCGGGTCCGGTACCAAATTCAACTGATCCAATGTTAGCATAATTTATCGTAACACCACTATAGAAGCCACTTTGTAAAGAACCGGTGGGGTGAGTATCGAAGTTCATATCGGTATTGATGGTTGCCCCGGCCGCATTGGCGGCATTGAACCAGTCCAGTGAATTGGATGATGGATTACTCACAAATCCTGTTATACCCGCATTAAGCTGGATGCAAAACAGGCAAACGACCACAATGGATGACCATACAAATTTTCTTGTCATAACTCTATTCTCCTAAGAACGTTATATGACTCTATTTTTATTATCGGACGACTTGCCGATAACCAGTTGTCAGTAAACAATAAACAAAACCTTTGCGGAAAATCCTGAAAAGCAGGGTGTTCACCCAAACAACGGAATACCAATCATCATAAAAGGATTTTATCAAAATTCGCCCATTATGTCAATCGTGGTTACTACGGTATTTTTCATGTTTTTCTGTTGATAATTATTTACATGGTGTGATTCTGTCAACAATACCAATTTTTTCGATTGACTTTATGAAAAGGGGAAACCTATAAAAGTATGGTTGATAGCGGAAGCGTTGTTATCGGACTGGCAAGGTCGATAAGCGAGTTTCGCCATAAGGAGATCAGGGATTTAGAAAGGAGCTTCTAATGGAAACTGGCGTACCGGCAATTGAGGTTGGCAGCGAGGTATGGGAACAACTGGTCAAACTGGCCAGTTTTGGAACGGCGGGCGTGTGTGTTTTGATCGTATTTATTGTCGGGGTGTGTATCATGCGATTACCCAGTGATACCTCTGCGTTGAAAGTATCGTTGATTAAGTGGTATATGACGGTTTGTACTATCATCGCGTTCATTTCAGCGGGATCAGGGATTGCCAACGCCTATTTTAATCGGGAGAAGCTGGTCGTCGCGAATCGTCAGATCGGGATTGCCAACCAGCAGATCGAAGAAGCGGAAACGCAAGCGGAGACGGCCCGTATCGAGCAGCAGGCCACATTGGAGGTGCTGGAAAGGAACCGGGCGGAGATCGACGATACCAAACTGGCTTTGTCACGGATCATTAGCGATTTGGAACCGGTTAGCGCCATACCGAGAACCAAGATTGACGAGTTGAAATCGGCCCAGGTTCGCTTGCAGGAGATCAGCGGCAGGCGGGTAGAGGCAATCGAAGAAGGCGTTCAGAAACGCCGACCTGAGACACGTATCAATGAGGGGGCTAATAAAGCGGTTCCGGTACCGGGACGGGATTCGCGTTTGCAGCCTGGTGGATAAATATGGTTGTGAGGCGTTTTAAATTTCAATAGCACTTTTAAACTGGAGGTATAGACGATTATGGCAATTGAGCTTTTTTCCGATTTAATCGATGTCCTGGGCAAGGTGGCTAATAGTATCAAGAGTATGGCCGAGTTTTCCGCTGCCGAGCGAGATAAGATCCGTCAGACCCTGGATGAGACTTATCGGTTAATCGATTCGACGTTGAATATGGTGATTGTGCGACTGGGAGACATTAAGCTGGAAGAGGAGGATGGCAAGTTTCTGGCGGAATGTTTCCAACTGGATAATTATAACGACTGGATGCAGGTTGAGCGGGATTTTCGATTATGCCGGGCGCTGAGGGTGGCCCTGCGTGAGATGGAGACGCTGAAAGGAAAACTGGCCAGTAAGGTCAGCGCCAAAGACTGGGATACCTTGCTCTATTTAATGAACTCAATTATTGCCACGGAGGGAGAAGTGGCGATGTTCATATCACAGAAATTTCGGCAACTGGCCGATGAGGCCCGTGCCGCGAGTGAGGGAAGTCCGGCGGTACCGGCGATCCGATCCGATTTACAAGCGTTTCGTTCGGCGCTGATTGATGAGCGACAGGCGCTGATTCAGCAGGAAATCACGCTGTATGATGTTGTGTAGATTTGGGGCAATTCCGCACAAACGTTTCATTGTTGACAATTTATTATTTTGACAGAAATTAAACAGGAGGCGATCATGTCGATCAATACGCATCATCCCTATCACCCTATTATATTTGTGCGCGGTTTTGCCATGACCCAGAGCGAGATCGAAGAGGCGGTTGCCGATCCGTATATGGGATTTAATATCGGCTCGACCAAGACGCGGATGGCCTGGTCCGGGGATGTCAGGCGGTTTTTCTTCGAGTCGCCGCTGGTGCGGCTGATGACCGAATATCAATACAGCGACACTTACTATGACGGGGACGATCTGCTGGCCAAGGATCATTCGGATATCGCCATGCCCTATCGCAGTATCGTCATCTATCGCTATTATGACGAAGCGAGCAAGGATTTTGGTTCGGGCGAAACCCCACCGATCGAGCAGTTTGCCAAAGGATTGAACCAGTTGATTCTGGTATTGCGCGATCGCATTTGCAGTAATCCGAAAAACGAAGTGACACCGGGCGATTTTCGGGTTTATCTAGTGGCTCATTCCATGGGCGGATTGATCTGTCGGGCGTTTATGCAGAATTCGAAGCTGAGCGAACCGGAAGCCAGACAGGCGGTCGATAAACTATTTACCTATGCCACACCCCACAACGGGATCGACATGCGGGTTGTGCGTAATGTTCCGGGCTGGTTGAGTTTTGGCGATATCAACAATTTCAATCGCGATCGGATGGCCGGCTATCTGGGGTATGCGGAAGCTGAAAAGGATGGCAACGTCTCGCGTATTGTCCATTTTCCGGCTGAGCGCGTTTTTAACCTGGTAGGGACTAACGCGCGCGATTACGCGGTGGCGAGCGGGTTATCGGCCTGGGCGGTTGGGGACGCCAGCGACGGTCTGGTACGGATCGAAAACGCCACCACCTTTGGCATTGGTCCTGATGGCAGTAAAGTGACCTCGCCGCGCGCGTTTGTGCATCGCAGTCATTCGGGCCATTACGGGATCGTGAATTCGGAAGAGGGCTATCAGAACCTGACCCGGTTTTTGTTTGGGGCCTTGCGGATCGATGGCATTCTGGATATCGACGCGATATCTCTGCCCCCGGAGGTCCAGCGTGAATATCAGGATGGCAAGAAGATCCGGGCGTCCTATCAGTTTGAGATCGCGGTAAGTGTGCGAGGGTGTCAATGGCAGTTGACGCGCCGGGAAGTGCGTGAAAATTCGGCGATGTTCCGGGAATACGACACGTTATTTCCAAAGAGCGGCGATGGAAAACGCGCGCCGGATCGCTCCCAGAGTCCGCATCTGTTTTCGGTTTTTCTCGATCCGAGTCAAAGCGTCAAGGCGTCCGGTTCGGTCAGTTTCGCGTTTGATTTGAAAATGCTGGTGCCCGATTACGAAGTTGACGGCATTCTTTTCATGAAGCGGCATTATGAAGGCGGTTATATTTTGCGCGAATTGATCCTGGTGGAGGCCATTCCGGATAAGAAGACGGACACCGGCTGGCGTATCAAATATGGTTATCAGGAAATGAATCCAGGCAAGCCCGGCAAATCGGCTGATATGTACGCAATCGATCAAGGCAATGGAATTGCGTTTGATATTCCCATCGAACAGAAGACGCGGCCCGGCATGAAAGGGACGCTCAGGATTGAAGCGCGGCCCTGGCGGTAAACAGTTTAATTGTCGTTTTTGAGCCAGTTGCCGGCCAGAATAAAGAAGTCTGTCATATCGACGGCGCTGTTGCCGTTCAGGTCGGCGCCCTGGCAGCGCGGGTTATCCATGCAGCCGGTTGTCATCCATTGCGACACCAGACCCAGCAAATCTTCCATGCCCTGGGAGCCGGAATAGATGTTGGCAACCTGAATTGTCATCTGAGCCGTATCGAACAGGCCTTCGGGGTCCTGGACACGGATTTTAAAGGCATTGAGACCGACATTGGTATTCTGTGGCGTTCCGGAAAGTGAGCCATTACCGGCGATGGTCAACCAGTTGGGTCCGGACATTTTGCTGAACGTGACGGTAGCCATGCCATCCGCATCGGTCGCATAGGTCGAAAGTGGGGCGCCGGTATAACTGCTGAGTTCGATTCCATTCAGATTGCCGATTGGATCGGTAATAAATGAGGGCGCGGTATTTCCTGCGGCAATCGCGGCGATCTGGGTCGCTGACAGGGCGTAGTTATAAATGCGGAAATCGTCAATGCGGCCGTTAAAAAGCGGATCTCCGGGCCATTGGCTATCGCCAATAAAGTTATTGGCCGGATTGAAATCAGATGGATTGATGGAAATGTTATTGTCAGAATCCCGTTGAGTACCGTTCACATAGAGTTTGCCGACATTGCCTTGCAGTGTGACCGCTATGTGCACCCACTGACCGGTTGGCAATATGGCGGTTTCCAGCATCTGTTCGGCGCCGTTACCTGATGTCGTGACCGCGAACCGCAGGGTGCCGCCGCCTGAGCGCGGCGTCAGGAACATGTACTGAGAGGTATTATTGCCGAAATCAAAAATACGCTGCCAATAGCCGCCGCCATCCCAGTTTACCCATGCGGTTACGGTTATATCCTCCATGTTGAACAGACCGGCCGGCAAGGTCACATAATCCTGGCTGCCGTCCAGGTCAATGGCCTGATCGATTCTACCGGCAGGATAAGTTACGGCTCCGGTAATGGTGCCATGGTTGGTACCGATACTGTCGTTTGGGTTATTATCAAAAGTATAATGGGCTATCATACTCAGGCTGTGGACGGTTATGGAGAGCATGGCATCGTCATAGTCGCCATTACTATCGCTGACTCGCAGGGTAAATATATTTTCGCCGACATCCGTTGCTGTGGGTATGCCGGAAAGGGCGCCATTGGAATCCACGGTAAGCCAGTCCGGCCCGTTTATTTTACTGAAGGTCAGGGTATCCCCGGCATCGATGTCGGACGCCTCGCCGGAAATCGAGCCGCTGTAAAGGGTGTTTTCCAGAGCGTCGGTTATGATAATCGATTGCGTATTCCAGGCGGGCGGGTCATTGACATTGATGACATTGATGATCAGCGCCGCTTCGTCACTATTATCGTTACTATCGCTGACACGAATGGTGAATGTATTCGAGCCCGTGTCACTATTGGCGGGTGTGCCGGAGAGTTCGCCATTGCCAGCTACGATGAGCCAGTCCGGTCCGCTTACCTTGCGGTAGGTTAACGGATCGTTTTGGGGATCGGTGGCGCTGTCGGCGATGGAGTCAAGATAGGCTGAATCTTGGGTGGCGTCGGTCGCGTTGACCGGATTACTTAAAAAAACCGGAGAATTCAATTCCCGGCCGATGGTCACCAGGGCCATAATGTCTGGTTTTGGCAGGGCATGATGGTAGATTCTGAAATCATCGAACAGGCCATGAAAATACGGGTCCGACCAGCGGCTTTTGCCAATGAAATTTTCGGTTGGATTAAGATCGGTTGGATTCAAGGTGATGTTGTCGCTAGTAGCCGCCTCCAAACCATTGACGTACAGTGTTCCCGTATCGCCTGCCAGGGTAACGGCGACATGAGTCCACTGACCGACGGCGAGTCGGGAAGATTCGAGTGTCTGTTCACCGCCGCTGGTGGTCCGGATGGTGAAACGCATCGTTTTATTACTGGTAGAGGGAGTCAGGTACATATATTTAGAGGTACTGCTGCCGAAATCAAAAATCCGCTGCCAGTTGCTGCCGCCATCCCATCTGATCCAGGTTGCGATGGTGATATCCTCATGATTAACGGTGTCGCCGGGAATTGACAAATAATCGTCGGCGCCATCCAGATCGATGGCATGATCACCAAGGTATCCGGCTGAGTATGCCGGGGCGCCATTGGGAGTCGCGTGAAAATTGTTGCCGGATGAGTCAAAGGTGTCGCCTTCGAAGTCGTATTGCACATCAGCGGTTTCAACGGCGGTCCGGTCAATCATATCGGCGATAAAGGTATGGTCGCCGGCATAGACCGATCCCAGGCTCAGCGCGCTTTTAGCGCTGGTGCGATAGGCTGAACCGCCGGGATAGCCATTGCTGTTGACGCCGGCAGTTTCAAAAGAAAAGTTCGGGCCGGAAGAGGGTACGGTGATATCGAAGGCGTATTGGGTATCTGGTGGTAAGGCGATCACCTGGCCCAGATCGAAATGGATCCAGGTTCCCGTTCCAGTGTTATTCGTGGCGGGATCGGCCATCAGGGTGTTGCCCGGTTCATCGCCGGTTACGGTGTAATTCGATACCAGTATCTCTGACAAGGATGATCCTTGCACAGAGAGTAAGCGAATCTGGAGGCGGGCGCCGCGGTTATTGATATCCCATTCGGTGGGGGCGTAATTTACATGCCTGAGCCAGAGGCCGGAGAGTAGATAGCCTTGCGGATCGGGACCGGTAGTAAAGGTCTGTCCCAGCGAGTTATTATCTTGAGAGATGACGGTCGCTGCGTCATTGCCTTCGTTTACATTGCCGGTGTCGGCGGTTGATTCATTCAGAAAATAGATATCCTCACTGCCGTAATCGGGCAGATCGCCCTGGAATCGGATGCTTACCTGCTGTTTTCCCTTGAAGGTTACTGAAATGGTATAATTACCGCGGACATTATTAAAGGTGTAACTGTCCAGGGTACCGATGGGTAATCCGTTCAATAAGACCTGATCAACTTCAAAGCCGGGGTCAGGATTAAAGGTAAATGTCTGAGAGCCGCCGGCATTAACCGAAACGGGACCGGCGGGAATGATGGCGCCGTTGATATCGGCCGAAGCCGTGATGGTATAGCTGGATGGCGAGTAGTTGTACCATCGCGTGTAGATATTGGCTTTCTGGGTGATGCCTTCATCCAGAGACAGGGTATAATCAAATTTCGCGGTGCGGGTGCTTTCGCCATTGTATATGTAGTCGGTATTGCAGATGACCGCGATGATGACATTATTCATGACATTAGCCAACGGGATACTACACGCGCCACTGCTGACCGGGACACCGTAGTGAATGGATCCGCCGGTATCGCGATAAACCAGCTGGCAGCTCATGTTGGCGCCGATGGGATTGAATGTGACGGAGGCTTGCGCGGCGGCGGGATCGATCGTGAGTGGAATTTGATTGGCCCCGCTCCATCCGGGCAAGGTGCGTTCTTCCGGAATCAGCACGTTGTCAGATTGAGAGGTGTTGACATAACAGGTGGCGTTCCAGGTGGGGCAATTGATCCAGTAAGGCTGCCATTCGGGTTCGATCGACGCATTCCAGGAATTATTCAGCAATTGTCGGAAGGCATAAGACCAGGGACCGAAATCGCAAAAGGCCTGACGCGCGCGGTATTCCTGGATCAGGCGTCGGGTCTGCGCGGCGCCCAATCCTCCCGGCGCCTCGGCCAGATCCTGTAACACGCGGCCGCTATAGTGGCAATTGCGCCAGATCCAGGCGATGCTTTTTGGGCCCAGAATGACTTCGAGTGCGTGCGGGAAGCATTCGCCGTATTGAGCGCCGCCCAGCAGGTTTCGCCAGGTACAGATTTGCTGGTTATCTTCGAAGCGATTAACCCCTTCGGCGCAAGGACCGCCAAAGGAACCATCCTGCAACCAGCCGCTATAGCATTCAATCGGCATGAAGGGCGCGATCGCCGCGCCGACGCTCAACCAGCCCAGCCCGCTGAAGTTGCCGGATCGCTGCGCTTCCATGGTGCCTTGCAACCAGGTATTGCCTCCTTCATGGAACCAGCAGGAACGGGTGCAGCCGGGCATACTGGCCAGAATGCAGTGAATGCCCTCATGAACCATGGCGCCGGTTTGATAGCCTTTATCGCTATTGGTGTATGAGGGATCGAAACAATTGACTGGATAATAGGAGGCGAGTATCATCGGCCAGTTCTGGCCATTGTAATACACCGAACCCATCCAGCCGCCGGTGTCGGTATTGGAGGCGTTGTCGGTGCTTAAGCCGGAGCCGTATAAATAGACGGCGCTGTAATAGCCGTTGCGGGCGCGGAGATCACGCGGCCAGCGCATGATGTCAGTGATATAGGCGAAATCTTCGTTGAGCCGCTCGAGCATCGGTATCCAGTCGGCCTCGGTGACGGCTGGGTTTTTATTGGCGCCCCAGCGAAAACACCACCAGCCATCGGTATAGGTTCCCGCGACGCCCGATACATCATTCAGCACTTTGGTTGGGGGATTGAGTGTGCCGAATTCATCCTGGTAGTCGTAAGCGATGGCGGGCTGGTATTGCGGCCATTGGAAATACTGGGATGATTGCGCGGGGCATTTTGTGGCTAGCACGACCATTACCAAAAATAACAAGAATAATCGAATGCCTGAGCTGCTTTTTTTCACGTTCGAAGATTTCATAACAGGCCTTTAAAAAAAGCTTTTAATTTCAGCTGTTCGAAATAATATTGTTTCGATATCTGCCTGTTACGATTATATCATTGTCATGTGATTTTACCAAAAGAAAACCTGCCGGACAAGGCTAACTGAAACTATTATGAGAATCAGATATGATCTAATAGTGAGACGATAAACTAAGTAGGCTATTTCCAGACAGTTATCAATGGCGAGACCATTGCCGGCCTTATCCGGTTTCAGACTGCTGGGATAAGCTTATTGTCAGTATATCCAACTTAATGTTACAATCAAAGCATATCAGGGATGCCGGTTGGGGAGCAGATCGACAGGGCAGGTTACGCCATGGGATCGGCTTCCAACTGGTAGTGTTTCATTTTTTTGTAGAGAGTCGTGCGGTTGATATCGAGCAGATCGGCGGCGGCCTGCCGGTTCCAATTGACTTTGCGAAGCGCCACTTCAATGATGCGTTTTTCCGGTTCTTCGAGCGCTTTTTTCAGACTGACGATCTGATCGGACCGGTCTTCATGATGGTCATCCTGAACCCATTTGAGGATGTGTTCGGGCAGATCTTCCGGTCGTACCAGCGGATTGCGGCTGAGGACCACGGCGCGTTCGATGACGTTTTCCAGTTCGCGGACGTTACCGGGCCAGTTATAACTTTCAAGGATTTTGAGCGCTTCATCGGAGAACCCGGTTTTAGTGCGCTGGTGAGTGGCGCACATATTTTTAAGGAACCGTTCGGACAGCAGGGCGATATCGGTGATTCGTTCATGCAGGGGCGGCAGTTCGATATTGACGACATTGATACGATAATAAAGGTCTTCGCGGAATCGGCCGGCTCGGACCTCTTCGCGCAGATCGACATTGGCCGCCAGTACCACGCGGACATCGATAGTGTGGGTCTGGTTGCTGCCGACCGGTTCGAACTGGCGTTCCTGCAGGACGCGCAGCAGTTTCATCTGCATGGTCATAGGCGCGGAATTAATTTCGTCCAGAAAGATTGTGCCGCCATCGGCTGCCAGGAATTTGCCGGGTTTATCGTTAACGGCGCCGGTGAAAGAGCCTTTGACATGACCGAACAGTTCGCTTTCGAGCAAGGTTTCGGGCAAGGCGCCGCAACTTAACTCAATAAAAGGTTTGTCCATGCGATCCGATCGATGATGAATGGCGCGCGCAATCAGACTTTTACCGGTACCGCTCTGGCCGCTGATCAGGACGGTGGCCTTGCTTTCGGCGACGGCGTCGACCAGTTCGAATACCTTGAGCATTTTGAAATCGTGGCCCACGACATTTTCCAGGCCGTACTGCTGGCGGAGTTGCTGTTTGAGGTTGCGGTTTTCCTCGAGCAGGGCCTGTTGGTCCAGCGCTCGTTTGATAGTCAGGCGAATTTCATCATCGACGATCGGTTTAGTCAGATAGTCATAAGCGCCCATCTTGATGGCTTCGACGGCGCTTTCGATGGTGCCGTAACCGGTGACGACGATCGTGACGATGGCCGGATAGCGTTTGCGTATAACCCGGAGCAATTCAAAGCCATCGGAACCGGGCATATTGACATCGGTAATTACCAGATGGTAGGGGTGGCGTTCCAGTTCTTTGAGGGCGCTATTGAAACTGTCGGCGCCCTGGCACTGATAGCCTTCCATTTTAATGAATTCACAGAGGGAATCACGAATGATCTGGTCATCGTCAACGATAAGGATTCTCTTGTCTGACATAGATAACACTCTCCGGTGGGTTAAGCTGGTTATCCCATTCAAGGATAGCAGGTCGATTATTAGTTACTCATTTCGGATTGGCCATTGGCCCAGCTGGTTTGATCCAGCGGGATGGTAATAGTAAAAGTACAGCCCCGGTCGGGATTATTAGCGACGGTAAGCCGGCCGCCATAACGTTCGATGATATCGCGGCAGATGGGCAGGCCCAGGCCGGTGCCTTTGCCGGTTTCTTTTGTGGTAAAGAATGGTTCAAATACGCGGTCTATCAGATTCTGATCGATACCGCTGCCCTGATCGGAGCAGGTGACGATCATATTGGTGTCATTGGTTTCAGTGGCCAGGACAATCCGGCCGCCATCGGGCATGGCATCAATCGCATTTTTAATCAGGTTGCAAAAGACCTGGAACAGATTGCCGCTACGGATATTGGGCATGGGTTCCTGTAAGTCGCGTACAATTTCAATATCGAACTCTTCCGCCTTGAGTTCCAGCATGCGCACGGCGTCTTCCAGTAGTTTGTTGACGTCGGCATGTTCGGACGAGGAACGGGCCTCCCGGGAAAAATCGAGCATATCGCTCAGAATGCGCACCATGCGTAACAGGCCGTGATGGGATTCCTTGAGATATTTAATCAGGGTCAGATTTTCCTGCTGCTGGGCCAGCCGGATGCCCAGATTCAGATAGCGGATAATCCCATCGAGAGGATTATTCAACTCGTGGGCCACTTTGGAAGATAATTTACCAAGGGCCGCCAGGCGTTCGGCATTGGCCAGATCGCGGGTCACGAGGGCTTCTCGAGTGACATCTTCGGCAATCAGATATCCGCCGGCAGAGGGCGAGCGATCCTCCTGCAGCATAGGAATGCAGATCAATTTAAGAATCAGGTCGCGTTGGGGGTGTTGACAGGTTACCTGCTCGAAAGAACGGGTCTGATTATTATGTAATATGGTCTGGAACAGGTTGTGCCAGGAATCTCCATTGGGTGGCGTTGCCCCGATTAGCAAATCGGGCAGTTCATCGCCGGCCGGCAGAAGCTTGACGGCGGCTGGATTCGAGTCGATGATCTTTAGTTCATGATCGAACACAACCACTGCCATGGGCATCTGGCTGATGAATTGGCGGGCAAATTTTGTTAAAAGGCTTCCTGACATGGTGATGTTTCATTAAATCACACTTGTTTATTTCTGGCACACCGCGGTACAATCCCCGCAACATGTTCAATATGAAAAATAAAATTGATTTGGTAGGGTGTCAAGCGAGTTGTTGAATTAAAACAACATTCATGAGGTGTTTCGTTGCATTGTCTAGAATGGCGATACGATTATATGGATTATATAAAATTTAAGGATAAAATAGACTATAACGATTGTATTGATTATAATGGATGTGTTTATTGTAGTCAGAGAATCCAAACAGGAGACCAGCGATGATTCGTAACGCTTTTAAAATGAAGTTAAAACCGGGCCATGAAGAAGAATATAAGCGCCGTCACGACGCGCTCTGGCCGGAATTGGCTGACGCGCTGAAACAGGCGGGCATATCCGATTACGCGATTTTTCTGGATGAAGAGACACTGACTCTCTTTGCCGTTCAGAAACTGGCCGAAGGGCATCGCGCCGACACTCTTCCGGACCATCCGGTGGTAAAAAAGTGGTGGGCCTATATGGCGGATATCATGGAGACCAATCCGGATAATTCTCCGGCCTGGGAACCCTTGCGGGAGGTGTTTTATTTACCGTAACCGCGGCCTGTCAAGCAGGGGGGAATTCTGGGGAAGAGAAATCGGCAGGATTGCCGGGCTGTTTTATTGAATTTGCAAGCCGACGATGGTGACGTCATCCCTTGGGTGGAGCGACCCTTCTTCCATATCGATGATCTGAGCCAGTTGGTTGCACATGGATTCGATATCGAGATTGGAAAGGTAGGCGAATTCATGGCGGAACTGGAGCGTGCTTTCGGGACCTTCATTGGTGAAGGCCAGTTCGACGCCATCGCTATAGAGCAGGAGTTTGTCGCCCTGATGCAGCTGGAAAGTCTGGGTTTCCCAGCTCTGGTTATCAAAGACTCCCAGCAGGGAACCCCGAACATCCAGTTCGTGATTCAAATGATTGCAATCGATGCGCAGCGGCATGGGATGGCCGCCGTTGGCGATTCTTAGTTCCAGTGTTTTATAATTCAGGATGCCGTAACAGCAGGTTACGAACTGAAAATCGCTCAGATGCTGGTTGAGCAGATCGTTATTGAGCATCATCAGCGCTTCGCCGGGATCGACCAGTTCATAGTTGTGTCCGGTGATGCGTTTGGTAATGAGGGCCCGTTTGATAAAAATGGTTAACAAGGCGGCCGGCATACCATGCCCAACGGCATCGGCGACATAGAAGCCCACGTGCTCTTCATCCAGTCGCATGATATCGTAAATGTCACCGCTGACCCAGGTGGCGGGACGGAAAACCGTGGTGAATTTCAAGCCGGGCAGTTCCGGCAGGCTTTTGGGCAGAAAATCGCGCTGCAAACGCGCGGCGAGGTGCATTTCTTCATTGACTTCCTGGAAATGATGACTGAGCGGTTGGCCAACGAGTTTCAGGCGCTGAATTTCCTGGTAGAGATTCTGGATATGTCCCCGAACATCGCGTAAAGCCGCCAATCGGCCCTTGAACATATCGATGGATTCCCGGCTATCGACTGTAAAAATACCCCTGTCGCCATCGGCGATTGGTCCGGCTTGATTTTGATTGGGATCGGCCAAAACCAGCGTTTGTATCGTCAGGCGATTCAATTCATGGAGCAACGGCTTGATCTCCGCGTGCAGCGAGCTGGCTGACAACCCCTCCAGTGTCAGAACAGCCGCCGCAAACGGATGATTGGATTTTGCCAGATTCAACGCGTCTTCCGGACAGCAGGCACGGCAAATGAGTCCTAACTCCGTGATGGCAGATTCCAGTGAGGCGACCTGCTCAGAGGGCCGCTGAGGATCTGTGATCAGTAAAATTTCTTTTGTGGTCATGAAAAATCTGGTTAAAACACTTGATAGAAAACAAGTTATTGCTTGATGACTCCGGTCGGCAAACCGGTCGCCGGGCATTTTCCTGGGGAAACTTGCCCTACTTAACATCGTCGTTAACCGGGGGCGTCTTTATCCTTAAAATCGATAAAGTTTAAATATCATAAAAAAAGCGCACCTTTAGGGTGCGCCAGGGAAAATCTGATTTAAAGTTAATAATACAAGAGCATTATCAGCGTTTACGCTTCATTCAATTTATCATAGAATTTGACAAATTGATCACGTTCCGGGCTGTCCAGCCATTCGATGGCGGCTGAAGGATGGCGGTTGAGATGGGCAGTGACCAGATAGGGGATCATATAGCCCCATTCCATTTCAGTACGAAGTTTAAGGAAATGATCTTCGATGCACTTAAGTATCGGACGTAATTGATATTTGGGATTTTTGATAAACGATATCAGCAATTCGAGGGGGCAGTTGCCGGCGCCGCGGCCCATGCCGAAAATGGTTGCGTCGAGACGGGTAACCCCGGCAAACATCGCTTCGAGAGTATTGGAAAAGCCCAGCTGCAGGTTGTTGTGACCATGGAAACCGACTTCTTTGCCGGTGGCGCGGGCGGCCTTGAGATATTTTTTGGCCAGATCACGGATATGTTCACCCATGAGGGTGCCAAAACTGTCAACAATAACGATGGTTTCGGCTTCGGACTGGGAAAAGATTTCGAGCGCTTCGAGCAGTTCCTTGTCTTTAACGATGGAAATGGCCATTAAATTGACGCAGACTTCATAGCCTTTATCCTTGGCATCTTTGATCATATTGATGGCAGTGGGTATCTGGTGGATATAGGTGGCCACCCGAATCAGGTCGATCACGCTTTGTTCGCGGGGCAGGATATCGGTCCGATAATCGGTTTTTTCGGCGTCGGCCATAACGGAGAGTTTCAGATCGGTTGGGTTATCGCCGACGATCCGGCGGATACTGTCTTCGTCGCTGAATTTCCAGTCGCCGAATTTATTACGTGCGAAAATCTTTTTATCTCCTTTGTAGCCAACTTCCATGTAATCGACGCCGCCTTCGACACAGGCGTGGTAGACGCCGCGTACGACCTCGTCATCAAACAGGTGACTGTTGATTAATCCGCCATCGCGAATCGTGCAGTCAAGCACTTTGACATCCGATCTGGAATCGAGCAGGGTTACTTGTGCCATTGGGATTCTCCGGTTAACAAGGTTTCCAATCCAGCCAGAGAAAGACGGTTGGATGTGAATGAATTATTAAAGCTGACTGAAAGCCCGATAAATAGCGGGCCAATTCGAATAATTCATTATACCATACGGCGCGGGAAACGGGAATAGAAAATCAGGTTATCAGGAGTTTTCGCCTGGTTTGGCGCGCTCGAGCCATTCATCGAGGAGTGCTTTGTTTTCGCGAAGAAACCGGACGGGTTTGGTGTTGCGGGGGGTGATCATGCCGGCGGGCGACAGGATGAGCCAATCCGTGAGCTGGTTGACGGGATGCCGGCCGCGATCCCCCAGTTTCATGTTTTGAATATTGAATGGATTGCATTCCAGGGTCGCATCGATTTCGTTGTCATAGAGATCATTCACGGAAAACCACATATGTTCCAGGTCGTCTGGACCGCCATTATCGATGGGATACCCGATTTTAATCAGGGGTTGAAATCCGTAGGGCAGGAATTCCCGGGTATAGGTTCTATAAGCGTGATACGTTGCCCGGGCCCGTTCGGCCATCATTAAGGACGCGGCGTGAGAAAATTGAATCAGGCCTTCATCTTCGAAGGGTTGGGACAGGAATTTTGACGGGATGATTTTTCTGGATCGGAAGAACGCAAAGCCTCTTTGAGGTTCACACGCAACGGATCGTTTGGCGGAATGATATTCATCATGATCCCGCAGGCCGGTGAATGACTTTTCAGCGTTCGACTGAAAATCGGCCGCCGGTACCAGGCGAATCGGTTTGTTATGGGCCAGCGAGAATTTATCCGTATTGGGTTTGAGGTTGCCTTCGATAATGGCAAAGATTAAAGACCTTAAGACATCTTTGGCGCGACCGGTCACGTCTTCTGAAGGCCGCAGGATGTCGATATCAAAGAATCCGATCTCGGCCAGGCCATGGGAATGGAGCCAGTTTACCGGAGTATTGGAATTATCGTCCTTTTCGTTGTCTGATTCCGCATGGACGGCATGCCAGTGAATGATATGATCGACATCCAGGTCGGCGTTGTGGGCCACTTCTTCAGCCAGCGCCTGGGGCGACCAGATGGACCGGGCCAGCAGGTCTATAGCCCCCAGTCCATCCTGTCCCATGATGGCGTGCATGAAGCGCAAGGCGCATTTCCGATCATGCAGGATGTTATTTTTCTGCGAATTCATCGATAGCGACAGCCAGTGTCCGGCGCGCGAGACTTCCTGTCGTTCCAGATCGGTTAACGACACCACCTGCTCGACCAGGCTTCGAAGGGGGGGGCTGGTTTTTTGCGGGCAAAATAAAGTCGCGCGACCCCATTCGGAATGATTCAGTTCGAGAGCCCAGCGATGGGGATGTTCCGGCCGAGCGGGTTTGAGTTCGATACAGTTTTGAGTTAGAAACTGAAAATCTTCCGGACGGGCCGGCAAAGATCCGGGAAACAGCAGGCCGCCCATAAACGGCACAGGTTTTTTAAAAAGGTCAAACACAATGAATTCCTCCTGACTCAGGGTACCTCATATCGATTAAGTTACTTGTTTTTTTGCTATCGTAGTCCGCTTTGAGGCGTACACGCCTGCCAAATTGCCAACGGGGATTTATGGCAAAGGTGCGGACCATTCCAGTACCGATTTTGCGGGGATGACGGGCGTCTGGGTGACGCCGGGCGGGGTCATCAGGATTGGCAACCGAATGGATTGGTTGGGCTCGAGCCGGACTTCAAAGCCGATCATGATGGTGTTGGGATTGGGTTCGTCATAATCTGCTTTCGGCTCGGTGGAATAGGTCGTCAACCTGGCCGGGAGGTCGCCCAGCAATTGAAATGCCATGGTTTTGCCATTTAGTTTTAAATCGGCGTTGAGATCGTCTTTGATAGCCACCTGGGCCGGGGTGGCCATGGCCCAGCGGATGGAGGCGGGTTTATCGAGAGCGGTTATTTCATCCTGAATCAGAATCTGGCCGGTAGGCAGTAAGGCGGCTCCGCGCAGGGCTTTCTCGAGCTGACCGAGATAGACATTGGACATATCCATAACGGCATGATTAAAAGGTTTGTCGTTGCTGAAGCGGGTAAACGAGGCTTTGCCGGAGACAATTTGGTGTTGGCCGTTTACCACGAGCGTATTATGTGACAGATTGTTGTAGCGGAATATTGCCCAGCGTTGCGCATCCTGGCCCATGGCCCAGAGGTTCATGCCGAGGGTTTCGATTTTGTTATAGTCTTCGGGGCCAAGATCCACTGCCCAGCGCTGGCCGGCGGCGTCCAGCACAAACGAGCCGACGTCCATGTGACCGTGTGAAACCGAAGGTGAACCAGCTTTAATGGCCAGCCAGGTGGCGTTGTTGTCGGTCCAGTTTGTGCGAAACATGGCCACGGGAGTCTGTCCCCGGCCCATCCAGCCCAGCGATTGAGGGGGTGTCGCTTTATCGCCCGCCCAGATCAATGCCAGGGGAGCCGTTCGATCGTTGGCAAATTCACTGGTTTTATTGGGAAAACGGCTTGAGACATAACGGTGCTGCATCCAAGCCATTGTGGGATCGTTGTAATGATGTGCGAACCAGAAAACCGCCGGAGTAAAACCCACCTTGGAGCCGCTGTCGGGGTAATTGAAGTATTGGCGGAATGGTCCGGTGACATTATTCAGGTAGACTGCGGCATGGGAAAAACCCTGTTTGTCAGAGAGGCCGAAATCGGTTCCCAGCGCGGATTCGAGCGCGGCCAGCAGCATAACATTATAAGTCGTACCATACACCCAGTAGCCAGGGCCTTCGGGATAGGCGCCATCCGGTTCGTAGAGTTCCATAACAGTCTGAACATTATTGACAGCGCGATGTACGATCTCGCGAGCGAGTTGCCCCTGATCTTCCAGAATGGCCAGGGCGCCCATGGTCATACCACTATGGCAGACCTGGTTCCAGTTGTTACGGCCGCGTACAAACCAGTTGTAGCGGGCGTCAAAGGAGGGTTTGAGGCCTTTTTCCAGGATGGCATCGGCAATTGATTGGCGGCTGGCCGGATCCAGTTCAGGGTACAGCCAGTCATAACCGAGCGCCAGGGCGGCCGTCATTTCGGCGACATCGAGGAAGTGGCTGGGATTCCAATTGGTAAATTCGGCGGCGGCGAGCATTTCCTGTTCGCATCGGTTCAGAAAGCGGCGATCATCGGTCATGCGCCAGGCATAGCTGAGCAGCATGGTCCTGCGCAGGCATTCGCGCGAGACCGAGAGTAAGCGCCGGCCGGTCACAACCCTTTTTAGGGGGGGCTGGTCGATGAGCCGTTCCGCCCCGGCAATCAGCGCGTCGTGGATTCCGGTCAGCATTTGATCGGATTTGATTTTCTGTTTTAAAGTGGTTAATTGGGGCTCGGTCAGGAACAGGCGGGGGTGATTGGGAATGGGTTTCTCGAAAGCCGCATTAACCGTTTCTTCTGAAATTTTTATGATTTTTGCGGTCGTAACGTTGCTGGTTAATGTCAGAGCGAAAATAAGACCGATGAGTGATAATAGAGTTTTCATAGTCAAGATCCTTAATTTACCTTAAATGAGCCATGTAATTGAAATAACAACGCTACGGTGTCAATTTTATTGCCAGATAATTCACGGTTGCGGAGGGCGGGGCGGTGAGGTAAGATAGTAACCCGTAAAGTTCGTATGTGAACATCAATTTGCGCGGAGATTGTTATGGACTTGTTTGAAGCGATACAAAAGCGGCACAGTTATCGGGGCGAATTCCGATTGCAGCGGATACCCCGTGAGGACTTGCAGAAAATTGTTCAGGCCGGATTGCAGGCGCCATCGGGGAAAAACTGTCAGACGACGGAATTTGTGATTATAGACGATACGGATATTATCGCCAAGATCCGGTCGATGCATCCGACCAATAAAGCCATGCAGCAGGCGGCGGCGTATATTGCGTGTATTGTCAACGTTGACGCACCGGAAACCTACGAGGGTTTTTCGTTTGAGATTGAAGATTGTGCGGCCGCGGTAGAGAATATGCTGCTGGCAATCACGGCGCTGGGTTATGCCAGCGTGTGGGTGGATGGCTGGTTGCGACTGGAAGGCCGGGCCGGAGAAATTGGTAAGGAGATCGGATTACCCGTGGGGAAAATTATCCGGATTATATTGCCGGTGGGCGTGCCGACTGAGCAGCGCAGTCAGCCGGAGAAGAAGCCGTTTGAGGAGCGGGCCTGGTTTAACCGCTATCGCGATCTGCCTTAATGGAAACAAAAAAAACAGGCCGGCAATAATACCAGCCTGTTCTTTTTATATTATTCTGCGATGCAGTAAAGGGATTTTTTGCCTTTGAGATAGAGTTCGTTGCCCACGATTACAGGCGAGCAATCGATACGGTCGTCCAGTTGGTTGAGAGCAAGCACTTCAAGTTTGTCTGAATTTTTAATTACGCAGGTGGCGCCGTTGCGTCCAATGAAATAGACGCGTCCGGCAGCGGCGGCGGGAGAGGCGTACACGCCTTGCAGGCCGTCAAGATTTTGCTTTTGATAGTAGTTCTGGCCGGTTTGGGCGTTATAACAACTGACGACATTGTTGTTACTGGTGAGAACATAGAGTTTATCTTGATAGAGCAAAGGGGAAGGAACATAAGGTGTGGCGGTATTGACTTCCCAGGCGATGGCGTCGGTACCAGTCAGATCACCAGCATGGCCGAGTTTGATCGCTTGCAGTTTACTGCCTCGATATCCGCTGGTGCAGAAGACCATATTGAATCCGGCAACGGGCGTTGGAATCACATTGTCGGTCTGGCCACCGCATTCCCAGATCACGTTGCCGTTGGCCGGATCGTAGGCACGAGTCAGGTTGGTGCATGCGACAACGATTTGAGGTTTGCCATTGGCTTCGACAATAAACGGGGTCGTCCAGGAGGTTCGTTCGTCGCGACTTTGACGCCAGATTGGGTCACCGGTGATTTTATTAAAGGCGGCGATAAAGGAATCGCCTTCATGATCACAAAGAATAATCAATTTGTCATCAACCAGAGTGGCCGAGCCGCCTTCGCCAAATCCGGCGCGGATCGTCATTTGGGGTAATTCCTTGCTCCATTTAATGTTACCCTCCATATCGAGACAATAGAGACCGCGTGAACCGAAGTTGGCCCAGATCAATTTGCCGTCGGTAACCGGTGAGTAGGAGACGAAACCATGGTCGTTATGGTGGCCTTCGTGAGGCAGGACTTCGGTGACGGTTTTTTCCCAGACAGGCTGACCGTTGGCACGATTGAGGCAGACGACATTGAATTGATAAATATTGGTTGGCTTGCCTCCACCCATCCCGCCTCGTCTGCCGGAATTCTGGGAAGGTTGTGGCTGGGCCGTTGCTCCCTGATCGGCTTTATCGGTTTTGACCGCTTCAAGAAAGATGATTTTGTTGCCCCAGACAACCGGGGTTGAGTTGGAGCCATCCCCTTTCAGGGCTACCTTCCATTTGATATTTTCTGATTCGCTCCATTTAACGGGAGGATTGCCATCGGGCGAAACACCCGACAGTCCTATGCCACGCCAGGTTGGCCAGTTGGCCTGGGCCAGGACCGACGAGGTGAAAATTGCCAGTATCATTAGTGGCAGGTAAGGGGTGAGTTTGATGCGGACATTCATAGAAGCTCCTGAAGTATGTGTATGTGGCCAGACCTTTGCTGTCTCGGCCGGGGTTTAACTCTCATAATTATAACGGCCGATAACAGAAATGCCTGCGTTAAAATCCTCGGCAAACAGGGCAGCCCAGCAAGAGGGTTCAATTCTCCAGCTGTGGCCAAATATCAATCATGGGTACCGGGTATCTTTATGTATCTATTAAATAAGGGATTATGGTTATTTTGATCTGTGTCAACCCAATAATAAACACTGTGTATAGTAAAAGGTTGGGTTTGATGAAAGGGTGAAATTTTTAGAAATTTTGAAGAAAAGTGATAATGTTTTGATTTTAGCGGTTATGAGGAAATATAATCTAGGATAAATGATCGCAGGAATATCATAAGGTCAATATGATGATTAATCCCGCGGTTTTCCTAATTTGATTTATATCATGTAGAAACATCCCGGGATGCGGGTGTTATTTAATTGATGCACTTTTAATTTAATCAATAGTTATGGAGGCAAAACATGCGACAGTTGATGGGTGTGTTCATTGTGGTGATTATTGCATTGACGGCGGGACTGGGTCTGGGGGCGGAAGCGGCAGCATCCAAGGCGCTTACGGTTAGTGATCCAACCATTCCGGTAGAAGATCTGGAGTTATTGCTCAAGCCGTTACGGAAAGAGCAACTGGTCATTGAAGCGGAGGCCTGGTTTCAACTTCTGGAGGATAAGGTTCGTCAGATTGGTTTGACAGAGATTGGAGTAAAGAACACGAACCGTGATATTTCCAAGACGAAGGATGAGGCCAAAGATAAGATCGAGCAAATTAAAAAAGAACCGTCCGCGCCTGAGCAAGGAGCGGAGGCGCCGTCGACAGAACCCAAGGTAGAAGCAGAGCTTCAGAAAAGTGTCGAAGCGCTGAAGACGAAATCGGAAGAAGTTGACCAGAAAGTTCGCGAAGTCACACAGGCAGTCGTTGAGAATGCGGCGAATGGCAAAGATCAGGAATTGCGCGCATCGGATAAAGAGGTGATGCAGAGCGCCGAAGAGGTGGAGGCGGTCAAAGCCAAACTGGACGAAGCTGCCGAGCAGTTGGAGCAGGCGGATGTCAAGCTGGAGGACAAGGTCAAGCAAATTGCAGATGTGCAGGTTGAGTTACATACCAAGATGAAAGAGCATCTGCTGGCCAGTCTGAACAAATTACGGGAAGAGCAGACGTCCCTGGTGGATCGATGTAATACGGTTATCCAGGCCTTGAAGAGCAAGGGCGGCGACATCGGAGAGTACGAAAAGTATATCGCCGCGGTCACCGGTATTAAAGTGGACGTGAAGGATGTGAGCGCGACGAAGTCGCTGGTGGTTGGCTGGCTGAAATCCCCGGAGGGCGGCATTCGTTGGGGCTGGAATATTGTTTCGTTTATTTTGATTATCATTGCGTTCAGGATTCTTTCGGTATTTCTGGGCGGCATGACGCGTCACGCGATGAAGATTCATAAAGGCAGTTCCGGACTGCTGAAGGAGTTTTTTGGCAATACCGTATCCAAGGTGACGATGATCATTGGCTTTGTAGTGGCGATGTCGATGCTGGGCATCAATATCGGGCCGCTGGTGGCCGGTATTGGGGCGATTGGTTTTATTATTGGTTTTGCTTTGCAAGGCACCCTGAACAATTTTGCGGCGGGGATTATGATTTTAATGCACCGTCCGTATGATGTGGGCGATGTAGTAACCGCCGGCGGCGTAACGGGTAAAGTGGTATCGATGAATTTGAATACCACCACGATAACAACCTTTGATAATCAGATCGTGGTCGTACCCAATGGATCGATCTGGGGCGGCGTGATTACGAATATCACCGGCAGCAGTACCCGTCGAGTAGATATGAAGTTCGGCATCAGTTACAGTGACGATCTGGACAAGACCCAGGCGGTTCTGGAACAGATAGTCAAATCGCATCCTCTGGTGCTGGCCGATCCCGAGCCGGTGATCCGTATGCATGAACTGGGTGATTCGTCGGTGAATTTCATCTGCCGACCGTGGAGCAAGACCGCGGATTACTGGACCGTTTACTGGGATATCACCAAAGCAGTAAAAGAACAGTTCGATCAGCAGGACATCTCGATTCCGTTTCCGCAGCGCGATGTTCATATTTATCATACTGGAACGGATGTTTCAGGCAAGGCGGCCCATGCCGGCCAGGACTGAAGATCCGGTGTGATAAGGGGCGGTCTTTGTTTAAGGGCCGATAATTAATGAAATAGTTAAAGCCAACACGGGCACCTTAAAATCTGTTTTTGAGGTGCCCATAATATTTAATACGAGGTTTAACCCTGGCGGATTTTAAAACGCGGGCAAAAGGATATTTGAGCGATAACTTGTTTTAAAGGCCATAGTAATAAGCCGGCCACAACGTTGAATCCAATAAAGAGAGAGAGTGAATTATTATTTATCTTATGGCAAGTCATGGTCAAGTCGAAACAAGTTACGTGCCACCGGATTTTCCGTGATGCGGTGTTGCCCGGGGATACGGGCATTGTATCCATTCACGGGAAACTCCTTTGTTGGAGATAAGATCTAAAACCGGCACATTAAAAATCTGGTGGATTGAGCCGTGTGATTTGAGCCAAGAGAGAGAAGAGATGAAAAGTGAATCTGGAATAAGCGGGACCGGGAGAGAACGATGGCGGGCGGGTATTCATCGTTGCCGTTTGAGTTATGCGAGCAGACCGATCATTCTCGGGAACGGGTCCGGAATTCCAGCACGAATCAACAGGGTGACGTTAAACGATTTGAAATTCGGGGAGATGGTTTAGTACATTGAGGCTTACGGTGTTGATGGTTTCTGCGACCGGTGATCGCCGGATTACGGCAATCAATCAGGCCAGAAAGAGGTAACAATGGCACAGAGAACGATATTTGCAAGCATTTCAGAGCGTGCCAGTATGGATGGACAATATTTAACCTTTGCACTGGGCCGGGAAGAGTATGGCCTGGAGATCATGAAAGTTCGAGAGATTATCGGGTACATGGAGATTACCCAGATCCCCCAGGCGAGAGATTATGTTCGAGGGGTGATCAATCTGCGGGGCCAGGTCATTGGGGTGATTGATTTGCGAACCCGATTCGGCATGGCGGCAATCGATCCAACGGAACAGACCTGTATTATTGTTGTTGAAATTCAATTCGGCGCGGGATGTCTGAGTATCGGGATTATCGTTGACCGGGTATTGGAAGTTCTGGATATTGGCGCGGATCAGATAGAGCCGGCGCCAGCGCTGGGCAAACACGGCGAGACCGATTTCATTCTGGGTATGGGCAAACTGGGCGACCGGGTGAAGCTATTGCTGGATATTGACAAGGTGCTCACCGAGGGTGAGTTGACAGAAATTGCAGAACAGAAACAGGAGTAATCGATCCAAATCTTGAAAGGGAATGGCATGTTCAAAAAAATGAAACTCAGCGTTAAGTTGATCTCATCCTTTTTGCTGGTATGTGTGATCACAACGATCATCGGCCTGGTAGGGGTATGGGGGTTGCGGGATGTCAGTCGGGATGTTGTCGAAATTGCTGATGGCAGTCTGCCCGCCATACAGAATCTGGAAATTATTAAGGAGAAACTGGAGCGGCTGAAGGCGTCACAGCGAACCCTGCTGAATCCCAACCTGACTCAGGATCAACGCCAGGAACAGTATGTCAATATTGACAAGGCCCGTGAAGACTATCAGAAGGCATGGGCGGTTTATGAGGCGTTGCCCAGAGCTGAGGAGGAAGATCGTCTCTGGCAAGAGTTTGTCACTCATGTCGGGACGTGGAAACAGGAAAATCTGAAATTTATGGACATGTGCCGTCTGCTGGATGAAAAAGACATTCTCAATCCAGACGCGCTGAAAGAGCGTATCGAGGGTTTTCGAGGAGACCATTATAAGGTAATGGCCGCGATTGGCCAGATGCTTCAGGACAAGCAAGTCTTTGAGGGGGGAGAAGACCATACGTTATGCAATTACGGTCAATGGGTGTCCACCTTCAGCAGCCGGAATCCGGCATTAACCAGTTCGATACAAAAAAGCCTGAGTTCGCATGAGGTGTTTCATGAACAGGTTAAGGAGATCAAGGCCCTGATTCGTCAGAATAATCTGGCGGAAGCCCAAAGCGTGTATCAGGAGATGACCAACGCGGCGAATGAGGTGTTTAATTGTTTTCGGGATATCCGCAATGAAATCTCTCAGGCCCAGGATTTATATCGTCAGATCAATCAACAGACCATGGTCGTCTGTCGGGATATTCAAAAACAGGCTTTTGCCAAGCTGGACCGGATTATTGAGATAAGTGATTCGCAAGCGTATGAAGCCGGAGAATCCTCCAAACAGACGGCCTCGACCAGCACACTCACCATGATCATCTCGCTGGTAGTCGGCGTGGCGACTTCGATCCTGATGGGTGTCTTTCTGGCATTGAGTATAACGCGGCCAATCAACGCCATTATCCGGGACATGACGGCAGGTGCGGAGCAGGTTGCCTCTGCTTCGGGGCAGGTGTCATCGGCATCGCAATCGCTGGCGGAAGGGTCAACCGAGCAGGCGGCGGGCCTGGAAGAAACGTCCAGCAGCCTGGAAGAGATGGCTTCAATGACGCGACGGAACTCTGATAATGCCGAGCAGTGTAATACCATGATGCAAGATGAGGCGGCCGTAATCTCTAAAGAGGTCGCCGAAGCCAACCACCAGATGGCCGGGGCCATGGCGCGCTCGGTTGAATTTGGCCGGCAGACCGGTCATATTATCAAGACGATCGATGAGATCGCTTTTCAGACGAATTTACTGGCCTTGAATGCCGCGGTGGAAGCGGCGCGGGCCGGTGAAGCCGGCAAGGGATTCGCCGTGGTTGCCGAAGAAGTACGAAATCTGGCGATGCGCGCTGCCAGCGCCGCCAAGGAGACCGGTGACCTGATCGGACAATCGAATTCTCAGATCGACCAGGCTTCCAATCTGCACAACAAAGTGCACGGCCTGCTTGAAAAGAATACTGAGATTGGCCAGAAAGTGGCGATTATGGTCAACGAGATCTACCAATCCAGCCGGGAACAGGCCCAGGGGATCGAGCAGATCAATACCGCGATGAGCCAGATGGACAAGGTGACACAACAGAACGCGGCCAACGCGGAAGAATCTGCCAGCGCTTCTGAAGAACTGAACGCCCAGGCGGCGCAGATGCACCAGATTGTCGAGGAACTGGCCGCCCTGGTGGGCGGAAACCGAGCCGGATCAGGCAACCTGATACGCCCTGAAATCCGAACAAGCGCCGGGGCCGGCAATAAAGCTCGTATGGGACTGAGTGATCAGGCGTATCATCAAATTGCCAAGGGGAAGAAACCGATGTCGTCGACAGTTAATCCGGAATCAGTGATTCCGATGGGCAAGGGATCATTTAATGAATTCAATGGATGATTTCGATCGTTGAATGAGGTATCATCGAACCGGCGTATTTTTAAAATACGTCGGTTTTTTATTGGGATTCATTGCCGGATGGTTTGGAATCTGATGGTTTAATGGAGTCGATAAATTCGCGGAACCAGGGTTTGTCTTTCATGGCGGCCAGGTCCGGGTCCTGTTCGATATAATCCGCATCGATGCTTCGCGTTTTTGTTGTGGAATTTTTCAGATTGGCAAGGCATTTGGCCTCGTCGCCCAGCAAGGCATAAACACAAGCGAGATTGTAGGCGGCCCCCCCCAGTTTTTCGGTTAGCTGATCGATGCGCAAGAAAAGTTGTTCGGCTTGTTGCAGGCAATAGCGGCGCTGGTCGCCATCCAGTTGATGAGCCTGGTTGATATAATCGCAGCCAACCACGGTAAGCAATATTTCGTCCTGGGGCGCGACATTTAAAGCGACCCGGCATATATCGGCGGCAAGCTTGCGTTCGGGGCTGTTCTGGTTGTATCGCGTATCCGTGAAATACGTATAGTAGAGCGCGTAGGCATAGCCGGTGGCGGCTCCAGGCAAGGTAGGACGGTATTCATAGGCTTTGCGATAGCTGGCGACGCTTTGTTCGAGCAGGGTTATTTTCTGGTCTCGTTGGGAATAGCTGAGCCGCAGGGCTGTTTGCCCCAAACCGATAAGCGCGTCCACACTCCAGGGCCCCAGTTCGACAGCCCGTTCAAAGGCCTTGTGGGCTTCCTGGTGCAGAGAGATATTCTGATTGGGATCGTTGGAATTGGCCAGCTGGATCGCCGACCAGGCCAGCATGTTATAGCCGTCGAACCCATCAGGATTGACTTCGACCGCCTGGCGGTAATAATCCAGCGCCTGGCGGAAATCTTTTTTTGCCAGGCAATCATCCCCCAGCGCCTGCCACTGGGTAGCGAGTTCTTCAGGATCGCCGGGTTCGATTTGAATTCCGCCAAGAGCATTGTTTTGTGCCTGATTGTTGTTTTCGAGAGTTGCTTCGGCCCCGGCCCAGGCGATAATGCCCCAGGCGCCGTTATCATTGGCGGAGTTATCGGTCAAGTTAGCGGAACTGCGAATACCACGCAGGCCGATACCGGCCCAGCGGTTGTTGTGGCACTGATTGTTATGTATAACAGCCACAGAACTTTTTTGTATTAATATCCCACTATAATTATTGTATTCACAAAAATTATTAACTAGTTGGATGTCTTTAGATTCTTCATTAACTAAAATACCATCCATTTGATTCTGCTGACATTGGTTCGATTTCACAATTATTTCCAATGAGTGGTGGACATTGATCCCATTTTCAGTATTGTTCGAGCAGGTATTATTGCTAATCTGAAAATTTGCACTATCAACACAATCGATACCTCGACATTTACTCTCACAATAATTCCCTGTGACATCTCCCCCTTGTTTACACCTTTTGATATAGATTGATGGCTGATTGGAATTTTCTATATGGTTATTAGTGATGGAACAACTTGTGCAGCTTAAGTTCTCAAGAGCGATCCCACAACGATTTGGATTCATGCAAGTATTATGGCGGATTGCTAATGTCTTTGTGATTTCGACAATTTGCATGTCATCATAACCGTTGTTTTTAAGTTGATTATGATTTATCTCTAAATTTTTGATTCCTTTAATATAAATACCGTTTTCGCCGTTATTTTCAATGACATTATTCGCACAAAGCAGTTTTTCAAGGTTTGAGTTTTCAGCAACGGCCAGACCTATTTTTTTTGATCGAGCTATCTGACAATGTTCAATCTTACCTTCCAAAGCTTTCGCAATATAAATGCCATAATCTTTGTTGTTGACACATTGGGTTTTGCTGATTTCGAATTGACCAACATTGTCACGAAAAAAAATACTGTATCCATCACAATTTTCTAGAATATTATCAGTGATAATATATCTTACCGGCGCATTGGGTTCGAATTTTTTGTAATTGGGATGGCTTGGCTCCCGGGAAATAAATAAACTTCCATGTTTGCATCCACTAATTAGATTATTCGAGATTGTTATAGTCTGATTTGCATTGCACACGATCAAACCGGCAGTGCAATTAATAAACTTATTATTCGTTACAAATCCTTTGCAGAATTCCAGATGAATGCCATTTGAGCTGATGTTTTGAAACGTACAATTTTCGACAATACATTCCGGAGTCCAATATGCGCTTCCCTCCATGATAGAATTTTCAAAAAGACAGTTTTTCAAGGTAAAATGTTTGCCATAACCATGAATACCTCGGTCTCCAATTTTGTTAAAATGACAATTTGAAATCTCCAGACTGCTGCCTGCGGCGTTGATAGCAGTGGTGTTTGAATTGGGATTATGATCATCATGGTTGCCAAGTCGCTGAAAGGTCAGATTGCTGAGCAGAACAACAGGACAGACATCAATCGTGAAGATATCCGGCTCGCTAATATCTTGCTGGATAATGACGCCGTCACGGCTCTCACCCTGGATATGGATTCGATCTTTTTTTGCAAGGGAGAGAAATTCAGTATAAGTTCCGTTTTTGATGTAAATCGTGTCGCCGTCAACTGCCCGATCAAGAGCTCCTTGAATAGTAGAAATGTCATCCGGAACGGTTATTATATTGGTAGCAGATGTTTCAGACTGGACGGGTCTGGTTGCGAATATTGTTAATAAAACGGTTATCAGGGTCAGTTGGAAATGCTTCATGATCATCACCTCTAAACAACAGATATTATCAAATTAAAAGTAGTTCTGAGAAGGATCTGGTGGGAGTTCGATATCCGTACTTAATTTCATATCCCAGGGGAGTCGATTCCAAGGGCTGCCAGGTGCTTCGATCAGGCGACGATAGGCATCTCGCATACGTTCGCCGGACTTGCGGGTTTGAGTGGCGGACCAGTATTCCCGTCCGATGAGATAATTACGACCGAGTTCTTCCCAGGAATGGTAATTGGCCTGCAGGGCCCGGGCGTAGGCCATGATGCGGGTCCAGGCTTCCTCTTCGGTGAGCCAGCCAAGCGCATAGCCCTCACGACAGAGCATAATCAGCCGGCTCAGATCCCAGGCCAGAATGCCTGCTTCGGGTACCTGATCTTTGTATTTCAAGACGACACGAAAATCACGCAGGCTTTCGGATGTCAGGCAGTTGCGGGCCATATAGTCATTGATTTGTTCAGGCGGCAGACTTTTGACTACATTTAATATTTTTTGAAATCCGGCACGGTGTCCGCGGATTTCCATGCTGCGCAAAGAGGCCAGAAGTTCTTTGCGGCTGGTAATACCCCACCATTCATCCAGGAGTTTCTTGGTTTCCGCCAGCCCATTCTCATCGGTAATTTGTTCTTCCAATAAATCATGGCGATGGCCATTGTATTCGGCCAGGACTGCTGCGCAAGCCAGGGCCCAGGCCTGGGGGCCTTCAGTATAGGTTCTGGGCTGTTGAGATGGCCCTTGACCGGCAGTCAGGTTATTGAGAAATAAGATACCCGCAATTAGCAGGCCCGCGGCCAGAATCCACCACTTTTTCATCCGATTGTCTCCGAAAACTGCTCGCAATTATAACATGTATACCGGACTGCCCCTTGACACCTGGAGCAGGTAAGACACTTATATAATAAACCTGGTCTATTCGATCATCAAATTAATTTCAAAACTTTTGGGATGAATATTGGAATTTTCGGTTAATCAGTTTTTTAATCAGGATGTTCTAGTCGAATGAGAGGTTATATCTGGCAAGCGGCTGGTTTTACCTCGGGTCTGCTGGTACGGATGGTTTCTAACGGATTATTTTACCTCAAGTTCCGTTGAGACTGGTTTTGCTGCGCCAAGGGCGAGGCTGCGGGGGGAGGGGCAGCTGGATGCAATGGTGACCTGGAAGCGGCCGGGTTCGAGGATGCGCTGGCCGTCGTTGTCGACGATCTGGAGCAATTTGGGGGTGATTTCAAAGGAGACCTGACTTTTCTGGCCGGGTTTGAGCGCGAGGCGCTGCATGCCTTTGAGGGCATATTGCGGGACGGGGACAGAGGCTTGCAGGTCGGTAATATAGAGCTGGGCGACTTCTTCGCCGGCGGTCTGGCCGGTATTGGTGATGGTAGCGGTGATGGTGACGGATTGGCCGGATGAAATGGATTGCCGGCTCAGCTTGATGTTGCTGTAGGCGAATTGGGTGTAACTTAAGCCGAAACCGAATGGGTACATGGGTTCTTTGGTCATATAGCGATAGGTGCGGCCGGCCATGGCGTAGTCTTCATAAAGGGGCAGATCGGCCAGCGATCTGGGGAAGGTAATGGGCAGGCGTCCGGAAGGAACTGCGTCACCAAAGAGGACATCGGCGACCGCCTGGCCGCCTTGCTGGCCGGGATACCAGACCAGCAGAAGCGCGTCGGCCAGGTCGTATAATTCGGGACAGACCACCGGGCTGCCGGTAGTGAGGATGACGACCAGCTTTTTCGCGTTGCGGCGAATTTTCTTGAGGAAGTCGATCTGGTTTTGAGGCAGGTCGATATTGAACCGGTCGCCTTTGTCGGGCGAAGCAATCGATTCGCCTTCTTCACCTTCGAGCAGGCTGTTGATGCCCAGGCAGGCGATGGTGATATCGGATTCTGCCGCGACGCCGCTGAACCAGTCGATGGGATTGATGTTGGGGCGATCGAGCAGGGCGCCCTGACGATATTGTACCGAGGTGTGTGGGCTGACTTTGCCGACGATCCCTTCGAGAATCGTGACCATGTTTTCGTTCTGGCCGTAATAATTGGCCAGTAGAGAGTCGAGATCGGTAGCCAATGGTCCGCAGACATAGACCTGGCGGAGGTCTTTGGCGATGGGCAGGGTGTTTTGGGTGTTTTTGAGCAGGACCAGCGATTTGACGGCGGCTTCATGGGCAAGCCGGACATGGGCTTCGCAACCGATTTTATCCGGGCCGATCTGATTAAACGGCACCCTGTCCGGCGGATCGAACAGGCCCAACCGGAACCGGATCGGCAGCAGATCGGCCAGGTTCATATCGACATCTTTTTCGGTAATCAGGCCATCTTTAAGAGCCTGGGGCAGGGCGCGATAGGCATCGCCGCAGTTTAGATTACAGCCGGCAAGCAGGGCTGTGGCGGCCGATTCCGCGGCGGTTTTGACGATCTTGTGGCCCTGGAAGAAGTCGTTGATGGCCCAGCAATCGGAGGTGAAGTAGCCATCAAAACCCCATTGGACACGAAGCACTTCATGCATCAGATAGGGATGGGCACAACAGGGATGGCCGTTGGTACGGTTGTAAGCCCCCATGACACCCTGGACCCGTGCTTCGGTGACGAGTGTTTCAAACGCGGGCAGGTAGGTATCCCAGAGGTCGCGGGGTGAGACGACCGCGTCAAATTCGTGGCGCAGGCCTTCGGGGCCGCTATGGACGGCATAATGTTTGGCGCAGCCGGCGGCCTGGAGGTAGCGGGGATTGTCACCTTGCAGGCCACGGACAAACGCGCCGGCCATCTGACCGGTGAGGAAAGGGTCTTCGCCGTAGGTTTCCTGGCCACGGCCCCAGCGCGGATCGCGAAAGATATTGATATTAGGAGTCCAGAAGGTGAGGCCCTGATACTGGCCGCGATAACCCTGGGCGGAGCAGGCATTGAACTTGGCGCGGCCTTCGACACCGATGGCCGAACCGATCTGTTGCATCAGGTCGGTATCGAAAGTGGCGGCCATGCCGATGGCCTGGGGGAAGATGGTGGCCCGACCATTACGCGCGACTCCATGCAGGCATTCGTTCCACCAGTTGTAAGCCGGGATGCCCAGCCGTTCAATGGCGGGGGCGTTCCACATCAACTGGCCCATTTTTTCTTCAGGGGTCATGCGACCGATCAGATCGGCAACCCGCTGGGCTTCGGGAAGGCTGGGATTCTGAAAGGGATATTGATATTCTGCTGACCAACCCAAAGCGCTTAAGAGGCCCACAATTAATAAAACCGATTTCCAATTGAAGACAAAATGCTTTTTCATAATAAGAGCTCCCGTAAATAAAATAATACAATTTGGTCAATTTATAATGGATTTATCTGAACATGGCAATTCAATAACGAACAGTAAGATATTTTGAACAAACGACAGTTGTTCCAGGTGGCGAGTCATCGCAGATAAAAAAAGCGGATTTTTATTTTGCAATATGATTCATATAACTATATGATTTGAAAAGAATTAGAAAAATATTAGTTACAGGCGGGTCATGACGCAAAGTCATGCTTGCCAGAGTTGGTGGATTGCGATAGAATTTCTGACAATAGTTTTAATCAGACAAACGCAAGGAGCCGGGGGGAGGGGCCATAGTTGTAACTATACCCTTATAATGCAGTTACGGTTCGAAAATCAAGTATAAGCTTTATTGAATAATTCCTCCTGAGCAGTTGGCTAACCGAACAAAAGGAACCCGATTGTGATCATTGATTCTATATTAGGTTTATTTTCAGTGGATATGGGCATTGACCTGGGTACCTGTAATACGCTGGTTTGTGTCCGGGGCGAGGGTATCGTCCTAAACGAACCTTCGGTGGTCGCTGTCAGGAAAGGAACCAACCAGGTCTTGCAGGGCGGAAACGCAGTGGGTCTGGTGGCGAAAGAAATGCTGGGTAAGACACCGGGTTCGATTTCTGCAATCCGGCCTTTGAAAGATGGGGTTATCAGTGATTTTGAAATAACCGAAGCGATGCTGAGTTATTTTATCCGTAAAGTACATGGCCGACGAGGATTGATCCGTCCGCGCGTGGTGATTGCAGTGCCATCCGGCATAACGGCGGTTGAAAAACGCGCAGTACTGGATTCTGCGGAGCGAGCCAATGCGCGAAAGGTATACCTGGTGCAAGAACCGATGGCGGCCGGACTGGGCGCCGGGCTGCCGATTACAGAGCCGACCGCATCCATGATTGTCGATATCGGAGGCGGAACCACGGAAGTGGCGATCATGTCACTGGCGGATGTCAGTGTGCGGGAATCGGTGCGGGTGGCCGGCGATGATATGGATGACGCCATCATCAATCATTTAAAACGCACTTATAACCTGCTGATCGGTGCGCCCCGTGCGGAGAAAATCAAGATTGAAATCGGATCAGCCTCGTCTTTAGACAAAGAGCTGACGATGGAAGTTGCCGGCCGTGATACTATATCTGGTTTACCCCGAAAGATTGTCATTACCAGTGAAGAGATTCGGGAAGCGCTGAAAGAGCCGGTGTCGGCTATTATTGACGCGGTAACGCGAACTCTTGAACGGGCCGAGCCGGAACTGGCCGCGGATTTGATCGATAACGGCATCTGTCTGGCCGGTGGTGGCGCCCTGTTGCGGCGGCTGGATGTGGTACTGTGTAACGCCACTGGTCTGGCCGTGCGTATCGCAGATGATCCATTGTCATGTGTGGCGCGGGGCACCAGCGTTTATCTGGAAAATCTCGAGCTTTGGAAAGACACGCTCGAATCAGACGATATCAATGTCTAGTTATTTTGAGTTGTTGCCATGGGTTTCAAAACTCCCGGTTATCTAGGTTACAGGGAAGCGTTCATTTACCTGATGGTTGTGTCGCTGATCGCCGTTTGTCTGCCTGCCCGGGTGACCGAGAGATTTGACCATGCCATGGCAAAAATATTGGGACCATTTTATCTCCGGTCGCGTCAAAGCGGACTGGCGATTTCGGAACAGTTAAGAACGAATGATTCCGATCAGATATCTCCCCGCGAATGGCGTATGTTGATAGAGGAAACAAAACGCTATCAGATGGAAAACTCCAACTTGCGTCAGGAACTGATCAACCAGAAACAACTCGTCGAGCGACTGGCCGGATTGCGTCAATCGCTCCGGATGGAACGAATGAGTTTTGTCGCGGCGTCGGTAATGGGATCGACAGGAAATGCCGCCAGCCGGATTTATCTGCTGGATCATGGTACTGCCAGCCAGGTGCGCCCTGGATTGTATGCAGTCGGAGGCTCAGATTGGGAAAAAGATGGGGAGCAGACGTCCGATAAGCCCGATATTGGGGTGTCGGATGAATCCGTGGCCGGTTATTACGATCATGCTGTGGTAGGCCGGATCGTATCGTCCGGCGCTCAAACAAGCAATTTGCAGTTGATTACTGATCCTGCGTTTCGAGTGCCGGTGATTATTGAGCCAAGTCCGGAGCGGGGCGAGAACTGGCAAGCGGAAGGAATGCTTATTGGTCAGGGGATGCAGCCGATCATTATTACAATGGTTTCTTCGAATTATCCGGTTCAGCCCAATGACCCGGTTTTTATCCGTAGCGCGCCGGATACTTTGCCAATCCCGGTTGTAACCGGGAAGGTTCAGTCTGCCCAGCGTGATGAGAAAAATCCCGTCATGCTGAATATTACCGTCCGGCCAATGATTGAACTGGAACGCCTTAATGAGGTGGTGGTCGTGACCCCTGTGCATGAAGCGCATACCGAGGAGATTCGCTAAGTTATGCGCTGGATTCCTTTTTTGATATTAACAGTGGTTATCCTGATTTTTCAGGTTGGCATTGTCCCTCCCCTGGGACTGGGCCCCCAGCGGATAGTGCCCGATTTAATGCTCATGTTAACGGTGGTTCTGGCATTGCGAGGCGAAAAAAACCGCGTATTGCTGGCTTGCTGGATCATTGGCACATTTAAAGATCTGGCCAGTGAAGCTCCACTGGGATGTCATGCCCTGACCTATGGCCTGGCGGCAATCTTTATTGTTTCGATTCGTGATTATCTTTATGGCAACCGACCGGTCATCCTGATGCTGCTGACTCTGGTTCTGGCTTTTCTGACGCAATTGTTTGAATTATGGCTTTATCTAGTCAGGCAGGGCGCTTTGATGGAGTCTTTTCGCCCGGCGCTTTTGAATGTGCTGTTTTCCGCCCTGTTTACGGCGGCACTGGCGCCTTATATGAGCTGGTTGATCGCATCGATGCATCATCAACTCGGATTACCCGGGCGCCGTAATTGACAGTGATAAGAAACGGAAATGAATACGATCCGATGTAAAAGAAAAAGCGGTGTTTTTCAGGTACAGGGCAAATTTACAGGCAAAAAATTACCTTTAATACACAAAGGAAAAGTTTACTGCTCATCCTTTATCTATTAAAGGTATATGATTAAGGAGTGCTGTAGTGTCGGCAATTAATGGAACGGAACTACGATGGGCGTGCAGGCAGTCAGGTCGTTAATCTCGACTTTCATCAGGTGATCCAGATATTCCTGCAATTCTTCTTCACTGAACTGCGAAAGAAACTCCACAGAAGCGGTGAAATTCAAGCTGCGTATCTCTTCGATCAATTCAAATTTAGTCATTTGATTCTGCTCCGTGCCCGGGGTTATTTATTCTGCTCAAACAAAAGAGCCGGGATTAACCGAGGCTTTCAATCCTGGCGGTAAAATGTATCGACAGCAAGTGTTGCATTTCTTTAACGCTTTTCCACCAAGTAATAACGACTTTTTTTTGTCCGATAAAAACTGTCTGGTCAGGCTGAATTTGGCCACTTTATCGGTCCGCCCTTTCGGGCTCAGAATTTTACCAGGATACCCAATCGTCTTTCCGGGATTTTCATTCTGGTTGGGGGGGATAATAAAGAGAATTGACCTGTTCTAACGTATAGTTTATTGTCTGGATGAATTCATAAAACGCATCAGGATTTTCTGTTACTTCGGACGATGAAAGGATAACATATTAATAGTGACCATGTTAGAAACCGATCTCAACGAGAATTGTTATAACCGGCGTACTCCCAGAAGTCAGCCGAGATTTAAGCTTTGGCATTCAGTGGGTCTGATGCTCACCTACTGGTGTTCAAGCCGGTGTGCCTGCTGTTACGTCTATTGCGGTCCCGACGCGGATGTGCAGTCAGAGCCAATGAGTACTGAACTGGCCATCTCCTGCTGGCGGAGTATATTGAGATTGGCCGGTACGCGCGGCAAGGTCCATATAACTGGCGGAGAGCCTTTTAAACATTATGCCAGAATTAAAGATATATTGCATCGGGCTGGAGAGCTGGCATTATCCGGTTTGGAGAAGGTTGAGACCAACGCATATTGGTGTATGGATGAATTAACTGCCCGTGAACGACTGACCGAACTGGATCGATTGGGTCTGACACTACTGCAGATCAGTACTGATATCTATCATCAGGAATATATCCCAATAGAGCGTGTCCAGTTGTGTTATCGTATTGCCTGTGAGATCCTTGGACACGATCGGGTACGTTTGCGCTGGCATGAATTTTATGAAAATCCAGTCTTATTGAAAGATCTTGAACCTGACATCCGTGAAGAGCTGCTGCGAGATGAGCTGACGAAGCGTCCCGAACGAATGGTGGGACGAGCCGGGGATTGTCTGGCCCGCCTGGCTCGGGCCGATGATGAGATACCGGCGATTAAGTTAATTTCTTACCAAGATTTAACCGATTTTAGTTGTACGGCGATACTAGGAGCAGGCCATGTCCATATTGATGCGGCCGGCCGAGTTTTTTCTGGTACCTGTGCCGGCATCATACTTTGCACCGTTGACAGCACCGATGATAATAACCTCTTTGAACAATGGAAGCGATTTGATCCAGAGCGCCATCCAATATGGTCGGTCCTGTTGCATGAAGGTCCTGCGGGCCTTGCCCGGATTGCCAGTGAATATGGTTTCGAGCCAGAAACACAATATGCAGGAAAATGCCATTTGTGCTTTGAGGTTCGTAAATACTTGTATAACAAGGGTTTGTTTTTGGAGTGGCTGGGGCCGGCTTTATGTTATGGCAGTAAAGCGGAAAGTTAAATTTAAAGATTTTATAACTTGACGCACTGTTTGGCAGTGCTAAAATTAACGTTTCTAATAAGGTGGTCCTTTGCAAACCTTTGCCGTACCCTTAAGTAATGTGTAACTATGGCTGAAACGAATATAGATTCTATTCTAGGCAAACTCGTGGTTGAGAACAACCTCTGCACGCCTGAAGAAGTCAAAAGATGCATCGAAACGATAAAGAAGACTTCAGGCGAAAATCCCAAGAGTTTGCAGGAATCTTTGCTCGATAACGGGTTTTTGACCCGGACCCAGCTGGCCCGGATCCGCCGGAGTATAGAGGAGTCGAGGCCGGCCCAGCGGATACCCGGATTTCAGATACTGGAGAAGCTGGGCGCCGGGGCGATGGCGACCGTGTTTAAAGCGCGTCAGATTTCACTGGATCGGCTGGTGGCGATCAAGGTATTGCCCAAGCGCCTCAGTGAGAATCCTGAATATGTCGAACGGTTTTACAAAGAAGGCAAAGCGGCGGCCAAGCTTAATCATCGAAATATCGTGCAGGCGATCGATGTCGGCGAGGCCGGGGGATATCACTATTTTGTGATGGAGTATGTCAAGGGCAAGACAGTCTATGATGATCTGGCGGCAGGTAAGGTTTACAGCGAGAAAGAGGCGCTCGATATCGTTTGTCAGATCGCTGACGCGTTGGAACACGCTCATAGCTGTGGTCTGATCCACCGTGATGTCAAGCCTAAAAATGTGATGCTAACCGAGGATGGAGTGGCTAAGCTGGCTGATATGGGTCTGGCGCGTGAGGCGGCGGATGAGGAGGCCGCGCAGATGGAGGCTGGTCGGGCTTATGGTACGCCCTATTATATCGCGCCTGAGCAGATCCGTGGTGAAATCGACATTGATTTCCGGGCGGACATCTATTCACTGGGCGCCATGTTTTATCATATGGTTACCGGTAAGGTTCCATTTGAAGCGCCTACGCCTTCGGCGGTTATGCACAAGCACCTCAAGGAACAACTGGTGCCTCCGGACCATCTTAACAAATCACTGAGTGTCGGAGTGGCTGAGGTTATCGAGGTGATGATGGCCAAAGATCGTAATACGCGATACAGCAGTGTGAAACTGTTAAAAGAAGATCTGGAAAGCATCCGACAAGGCGAGCCGCCACTGCATGCCCATAAAAGTATCGATCCGATGGTACTGGAGAATCTGGAAAAAGGCAGCAGTCAGGCCGATATTGAGTTGGAAGATGTGCTGGCGGAACGCGATAAGAATATCGGCTTGAAGATGGCTGTGATCGTTTTAGCGGGTATGCTGGCAATCTCGGTGTTGACGATTATTGTTCTGGTTATGTCAAAAAATGGTTAAAGGCTCGTGATTTTCCGGGTTACCAACATCTCCTGAAGCTCATTTCCCTGTTCGGCCGATAGATAAGATATGAATTTGGAATTTCTCTCAGGCCTTTGAGTAATATATACCCCTTAAGCCGGTTTTGCTGGTTTGAGTTTGTTTTATGTCCGCTTTGCTGAAAATCAAACAACGGAAGCCGATCAGTAAGCTCACAATCATTTTGTGTCTGCTTTTTCTGGTTATTGGCGTGGGGATTGTGGGTTTCAGCCTGGCGGGGCATCGGTCGTTACTGGATTCCTTTTATCTGACCCTGGTAACCATCAGTACGTTGGGGATGCTCAGTGGCGAGTATCATTTTAATGACGGCGAGAAGTTGGTGGTGATGTTTATGATCGTGGTGGGTATCGCCGTGGCGACGACGGCGCTGAGTACACTGGTGGCTGTAGTGGTTGAAGGCCAGGTTCGCGGTATTTTCGGGAGACGCAAAGTGGATAAGATTATTGCCTCACTGAATCGTCATATTGTTGTATGCGGCTATGGCCGGACCGGCGCTTCGGTTTGTGAAACCCTTCAACGGCGCGATGTGCCGATTGTAGTGGTCGAGCGTGATGAGCAGGCCTGTGCCCGCGCTGAGGAAGATGGTTTGTTGTATATCCGTGGCGACGCCAGCGAAGAGTCAGTCTTGATCGACGCCGGTATCAAGAACGCACGCGGATTGATCAGCGTGCTGGATTCGGACGCGGCCAATGTATTTGTAACATTGATCGCGCGGGATTTGAATCCGAAAATTGTGATTGCGGCGCGTAGTGAAAAGCCGGAAAGCCAATCGCGCTTAAAACGGGCCGGCGCCAACGAGGTGGTTTGTTCTCAGATTATTGGCGCGACCCGGCTGGCGAATATCCTGACCCGGCCGGGAGTGGTTAATTTTCTGGACTTTGCCGCCCAGGGGGTGGATCTGGAGGCGGAACAATATCGTATCGGCGAAGGCAATAAACTGATTGGACAATCGCTGCGCCAGGCCAATCTGCCGCGTCAGGTGGGGGTTTTGATCATTGCCCTGAAACGGCACGATGGCATCACACTATTTAATCCGGATCCGGATACGGTGATTCAGCTAAACGATCAACTGCTGGTCACTGGCAAGGTGGGTTCGCTGGCCCGTCTGGAACATGGGTTCGCGCCGGAATGAGAAAGGAACTTTGGGAAATATTTTTTAGAGGATATTTCCGGAAATAATGGCAGAACGGATTATGGCGCCTGCTTTACTCTTCTGTTACATGTGACTGGGATAACATTATGATGATATAGCTATGGTCGCCAAAGTCGAGTTCGAGATAATCAAGTTTCTTATCAGGGTCGATAATTTTTCATTTTTTTGAACTTTTTCCAGGGGGCTGTACGCCTATATAGTAGTGCAAGAACTTATGGCGTAAATAAAGATTCAGGATTATTCGTATGACTGACAAGTCCAGGCAACTAACTACCCATCATCGCAAGGCGTTGCGGCGGCTGTGGTTTCAGACCCTGGTTATACGCTTTCAAGCCGGGGATGACAGGGCACTGGGCGAGATCGTCGCAGAAATGCACCCGCCTTTACAGCAATTTCTGATTCACTCGTTTCGTCTGCCAAAGGATCAAACCGAGGACCTGCTTCAGGATGTCTGGCTTGAAGTGTGCCGTACACTGGGCCGGCTGCGCGAACCTGCGGCCTTGCGAACCTGGCTTTATCGTATCGCTCGCAGTCATGCTCTTTCTTTTGTTCGCACACAAACCCGCGGTCTCATTTCACTCGATATGGATACCGCCAGTCAGATTCCCGCGTTGCCTGACGTTCGATCTGGACCTGCAGGATTGCTCGAACTGATCGCGCCGCTGACGTTCCCGTTGCGCCAGGTTCTGGTTCTGCGTTTTTATGCCGGATTCTCCTATGACGAGATTGCCCGGACGCTGGATTGTCCCGTGGGGACGGTCCGTTCACGAATACATCACGCGAAAAATCAGTTACGAACACTTTTATCAAAGGAAAACCAATCATGACTACTCAAAAAACCATTCAAAGTGAATTAATGGATACGAATGAAGTGACCCAGATGGTTTTAAATCGTTCGCGTCGCCGGTTACGCCTGTGGGCGGGCACTGCGATTTTGTTGTGGATTCTGATCGCCATATTAATGGTTAGCGCCACTTACTTTTACTTTATCTGGATATTTCCTATTCAGAACGAAGTGGTTTATCAGATGATCAATGGCGCCCAACCGGCCTCTGCGATGGCTGATCGTTATCGGGAAATGATGCCGATTACTGCCAATTTATTTTCCTGGAGCGCTTTGATGGGAGCTGTCTTTCTGATTGCAGCTGCCATTGTGACCCTTCTTTACATCCGCGCCAGCAATCGGGCGAACCTGACTCTTATACGAAGTGAACTGGCGGCAATTTCTGAGCAACTTCGACAGTTGACCTGTTCCTGAACAACATTTATGGAAAAGTATCCGGGCATCCAGAAGCCTAGAGAGCTGATATCAGATAATTTTGTCGAGCAGGTGGTTCCAGAAGAGGGTGGATTTTTGTTTGCTTTCCACGGAAACTCTCTGGCGGCGGCTGGATGGGGTATTATGCCTGGGCAAAATACGATAGGGGCCGGTGCAGGCCCAGTGTGTTAAATCGGGCGGGAATTTGAGGATGCATAGTAAGGCCAGGAAAAAGCATATCGGGACCACACACAATGTGTTAATAAGAAAGAGTTTGTCAGGCAATAAAGTTGAATATTTTATAATCAGCTGGGCTGCTTTGAATGGGATCAATGTCAGTAGGATGGCCAGAATGGGAGCAACGAAAATGATGTCATAAGATGGGATGATCCATTGACCTGACCGTAATCGCCCCCAGAATGAAATGGGTGACAATCCGCAGCTAAAGATATACTTGAATCTGGAAATAATACTGACGTAAAGAATAATATTAACATTAGTGAATATGATAAAAAATGATGATATTGAAAATATTTCTTCCGTGCTTGTGAACAGCTTAATAATAGCCGGCACTTCAATCCACCAGGTAATAATGCCGCAGATAAGCAACGCTTTTTTCATACTGATGGTGCGAATCGTATCAGCGGGAGACAGAATGCCAATTTCTGAATTAGTTAAGGTAGCCAGAAATAATTTGTTTTTTTGCGAGACAGGCACGTCTTTTTCAAAGCTGGTGTTCCAGGGATAATTCTTGAGCCAATCGTTTATCAAGGAGGCGCAGAGAATATAGAGTATGAGAACGGCAAAAGTAGTCAGCCAGGGAATACGATAAGACCAGATGCAGACCGGCATGATCAAGAAAATGAAAATGGACCGGATCGGGTAGTCTTTCCAGCGCAGCAGTATAAAATGAGTTACACTGTAGCTGAACAGAATCAGATTGAGAATAAAAGTTGGAGCAAAAACCGGGATGGAGACTGTCAGATAACGGGTTCCAGAAAAATAATACAACGCCGTGAAGGCGCTGATCATGAAGAGGTCGATACTGTTGAGATGGATGGGGCCCAGTAATAAGCGATTGTTGCTGGGGTATGGGCTTAAGGCTGTGAGTTGATGATAGGACGGTCTGAAAAGGGGGTGATAATATAATACGCGCCAAACCGCATAAGTCGGTGCAACGATCGAAGTCAGGACCACGCAGGGATTGTGAATTTCGCTATTATTATTTTCCAGATGGCCGATCAGGTAGAATAATCCGATAGTAGTGAGATTACCTAAAAGAAAGGGCAGGGTAAAACGCCATTGTTTTTTCATGACAGGCGCTCCTTGAGGTAAGTTTCTACTTTGTCAAGCGCCTGGGGATTGCCAATTTTTTCCAGAATTTCCGCCAGCGAGCCATTGCACTGGCTTTGCTCGCGCAATTCCTGAAGAGTGCCACAGGTCAGCATCTTGCCGGACTGGATGACGGCAATGCGGCCGGACAGTTCTTCAACGAGTTCGGGGACGGGCACGGCGATGACAACGGTGCTTTCTTTACGCTCGGCCAGGCGCCGCAGGATGCGAGTGACGGCAACCAGCGCCGATGAGTCCAGACCGCCGGAAAGGGGTTCATCCAGGACCATGACCGGGGTTTCGGTGATGAAGGCGGCGCAAAGACCGATTTTTTTGCGTTGACCGGTTGAATAGGAATGAATGAGCGAATCGCCCTGATCTTTCAAATCGAAAATGTCCAGCAGGGATTCCATGTGCGGTATCATTGCCATATCATCCCGTCCCCACAGGCGGCCGATCCCGAGGATATATTCACGCCCGGTCAACCCCAGGGGTAAATATGGATCGGCCGGCAGGTAAAATACGATTTTTCGAATTTCTTTTTCGGCGGCAATAGCGCTGCGGCGGACTTTGGCATCGATAATAATCTGGCCGCGGGTGGGTTTCATCATGCCGCCAATCAAGGCCAGTAGGGTGCTCTTACCCATTCCGTTAGGACCCATGACGGTGACTAACTCACCCGCTTTGATATGCAGATTGATTCCTTTTAAGACCGGTTTGACGCTATAGGTATGCCAGACATTGTCCACTTTAATCATAAACAGGCCTCTTATATTGTTTTTGGTCGGTTACTATATAGACGCAAGAACAACCCAAGTATTTCATGGAAGTGTAATCTGTTGTATCAGATAGAGTTAGCGACGACTCTTTTTTTGGGGGGGGCTTTTCTTTGTTTTTTTATGAGGGGTTGGGTTGGGGGAGGTGTGTTGACTGGCCCGAATCTGGTTCAGCAGTTTTTGTTTTTCGGCCGGATTCATTGGATAATCACGGAGAAATTCACTGATCAGCTTCCAGGATTGGGGTTCATAGTAACGCAACAGGGCCATCTGGAGCCGTTTTTCTTTGCGGCCGGAGGGAATATGAATCGGCCGGCCGTCGGGCGCCCGGCCAGAGGCGTACATGGCGCATGACAAGGTAAGGGGTATGGGGGTAAAATCCTGAACCTGGCGAACACGCCAGTTGCGTTTGATCAGGTAACGGCATAATTCCATGGCGTGTTCCACGGTGCTGCCGGGATGGCCGCTGATGAGGTAGGGAACCAGATACTGTTCTTTATTGGCCCGGCGTGATGCTTCGGCAAAGAGGTGTTCAAATCGTTCGAATTGTTCAAAAGATGGCTTGCCCATAAGCGCCAGGATATCCGGACAGATATGCTCGGGCGCGACTTTGAGGTGGCCTCCGACATAATCCCGGCAGAGCAATTCAATATAGTTGGTTTGTCTGGGATTTTGCGTAGCCATGGCCAGGTCGTAACGGACTCCTGACGCCACAAAAATGCGAACGGGGGGTTTCTGGTTTCTGGCCCATTGTCCCAGGGTTCGCATCAGGTCCATTAAGGCGTGGGTGTCTTTATCCAGATTGGCGCAGACGCCTTTGCTTAAGCAGCTTGGTTTATTACAGGTGCGTTCACAACTGCAGTTCATACCGTACATATTGGCCGTTGGTCCCCCAACATCAGAGATAGTGCCGCGAAAATCGGGATGTTTCAAATAGCTATGGGCTTCGTTGAGGATGGATGTTTGTGAACGGCGACTGATAACCTTGCCTTGATGGTAGTAGAGTGAGCAGAACGAACAGCCGCCAAAGCAGCCGCGATGGGTGGTTATGGAAAATTGCACGGTCTCCAGTGCAGGTATTCCTCCAACTGCGGCGTAACGTGGATGGGCACATCGGGTAAAAGGCAGATCGTAGAGTGTATCCATTTCTTCCAGGGTCAAAGGCCGAGCCGGGGGTAAAACTGCAATTGAAATCGGGCACTGGTCCTGGATAACCGGTTTGCCGTTATGGTCAGCCTGGGGATGGTAGGCCTGATGGGCAGACATAATCTGTCCGGGATCCTGCTGTTGAGTTTCCAATGAAGGCAGGGTAACGGATGGTTCGGGAGCTATTCTTCCTTTGGTGACTGGCCAGGCGGTACCGGGAATGTCGGTCAGGGTTTCAATGGATTCGCCGGCCTGAAGGCGACGGGCGATTTCGGTCAGGGCCAATTCTCCCATACCGTGTACCAGTAGGTCCGCTTTGGCATCGATAAGCACCGAGCGTTTGAGTTTGTCTTCGATATAATCGTAGTGAACCAGCCGGCGTAATGAGGCTTCCAGGCCGCCCAGAATAATCGGGACCTCTTTGAATGCTTCGCGGGCTCGTGCGGCATAGGTCAGCAACGGCTTATCGGGTCGTAATCCGGCCTGTCCGCCGGGACTGTAGCTGTCCTCTTTTCGTTTGTTGCCGAAAGAACTATACTGATTAAGCCGGGTATCGACACAACCGGATGTGATACCCCAGAACAGGCGGGGCGGACCGAACTGACGAAAATCGTCAGCGCTTTTCCAATCGGGCTGGGCCAGGATCGCCACGCGATAGCCCTGATGTTCCAGCCAGCGTCCGATGAGGGCCACTCCAAATGAGGGATGATCGACGTAAGCGTCCGCGGTAACCAGAATCGCATCGACATAGTCCCAGCCCCGCAGTTGCATTTCTTGGGCGCCGGCCGGCAGGAGTTGCCTTATGTCTGGATAGTTGTTTGATGATCGACTGGGCGTACGACTCTTGCCAGGTTTGTTGTTTAATGCTTTAGTCATATTTTGCCGAATCGCATATCGGGGTGTTATTTTATAGGGACCTGATAATTGACCCGGCGAGTTCCTTCGGGATCGTATAATCCTACCCGGATAAACATGCCATACCATTTCAGCACATCGGGAATCAGGTACATTTTGGTTGTTGTCTGACCGGGCGGCAATTCAGTAATGGGCAGTTCCTGATGTTCAAGATTGGGCAGATCCATGAAGCTGCGCAGGGATATTGACTGGTCCGATTCGTTGGTAATAATCTGTTGAATACGCATGCTGCTATCACCCAGCCGCTGGGCAAAGGTGCTGACGTCGATCCCGTTTAATTGTATCTCGAACGGCAGGTGCAAGTCGATCGCATAATTTCTGTCCGCGTTGATCACCATGTGCGTTCGCAGGCTTTTCCAGCCGCCCAATTCGGACGAGGGGAATTTCACACTGATTGTTCGGCGAAATTCCTGATCATTACGCAGAACAAAATTGATGGTCTGGGGGGATATTTCCCAGCCACGTCTGCCATTACTCATTTCGGAGGTAATAAAACGAATCGAACCGGCAATCGTGTCTGGCCAGGGATTTTTAAAGACCAGTTCCATTTCCTGTCGTGAAATATCGGCTTCGACATAATCGGGTTCGAGATGGGTACTGGCCCGCAATTTGGCCAGGGGGATATTAATATCCCGCAGGATGACCGGCCATTGATTCAGAGTCAGCTTCGATCGGCCTCCGCCGTTGATGATGGATTGAGGGTTGCCAAATATGTCTATCATGGTTGGTTCTTCACCCAGATACATATCCAGTTCAGCAGGAACATTGTCACCGTAGGGATCATAGTTATTGTTCCATACGACAAGATAGCCGATACCATGATTATCGAAAATCATTGCGTGGACCTGATGAGCCAGTTCCAATTCGTTGCAATATTTACTGCCACCCAGCAGGTCGGCGATGGTACGGAAAACCAGGAACGCTTCGGTCGGTTCCATTTGAGTGCGGGCGCTGTCGGTGCGCAGTTGCCAGGGATGACGAATAAAAACAGAATCCGCAGCGCTGCGCTGTGAGAAAACCAGCCGCTTGGCCAGATCGATCAGGGAGTAATCCCGTTCCCGTTCGAGATTATCATACCAGTCAACGGTCAGCCAGATGGATTTGAATCCCTGATTGATGAAGTCGTCGACATAGGAAGGGATCTGATCCGGCGGTATAGAGCGGGGGAGAAAGATGGAGAGTTCTTCAGATTTCATCTGGTCGGTCTGCACCAATTGGGTGGCGGAGACCGGGGCGATCAGGATGGTATCGCCCACTAGTTTTTTGAATTCCGGCCGAATGGTTTCGATAGTTCGTCCAATCCGGCTGTCGAGACGATAGCGGTTATAATCGTTGCTGATCTGCCAGTAAACGATCTGGCGGGCATACTGGGCTAGTAACAGCGATAAATCACTTTGCCATAACTGGGCATCCTGTTGAAACAGATCGAGGATGGTTCCGTCCGGCGTAATCATTTTATTTGCCATTTCGTCGAGAACTTCGTCGAAAACAGCGATAATTTTGATCCGTTCGCGCAGGAGTTGGAGTAATTTGCTGTCAAAATCGGGCTCCATGGCGATTGCGCCGCTGGAAAGCCCTTTTCGTCGCCAGACCGGAAGTTTGACCAGGCGGGCACGCAATGCCCGAATCATGTCAATATTGGTGTCAAGCGGGCCGGACTGGGGATCCAGAGCCAGCACGCCGAATCCCTGGCCACTCTGGTCGGCATCACCGTAGAGGGGCGCCAGTACGCCAAAGGTTATGCGGCGGCTGGCGATTTGTTCTTCATTGGAATAAATATGCAGATATGCAGAATAAATTCCGGCCGGCAGACTGGGGAATTCAAATGGTCGGATTTTGATTTCGCCTTCCAGTCCGGTCAGGACCCAGCGTTCGTTGTGTAAAATGCGATGCCAGCTGTCCTGTAATTCCAATCGTGCCTGATAATCGAGAGTGCCCACACCCTGAACTTCGACATCAATGCGGGGCGTCTGATCCCAGGCAAACAGATTATTATCATGAGATGATTTGAGCACCACGCGGGGGAGTTGATAGATGGATATGTCGTCGAACCAGGCTTCGGCCCAGACATTTTTTTGATAGATATGCGAGATTCCGCCACTTTGCGCCCATTGCTCTTCCTGCATGAACCAGATGCTGACCGAAATATAGCGCGCTTCATTAAAGTTTCCGGGGACATAGACTTCCATTTGCGCCCAACCATTATCGTCGACGTCGACAGGACCAACCAGTTTAGATTTCCGTTCACTTTCGGGGATCGGTTGTCCCATACGATCAGTCAGGATACAACGGAGTTGCGCCCGGCAGCGGTCGGCTTTGTTGAAAAAGACATAACCAGTGACCTGAGAGTCGCCACCGGGTTTAACCAGGATTCTACGATGGTCAAATTCATAGGCGACACTGCCGCCGTTGGGGGCCATTTTGAAGCTGTATTGTCCACTGCGGGCGTGGGCGTTATCCAGCATGCCTTCGGAATAATGGGGGTATCCATCGCCGGCGTCCAGTTTATTCCAGTACATGGGCAATTCCTGGAAGTTAACGGTGCGTTCTTCGAAATCGAAGGTTTGGGTGACCTGCTGGCCGGAGAGTTGTTCATGAATTGGCCGATTGGGGGGGATGGGATTGTTCTGCGCGTAAGCGGAGGTGTTCCATGCTGCCAGACAGATGGTCGTAACTATTTGTATTATAATGAGATATCGCTGTTTGCGGGTCATGAATCCTCTTGTCGATCAGCTGGTTATCGGAACAGGATATACGTACAGTAACTATATCGGCAAAATTCCGATAATACCAGATTAAGTGAGAAAAAAACCCGTTAAGTCGTTTATCTGATGCAGCTGATCACCAGGAAATTCAGCGGAGTTCATCGCATCCGATATCAATTTGATCCCCGACGATACGGTCTTCCTGATCGATATCGGTTTCTGTCTGCAATTTTGTGATAATACCGGCGTCCACACAGACGGAACTGGAAGAGGAAATATGACCCTCGCTGTTCAGTTGTGGGTCGGTTTCGATGTTGCCTTTGCCGCCGAAGAATTCCTGCAGGACGCAATAGCTGACCTGGAGTTCGTTCCAGGCGTGGCCGCCGCCCAGGCCGGGATACTGGTTGTTCCAGATAATGGTATTGACAATAGCGGCAGAGGTGCCCAGGTCGCCGATGCCGTAAATGCCGCCGGCGAATTCGGCTTTATTTTCGATAATGGTGCAATTAATCACATAGATCGAGCGGTTATCGCGACAGTAGATTCCACCGCCTTTGCTTTCGGCGGTGTTATCCTGCAGCAGGCAGTTGATAATTTTCAGGTGTTTATTATCGTTGCAGCAGATCGCGCCACCGGTATGGGACGAAAGATTTTCGCGGAAAATGCAATTGGAAATAAGAACATTATCCGTATAGAAACAGGCAATCGCGCCGCCATTGCTGTTGTGGGCGGTATTGTTTTTGAAAAGGCAATTGCGAATGGCGGGGCTGCCGCCCTGGCATAAAATTGCGCCGCCTTCGAAGGCGACACCGTTGGTGATGGTCAGCCCATCGACCACTGCATTGGGATCTTCGCCGTTTCGAAAGATAAATGCACGGTGTAAGTCAGAATCTGTACCCTGACAATCGATTACTGTCGATTCAACGATGTTCCAGTCGTCGGGCATTTCGGAGCGAACGGTAATCAGTTTGCCTTTAAAATCGATATCGCAGTTGCCCGGGCCGGTATATTGGCCTGGTTTTAAAATAATGTTATCGCCGTTGGAAGCGGCATCGACGGCTGCCTGAATGGTGTTATAATCATCGGGAACGCGCAGATCTGCTGCCCACAGCGTCGCGGCGCTGAATAAAGATAATATCATCACAGATGAAATCAGCAGGGTTGTTTTGCGAATTCCCATAATAATTCAATCGTTCCTAACTCACCATTATTGCAGAAATTATTCTCGATTTCCAGCTTTATTCACAATCATTAATCACGTTTTGACTAAGTAATTATTAGATCGTCTATTATAGCAGTAATCTTGAGGTCGCTTCTATTTAATTATTGGGGTTTCAGGACAATAAAAGTAGTTTTTATTAAAAAAAGTTATAAATTGTTATAATTCAGGTGTTTGTAAAGATTTCGGGATATCGGGAATGGGTGAATATTTCTTAAAATATACCAAATATTGTACTTATGATGATTATTGGTCTGTATTTTGTATTCGGTCCAGATGCTATAATCCAGATAGCCGCTGTTGTGGGCGGCAGTAATGTAAATTTATGTTCTTTTGTATAAGACGGTTATGAAATGGCCGAAAGAGTAAATGATATGTAAAAGGTGATCAAGAGGTTAAGTTTGGTAAGATATGATTGAGCGACAGAGCCAGTTTAAGGATCGCAAACAATCTCCAACCCGGCAATGCCGGTGGAATGGCGGGGGCGGTTTCAGCCTGGTTGAGCTGGTGATTGTCATTGTTATTCTGGCGGTGATCGCGGCGATTGCGGTACCGCGGATTAATACGGCGGGTGAAAAGGCCGAGCGGGTGGCATTGCGGGCGCGGCTGCGGACGGTGCGGGACGCGATTGACCGGTATTATGTTGATCATCGAAATATCTATCCGGGGGTGCGGACCGATGGGGTTAATCCGGCGGGTTCGAAGGAGGCGTTCAAGAACCAGCTGCTGCTGTACAGCAATATCAAGGGGGTAGTATCGGAAAAGCTGGATCCGGCGTATCCATTCGGGCCTTATATCCGGGGCGAGTTTCCGGCGTTGCCAACTGGGGATAATGAGGGGAGTGACGATGTGTCGATAGTGAGCAGCGCTGATGCGATCGAAGCGGATACCAGCGAGGATACGGGTTGGGTATATAATGCCGGGACAGGGGAGTTTATCGCCAATTCGGATGAGACGACTGAGGATGGTGTTCGGCTGGATAAGTTTTAGCGGGCGGTTGTAAGTGTTGCTTTAGTAGTGGGTTAATGCCGGTTTTGTGTGGATTGGGTTCGTTTTGTTTTGGGTTGGCGGCAGTATGAGAAGGGGGCTATTTAAGAAAGTACGGCCATATTCCGTGGGGAAGTGGAGATAGTGGAGAGAACGGGCTGGTCGGGTGTATCGGGACAAGTCTTTAGCGACGGTGGGAAAGCAGGGAGATGAAGAGAACGAGACCAGATAAAACGAGGATGTAATTTTAATGTGTTTTAATATAAGAAGTTATAACCACGAAGCGCCTTCGGCTGCACGAAGAGCGCCCTCCTGAGGCGGATCTACGACCTGCGGCGCTACACGAAGGGCCAGTGGCCTGGTTTAGGTATTGATTTAAATGGTTTCTTTTTTGATTAAAATGCGATAATCCATTAATTTACAGTGAGATAGAGATCGTTTTTTTATTATTGGGTTCGTTTGGGAACAAGGTGAATAGTCAAGAAGGCAAGAAGTCGGGAAGGTGAGAAGGCGAAAAGGCGAATAGTCGAAAAGGCAAAAAGGTAAGTAGGTAAGAAGGCAAGAAGGTGAGGAGGCAAAGAGTCGAAAAGGTGAAGAATTAAAACCCTGTTCATCTGGGCCTACCTTATGTTGGCGGTATTTGGTTTTCAAAGAGCGCATGGTTTAATGGCTTTTTTGTTTCGGATGGCGGGAGGATTAACCTTTGGGTTATTATAGGGCATTGTTTTGTGTAAGTCAAATATATTGTTATGTATTTTTATTAGTTAATTTGTGGCTGTTTGATAGGGGGTGATTCTGGATTATGGCGTGGCCGGGGCGTGTTGGGCGGGCCAGAAGGGTGGCTGGTTTAGAATTGGATTGATTCTTGATATTGAGATCGTATAATAAAGGGGTATTCAGGTTGATTTTACAAAACTGGTTTGAGTGGCTGACCATGGAAAGAGTAATGGACAAGGATATTGTGTTTGGCCGGGCCGGCTGTGGGGTTGGGTGGCGATGCGCATTGGGAGTGTTTATGGTGAAGCGGGTACTTTTTAACTGATGGGAAATTTATGCATGCTGATTTTCAGTTGATGATTTTGGGATTGATCGAGATAGTGTTGGCGTGTGACCGGCCGGTTTTGCAGGAAGTCTCAGGGGGGTCAAGCCGCAAGCAAAGAAAAATCGTTCACGCAAGGCCGCGAAGCCACGAAGAGTAACAGCCATTTAGACAGGATCACAGGATTGATAGGATGGATCAGAAGGAATGTAAAATGCAGAATGCAAAATGGGGAAGGGTGGCGTTGCTTGTGACATTTTGTTTTTTAATAGAGATGGTTACATGATGGCAATTGACGCGTCAGGCACCCACAAGCTCGCTTTGCTGCGCTTGAAGATGGTACTCGAGATGGGGTGTCGAGGCTGGCCGGCTATTAGCAGGAAATATAATGTATCCTTAGATGAGGGAGGCTCATTGTCAAATGATAAGATCCTGTCATCTCGATTTATTTAAAGAGTGCAATTAATGGATATAATTTTCAAAATATTACTTAATGACGAGGTTACAACTATACCATTAGGTTTAATATGTTTATTTTTAGCACATCATACGCATAAAAAAGTGAAGGCTAAAAACTTAGAGTTGCTAAAGAAAGGGGATATCACTGAGACAGAATGGTTAGAAAAAGAAAAGTCTTCAAAAGTTCTCCCTATAATTATTTCCATATGTGCCATCATTGGAATCATTTTTGAGATACTGGCTTGGTTATCGCCAGGAAATAATCAATGAAGAAAAAAGCAAAATATGTAATGTTGTATATGGCGCTTGTTTTAGGCTGGTCGCTTTCTGTATATAAAAATATTTCAGAGAACATTGCCATGGATAAGGTAATTATCATCGGTGTGATTAGTTTTATCATGTTATCGGCAATGTTTGTATTTATGGTAAAGAAATGGGGGCGCTAATATTTAAAATTTCAGACAGGATCACAGGATTGACAGGATGGATCAGAATGAAATTAGAACTGTATGCCAATCAGCCGGAGTACAAGTGCAGCACTAGGGCGATTAGCACTTATGTGAGCATTGAGTAGGGATGTTGAGACTGGATAGAGTTCTGAACCGTTGGTATTGAACCCCAATCAATATTATTCTCAATTGCCCCATAGCTGATTTTGTGTGAGATGGGTAAAAGAGATTAATGGCAGAATATTTCTTTCACCACCTCAAAAAAACAATTCTGAAATATCACTCAATCACAGGGATAAGTCAACCATTTTGAGGATAAGATGGAAAAGTCGATCATATTCACTGAATCATCATGATTCAAGTCTGCCGTCAGTAATAGTTGATCAGGTGTTTTAAGCCACTGCTGAACCATTTCATTTAAATCGAGTAAATCGATATGACAATCGCCATTGATATCAGCCGGTTCAGGGACGAACTCCATGCCGATCTGCATAAAAATCCCATCTTCACTATAATCGAAATAATTGGCAGTGAAGGAAATCGTCTCAAATGATCCCTCCAGTTGTATTGTTCCATTTGTGTCATATCCTTTCGGATTGTCTCTTAATATCCCAGATACTATATTGTCCGCAACTAAAAAATCCGGATCACCACTCAGGCGAATAATATTGGAAGTTGAAAAAGTCAAGCCTGAAGCGAGAGAGTAGAAATGGAACACAGGATTTTTTACCGGGGCAGAAAATGTCAGGACATAGTTATAGGTATATGGTGCCCCGCGAAAACTCACTAAATCTGTGTTCGCTATTGGAGGGGTAAATAATGACATACTGAATCCAGTAAAACTATCATCTGTCACGCCATAGTCAATATTATATCCAGAGAAGCTGACTGCAATACCACCCAGATTGCCAGAGGCCATGTCATTTACCGTATCAACCACAGTCCAGTCAGTAAAGGTAATCGTTGATGCCTGCGCCAGCAAACATATTGTCCCTAGAAGGGCAATGCACAGATAAATGGTTATGTTTTTCATATCTTATTCCTTTGTCAGTAATCGGTTATCGATAAACTCAGGGCATTTTACTACAACAATATTGTCCGATTCATCTACCACTTCAATTAAGAATGATAACATATTATTGGGAAAACTTCTAAAAGAATCTAGTATCTTATCAGGCACCATCACCTTGCCATACGATATTAATTATATCAATGAGGTCAAGGTAGTTAAGCGGGAGGAGGATGGAATGTCTGGAGCGGAAAAGAATAAAGATTTACCATAAAGGGGGTGAAGAAATGGGTTGAACCACCGAGAATACCGAGGGCGCCGAGGGAAGGGCCGAAGGGTTTTAAGCGGCTTTTGGGCAGGATGGATGGATGCGAGGCAAGGGCAATGCGAACTGAAAATATAACAGCCGAATTTAACCACGAAGCGCCTGCGGCTACACGAAGAGCGCCTGCGGCGCTACACGAAGGGCCAGTGGCCTGGTGGATGGATGAAATTTTTTGGCGAGAGTCTTGGGAAAAGCCGGCGGCGTTGGTGGATGGCGGCAGTGCCGCAGCCAGATTTGGCGATATTGTCGAGCGGTACGAATATAATGCGTATGGCAAGACGGCGATCTATACGGGGGCCGGGGTGGATGGGGACTGGTTTACCGGGGATGATGTGGCGGCGGAGGAGTCGGCGGTGGGCAATGCGGTTGGTTTTACGGGGCGGACATTAGACAGGCACCACCTGGCTGATTCGCTGGATGATGGGGCGTTGGCGATGATGGATTACCGGCATCGGATGTATGGGCCGGGGATTGGGCGGTTTGGGCAGCGGGATCCGTTGGAATATATCTCAACAAATACTTATTTTTTATTTGCCGCAAGATCAATTTATAGTGATACACATGATGACATTCTTTTAAATATATTAGATGATTATTCTATTTTATTATTGAAATTTTCTATATTTGGATATTATAGCGATGGGTTGAATCCTTATGAATATGTCAAAGGGAAATCTACGACACAGATGGATCCCAGTGGATTAGTTTGTGGAGATGCCGCTACAGATTGGATCGTCCCAGATAAGCCTTTATGGGTAGTAGATTTTTCAAAAGCATGTGAAGAACATGATTCATGCTATTGGGGATTTCCTCTTTACGCAAATACAAGATTCAATAATTATTGTCATTTGACAAAGGAAGATTGTGATTTAAATTTCTTAGATGATATGAGAGAAAATTGTCATGATCAGATTAGTGGCTTTCTTCAGGATTTTAGAATGTGGCTTTGTCATAAATTGGCAGGGATTTATTATGGAGCTGTAGATAAAGCAAAACGTGCTAAAACAGGTTTTGCAAATTCGAGGATAAACAATTGTGGAGAATGTGAGTTCAAGTGGGAGTAGCATATCGATTAGACTAGGATTGCATGATTATAGAAAGGAACAATATGAAAAATGTGGTGATATTATTTTGGCTATTGTTAATAGCCGGTTGTGCCGCAAATGCCAAATATGATAGCGGGTATCGGTATCCATATGCTGCGACCGGGACCGATTTTCACATGATTGGCTTATCAATCTCGGGAAAGCCTGATGACGCGGAACCGGACGCGTTTGATTTTTTGTATGACCCGGTTTATATTCCTTTGTATATTCTGGATGTTCCGGTTTCTCTGGTATTTGATACCATTACTTTGCCATATGATCTTTATCATATTAAAGATGTTAAGAAGGGTGAGAGGGTGGCGGATGAAATGCCTGGAGCGGAAAAGAATGAAAAATCACCTTGAGTTCATGAAGGGCCCAAGATACCGTGGACAGTTACCGTATAATTGATGCGAAGGCATGGGTGAGGCCCGACGGGCCGCGAGTTTTTAGTCGTGGCCGTGAGGCCTCGGGAAAGATGGGCGAATGGTAACAGAGCCCCGATGGGGTGAAAAGGAAATTGTTAAAGATGGATGACTTGATTAAAATATTCTGTCGGCCCCGCCATAGGCGGATCTGCGACCTTTGGGCCTTGGGAGTACCATCGACCCGCATTCCGGAACCTGACGGTCCCGGCTAGACACTGGCGGCCCGTTGGGCCTCAGGTGTGCGATGTGAGATTATCAGAAGCGATGTGTTATTTTCCTATGTCTGGTCATAAGAGCTTTAAAATAGGATATTGCCGAATAAAAACACGCTGAAGCGTGAACTCCGTACGGTTGCTGGTGATTTTTGTTTTTAATGGAGATTGTGTCATGATGGGGAATGATACGTCAGGCACCCACAAGCTTCGCTTTGCTGCGCTTGAAGGTACCCGGGATGGGATGTCGAGGGCACCCGGCGGGATTGGATGTAGTGGAAATCCCGGATGCCAATTCCGGTTATGGAGATAAAAGCGATGCGTTATTTAATGTTTGTATTTATGGCTTTGGGTATGAGTGGTTGTTGTCTGCCGGGTTTATATTACACCGATACGCTCCATGGCGCGGCCCGTTGTAATAATGTCAAGGCGATTGCCAAATTGTTGAGCGAAGGGCATGCGGTCGATGAGAGTCTTTCCAGATATAAGACGAGTCCGTTGTTTCATGCGGTGTCTTATGGCAGCTATGACGCTGCCGTTTATTTGATCGAGCAGGGCGCGGATGTGAATTATCTAAACGATCATGGACAAACCCCGGCTTTCGATTTACATTATAGTTGGAATGGGATCAAGCTGGCACGGGCGTTGAAGGATGGCGGGGCCGATTTTAGTATCGTTGATCAATATGGCCGTACAGCCTTGAGAAACAATGTGGCTTTCGAATGGAAAAGCGGGCCCCGATCTTATCGCGCGGCGGAAGGTTTATTGAAGGCCGGGGCCGATCCCAATGCTAAAACCTGGGACAAGGAATGGCCCGAATTGATGTACGCGGCGAGTGATGGGGATACCCGGCTGGTGAAGTTGTTGCTGAAATATGGAGCGGATCCGTGTTGGCGGGATCTGAATGATCGAACTGCCCTGGATCTGGCCCGGGAGGAGAAGGCTTGGAGGGTGGTAAACCTATTGGAAAAATATGATTGTGAAAATGGATCGAAGTGAGATTGTGACAGGATGGACAGGCTATAAGATCAAGGAGATACGATTTGAGATTTGATAAGAGATCACTGGAGGGGTATGGGCGGTTTACGAACCGGCCGTACGTTTAGATGGGATCTGGCGGGTGGTTAGATGGTCTTAGGGATCAGGAAGAACAAATTGTGTCGTGAAGGGCATCACGAAGCCAGAGGGTTGTGTGTGTTCCGGGTTGTAAAGAGTGTCCTGCCTGGGCCAGCGGGATCTGGATCAGTAGAGATGGCCGCTGTTCCGGGCGTAGTCGTTGAGGACCTGGCGGGCCTGGGGGCGGAGGATGTCACGGATGACCTCGATCTGGCGGGTTTGATATTTTTCGACCCAGTTGTCGGGCTTGTCGCCTTCGTCGAATCCGATGGCGCGGGCGTCGGAATCGCGGGCGCAGCAGACCAGGGAATCGATATGGCACCAGGGGATGGCGCCCATGCACATGGCGCAGGGTTCGCAGGAGCTGACCAGCTGGTAAGGGGAGTGGCCGGAGAGCCGGTAGGTTTCGAGCGTTTGGTGGGCTAGCATGATAGCGACGATTTCGGCGTGGGCGATACTGCAATTGAGGGGGACGACCAGGTTGGCGCCGGCGGTGAGCAGGGCGCCGGTATCGCGATTGAAGATGGCGGCGGCAAAGGGGCCGCCAGTGTTGTATTCAACGTTGAGCCGGGAGAGCTGGATAACCAGTTCGGCGCGGCTTTCGACGGTTTGGTAAGCCGGTTGGGGTGGCTGGGAGTTGATTTGGGCCAGCCAGTTGGGGAGTTCAAGTTCGATTTTCATAGTAATATCCTTGAGTATGGCTGGATTATAGTGGATGATAGGAGAGGAGTCGATGGCTTTTTATTGGGGATTGGATTTATAGGGTGTTGCAGGCCTGTTGTAAAGAGAGGTTAGTCAGTATCGCATTTTATTGGCGCAATGGTAATGGCATTATCTTATGGAAGGAGCTGTATGGCGATATGAAAAGAAAAGCAGACATGAAGGAAATGGCGGATGGTCAATCGGCGGAGGTGTGGGGTGAGGTGCTGGCTATTGAGGGAAGCTGGGAGGATCTGGCGATGGTTGAGTTGGAACGGAAGAAGTTGCGCCTGATCGCGCGGAGTCGTGGCGGGACGGTGTTGTTTGTGGGGCCGGAGGTTGCGGCTAAAACGCTGGCGGCGGGGCTGCTGGCGAAGAGACAGAGCCGAATCCTTTTGCGGGTGGATCTGGGCCGAGTGGTCAGACAGTATATTGGAGAGACAGAAAAGCAGATCGATCAACTTTTCAGTCAGGCTGAGAAGGCGGGCTGGGTTTTGCTGTTTGATGAGGCGGATGCTTTGTTTGGGAAACGGACGGATGTGAATGATGGGCATGATCGTTATGCCAACCAGGAGGTGGGTTATCTGCTGGGCAGGCTGGAGCCATATCGTGGGCTGGCTATTATGACTTCGAATTGCCGGCATGAGAGTGAGGTGGACTGGCCGGTTCATTTTAATTATGTGGTTCGATTTGAGGGTAAGGCGGAGGAGAAGACAATCAGCCGCCGGGGGCTCAGGGCGGTCAAGCCGCAGGCAAAGAAGAAATAAATCACAGATGGGCGCGAAGCCAGGAAGGGGGAACAGTCGAAACACGAATTTATGTGAAGAGGCACTCATAATCGATTTAACCCGTTATTTTAAAAGTTGTTATGGTTATAATTTTGCTGGTTGGGTTTGTTTAGTTTTGGGGATTTTTAAACGCCCTGTGCGGTTGTGAGGCAAACAAATAAAACGGCCTTGATTACCATGGAGTTCATAGAAGTTCATGGAGAGAACAGCCTTAAAAATTTAAAGGATTAAATGGTTAAACGGCCGGGTTTCACACTAAGGCGCAAAGATACCAAGAAAAACAGCTGAACTATGAATTCATAGTAAAACTGGTAAATTATACTGATGGAAAACCGGGAATATGATCTTAATATATTATAAAAAAAGAAGTTAGAACCACGAAGCGCCTTCGGCTACACGAAGCGCGCCTGCGGCGCTACACGAAGGGGGGGACGGTCGAACTACGAATCCCGATGAATCGGGACGAATGGGCACTTAAAATTATCATATAATTCATTATTATGAATGTGTTTATGGCTGTAATTTTTTTAATTGGGTTCGTTTGGGATTGGGGTGCGGTTGGGGGGCTGGTATGGGGTTAAATTCAGGAATTGGGCGGCCCTGATGGCTTCATATTGTAGTGAGAAAAAGATTAGGAATCGAAAAGGCGAATAGACGAAAAGAAACAGCCGGGGAGTATGTCGTTGTTCCGGTGCGTTTTGATATTTTGTTGTCAAAGAGCGATTTCAGGCTGGGTAAGCATATAAATACGTCGGTTAAGCAGGATTCCGTACTGGGGGTGGTTACCGATTGTGATATTATAGCATGATGTTGTATGAACGTCAAATATATTATCTGTTTTTGTATAATAAAAACTATGGAAAGGTTCAATAAATTGGTCAGCCGCTGATACGGGGATACCGGGGGGAAAAATTGTCCGCAGATGGCGCAGATTTGCGCAGATGGGCTGCGATCTTGGGCGCGACAGGATGGAGGGGAATAAGAAATTGATTTCACCACAGAGAGGGCTCAGAGGACGCAGAGAAAAGGCAGAAGGAATTTAAGCGGGGGCCAGGCTATTGGAAAAGGGGATGGTTTGCGGTTGCAATTGGGGGTGGGGGGCGGTAGAGTGATAGGGTGTTCCATGAGAACTGTTTTGAGGATACCCATCGGGTATGAAAATATCCGGGCGCTCGCATGAATAAAGACGCGAAGCATCGCGTCTCTACCAGAGGGCGTTATTAATTATTGATGGTATAACTATGGAAAGAGTTTTGTCTGGTGATAGTTTGGGACGGAATGGTCTGGTAGGACGGGATTGCCTGTTGACTCATGAGAAATATTGTTCGGAATTGATTTGCGGGTCAATTTGATTGAAATAGAAGGGAGACATAGAACTGATGGAGGTTTATACGCTATGATTCACCCCGATACTGTGCTTGAAGGTAGTATCTTGCTTGATGAAAATGAATGACGATATGGAAGGGACATTGATTTGATCGGCATGGGTAACGGGGGTTATGCTAAACGACTAACAAAGGAAGCATTCCATGGAAGCTATTCATTACTTTATCGGCATCGCGATTCTTTCAACCGTATGGGCTATCATTTATAAGCGACTGGTTCAGAGTAAGCCGGTGAAGAAGGATAAAACTTTTGACGGGCCGTCCAGCGCACTGGGGCAAACGGTGGTGGCGCCGAGTCTGGCGAGTGAACTGCCAGCCGGGAAAAATGTGGTGTGGTGTTCTTCTTTTCAACTGGCCTGGAACGCTTTAAAAGATGACATACTCAAGGAACCGGTGGAGTTGATTAAGCATCGGGAACTGGCCGAGTTGTTGAGCCGGTCCGGCCCTTCGGAAAAGGATATTGCCCCGGGCGATTATTACGCCAATGCCGGCCTAGTGATGGATGACATTGTCCAGACCATCCAGGACGATATGCGGAAAAAGTTTCCCGAGGAGCCGGTTCCGAAATTTGGCGATATTGGCCCTGAGACGGCACTGGTTTTGTATTCGTTTTTATCCGCCAATGTGCCCTTCGAGATACCCTATTTTGAAAACGACCAGAAGCTGGTTTTTGTGGATAGCTCCGGCCGGGAAACGCCCGTTCATTCCTTTGGCATTCGGCAAAAGGACCAATACGCTTATCATGAATTACGAGAGCAATTGGAAATCTTGTTCAGAGAATATGATAAGAGACATAATCTGAAAGAGTGTGCGATTGACCTTTGTAAACAAGCGAGCCCCAACCAGATTATCATTGCCATGGTGGAGCCCAAGGCGACTTTGGCCGAGACGGTTACTTATGTTGACGAAAAAGCCAGTCAAAAAGTTGAAGATGAGTATGCGAGCCGTTTCAGAACTAATGATACCCTGCTGGTTCCCAATCTGTCCTGGAGAATCGTTCATGATTATGCTGAACTGGAAGGCGATAGCTTGGCAAACGACGCATTCAAAGGATACCCTATCGAAAAAGTCCAACAGGCCATCCAGTTTCGCCTGGACCGCAGCGGAGCGGAATTGAAATCGGAAACGAAAATATGCTGTGGATCAATGTACACTGATTTTGTCTTTGACCGGCCGTTTATGATCTATATGAAAAAGCGGGGCGCGGAGTATCCTTATTTTGTGATGTGGATCGATAACGCTGAATTGTTGGAACAATACTAAGGCGGGCGAGCCGCGTTAAGAAATCAATAACTCACACAAGCCACTAAGACACGAAGATAAACAGCCATTTAGACAGGATCACAGGATCAACAGGATGGATCATGAAGAAGTGATGGTGGTTAATGATGCAGTGATACACCGGCAAACTTTGATTGTTCGGCGCCACCTGGATCCATCCTAGCTATGTCCGGGTTATGGAGCTGGAGTAAAGGCCTATTTTGAACCGCAGATCCCGATCAATCGGGACAGATGAACGCAGATAAAGCAAAGGGATAAGAGGAAAACGCAGTAATAAAACAAGAAGGCAGGAAGTTATGATTTTAAGAAGATAATATGATGGTTCAGACAAAAGCACGAAGGCGTACAGAAAGGCAGAATTTTGACAGGATGAAAGACGACATGGGTAATGTGACTGGCCGAAAGGATTCCTATGCAATTTCGGAAGAAAGATAATTTTTATGTCGTAACATATATTACAGGCCCTACTCATAACTATCTTGCATTAGAATTTTCAAAGGATATTTATAATGACAAGGTATCAGTGGTAAAACTTGGAGAGAAAGACTCTTTAATTATCGAAACAAAACTTTTAGATACTGTGAAATCGGGCGTAAATGAGGCTAATAAAGATTTTAATGCAGATTTTAGAATACAAACCATACAGTATGTAAGCGATGATACACCTAAGTATGATATATATAAACAATTAGCATATTCAATAATTGAAAGAATTATTACACAAGATGAGTATGATGCCATTATCTAATCGATTATATTGTCCTTTGTGGGTGTTAAAATGTGGTGAGGTTCAGGTTGGCAATCACGGGCAGGATGCCCGTGCTACGTGATTACGTGATTTGCTTACAAAACCCAAATGGCACAATGAATTTTTATGCAGAACAATAATAGTAAACACACGCGGGTCTATGCAATCGTTCGATGGGATTTTTATCGGGACGATCTAAGCCATCTGACATTTGACATACTAAAAACGCGGGTAACAATAAAAAAGATTGTCTTGACACAAGAAAAAGCAGAAAATGAAACTCAAAGACTGAACGAGATTAATGCTGATAAGGGGTGTATTTATTATTATCTGATTACCAGAATGGATGATAAATAATTATGGGGCTGTTCTTTCGGCCCTTCGGGCCTTATGGTGATATCGTGTCGGAGTCCGGGCCCTGACGGGCCCGGCTAGTGACTGGCAGCCCTTCGGGCTTCAGAGGGGGGATGAGGGGGATTGATTTGGGACGGAGAGGTGGCTTGCGATGGGGGATTAAAAAAGAATGGAATGGCGGGGAAAGGATGGGTACGGACCTGTATGGACGGGCACGGACCTGCACGAAAGGGGGAGCGAATAGCCTTGTGATTGAGGGGAAATAAGAAATTGATTGCACCACCGAGGGCACCGAGGACGCAGAGGAAAGGCAGGAGGATTTTATGTGGGGATGACAGGATGTGGAGAATGAGATTTGTTGTAAAATGATTGAGGGGGAAATGGTCCGCGGATGGCGTGGATCTTTGTAGATAAAGATGAAAAAGGAAGGCTCCGAATTTTGCTGGAGGGAGAGGGATGACGATGTGGAAGGGAAATTTGAGCGATTGGCCCGCCTGGGGCGGACCTGCGGCATGGGCAAACAAGTTTGCTTATGCTGATGCGTAACTTATATCACGGCCCAGTGGGCATTTTTAGTTGTAAGCAGTAGATTATTAATTGTTAATGGAATAGAAATGAACAACCTGGATTATCTTAGGCTGATCTCATTTGGGATCGGCACGGTTTTCTTCAAGAAGAAGAAATCCATACTGGCAACAATTATATTGACCGACCAATGCAATTTATCGTGCAAGCATTGTGCGGTCAATAATATGACATGCTTTATGGATAGTTACGAAGTGGTTAGAAAAGAGATGGCCGCGCTCTATAACGAGGGCAATCGAATTCTATTTTTTTGCGGCGGCGAGACCTATCTCTGGCGGGATGGCGACAAAGGCCTGGGGGATCTGGTCCGGGAAGCAAAACGGATCGGGTTTTATCTGGTGAATATTGTCACCAATGGCATATTGCTTGAAGACATTCCTGAAGCGGATGTGATTTTTTTAAGCCTGGACGGGCTTCGGGAAAGTCATGACGCCATCCGCGGCGAAACATTTGAACGGATTATGGCGAAGGTAAGAAAAACCCGGACTTCTAATATCTGCGTGTATATGGCGATCAATGCCATAAACTATCTGGATGTCGAGCCGCTCACCCGATTGGTTCAGTCAGAAGCCAGATTGAGGTCGATATCGTTCAATTTTCATACGCCTTATCCCGGTACCGAGTCGCTTTCACTCACCCAGGAACAAAAACAGCTGACGGTAGCGAATATTCTGTCGCTGATCGACCGGGGTTATCCTGTTTTTAATCTTAAGTCAGGCCTGCGGCGCTATCTCAGCAATCGATGGCGACGGCCCAGTTACCAGTGCCTGGTATCGGAGCAGGGAACGCGGTATCCCTGCGGCCGGTGTGTTGAGATAGCGGGACTCTGTCAGGAATGCGGGTATATCTTTGCCGTGGAGTTTTCCTTGATATTCAACGGCCACCTGCCCACGCTCTATGAAATGTTTAAAACTTATAAAAGGTTTGTGTCATGATTACCCGGATATTTAAATTCGGTTTGGCGGGCAAACTGAGTCCGTTTGTGTTTCGGGCCGCACGGGATTTTTTGCCGGACTATACCATGGATAATTATGGCATTTATTTACATATTCCATTTTGCAAACAACTATGCGCATTTTGTCCCTATTACAAGGTTGTGTATAATGAATCCCTGGCGGGTCAATTTGCCAAGGCGCTCGAAAAAGAGATTGTCATGGCCGCAAGCCGGCTTGGAGAAAATAAAAGAATAAGCAGTGTTTATCTGGGCGGCGGCAGCTCCGCCTTGTTGATTTCGGATCTGCCTTCGATTTTTGACCGGATCAGGGAACATTTTCATCTTTCAGGAGGGACCGGTATTGAGCTGCATCCCCGGGATGTGAATCGGGATACCCTGACCTCTTTACAAAAGGCGGGCGTGACGATGCTGAGTTTGGGGGTCCAATCGTTTCGACGGCAGCAGTTGTCCTGCCTGGGGAGGCTGGATATCGATCCCCTGCAAGCTTTGAAGCTGGCCGCTCAATATGACTTTAGCGCTTTGGATGTCGATCTGATATTCGGGATACCCGGCCAGGGCATCGATGACCTCGAATCGGATTTCAGTACGGCGGTCCGACACGGCGCCACACAAATATCGACCTATCCATTTATCGCGTTTTCGTATTCCGGCCAATCCCCCAGACCGGCCGGTCACCGTCTTAAGAAAAAGATGCTGGGCCGACTGATTGAGACCGCCGACCGGATGGGTTTTGAGAGGACCTCGGTCTGGACCTTCGGCAAGAAAAACCGACCGTGCTATTCTTCGATTACGCGCGAAAACTTTTTGGGGTTTGGGCCCAGTGCGACGTCATTAAGCATGGGTGATTTTAAAATCAACACCTTTTCCGTCGAGGCCTATATCGAATCGGTTGAACAGGGCGTGCTGCCGTCGGCTTTGCGTTTAGAATTTGACCGGAAGACCCGCGCCATGTACTGGTTGTTTTGGAGCTGCTATAACGGCACGATATCCAGCGCCGACTATGAAAGAATGTTCCAACGCGATTTTGGAAAAGATTATGGCAGGTTTCTTTCCGTCGGCCGACTATTGGGATGTTTGAAACGGCATGAATCTCAATCGAAAGACTGGCTGATAACCCGTCGCGGGAGCCACTGGTTTCATCGCATTGAACAGGCGTATACCCATCAATATATTGACAAGGCCTGGTGTCAGGCGCAATTGAGGCCCTGGCCCGAAAAGATCGAACTGAATTGAATATGACAGGAGAGCTTGCGGGGAGGAAACTAATCCATTAAAAAGACAACTATAAGAAGAAAAACGACGGTTAATTGACCTGTTCGAAAGATTTATCGATGAAACTCAAACTGCTACAAATCTTGCTGGTTTCTGCTGCCTTTGGCTGGGCAATCAGTATCTACGGCGTTTTTTGTTCGTGGGATTCGGCATTGGTTCAACTGAAAGGCTTAGGCGCTGATGCGATTCCAGATGATCCCATGCTTGACTATTGGTTACGGATGGCAGCCGGGGCATTTACGGGGATTGGGGTGTTTTGTATGGTATTAGCAATCAATCCCAAGAAATATTCAGCCGTTATTCCCTTTGCAGGTCTATTTCTCATTATTGAAGGCATCATCCTGCTGGTTCATGGGATTCGGTTAGGGCTTGAGCCGATCCCCTTCTATTTTGATGTTACCTTTTGCCTGGCAACCGGGACAGGCATCTGGCTGTTGAGGCATGAAGCGGCGGCTTTGAAACAAGGAAAACAAGGTGACACTGCCGGGGATCGTGAGGCGTGTTTGTGATGGGGGCAGGAATAGAATGGCGGGGAAAGGACGAGCACGGACCTGAACGGACGGACACGGACAGGCACGAAAGGGGGGGCGAATAGCCTTGTGATTGAGGAAAAATAAGAAATTGATTGCACCACCGAGGGCACTGAGGACGCAGAGGAAAGGCAGGAGGCGATTAAGTGGGGATGCCAGGGTGTGGAGAATGAGATTCGATCAGAGATGATTGGGGGGGAATGGTCCGCGGATGGCGCGGATCTTCGACCTCTGGGCTTTAATGAAGCGATGAAAATTTATATTGCTGTTTTGTCCTGCAGAGCTGACAGCAAACCGCATATACAAAAATACTTGAATAGGAAAGGCACAGACAAATGATAAGCAGTGGCGATAAAATCCGCTTTAAGCTCAAGCCCGGGGATATTATGACAGCCGAATATTTTATGATAAAAAACTGGCTCACCGGACGTGGGCGTATGATGGCAATGGGTTTTGGGTGCATTATTTTGATAACCTTAGTTTTGATGCCCTTATGGTTTGTTTTCACCCAAAAAGCGTCTATTCATGATGTCATACGCTGGGATAATCCATTGCTGTTCATTGTGCTATTTCCATTTATATTCATGATCTATCGATATATAGGGATTAAGCGGGATGACAAACGCTTGGAAGAAATAGTCGTTTCGCTGCAACTCGAAGGCCTCTGGCAACAGAGCAGCACCTTCAATGGAATCATCAAATGGGAACAGATAGCGGATATTCATGACTTCAGGGGGAATATCATCTTTCAAATCAAAGAGGGCGTACTTCTCTATATCCCCAAACATGCCTTTGACGATATTCAAGCTGCCGACAGCTTCAAAGCGGCCGCAATTGAATTGTGGCAAAAGAAATGATCACAGGATAATGACATGAGCGACATTATTACATATACCCTCAGCAACCAGGATGTCCAAATCCTGATGAAGCATGCCTATCGTTATGGGATCGGACAGCAATTTCGATTTCTGATCACGATTGGACCTTTGATTATCATTACCATTATGGGATATTATCTCTATCGTTCAGAAAACTGGCGGGCGGATCTGCCTGCTATTATTATTGCCATTTTGGTAGTTTCCGTCTTCTTCGGACTCATGTTTTTAAATTGGCGTCGCAATTTTATTAAATCCATATCTACCAAGGAGCCGCACAGTGTGCAGCTTTGTGACGATGGGATCTGTATCAATAACCACACTATTGATGGCAAGGTAAACTGGTCGGTCATATCAAAAGTTCAGTTGTTCGATAATCTTATGCTATTCCTGACAGGTAATGATCTCCATACGGCCGTACTGCTGGCGCTTCCCCGTCATGCCTTTTCCAGTGATGAAGAGTTCGAAAACTTTTTCCAGCAGGCAAACAATCAATGTACGGCTTGAACTGAAAAAGTGACAATTACCATTAGAGTCGCTGTCTATTACGGAGCAGTCGATGATGTCGAAAAACCAAACAATAACATCCCACACAAACCTTATTCATAATATCATCGCTATCATTACGGTCGTATGTGCTATCTCCTGTAAGCCGCCGGGCCAGAGCGGGCCGGTGAAGAAGGATAAAACCTTTGACGGGCCGTCCACTGAGCTGGGGCAAACGGTGGTGGTGCCGAGTCTGGCGAGCGAACTGCCGGGTGGAAAAAATGTGGTGTGGTGTTCTTCTTTTCAACTGGCCTGGAACGGTTTGAAGGATGACATAATCAAGGAACCGGTTGAGTTGGCGGAGCATCGGGAATTGGCTGAGTTGTTGAACCGGCCCGGCCCATCGAAAAAGGATATTGGCCCGGACGATTATTACGCCAACGCCGGCCTGGTGGCCGACGGTATTATCGAGACTATCCAGAACGATATGCGGAAAAAGTTTCCCGAGGAGCCGGTTCCGGATTTTGGCGATATCGGTCCCGCGACGGCCGTGGTCTCGTATTCGTTTTTATCGGCTAATGTGCGCTTTAAGATGCCCTATTTTGAAAATGACCAGAAGCTGGTTTTTGTGGATAGCTCCGGCCGGGAAACGCCTGTTCGTTCCTTTGGGATTCGGGAAAAGGATGATTACGCTTATTATAAATTGCGAGAGCAATTAGAGATCTTGTTCAGAGACTATGAACCGGATTTTAAACTCAAAGAGTGCGCGATTGACCTGTGTGCAAAATCGAGGCCTAACCAGATTGTTATTGCCATGGTGGAGCCCAGGGCGACCCTGGCCGATACGGTGGCGTACATTGATCAAAAAGCCGGTCCCAAAGCTGAACGAGGGTATATGAGCCGTTTCGGTCCCAATGATGTCCTGCTGGTTCCCAATCTGTTCTGGAAAATTGTCCATGATTATGCCGAATTGGAAGGCAACCACCTGGAAAACGACAAATTTAAGGGATACCCCATTGAAAAGGCCCGGCAGGTTATCCAGTTTCGCTTGGATCGCAGCGGGGCTGAATTGAAATCGGAATCGAAAATGTACTGCTTGCCGATGCCCACCTATTTTGTCTTTGACCGGCCGTTTCTGATCTATATGAAAAAGCGGGGGGCGGAGTATCCCTATTTTGTGATGTGGATCGATAATGCTGAATTGTTGGAACAATACTAAGAATCAATAGCTCACACAAAGTCACTAAGACACAAAGATAAACAGTCATTTAGACAGGATCACAGGATGAACAGGATGGATCATGAAGAAGTGATGATGGTTAATGATGCGGTGATACCCCGGCAAGCTTTGATTGTCCGGCGCCACCCGGATCAGTTTGTCGAGGCTATCCGGCCGCATCCTAGCTATGTCCGGGTTACGGAACTGGAGTAAAGGCCTATTTTGAACCGCAGATCCTGATCAATCGGGACAGATGAACACAGATAAAGCAAAGGGATAAGAGGAAAACGGGGAATTAACAGGTACGCTGAAGCGTGTGTTGCTCGAAGATAGATCAAGCAGAATTGCTTAACCTGCCTGACTAGCCCAAGTATTTCTGTCGTCCCTGCGGGACTTGTTCTGAGTGGGTTTGGTCTGAATCCCCCCAATGAATTGTGGGGCTACGCACTGACAGCCCGCCTGAGGAGGATCTTCGACCCTGTCGGGCTTCAGGGGTATCCGCCGTACGGCAGATGGTATTATTCGTGATGCTCAACCTGCATTTGGGCAACAGGCCCTGAGGCGTGGACTCCGTACGGGGGGAGGGGCGAGCCGATATGACTATTGCGAAGCCGGGCGCTTCGGATTATAATAGCGGGATGATGTTTGTAACCTTGCTGAAAGGGCGCGATGATGGAAATTGACTATGATAAAATTGATGAGATGGTGCTGGCGCTGTTGTATCTGACGAGTTTTCAGAAAAGAAAAGGGTTTCCATTGCAAGCCTGGAAGGGTATGGACTGGGAGGCCTTGAACCGGCTGCATGAGAAGGATTATATCTGTGATCCTGTCAATAAAAACAAGTCGATCACCTTCACTGAAGAAGGATTTGACCTCAGCGAAAAGTTATTTCAAAAACATTTTGGTATAAAAGAGAAAAAGGGCGGAAAGGAGAAATAGGTTAGCGGATTTTTGCAGGAAAAAACAGGAGAAAGATTTCGCAGTTGGAGAAGAAAAAAAAGATATTAACAGGCACGCTAAAGCGTGGACTCCGTACGGGGGATCGATTGGGGGCTGGAGGGGGAATAAGAAAATGATTTCACCACAGAGGGCACAGAGGACGCAGAGAAAAGGCAGGAGGAATTTAAGTGGAGATGACAGGATATGGAGATTGAGATTTGTTGTAAAAAGATTGGGGGGAAATGGTTCGCGGATGACGCGGATTCTGAATATTGCTGGAGGGATATGAATGAAGATGTGGAAGAAAAACTGTTTTGATCAGCCCCGAAGGATCGGGACTTTGCTATACTCAGCATGGGCAAAACAAGTTTGCCCATCCTACGGGACTTCGATCCTTCAGGATTCAGGAGCGCGAATGGAACTGGATTTGACCTTGTGAATTGGATGACTATGGAATTTTAGAATTATTAATAAACAGGTATCGACTATGAATAAATATATTATATACTTGATAGTCATTTTATTTTCAATATGTGGGCATGGCTGTAAAAAAAAGACCAAGAACTATTGGTATTCAGTTTGTGTAAGTATTCAGTCAGAAGGAATAAATGATCTTGAGATAACGGGTGTAAATTGCGAATTTTATAATTGGGTAGGGCGTGGCCGCAGATTGGTTGGAAGCTATTTGGTTAGTGGTGCGCCGTATCATTATCCTATTCCAGAAAAAGTAGCGTTTACATGGAAAGACGATGAAGGCCAGGATCATCGTGTGGAGGTAGAAGTAAAAAACAAACTGCCGGACCCGTTTGAAGGTGATCTCATATTTACTATTTTAGAAAATGATCAGGTTAATGTCAGCTACAAGAAGAAATAATTGACATGGGGCTTTGACAGGTTATAACTATTGTAAAATGATCAATCAACCGGTGGTAAAACCAATTTTAAAAGACGATTAAAAAAAGGTATTGATATCCTGTGAAAATCGAATCCGTTACATCACACCGATCCCTGTTTCAACGCATTCTGGCATGTGTCGGACTGACGGGGATCGCTGCTATTTTCTTGCCTATCGATCAGCATGATTTTGTGCTTTGGAAGATGATATGGTCACTTGATATTCCCTCTCTTTGTTTTTTTCAACCCTTATTGCTGACAATTCCTATAACAGGCGCCACTATTCGTTGGTTAAAAGCCGGTAAACTGACGCGCCTGGAACATGTGTTGAGTTATGTTATTGCAGCAGGCTCAGCCAGTCTGATGTTTTGGCCATTTCGAGATATTGGCTTGTTTACCTATTGGACGGCATGGATCTTTTTGGCTTGTATTATAGTGATATTGATGATTGGTGGCGTTATCGTGGTATTTAATATTCGGTTTGGCGTTTATAAGTCCTGGAGTCCGATTATGGCTATGCAAACCGTATATCTGAATATGGCGATTCCGGTTCTATGTTACGATTGGGGAAATTATCGGCTGGGGGAATATTGCATGTTACTGACAGCAGTCGCTTATATCGAACAAATGGTTTTTGCCTGTATAACGAATACCTACGAAGGCTACAACAAATACAGGTAATGTGCCTCGTTGCATTGGCAATATGAAACATTTAATCTCATTCATTACTACTTTTCAGGAGTGATATCATGACCAGGAAATGTCCATTGTGTGGTTCGGAAAATTTGGAGGCGGGAGGGATTCAGTCGACGGGTAAGGTTTATTTGAGGTTGAGTAAGACTAAGATCATGACTCTGAAGACCTCGGATGTGGAGCTGGAGGCCGGTCTCTGTATGGATTGCGGGTATGTGCTGTTGTTTGGCGATCTGGAGAAGGCCAGGGGATTGATTAAGACCAAGGCGGAGTGATTGGGGGGGATGGATATGTGAGTTGATACCCAGCGGGTATGGATAGAGACGCAAAGCATTGCGTCTCTACCTGCGGGTGGTTGCAATCGTTATTGGTAGAAAATAACTGTTATTATGGAGGCTGAGTGTGAAGTTGATAGCCGTTATTCTGGTGTGCGTGGGGGTGGCGATGGTGGTTTTGTCGTTGAAAGGGGTGGCCGTAGTCTATAATATGGAAGAGCCCACGGAGTTTGCGGTTCCGACGGCCCGGATTGGGACGGGGATTTTGATTGCTTCGATTGGGGCGGTGTTGTTTCGGATTCGGCGGCGGCGGTGAAGAAGTGGGCTGGATATTGACGGCTGGGGAATGCAGTGCATCTGGTATGATGGATATGAAAATAAAAACGAAAAAAATATTGGAGTTGATCATGATGTGTACGCGCGTTTTATTCGTGATGGGATTGGTGTTGGGGCCGGTTGGTGGTTTGTGGGGCGGGGTTGCCTCGGTTGAGTGTCAAGAGGACCGAACGTTTGTGATACAAAACGACGCGCTGAGCCGGACGCTGGCGATTGGGGACGGGGGGCTGGGTACGATTGAGATTGTCAATAAGGAGGCGAGCCGGGTGATTCATCCGACGGAGTGCCGGGAGTTTGGTCTGCGGATTTCGCAGGGGACCGACCGGGAGGGGACCGATATTGAGTTGACCGCGGCGGATTTCAAGTATGTCTCGCACCGGGTGTATGAGGTGGCCGGGCCGGACCGGGGACAGGGGTTGGCGGTTATGCTGGCCGATCTAACGCATAAAATAAGCGTTGAGGCGCATTATGAGCTGGCGGATGGGGATTTTTATTTACGGAAGTATCTGGTGATCCGTTCGGAAAGGCTGGTTACGCTGGAACGGATCGATGTGGAATTGATCGGGATCGCGGATGGGTATCAGCCGTATCAGAAGCGGGAGATTTATGCCCAGGGGCCGGGTCAATGGCGGCCGGGACTGGGGCAGCCGCTGTTTACCAGGGAAAGCGCGACGTTCTGGGGTGTGGAGTTTCCGGCCGCGGATAATGGGATTAAGAGACGGGTGATGGCCTGTGGGTATTTATGGGGGCGGCAGATCGAGGCGGACAGGCCCTACCAGACCTATCGGGCGGTGATGGGGGTTGGGGATGATCCGGCCTATATTACGGATGCGTTTCTGGAATATATTGATCGGATCCGGATCCGGCCCTTGCGGTTGCAGACCCAATATAACAGCTGGTTCGATACCGGGCGCGGGGTCAGCCGGGAATCGTTTGCCAAAAGTGTGGCGAAGATCCATCAGGAGCTGGTTGAGAAGCGGGGGGGGCTGCCGCTGAAGGCGTATGTGATCGATGATGGCTGGCAGGACAGCGGGACGCGGGCGAACTGGACGGATAAGGTGTGGAAGGTGAACGAGAAATTCGATCCGGATTTTGCCCGGAGCAGGCAAGCGGTGCAGAGCGCCGGGGCCAGTCTGGGGTTGTGGCTGAGTCCGGGCTGTAATTTCGGGGCGCGAAGTATGGTGCCGAAGTTGAAGGCGGCCGGTTTTGAGGCGCTGGATAACTGGATGTCGCTGGCGGGTGAGAAGTATATGCAGGCCCTGGAAGACCGGATGGTGGAACTGGCGCGGCAGGGTGTGACTTATTTCAAGCTGGATGGATTGTTCGGGCATTTGAATGTCCGGGATTTTGACTTACAGGGCGCCGCGCATGGGCTGCCCGGGATGCCGCAGTTGGATCTGGAAGGGTTCCGGTCGGATGATGCCCGGCTGAATCACGCGAAATATGATGAACTCAAGATTTACTATTTAACGGCGGGGACCGAGCGATTGATCCGGCTGTTTGACAAGGTGGCGGAGGCCCGGCCGGATATTTATATGGTGATTTCCAATGGGGCTTGGCTGAGTCCCTGGTGGCTGATGCATATCGATTCGGTCTGGATGATCAACGCGGGTGACGCCGCCGGCGGCAGCAGCCGGACCGAAGAGCTGGTTTATCGGGATGGGGTTTATTATGAGATCTGGTCGAGAGAGCATACGCAGTATCCGATGAATTCGATTTTTAATCATGAGCCGAAGAAGACCCGTACCGGGGAAGCGGCGGATGTCTTCAGGAAATATCTGTATATGCATCTGTCGCGGGGGACCGGGTTTATCGAGTTTGTATATCAAGCCGTTTGTGCTGTCGGAGGGTGACTGGGGATATTCTGGCGGAGGGACTGGATTGGGGCGCATGAGTATTTTGCCCACCTTTAAGCGTTCGCGGATGCATGGGGGCGATCCCAGGAAGCAGGCGGTGTATGGGTTATACCGGGTGGGACGGAACGGCAGGGGTATATCAGTATTCATAATCCGGCTGAAAAAAGAACAGGATTATGCCTTGACGCTGGAATCGCGGGTTTGGGACTGGTGGTTGGCAGTGGGGCCGTTTCGAGGTGAGTTCGCCGCTGGCCGATTCGCTGGAGGGGTTGGAAACCGGTTTATCAATTTGGCGATACGCTGGCTGTGAAGCTAGGGCCGGGGGAGATCCGGATTTTTGAATTTTAATGCTGAAGGTGCAGGAGTGGACAGACCGTGAATAGAGTAAACGGCCGGTTTTTTACACAAAGCCACCAAGCCACAAATAAATCAGTCAAGTAGATGAAACCACGAATTCACTCGAATAAACCGCTGACAAAAAAGCGGATTGATTTGCTTAGTTTTGAGGTGGTAAATATATAAGGATGTTTTTGTTGTTAATGTATTACCGGTAGTTAAAAAGGTGAGGTTTGTGATGTCGAACGCGTTGAATGTGATTTATCCTTATAAACATGATGGGATGTGGGGTTTTTTGACGATGCGCGGGTGGGGTTGGATAAGGAGCCTTTTGTGGAGGGCGCCGATACGATGATCGATCAGGTGGTGGCGTTCAAGGGGCTGACTAATCCGGAGAAGGGGTTTCCGGCTGATTTTTCAGTGCAGGCGAGTTTCCGCGCTATGATATCAAGTTTGACTGGATTTCGGGCCGGGGACGGCGGGAACTGGTATTGGGTCGGATGAATTACTGATGGAAGGCTGGCTGTGTCCCGGCTCTGTTCAAGTATTTTTGATAAGGCGCCGAAAACGATTTATGCCCGGTTTGAAGATAAATCGGAGTGACTGAAGTGTTGTTAAGGTTATTTTGAATATGATGTTGTAATTTGATAGAGGTTTATTATGAATACGAAGCGATGGCGGCTGGTGGCGATGGTGGTTTTTTTTTGGTTTTGTGCGGACAGGGCGGCTGGTATGTGATATCGGCGGATGAGCCGGCGGGGGCGCCGGTGATTTTTATGATTGGGGATTCGACGATGGCGAATAAGCCGCTGTTTCCGGCGCAGCCGGAGCGGGGCTGGGGGCAGTTGCTGCCGCTGTATTTTAAGGATGAGGTTCGGATCAGGAACCTAGCGCTGAACGGGCGCAGCTCCAAGAGTTTTCGTGATGAAGGGCGCTGGAAGCCGGTAATGGAAGGCCTGCGGCCGGGCGATTATGTGATTATTCAGTTTGGGCATAATGATCAGAAGTCGTACGATCCGAAGCGGTATACGGAGGCTTTTAGTTCGTTTAAAGAGAGCCTGGGGCGTTATGTCAGTGAGGCGCGCGCCAAAGGGGGGATTGCCGGTGCTGGCGACGCAGGTGGTGCGCCGGAAGTTTTCGGAAGAGGGGGAGCTGGTGGATACGCATGGCGATTACGCGGTGGCGGTGCGGCAGCTGGCGGCGGAGCTGGATGTGCCGCTGCTGGATATTGAGAAGTTGAGCGGCGAACTGGTGCGGCAGCTGGGGCCGGAGCGCTCCAAGAAGCTGTATATGTGGGTGGAGCCGGGTGAGTTCGATGCGGTTAAGAGTGAGAAGAAAGATGAAACGCACCTGAACGCGTTTGGGGCGTGCCGGATCTGTGATCTGGCGGCGCTGGAGATTCGGGCGAAGGTTGGGGGACCTGGGACGGTGGCTGCGGTGATTTTGGCGCTGGCGGGAAATAAGATAATCACTGAAGTGAAAGGGCCTTTATAATGTGTGGAATGGATTTTATTAAGATATGGCGGTTGGGGTCTTTGTTTATCATGGGGTGTTTGGTCTTGGGATTGGCCGGGGGGTACGCGGTGGGTGCGGCGGATGAGGCGGCGGGGAATCTGCTGGGTAACTCTTCGTTTGATGAAATGAGGCCGATTCCGGCGGGTTGGGAGTTCAGGGACTGGAATGAGACGGGTCGAAACGCATGGTGGGGATGGGAGGATGGCGGGCGGACGGGTCCGTGTGTGATGATTCGTTCGAAAAATGACCAGGGGGTGGACGCGGCCTGGACGGCGAGGGTGACGGTGGAGCCGAACCGGTTCTATCGGCTGGCCGGCTGGATCAAGACACGGGGATGTGCGGGGGGCCAGAGGGGCGCTGCTGAATATCCAGAATATGCAGTCGGTGAGGACCGAGGCTATTACCGGGACGCGGGACTGGACTGAGGTGTCGACAATTTTTCGAACGGGTGATTCGCCGACGGAACTGGAAATCAACTGTTTACTGGGTGGCTGGGGGGAATCGACCGGGCAGGCCTGGTTTGATGATATTTCGCTACAGCTGATAGACGACATAGACGAGTTGGCCGGGGCGGTAGTGACGGTGGATGAGGGGGCTAAGGCGTGGGCTTACAGTCCGATGATCTTTGGGGGATTTATCGAGCACTTTCATCGGCAGATCTATGGTGGGATTTATGATCCGGGTTCGGAATGGTCCGATGGACAGGGATTTCGTCGGGATGTGATTGAGGCCTTGAAGGAATTGAAAGTATCGGTGGTGCGCTGGCCGGGCGGGTGCTTTGCCAGCGGGTATCACTGGCGGGATGGTGTGGGCCCGGTTCGGCGGCCGGTGCCTGATCCGGTGTGGGGAGTGGTGGATTCGAACGCGTTTGGTACGGATGAGTTCTGGTTGTGGTGCGCGCGGGTGGGGGCCAGGCCTTATATCTGTACCAACGCGGGGAACGGCACACCGGAGGAGATGCGGGATTGGGTATTGTATTGTAATGGGCGGGAAGGCGCGATGGCCCGGCTGCGGCAGAAGAACGGGCACGAACAGCCACTGAATGTCCGGTATTGGAGTATCGGTAATGAAAACTGGGGCGGGCATGAGATCGGGGCCCGGACACCGGCGGAGTGGGGACCGCTGGTGCGGCGGTGCGCGGAATTGATGCTGGAGGCGGATCCGGAGCTTGTTCTGCTGGCGGCGGCGACGCCGGATCGGAACTGGACGCTGCCTTTGTTGAAAGAGGCGGGGGCGTATCTGGATTATGTGTGTATTCACGGGTACTGGCTGGGCAACTGGGAGGTGAACGCAACGCCGGATTACCTGTCCTGTATCATGCAGTCGGAGAAACCGGAGCAGACGATTGTCGGGGTGGCGCGGATTGTGGATGAGGCGGGGTTTGGAGACAAGATCAAGATCGCGTTTGATGAATGGAATCTGCGCGGCTGGCATCATCCGGGTTTTCCGCGGAAGGTGGTGGGTGACAGGGATGATATTGAGGCGAATAAGCTGATTGCGGCGAGGGATAAAAACGCGATCGCGTCACAGTATAGCATGGCGGACGCATTGTTTTCGGCGTCGTTTCTGAACGCGTGCCTTCGGCATGCCGAGGTGGTGGGTATGGCGAACATCGCCCCGATTGTAAATACGCGGGGGCCGCTGTATGTGCATTCCAAAGGGGTATTGAAGCGGACCACGTTTCATGTGCTGTCGATGTATGCTAATCTGCTGGAGAGTGAGGTAGTGGCGGCGCAGGTACGATCGGGGATGCTGACGCATGCCAGTGAGTATGTCGCAATGGTGGATGGGGTGGTGACGCGGGATGCCAGTGGCAGGCGGTGGGCGCTGGCGCTGGTGAATCGTCATCCGGAACAGGCAGTGGAGTGCCGGATTCAATTGGAAGACCGGGTATTGGATGGTGTTGTGGATGCGACGGTTCTGAGCGGGGATTCACCGGATGCTTATAATGACCTGGATCATCCGGAGCGGGTGATAGCGGAGAAGAAACAGTTGCCGGTGCGGGATAATGTGATGACGCTGGGGCCGCACTCGTTGACGATTGTGAAGGTTGAATAGCCGGGGGTGTTGGTAAGGAGTTGGTGATTGAATAAATAGGGGACCCCGGGGGTTTTGGGGACGCCCGGGGTGTGTTAATCTTAACCGACAGGATTGAGGTTGAGGATTATTTGGTTGTGAGTGGCCGGAAGACTTCTTCGGGGGGGAGTTTCATGGTGGTCCAGACGTTGGGATCGGTGGCTTTGACGCGTTGGGCGACCTGTTGGGCGAGGTCGTTGTTGCCGGCTTTGTGTTCGAGGGTGGCCAGGTAGTGCAGGGCGAAGGCTTTGATAGCGGCGGGCCGGTCGGGCTGGGTTTTGAGGAAGGTTTCGATCTGGGTACGGGCGGCGTCGTAGTCTTTGTCCTGGGCGAGTTTGAAGGCGATAGTGAGGCGGATGGGGTTTTTACTGAAGTCGAGTTTAATGGCCTGATCGGTGTGCTGTCGGGCGTTGTCGATCTGGTTGGCTTCGACGCATTTAACGGCCATGAGCAGGTGCAGGCCGGCGTTGTCGGGATATTTTTTGAGCAGGGGCTCGATCAGACGGATGGCTTTTTCGGGGCTGGGACGGTCGACGATGGTGCGGGCCCAGACGCCGTAATAGGGGTCACGGGCTTCGAGGATTTTGAGGTGTTTTTTCGCCAGGGATTTGTTGCCGCCGTCTTTGGATGCATTGTTGTTGTACATATTGATGAGATCGAAGCGGGCCTCGTGGTGGTCGGGCTGGAGTTCGAGGGTTTTTTCGAAGGCGGCGATGGCGGCGCGGACGTGGTCGCCGAAGCGTTCGGGCTTACCGAGTTTGTACTGGTTGATGGCGTTGTAGACGCAGGTTTCGCCCAGCCAGAATTGATAGCGTGGGTTGGCGGGTTCGGCTTGGACGACTTTTTGCGCGGCGGTCTGGGCCGGTTCGAACTCGAAGAGATAGAAGAGCAGGCGGGAGTATTCGAAGCGGGCTAGGGCATCATCGGGATGGCCGGCCAGGTGGGTTTCGAGCAGGTCGCGGGCATCCTGATTGTGGCCATCCATGCGCAGGTCGTAGGCCTGCTGAGCGATGGAAGGCTTGGGGTCTTCGGCGAAGATCGGGCCTGTTAGGAGGGTGGTTAACAGGATGGTTAAGATGATGAAGGGCTGGGTGGTTTTCATGATGGGATCCTTGGGTTGGGGGTATTGGTTGACTTGTTCCATGTGATCGGGATGGGGACGGCCGGCCATAAGCTGCGCTTGAAGGTGGTGCGCGGCATGGTCCGGGTCAGGAGGATTGGTATCGCCGGGTCTGGTTGGGGGTGGTGGCGCGGAGTTCGTTGAGGTTGATCTGGAGGGCGTCGCGCATGGATTCGTTGGCGGTTTGATAGTGCTGGTTGAGGGTTTGCTCGATGGCGTGGCGGGAGGCGAGGTAGGCGCCGGGGAAGAGGATGATCAGGGTCAGGATGGCGGTCAGCAGGCCGAGGACGATTAAGATGGCTATGGGTTTACGTTTCATGATTGTGAGCCCCTAAACAGGATTGTTTGTATATCTATATACAATATATCACACAACAGAGATAGAGACAAGTATTCTGGCCGGGATTTTTGGGCAGCGATGGGGGGGAAGGGATGTAACTCGTTGTATATAGTTAAGATATATACATGTGTGGCCGGCGAAAAAATTTTTGTTTTTTCCCGGGCCGGTGGCAGTAGGGTTTTATCGGACCGGTTTATTGCATATAAACCCTACAATCGTAATAAACGCACCGGGGAACCGGGTGAAATCGAGTTTCGGCCGGGTTGCCGGGCGGTTTTTTTTATCATTCCGGGCTGTCTATTTTGTAGAATGAAGGTACGAAGCGTTTTTATCTCCTTTCGCGGCGCTTCCGCCGACAGTTGCCTCCAATGCCCTGTGCAGCTGCCGGCTCTTTTTTTATTGGGTTGGGACCCGCAAACCCGAAGTTGAAACTGCGGGCTATTTACGGTTGTCCCTGCCGGGACATAAGGTTTGGTACCTATTTCTATTTTTTATTGTAGTATTCGTCGAGAATTTTCTGGGCCTGGGTGAGGTCTTGCTGGTGGACGAGGATACGGACTTCGCCGGGGGCTTCGGCGCGGAGGCCGCTGGTGAGTTCGCCGATCATTTCGGCGTAGATGTCGTGTTCCTGGAGCATATTGATGATGAGGATGGCTTCGGTTTCGCGGGGAACGCGGGTGAGTTCGACGGGGGTAGGGGTGGTCATGCGGAGCTCCTTTCCTGCCTGGGCGGTTAAGCCGCGGACGATATCAGAAGGTATTTCACACAAAGGTAAACAGCCAAAAGCGAGACCTATGAACACGGATAATTACAGTTTGATTCCGGATCTTAGGACCTTTTATTTTGTTGGGTATCTGCTATCGTTTTGGCCGAAACGTCTGGAGTATGATAGCAGGATTGTTGGGGGAATCCAAGGATAAAGGGCGGGGGTGGGCGGGACCTGTTGGGGTGAAGTTGGGCGGGAAGTGGCTGTTGGGTTCGTTTGGAGTTGGAGGTAAGTTGTTGGGGTGTCGGGAATAATCCTGGATAAGGATGGCCGGGGTATGTGTTGGGTTTGGACCCGCAGTTGAAACGGCGGGGTATTTACGGTTGTCCCTGACGGGACATAGAAAGGGGTATCCCGCGGGGCGGGATGCTGTTTAATGGTTGTTGGTTGCATAGTTTTGTCCTTGTTTGGGGTTGTTGATTTAATTGGGACGTTATTAAAAATATTGGGCAGGATGCCCGAGGTACGTTAGTAGTGGGTGGTGGTGATTTTGGAGGCGGGGGCGAGGTGGTTGACGAAGAAGTAGCGGAAGTGCGTCGATGATGTGGTCGTGGGTACCGTCTTTGTGGGGGAGTTCGGAGAGTGAGCCGGAGTTGAGGCGGGCGTATTTGAGGCTGGTGAGGGCCTGGATGAGGTGATGGCATTGTGGGTTGATGATGAGCTGGGGTTGGCCGGTGGCGGGCCGGAGGGCGCGGCGGATGAGTTCGACGCCTTCGATAATGCGGGTGGGCCGGTAGCGGAGCGAGTAGCCCTGGGCGGCGAGTTCGTCGATGGGGCCGGTGCCGGTGATGTCGTTGCGGTGGCGGCCGGCGGGATCGCAGCTGATGGTGAGGGGGGCGGGCCAGAGATCGCGCAGGGCGCGGAGATGCTCGCCGAGGATCATGCGGGATTGGAGGTATTCGTTGAGGACGCGGACCTGGCCGCTGACGATCTGGATGAGCAGGGCGGCGAGCGGGTTGCTGTAGCCGAAGTCGAGGGACCAGTAGACGGGTGAGCCGGGGTCGAGCCGGATGGGGGCGAGGTGAGCGGCGGGGTCGAATTCGTCGAAGACGACATCCTGGCGGGAGGGCTCGAGGCAGAGCATTTCGGAACGCCAGGCGGCGCGGCTGCTGCGCTGTTTGATGGCGATGGCGTCGTCGATGGCGAAGTAGCCGGCGGCGTTTTGGGCGCGGGACTGGCAGTCTTCGAGGAGCGGGCAGCGGCTGCAGTTGTGGTCGGAGCAGGGCTGGATGACTTCCCAGAGGCACCAGCGGAAGAGGCGCATGTGGGTATCGGCGGATTGCCGGACGATATCGTGCATGAGGCCGAAGGGCTGGTGCATGGTACTGAGGATTTCGAGCCGGGCGGGGATCTGGTCGCGGGTCTGGGTGGTGAACTGGGCGGCCTGCCAGACTTCGGGGTCGAAGAGTTCGATTTCGTCGCAGCGGAGGCGCTGAACGTGTTTGCCGCGAACGCTTTTCTGGGATTGGGTGAGGATGTCGACGCGGGCGCCGTTGGTGAAGCGGCAGTGGTCGGCGCGGGCGGGTTCGGCGAGATAGGGGCTGAAGCCGGCGTCGAGGTAGTGGCGGAGGTAGTTGTACATGAGGCGGGACTGGTCGTGGGAGCCGCCGAGGATGCAGGTCTGGATGTGGGGCAGGGAGAGGCATTCGATGAGGGTGGCGACGGCGCCGAGCTGGGTTTTGCCGCCGCCGCGGTTGGCCCAGACGATCAGGTCGCGGGGATGGGCGCGGTTGAGGATGCTTTCGCAGAGGTAATCGAAGGGGGAGTCGTGGTTAGGGCAGATGGATTGGGAGGGGATTTTGAGGTTGAGGGTGGTGAGGAATTGGGTTAGTTCTGCGGGGGTTTGGGGTGGGGTGATTGGGTTGGTTTGGGACGTTGAGTTGTTGTTTTCAAATCGAGAATACATAGCATGACCTCCTTTTTAAAAAAGTATCTTTTGATTTTTTGAGTTTGTATACCGACTTCGTAATTAATTATTTATTGGTACCTTAGAGTACGATTAAAAGTTATTTTTGGCCGCATGTGGGCCGGCCTCATGCGGATAATTTAAGGTATTCGCTGCGCTCATGGATGTTCATATCAGCATGGGCAAATTTTTCAAATTTGCCCATCCTACATAAAATCGCACGGGTTGTGTTTATCCTATGTGATCATTAATTCATTGTTATAAATGGTGTTACGATCATTTTTTTCTACATTGGGTTCGTTTGGTATTGGGGGGTGTTTGGCTTCGTTTGTGGTAGGAGTGGCGTTGGGATTGCACTGGATGATGGGGGTGATCTGGTAGCCGGCGTCAAAGAGGATGTTTATGCAATTGTCGATGACCTGTTGATATTCCCGGTCAGTGGGCGGGGTAAGAATGTTGAGGTCGTCATTTGATTTGGAAATGGCGAGAAATTGCTGGATGAGTTGGGCGGTGGCGCGGCGGGCGGTGATGTTATTTTCTGAGCGGGACTGGACGACGAGGCGTCGGAGGGCCTGGTGGCCGGCCCGGGTGGCGGTGAGTTTGTAGTCGCGGCGTTCGTAGGCGATCAGGCCGGCCAGTTCGCAATGGTAGGTGTGGGTGTCGATGATGTACTGGCGCTGACGGTGGGTGGTGTTGATGATGGCGAGGAACAGGTCGTTGACGGGATGGTGGTAGTATTGGGCCCGGGCGAGAATTTGCATGGCTCGATTCATGGTTTCACCTCTTTTTCTTTGTCTGCGATTTAATAAATCTGCCGAGTTTGACCAATATTGGCCGACTGTGGGATTATAGGGGAAGTTTTGTAATAAGTCAATATATAATATTATTATTTTGTAAAATAACACAAAATATATATTAGTTTTTGTTTTGAAAGCAATAGGTCTTATAGGTCCGATAGGGCTTATAGGTCTTTAAGATGTTTGTTTTTAGTTGGTTATGGTTATTTTTGGGTTTTGTCAACTAAATAATTATCACTGTGTTTAATAGATTTTGGGCGTTTAACGATGGCTAGAGGTGTGGTTGGGTGATCAGGGGAGGTCGGAATGTTGACTGGGGTATTCATCAGTTTATGAGGTATGGAAATTTAAGGGTGTTTAATCTGGGATTCATATAAAGTCGTGATACCATTAAAGCAAATTGCTGAGCTTTACTGGTTAAGTTTGGAGTTAATAAAGGTTGATATTGGAGTTGGTTGGGGGTAGAATCCGGTGAAAATTTGGTCAAATAGAGAGATTAAGATAAAAACGGCTTGTTGATTCTGGTCATTGGCAAGCGGTAGAAGTAAACGAATCATGACTAATGAAGGTTCAGAGGATCTGACATGAATGAGTTTCGATTAGCGAGAAACGGTTTGCTAAGCCTGTTACTGCTGGGCGGGTTTGCTTACGCGACGAGCCAGCACCCTTTGCCGGTGGATAACCGGGCGCTTTATACGATGTCGTGCGCGGCGTGTCATGGTCATCAGGGTCGGGGCGCGCCGGCGGGGATGGTGGGGTTCGATGTGCCGTTGCCGGATTTCACCGATTGCAATTTTGTGACACGCGAACCTACCGCGGACTGGATTATCGTGGTGCAGGAGGGCGGCCCGGCGCGGGGTTTTTCCGAGATCATGCCGGCGTTTGGCGATGCCCTGACCGTCGAGCAGATCACGTCGATCCTGGCGTATATCAAAACGTTTTCCGATTGCGACGAATGGCCGCGGGGCGAAATGAATCTGCCGCGCGCGCTTTATACCAGCAAGGCGTTTCCGGAAGATGAACTGGTTTTGAGCAGCGATATTTCCACGGACGGTCTGAATAAGTTGAGCAATAAAATGATTTATGGCAAGCGGATCGGCGCGCGCAGCCAGATTGAAGTGACCCTGCCGTTTGGCTGGCAGCAGATCGAAAAGGGTGATCCGGGCGGCGAGCGGGAATGGACCTCGGAGCTTGGCGATCTGGCGCTGGGTGTCAAGCATGTGTTATTTCATAATTTCGATACCAAATCGATTATTACGGTCGCCGGCGAGATTGTGCTGCCAACGGGGGATGAAGACGCCGGTTTTGGCGACGGCACCACCGTTTTTGAGCCCTACCTGGCATATGGCCAGCTATTTCCGGCCGATTTCTTTTTTCAGTGCCAGGGCGGATTCAAATTGCCGTTTGAGGACCAGGACTTTAATAAGGAAGCGTTTTTTAAAATGGCGGCCGGTAAAACGATTTCGGTGGGGCGGTATGGCAGAGGCCTGTCGCCCATGGTGGAAATCCTGGGCGCCCAGGACCTGGAAACGGGTGATACGCCCAGCTGGGATATTGTGCCCCAGATCCAAATTCCTTTGAATACGCGCCAGCATGTGCGGCTGGGGGTTGGGGCACGCATTCCGTTAAACGACCGGGATTTTCGCAGCCCGGTCTATGGTATTTATTTATTGTGGGACACCTTCGACGGCGGTTTTTTTGACGGTTGGTAAGCTAAGGAGCAAACTTGTGAAACATCATTTTAATCACATTGACTATATCGGTATCTGGATTGTTGTATGCGCGCTGGGCGGCTTTTTGTATGGCAAGCAGGCGCCTCAGCCGTTATTCATTACCTCGGACCGCTGCATGGCCTGTCATAACGGTCTGACCGACGACGCCGGCAAGGATGTCTCGATCGGGGCTAACTGGCGCGGGTCCATGATGGCCCATTCGGCTCTCGATCCATATTGGCAGGCCGGGGTTCGGCGCGAGATTATGGAACATCCGGAGGCAAAGGAGGCCATCGAAGACAAGTGTTCATCATGCCATATGCCCATGGCGCGATTTATGGCGAAAGCCGGTCAGCAAAAGGGCCAGGTATTCGCGCATCTGCCTTTTACCCGGATGATGGGTGCGAACGCTCCGCTGGCGTTTGACGGGGTGTCCTGTACGATGTGTCATCAGATCAGCGCGGAGAAGCTGGGTACGAAGGAGAGTTTTACCGCCGGGTTCGTGGTCGATACGGTTAAACCCCTGGGCGCACGCACGGTCTATGGCCCGTTTGAAATCGATCCCGGTCGGCAGCGGGTCATGCGGTCTTCGGCGCTGTTAGAACCTGCCGAAAGCAAACATATCCAGGACTCATCTTTTTGCGCTTCGTGTCATACGCTTTATACCCATTCGCTGGGGGCGGACGGTGAAGTTGTGGGCGAACTGCCGGAACAGGTGCCTTATCTGGAATGGTATCACAGCAGCTATAAAGATATCCGGAGCTGTCAATCCTGTCATATGCCTGAGTTGAAGAACCCGACGCCGGTTACTTCGGTGTTGGGAATCGCGCGGGAGGCCTTTTCGCGGCATGTCTTTCGCGGCGGTAATTTCTTTATGCCGAAAATCTTCAATCTCAATCGCGTCGAACTGAGTGTGCAGGCGTTGCCAAACGATCTCGATCGAATGGCCGAGGAAACGGCCCAGCATCTGAAGGATAAAGCGGCCGGCCTGACTATCGAGAGCGCCAAACTGGGCGATGGTGAGATACAGCTGGACGTCCGGGTTCGCAACTTAACCGGGCATAAACTGCCGACGGCTTATCCGTCGCGGCGGGTGTGGCTGGCGCTGGATGTGACCGATGAGAAGGGCCGGACGGTCTTTTCATCGGGGAAACTGAATAAGGACGGTTCGATTGCGGGCAACGATAACGACGCGAACGCGGCCAAATACGAACCGCACTATGACCTGATTACCCGTTCGGACCAGGTGCAGATTTATGAATCGGTTATGGCCGACTATGAAAACAAGGTTACCACCAGTCTGCTGGCCGGATTGCGGTTTGTTAAAGACAACCGCGTTCTGCCCCGTGGATTCGATAAAAAAACCGCTGACGACGATATTGCGGTCCAGGGAGCGGCGGCGCGGGATAGTAATTTCGATGGCTTCGGCGATATCGTTAAGTATGCGATCAAAGCCGATAACGCCGCCGGGCCGTATCGCGTCAGCGCGACTTTGTACTATCAGCCTATCGGATTCCGCTGGGCCCGGAACCTTAACGAGTTTAAGGCGATGGAAACGGAGCGGTTTGTGAAATACTATGATGAGTTGGCCCATTTATCCGCGATTGCGCTGGCGCAAGAGGCGGTTGTGGTGGAGTAGTTGTGTGTCATTTGTGAGCCTGATAGAGACGCAAGGCCTTGCGTCTCTACTGTTGGGCTTTAGTGATGGGATGGAGAGGTTGAATTTTAAAGGCGATGAGGTGTGAGTTATGCGTGAGAAGAAGATCATTGGGCGGATTATATGGATTGGCGTTGTTTTGGTTGTTGCGGCGGGAGTTGTTTTTTGGGGGTATCGATGGTGGAGAGAGCGAATGATAGTTGGTCATCCCGGGGGTGTAAAAAGCCAAATGAAGATGTTTGTAAGTGCGCTTGAAGCTTACCGGATCAGTACGGATGGGTATCCGGATAGCGAGTTGGGGTTGCAGGCATTGTTGGTGGAGCCGCCGGGAGTAAATGGGTGGGCGGGGCCTTATCTGATAGATCCCTGGATTCCGCGGGATCCGTGGAATAGCGCTTATATTTATGAGTATCCCGGGCGGATTCATCCTGATTCGTTCGATCTGATCTGTATCGGGCGGGATCGAGTGAGGGGGAGCGCTGACGATATTGTGATGTCGGGGTTGAGCCAGAGGTAGTAGTTGGGTTTGTTGGGGGTGGTTGGCGGGAAGAGGGTCATGCCGGCGCGTTGGAGGAAGGGGTGGAACTGGCCCAGGCGGGTGAGGCATTCGATGGCGGAAACGTTGAGGAGCGGGAGGGTGTTCTGGACGAGGCGGGGGCCGAGGCCCCAGCCGCGGAGGAGCGGGTGGATGACGATGCGGCTGAGGCAGCGCATGTCGGTATTGAGGCGGGTGAGGTGGCGGCCGCGGACTTCGGGCGGGTAGAGGCCGTTGAGGGCCTGGGAGCGGGCGGCGGAGTTGGGGATGCAGTAGCCGTAGACGATGACGCCGGCGAGCCGGTTGGGGATGGCGCGGAGGCGGGGATGGTCGGGGAGCTGGAGGGCGAAGATGCGGGCGATGGGGCCGAGTCTGGGGTTGCAGTAGTGGTATTGGGCGAGGGAGCGCCAGGCGGCGCGGTCGGCGGGGATGACCTGGGATGACTGGATGAGTGAACCGATCATGATGGGGACCTCCTTTTTCAAGATATTAGAGCGGGTTTCACACGAAGGCACGAAGCCACGAAGATTAACAGCCGAAAAGGCGAACCACGAATTCACACGAATGGACACTAATATTAGATAAAGAATATATATTAAAAATACAATAATACTATATCAGGCTAGTATTGCACATAGGTGTAAAGCCGTAAAAAAAACAGCTAAACAGCCGATAGAACCACGAAGCGCCTTCGGCTTCACGAAGAGCGCCTGCGGCGCTACACGAAGGGCCGGTGGCCTGGTTTAGAGTTAAGGATATCGATAGTTTGTTTTTGGGATGAATCATAAGGGACCGCGTTACTGAAAAAGATAAAAAAGGGTAACAGCCGGTAGAACCACGGAATACACGGAACACACGGAAAAAAATGCAATAGTAATAAAATAGATATATAATATATAATAACGTAATAGCGTGCGAGGCGTTGGCTGGTTTTGAGGTTAGAGGGCTTAATATTTTGTTTTTGGGATGAATCATTATGATTGACTCGATTAATGGGTATAGGTGTTCACATAGTCATCGCTTTGGAATTATGCTGCCCTTGCAGGGCGATAGCTGTCCCGGCGGGTTCAGACCCAGGGTTGCACTCGCTGCGCTCGTTTTCCCTCTGGGTTATGTTATAATGGCCCCGCCTGAGGCGGATCTTCGACCTCCGGGCCGTTTAGGTAACCGCCTTCGGCGGAAACTATTTTTGTGTGTTCACTAACTAATGGGTTATGGTTTGTTGCTTTCATGGGTCATTCTTTGGTTGGTGGTGGCTGGTCTGGGACTGGCCGTTGGGGTAGCGGCGGATGAGGGTGTCGGGTTGGAGGTCATCGATGAGGTCGTCGCGGTGTGAGGCGAGGATGAAGCGGGTGTGGGACCGGCGTGACCATTGTCGGATGCGGTGGCAGAGTCCGGCGGCGGTGATGAGGTCGAGTGAGGCGGCGAATTCATCGGCGCAGATAACGGCGGGTTTGAAGCTCATGGCGCGGGCCAGTCGGAGGCGATCGAGTTCGCCGACGCTGAGGTTGGGTCGCAGCCAGACGGCCGGTTCGCTGAGGCCGGCGAGGGTGAGGAACTGGAGGGCCTGGTCGAGCGGCAGGTGGTTGAAGCAGTCGGCGGGCGCGGCGCCGGAGGGAATGGAGATGGCGTTGAGGTCAACGAGCTGGCGCGGATCGGGCCAGGCGGTGTGCAGGTGGCGGAGGATGGCCTGGAAGGTGAGTGATTTGCCAGAGCCGCTGGGGCCGGTGAGGTAGACGATCTGGCCGGGGGACAGGCTGAAGGGTCGGGGCGGGGCCGGCTGGAAGGCGGGTTGGCGTTCTATGGGCAGCCCAAAATGGCGGGCCAGTTCGAGGCCGCGCGCGCTGAGAAATGGGGTATTTGTGTTATTGAGATCGGCGAGATTTATCGTGCATTGAGTTCCCATGGTTTTCCTCCAAATATTTTCATCCGCATTGCTGGCGGGTGAGTGTGTCGAGTCGGTTCTGGATGGTTTCGATGCGGCGTCGGACTTCGTAGCTGCCGAGTTGTCGTTTTTGTGCGATTTTGCGGTAGCCGAGGTTGAGCATGAAACTGTCGTAGGCGATCTGGCGGTCGAGGGGGTGGAACTGGTCCCGGTGGCGGATGATATCGATGTAGCGGCCGTGGATCAGGCGGCGGGAAAGGGATTTGATGCGGGAGGCGATGGTTTTTTCGGAGGCGTGCAGCAGGCCGGCCAGGGACCGGATGGGAATATGGTGGATGAGATGGGCCTCCATGAGGGTTCGTTCGTGGGGCTCGAGCCATTGCAGTCTGAGGCGGACGGCTTCGGTGAGATTGGGGCAGCGGCCGGGATTTCTGGCGGATTCGACCGAGAAATTATCCAGATTTATCATATAACACCTCCTGTTTTATTGTTGCATATACCAATAACATATGATATAATATACTTAACAGGAAACTATTTCCAGGAAAAAATATTAGAAATGTATAAAATAATCTGTAATTAGTTGACAAGAAAACATTTTGGTGCATAATTTTATTTGAATAACTGGATTTTTAGTTCCTTGGGTTATTAAAATATGAATGAAGACGTTTGATCACTATTAACTGAAAAAAAATTTAACCGGAGGCGATGGCCATGTCATTAGGATCGATGATTCGTAAGAAGCGTGAAGAAAAAGGTTTAACACTTGACGAGATGAGCCGGCGCACAGGCTACAGCAAGCCCTATATTTCAACTGTGGAGACGGGCCGGGTGAAAAATCCGCCAGCGGATGAACTCTTGGTGAAGCTGGAAGAGATTCTGGAGTTTGATGACGGGACATTATTACACATTGCGCATATGGAAAAACTGCCGACGGATATCCGTCAGGCGTTTGAGGACAGTCAGGCGGAGAATGAGCACTGGCGCTCGTTGTTGAATGAGATGATCAGCAAGCAGCCTGAGCTGGGCAAGAAGATGAAGTCAGACAAGTTTTATGACAAGATTCTGAGACCGGACCAGAACTTTATCAAGATGGCGACGGCTGGCCGGATGGTGCCGGTGATTAACAAGGTCACCGCGGGTTATCCATTGGATTACGATGATATGGGCTATCCACCGGGCAGCGCGGATGATTATATCCGGTGCACCGACCTGCATGATCCGAACGCGTTTGCGGTGCGTGTAGTGGGTGATTCGATGGAGCCGAAGTATATAGAGGGAGATATTGTGGTGTTTTCACCGAACAGCCAGGTGGAGAATGGCGATGATTGCTTTATCCGGCTGACAGATCCTCATGAAACGACGTTTAAGCAGGTGTTTTTTGAGGATTCTGGTTTGATCCGGTTGCAGCCCCGGAACCATATTTATCCGCCGATGATTTTGGAAGAGAGTAAAGTGAATGGAATCTGGAAGGCGGTGATCCGACAGGAACGACTGGACTGACCAGCGGGTGTTGTACCTGGGACACGTTGATCCATTTAAGCCCAATGGGAAAGAAGATTCCCGAACGCACGCCAGATAAATTTTTACGCGTGTAGAAGTTATATCACGGCCCAGCGGGCATATTCCCTGGTAAGCAGTATATAATTTCAGAGAGGTGGTTATTTATATTGACCGCCTGTAGGATTGACGATAAACTCCCAAGAGATCAGCGAGAGAGCGCCGTCAGGTCCGATAACTTGTCGGCGTATTGAGTTGATTGTTATCAGAACAAAGTATATCAACGAGTTATAACTCCCGCCCAGGTTGCCTCAAGGTCAGTACGGCAGGGATAACAAGCTATATGAGTAAAAAACCGCATACCTCATTTTCTGAAGATTTCAGGATATTTTTCTTCAGAGGACTTGCTACCCTCCTGCCTACTATTCTTACGATATTCCTATTAATCAAGTGTTATGACTTTGTCCAAGTGAATATCAGCCGCCATATCACGGACGGATTGATCTGGTGTGTGGTGACGATCTGTGACAAGGCTGTTGCAGAGTATCCGAATCTGAGCAATGAGGAAATAAAAAAATATATTAACGTCGTCAAACCTCATGATTTCAATCCAAATGACGATAAAGATAAAACAGCCGTAAGGTTATGGACCTTGCGGCAAAAATGGAACCATGAGCCTCATTCGCTCGTAGGATTCGTACTGGCAATCATGCTGGTATATATTATCGGACGCCTGCTGGCGAGCTATCTGGGCCATAGTTTATGGTCCTTATTTGAGAAATCCGTGCAACAGGTGCCCGGATTCAAGCAAGTATATCCCTATATCAAGCAAGTAACAGATTTTCTTTTTGGAGAAAATAAGATAGAATTTAACCGGGTAGTCGTAGTTCCCTACCCGCGTAAAGGACTGTGGTCGTTGGGCCTGGTGACAGGCGATGGCTTGAGCCATGTTTCGGAGAGTACTGGAGAGCAATATATAACGGTATTCATTCCGAGTTCCCCGACGCCCGTGACCGGTTATATTATCCAGGTGCCCAAGCATGAGGCGATCGACCTGCCGATCACGATCGAAGAGGCGATCCGCTTTACGGTAAGTGGCGGGGTGATATCGCCGGATCAGCCGCTGTTGAAGGGGCGTAGCAAGCCGATCCAGATCGACCCAGTCAAGACGGAACGCAATCCTGTAAATGAAGGAGATGACCCATGATCGTAAAAATCACCGGCAAACACATGGAATTAACGGACGCCATGAAGACCTATGCCGAGAAGAAAGTGGCCAAGATCATAAAATTTCATGATAAGGTTTCGGAAATCGAAGTGATTTTCGATGTGGAGGGTCAGAAGACCCATGTAGAATTGATCGTTTGTGTGGCGAATCATACCAAGCCGTTTGTGGTCACGACCAGTGACGAAGACGCATATGCCTGTCTGGACCTGGCGATCGACAAGATGGATCGTCAGATCGTCAAACACAAGGAGAAGGCGCGCAATCATAAGGGCAAAACCGGGGCTGGTGAAGCGGCCGCGGAAGTGCTCGAATCGAAGGAATAAGCCCTGGCGCGCCGGGGCTGTCTCAGGATCCGGCGCGGCAGGTGAGACATTGTCCGAGTCCGGGGTCGTAGAGACCCGGTTTCGGAGGGCGAGAGGCATCGGCCATGGACTCATGGCGTTGCTGGGCCCGCTGCTATAATAATTATTGTAATGACCTCAAAGGCGCATGCGTCTAACGGGGCGTTGAACCTGTTCAATGGGCATTATTGTCCAGTGGAGTAAATGACCGATGAAACTTTGTGATTTCATAGTAGCCGAGGCGATCGTGCCGGATTTGCAAGCGAGCACGCGGGACGACGCCATTCGGGAGCTGGTGGGCCACCTGAAAGACGCCGGCAAGATCAGCGAAACAGATTTTGAAGATATCGTGAGCAAGCTCATCGAGCGGGAACGCCAGGGGAGTACGGGAATCGGCAAGGGAATCGCCGTGCCGCATATCAAGCATCCGGCGGTTACGCAGATCATCGGCACCATCGGCCGGAGCGCCGAAGGGATGGACTTTAATTCACTGGACAAGGCGCCGGTTTATTCCATCATGCTGCTGGTGAGTCCTCCGAATAATCCGGACAAGCATCTGGAAGCGATGGAGCGGTTGTTTTCGCATTTGCAGCGTGATATGTTCCGCAAGTTTCTGCGTCAGGCCGAAACCCAGCAGGAAATTGTCGATCTACTGAAGGAAGCTGACGAATCGACGGACAGCGCGCTGTAGCGGTCTGTCGGACGAGAGTCAGCGTGGCGAGATAAAGAACCCCGTGTCAAGCGGGGCGACCCATTAACCAAGAGGACCACGTGGCCGCCGATACAAAAAAACTGGAGCGATTTGTCGAAGTAGGCATCGAAGACGGGCTGCATATGCGTCCGGCGATGAAGCTGGTGGACCGCGCGAATGGATTTCGCAGCGAGATTACGGTTTCGTACAACGATCTATCGGTAGACGGCAAGAGCATCATGCAGGTGACCATGCTGGCGGCGACGAAGGGGACCCGGTTGTTAATTGTCGCGGAGGGTCCTGATGCCGCCGAGGCGCTGGAGGCCCTGGCGGCGATCATCGAGCACCCGGAATAGCGCGGGAGCGGCGGCCGGGAGGAGGCATAGAGCAGAAAAGGAAATTCGGCATGGTTCAATCGATATTGAGCCACGAACCGGGACTGTCAGCGGGATTCGAGCCCGCGGCCCGGGGAGCCGTGAAGGAATCCGATACAGAACTTTTGCGACGCCACGGCGTCCACTGAAAAGCGAACCGCCATGGAGATTATCAAGGGTATAGGCGTATCGCAGGGCGTGGCCATCTGCCCGGCCGTGATACTTGAGACGGAAGACTTCAACATTCCGCACCGCACCGTGCCGGCCGCGAACGCGCGGCACGAGATACAATCTCTGCGCAAGGCGTTTCTGGACGCGACCCAGGAGGTGTCGGATTTACAGGTATCGCAGGCGGGCCTGCTGGACAGTTCGGTGAAGGACATTTTTGCGGTGCATCTGCACTTTTTGCGGGATCGCACCCTGCGCAAGCGGATGACGGATCTGATCGGTGAGAAGCATTATTCGGCGGAATACGCGGTGAGCGTGGTGATGCGGGATATTGCCAAGCATTTTGCCTCGGCGCGCGACCGGTATATTTCGGAACGCGCCAGCGATATTTTCGATATCGAGCGGCGTTTGATCCGTCATCTGACGGGTGAGCGTCGCAGCGACCTGCAGAACCTGACCGAGCAGGTGGTGATTGTGGCGCATGACCTGACGCCGACGCAGACGGCCCAGTTCAACAAGGAGCTGGTGAAGGGGTTTGCCACGGACGAGGGGGGCCGGACCTCGCATACGGCGATTGTGGCGCGTTCGCTGGGGATCCCGGCGGTGGTGGCGCTGGGCAATGTGACCGCATCGGTGAACCTGGGGGACCGGGTGATCGTGGATGGCAATCGCGGGATTGTGATTGTCAATCCGGACCCGGCCACGCTGGACGATTACAAAAAGTATGTACAGACGATCCGTCAGCATGAGCATGAGCTGGATGAAGTGGCGAAACTGCCGGCGGTGACGCTGGACGGTCAGTCGATCGAGTTGCTGGGGAATATCGAGTTTCCGAGCGAGTCGCAGATTGTCTTGAACAAGGGCGGCGCGGGGATCGGATTGTACCGGACGGAGTTTCTTTATCTGGAGGCCAACGAGGATCCAACGGAAGAGGACCATTACCGGGCGTATGTGGATGTGCTGGAGGCGTTTGGCAAGCTGCCGGTGACGATCCGGACGATCGACCTGGGCGCGGATAAATTTACGCAGCAGCGGAGCGGATTGCCGGAGCGGAACCCGTTTCTGGGGTTGCGGTCGATCCGGTACTGTTTACAGAATCTGCCGATTTTCAAAACGCAGATCCGGGCGATATTGCGCGCGTCGGTCAAGGGTCAGGTAAAGATCATGTTCCCGCTGATCACGAACCTGCTGGAGGTGCGTCAGGCGAAATGGGTGGTGGCGGATGTGATGGAGGATCTGGAAGAGCAGGGGATCGAATTCGACACGGAGATCCCGATCGGGATCATGATCGAGACCCCGGCGGCGGCGCTGACGGTGGATCATCTGGCCGACGAGGTGGATTTCTTTTCGATCGGCACCAATGACCTGATTCAGTACACCCTGGCGGTGGACCGGGTGAATGAGAAGGTGGCATCGTTATACAGTCCGCTGCATCCGGCGATATTGATGCTGCTGGATAAGATCGCCAAGGCGGCGAACCGGGCCCGGATCGGGGTGAGCATCTGCGGGGAGATGGCGTCGGAATCGGAATTGATCCCGTTATTGATCGGGCTGGGCTTTGACACCTTGTCGGTGGCGCCGCCCATGATTCCCGAGGCGAAAAAGATCGTGCGTTCGGTGAATACCGAGTATTGCCGGCAGATCGCCCGGCGCGCGTTGACCTTTGATACCGATACACAAACCGTCAGCTATTTGCGCGAAGAGTTGCGCAAGATCCAGAACGGGGAAGTGGGGACCGAGGATACCTGCTGACCGGCGAAGAACTATTAAAGGCATGAGGAAAGCTCCCGACTGACTGAAAGCAGTCATGCGGGATCTTTCCTCCTGACCGTCCATTTTTATGGATCAGAAAAGCGAAACAAAATACAAACTGGCCGTCTGGTTTGCCATTGGCGGCGACAAGCGGTTTCTGTCGCATCGTGACACAATCCGATTCTGGCATCGCGCCCTGGTGCGCGCGCGGGTGCCGGTCGTCTATTCCAAGGGATTCAATCCACACATTCGGTTTTCGATGCCGCTGCCCCGATCGGTAGGAACGGCGGGCGCGTGTGAATTGATGCTGGTGGAGGTTCCGTGGCAGTCAGACCTGACGGGTTGGACCGAAGCGCTGGCCGGGACGCTGCCGGAGGAGATTGCCCTGCTGGGTCTGCAATGGATCGCGTGTCCGATCGATGTGCAGCCGTTATGGGCGGATTACCGGATCGGGTTCGATCCGGCGGCAGCGGACGAACTGGCGGTGAAGGTGGCGGCGTTTGAGCAGGCGGAGCGCTGGCCGGTCTCGCGGCCGAAGCGGGGCAAGCATCTGGCGCGGACCATCGATTTGAAAGAGCAGGTGGCGCGGTTGCGACTGGAAGCGGGCGCGGTCTGCTGCCGGGTATTGCCGGGGTCGAGCGCGACGGTGCGGATCGATGAACTGATGGCGGCGCTGGGTTATGACACGGAGCGTCTGCCGCTGCGAATCGACCGGGTGGGAGTGGGCTGGCGGCCGCCATTGGATCGCGCGCCGGCAGTGGAGGTGATCCGTGACGAGTGAGGATGGAATGGGCCTGAAGGGCCAGGAAAATTTGAGTATAAGCCGGAATGCCGGCTTTGAACATAACACAAAATAAATGAAACGAAGTAAAGAAGACAACAATCATGAGTGAAAATCAACCCTCGACCGAATCGGCCGAAAAGACGGTGACGGAAACGGTCAAAAAAGATGAAATCCAGGAACCCAGTAACGAAACAACGACAAAACCCAAGACCAAACGACGTGGCCGCTATAAACGCAAGCCCAAAGCGGAAACGGTCGAAGAGAAAGCTGAAAAGAAACCGGTAGAAGCCGCGCCGGAGGCGACGGCGGAAAAGGACGCGGTGGCCAAGGAGCCGGAAAAGAAATTCGATCCGGCGGATGAAATTCCATCGTGGGATGATGACGATGAGCCGGCGCCGGTGGTGAAGGTGAAAGAGCCGGAAGTGGTGAAAGAACCAGTGGTGGAGAAAAAAGAAGCCAAGGCGGAGGAGCCGGTGAAAGCGGAGGAGCCGAAAGTGGCGGGTAAAGAACAGAACCGGGCCCAGACTAATCCAGCGGGGCGGAAGCATTCCCGGCCGGATTCAAGGGGCCGGTCGCGACGTCCGGAGCGGGGTGAGAAAAAGCCATCCGGTCCGGATGGGGCTGAGGAGAAAGTCCGCGAAGAAAAAGTCCGCGAAGAAAAAGCCCGCGAAGACAAAACGCGTGAAGATAAATCGCGCGAGGAGAAGGCTCCGCCGCAACGGCCGGGTGGTTATAATAATCAGCCGCAACGACAAAAAAGCGAGAATGGCCAGGCTCATCGCCGGCCGCAGGGCTCCAGGCCGGACCGATCGGCCAGGCCGGCAGCGGCGCCGAGTCCGGCGGCGAATAGCGGCGGATCGCTGCAACGGGAGATGCTGATCAATATTTCGCAGGGGGAAGAGTGCCGGATTGCCATTGTGGCGGATCACAAGCTGGATGAGCTGTATGTCGAGCGGCTGTCGACGGCGAGCGTGGTGGGGAATATCTACAAGGGCAAAGTGGTGAATATGGAGCCGAGTATCCAGGCGTGTTTTGTGGATTTCGGGATCGGGCAGAACGGATTTCTGCATATCAGCGATGTGATGCCGACCTATTTCAAGAACGGCAAGCGGGAGTCGGAGCGGGTGGGCCAGAAGCGCCCGCGCGATCAGCGGCCGCCGATCCAGGATTGTTTCAAACGCGGGGATGAGGTGGTGGTGCAGGTGATCAAGGCGGGGATCGGGACCAAGGGCCCGACGCTGAGCACGTACCTGTCGATTCCGGGACGGTTTCTGGTGATGATGCCGGGGATGAACCGGACGGGGATTTCGCGCAAGATCGAAGATGACGAGACGCGGGACAAGATGCGGGAGTTGATCCGGCAGCTGGACCTGCCGCGGGACATGGGTTTTATTCTGCGGACGGCGGCGCTGGGCAGCACCAAGCGGGATATCCGGGCGGATTACAGTTACCTGATGCGGCTGTGGAAGCGGATCGAGGAAAAGACGGAGAAGCAGGCGGCGCCGTGCGAATTGTACCAGGAATCGGATTTGATTTCGCGGACGCTGCGGGATGTGTTTAACAGTTCGATCAACCGGATTGTGTGCGATTCGGAATATTCATGGAAGAAGGCGCGGGATTTTCTGGCGATTGCCATGCCGCGTTCGAAGCAGAAGGTGATCCGGCACGAAGGCAAGCAGCCGCTGTTCAGCAAGTACCGGATCGAGCAGGAGATCGAGCAGATTCAGTCGCGGCATGTGCCGTTGAAGATCGGCGGGTCGATCGTGATCGATCAGACCGAGGCGATGGTGGCGATTGACGTGAACAGCGGGAAGTATCGCGTGCATGAGAACGCCGAGGAGACGGCGCTGAAGATCAATATGGAGGCGGCCAGCGAGATCGCGCGCCAGCTGCGGCTGCGCGACCTGGGCGGGGTGATCGTGATGGACTTTATCGATATGATGCAGGCGCGGAACCGGCGGGCGGTGGAAAAGGCGCTGCGGGACGCGGTGGCGGCGGACCGGGCCAGCACCAAGATCTTGCGGATGAGTCAGTTTGGTCTGATCGAAATGACGCGGCAGCGGATGAAGCCGTCGCTGAAACGGAGTATTTATATCGACTGTCCGCACTGCAAAGGGTCGGGGTTGATCAAGTCGCCGGAGAGCATGTCGATCGAGGTGATGCGCCGGCTGCAATTTACCATCGAGATGGAGACTATCCAGCAGATCGATATTTCGGTGTCGCTGGAGGTGGCGGGGTATTTGCAGAACCGCAAGCGGACCGCGATTGCCGCGCTGGAGAAGAAATATGACAAGGGGATCTTTATCAACGCCAATCCGGATATCAGCAACGATGAGGTGCGTTTCCACGCGCATGACCGGCGGGGGATCGAGGTGCCGATCGATTTTTGATATGGGGTAGTGGACCGGCTGGCTGAGTTGTAATTGGACTCAACAGCCGGGTTGGTGCGAAGGCGCGAAACCGCAACCAAAGAAAAGATATTTCACACGAAGGCACGAAGAAAAACAGCCGAACCACGAATCCCGATGAATCGGGACGAATTAACACCAATAAAATTAATAACGGCCATTTAAGCTATGGAGGTATTCTGCTTGCGGTGCACACGAAGGGGCATGAAGATTTAATAAAATATAACAGCCTTTCAAACCACGGAATACACGGAATACACGGAAAAAAGAAAATAAGAAGATGATATTGGCAGGGAAGTTTTACGCCTTAATTGTATGGGGAGAGATGCTGGTGTGAGAGGGTGGTTGTGCCTGTTTTTATGAAAGGGGGAACCGGTTATGAGTGAGATGAATTTGAGGAGGAGAGTTTTAAGATTCGGGGCGCTGTTTTTGAAGTGTATCGGGAGATGGGGTGTGGATTTCTGGAGGCGGTCTATCAGGAATGTCTGGGGATGGAATTTGACAGCCGGGGAATTCCGGCGCTGGCGAAACGGGAGCTGGTCTTGCATTTTAAAGGGAATCGACTGGAACAACGATATCAGCCGGATTTTGTGTGTTATGACCGGATTATAGTCGAGTTGAAGGCGGTGAACGAACTGGCGGATGAACACCGGGCACAAGTTCATAATTATCTGAAAGCGGCGAAACTGGAATTGGGATTGCTGGTTAACTTTGGACATTATCCCAAGGCTCAGGTGGAAAGGATTGTCCGGTGAAAGGGTAAACGGCCGGGTTGGCTGCGGAATGCCTGGGGCGGTCTGGCTGCCACAAAGGGGGAATATCTTACATGAAGGCGCGAGGGAAAACTGCTTTTGACAGGAGATGAGAAAAGGGAAAAGGCATAAAATATAACAGCCGGGTTGACCACGGAATACACGGAATACACGGAAAAAGAAATAAAGGAAGTGGTATTGGCGGGGAGGTTTTGCGCTTTAATTGTATTGGAGGGGGTGATAGTGGTTCGAGAGAGTTGGGTGTAAGTTTTTGTCTGGCAGGGGATTAAAAAAAAATTGCATGTTCGATCTTTCCCAAAGGCATCCGCCAGAAAAAAGGAGTCCGCAGATGACACAGATGCACGCAGATCATATGAACAGTGACCCGCAAACTTACGCCGTGATCGGTGCGGCTGAATCTGGCAACTAGCTGTGCGATAAATGTAGCATTTATTTAGAGCCTGTCCGCAATTCTTGGATTTTGTGAGCCGCGGTTTTGGGAGGACTGATTTTGAATCGTATCATCAGTAGATGACGGCTGGTGTCCAGGTTATTTTCGTTCAGCGGGTGATTTTCCGATTTCTGCGCATAGTAGCCCCATAAACAGGGCAAGCCGGGGTGGTTTTAAGCCACTTTTTGTCGTTCTTTTTCCCGTTCTTCCTCTTGAGCCAGCTTAATTCTGGCCAATACCCAGAGGTTGTGCGATAAAATGCTCAGGCCCATATGGACTTGGCGGTGATCAAAGCCTTTTTGTTTCATGGGCGCCCCGCAAAAACCATGGCTCAGGATGCTGATTCGGGCTTCGGTCTGACTGCGGCGAGTCTGAGCCTGCCGGAACGGCTCTTCCTGAAGCCTTTCCTTCAGCAAGGCCGGGCTGAGCGGACAAACCGCATTAAAAATATCGTGACTTTCCATGTATTGGCGATTCCCGGCGCTGTCGAAGCCCCGATCGCCGGCCAACAGCTTGACTTGATTACCAAGCTTCTCTTCCATACGCCGGTGGCTGGCTTTAAGCATTTTTTCATCGCTGGGACCTTGCTGACGAAATAACTTCCAGTCCATGATTAAGCCATTGGATTGTTCGGCCAGATAAAGTTGGTTGCCAAATTCCGTCTCCGCGCCGGCCTTGCGGCGCACGATCACATGGATATCCGGCTCGTAAAGGCTCAAGATCTTGTCTGGATTGGCAACCTTGCGTTCGCCGATCATGCGTTCGTGAGCCTGCCTGACCACGGCGGCCAACTGACAGGTCACGCCGGTAATCTGTTTGACGATTTGCCGGACGGAACCGAGAGCGATATCGGCCTTTTTCCAGTGGTTTTCCAGGTTTTTCAGATGATTTTCCGCATGATTCAAGACCCGCCGGATCAGTTTTTTCATCTTTCGCAAAACCGCTTTACGCAGTTTTTTCGCGCCCTTTTTGCGGTTAACATAGGTCATCTCCATGCAGAGCTTATTCATGTTTGAAATAAACTTAGCCGGCTCGCAAGGCATGCGACACAGGATCCCGGCTTTACGAATACGGGCCGTCGCCTTCATCAAGGTACGGGTCGCATCTCTAAACAGCAGCCAGTCGATCGGATAATGAATGTGGGCGCCAATGCAGGTACAGTCAAAATAAGCCTGACTGAAATCCAGGGGGGCCTCCAAAACAACCGAACCCTGGGCCACTTGAAAAAACAGTTCTTCCGCCTGAGCGATTAACTGAGGCGAAAGCGCGTTTTCCAACTCGTTGATTCTGGTTTTGCCGGGGATCCGAGGCAGATCAAAGCGGTTAATGCCGCAAAACCACTGATACAGTTCGCTATGAGACAAGGCCACGGCAAATTTACGCAACGACAAACCCAGCCGCTTACGCAGGATCGACATCCGTAACGCCCAAACGGCCTGGGCACGAATATTCATGCGATCCGTATGGGTTAATTTAACCGGCGTGTCAGTGCCAAAGTGCTCGATGGCCATTTCAGCGTAAGCTTTGTCGAGAAAATACTGGAGAAACAACTGCTCCAGATCGCTGTGGCGGATGATCTGGTCCATGGCCAGCAACTGCTGGCGTTCCTGGCGATACTCCAGACAGCCAAATTCTTCCGGAATACCTTTGTCAAACAACTGCTGAACGGGTAAAATCTCTGGCATAGGTGTGTTCCCTTTTTTAAGGAAAAATGATTCGCAAAACATTTTATAACACACCTATTTTACGGTTTTGACCCAAAATAGCACGCTATAACTCCGACTCTTTTACATAATCTTCTGAAATCTATAGGGTTAAAGCTACGGACAGGCTCTATTTATGCGCGGCTCCTAACGCTGCATTTCCCATCATAATACAATTTCCGTAAAAAATTCACAAACCACCCCAGGGTCTTCTATTTCTGCCATACCGACCATCTGGGCTCCTCAGCCATCATGAGCGACCGCGCCGGGGCCCTTGTCAATCAATATGGCTACCGGCCCTTCGGCGCCGATTGCTCCCCGGCCTTCTCCGGCCTGACCCTCTCGCAACGCTTCACCGGCCAGACTTACGATGAAGCCATCGGACTCTACTACTATCAATCCCGCTATTACGATCCGGCCATCGCCCGATTCATCCAGCCTGACTCGATTTTACCTTCCTTCGGTTCTCAGGGACTTAACCGCTACAGTTATTGCTACAACAATCCGCTTAAATATACAGGGCGGTCAAGCCACAAGCAAGAAAATATATCTCACACGAAGGCACGAAGATACAAAGTGAAACAGTCAGGAAGGTGAACTGCGAATCTTATCTTAATGCAACATTTAAGACAAACATTTTGATATACAAACCGTTTTTAGATAAATCATTTGCTTGCTTTTCAAGACCTGCTTTAAGGTCGTTTATCGCCCCCTTCTGACATGGCTTTGTCTTTTTTATATTATTCTTATTTCTACATGTTTGGTTATAACAAATTGAACAACCATACCAACCCACTAGATATAAACCATATTGGCAAGAATTATCTTTTAAATAGCGATCGACCAATTGATTTTTCATTGCATTATAAATATCGGTATGCCAACACCCCTTACATTCGATAATTACTTTTAAACTTGGTCTGTTATCCGTTGCCGGCAATTCAACAGTAATATCAAGATTCTCCCCGGGTCGATTTCCACGACCTTTTCGAATTTGAGGCTCTCTTGTTGTTATAATACGCTTTTTCAAATCATCATCCAGATGTCTCTTTATGTAATCTGAAAAAGTATTTTCATCTTTAGGACGATATTTTTTCTGATCCATGTGATTCCAGAGATCAATCGCCGCAGGCGTTTCACCTTGAAGTTTTTGCTCTAGTTTTTCAAGCGATTCAAGAATTATATCCAACAATTCGCTTTCACATCTAATGTTTCTAATATCTGGAGACGACATCATTTGATAGAATTCGTGAATTGTTAGCGGTTCCCAGATATTACGTCTTGTATTCTCTTTCGCTATTACTAGAGTTCTATTCAGCCATAAATACTCTGGAAACTCCAATTTGATAATTTCAATAGCTTTACACGCTTCAACAGATCCAATGTTTTTAAGGTAAGACAAAAGGTTATCTCGAAACTCAACAATACTATCGCGGCGTCCGACAAAATGGCTTTCATTAAGCCTGGGATTTTCGGAGGATGGGAATTGTTTAACCATCCATATGTAGAGATTAGCTATTTCTGTTTCATTTAATAGGTGCGAAATATTTGTATTACCGTTACCTGAAACACACGCGTATTCCAGAAATAATTCTTGACCAAAATTATTATCTCTATTTATTTCATGCCATAAAATATTCCAAGCGCCATTAACTTCACCGGTCATAAGAGCTATAGACGCCGCAATTTTTTTGATCTTATCACTTTCTTCTTCCGATTGTAACACTGCCAGCGCTTTCACATAGTCTATTGCTGGTTGGTATTTTTGAACTAATAATAAAGATAATATATGGCAGATTGAACTACTTTGTTTTGAAGTGAACTTAAGTCGGCTAATACTTTGTAATACGGTCTCACACATATTATTGTCCCAGCAACCATCCAGTTTATCACACACATCATTATGGCGAGCATGATTAAAATCTACTTCTATTAGCAATTCTACATTTCGCAATAACGTTTTTGGGCATTTATGGTAAGCCATTGACAACAATTTCTTTTTAATGTCAAGTTCTTTGTCTGAAAACGATATCCCTATTAAATATGGCACCCACTTTTCCCAAATATCAATATTCAGATCATCAAGAATTTCTGGAGCATTTATTAACAGTGTTGCAAAGGCTTTGTTTGAAGAAATGTCTGTTATATGCCATTGATTAGGCTCATTGATCCATTTCATGGCATCAGGAAATTCTTTAATCAGAAATTGTTTAGCGGATTTAATAATTCTTTTTTTTGTTAAACAGTCTGCTTTAGTCCAGCCTGGCAACTCGGAAATATTTAACAATGACCATTTTGCAGCATCATAGTTTTCATCAGTATCTTCAAGCGTTAAATCAAAGCATAGTTCATGCCATTTTTTATAATCACCGTTTTCTATAGCATTTAACCAATGCTTCACTCTATCTGCTGGAAGCCAATCGAGGGTTTGGGATGCAATATTTTTGTTTTGTTTTTCTTGCCATTTTTTATTTTCGATGAAATCCTCTCGATATTGTCGAGCTTTTTCAGAATTTAGATCAATCGGCATTAATCCTAAAGTATCACACAATTCACTTGACTCGTTGACTGCCTCTATAATCATATTATTATACGATATGTTTTTGCGGTCATATTGAAATAATAATTGTTGTAATACTTTGCCCCATTTCTGTGAAAGCGGCAGATTAGTAGACTCTCGATAATTTTGTATTAACCATGGTATATCTTCAATTGCTATTAAATTTGGCATTCCATAAACCATCTGACCTGCTACTTGGAAAATTGAATCGATGTCACATAATTCAACAATTCTCTTAACTAAAATTCGACTATTGACTCTGTTTTCAAATATTGCTTTATTACTTTCATAAACCTCCTTGCTTTCAATCAGAGATTCACGAATGATCAATAGTGTAATGCAGAGATGGGCGAGAGAAGTTATCACATATTCATTGTCAATATTCCCAAAAGCTTTTAGCACTAAAGAGTCTTTGGTTCTGTTTAATCTATCAGGAAAACGTTTTTCTATGTGATTTTGAAGCCATTTTATAGCACGTGGTAAATCGTTCGTTTCAAGATTTTCAACAAGCAAATTTTCTAAAAAACTAGTATACGCAGAATAACTATAACGTTTACGTGGCAAATCCAAATATTTAAATAATTCTTCTGCTTCAATCAAATTCGGCCATAAAGACTCACATGCATATCCTTTTAATGATTCTTCATCATCAGTATTAGTGTTTAGAAAAAGCAAAGGTTTCATTTTAATCTTGATATTGTCTTCTGCAACTTCACATATATAAGCTGCGGCAGCTATTCGTAATCGAATAGCTTCTTGATGATTAAGGGCAATATCAAGAATGGTTTGCTGTAAGCCTATTGTTCGACTAATGCATGCGATATGAATCAGAGATTCTCTTACATAAATATCAAGCTGTTGGTTTTCTATATATGGTTTTAATTGATTGGACAAACCAGGATGGTTTATTTTCTTATAATCGACATAATTTTGCCAACCGAATACATTAATTTTTCCACAGGCTAATAAGTCAATAATACCTTGGGCAAGACATTCAAGTTCAGCAATTGAATAATGACAGATATCTCCCTTAAGCAACACTTGAGGATCGTGAGTTGCAATATAATGAAAGGCATCTTTTCGATAACTAGCAATCCATGCGGCAACTTCAGTCAATTGAGGTATTACTTTTATTTCTGAATCAAATTGAATGCAAAGTAAATTTTCGATTAATTTCAGCTTAATTTTGCTATCGACAATGTGCTTTGATGCCAAGTACTCTGCATATCCTTGATGAACAAAACCCAACAAGTCATTACCCCTTAACGAGAATAATCCTGTCTGTAGCGTGTCATTTATCTCAGATCTTGAACAATTAACAACTGAAATTAAATCTAAAACAGAAAGTTGATTGTTTTTTAATTGTTTTGCAGGCCCATCATAAAATTCAGATTTATTACATAATAGTGAAATAGCCGCAATTTTTGAAGCAATCTCCCGCTTTTTATATAAAGATGTTTTAGAATTAAGGCTATTGGATAGGTCTATCCAGCTTGGATTATATTCTTCACAGAGAATTTTACAGCCTTCTTCAAACAATTCTTTCTTAGTAGATGGAAATTTATTGTGATTTTGATACAAATTGATTAGAAAATTAAGCGTTAAAGGTTTAATTGCAAAAGGCACAACCTCTATTTCCTCAATCCCTTTAAGGAACAAATCTGGATTTATATTGTTCGTTTCAGCAGCTTCTCGAACATCCTTTCTTCGTAATGGTGTAAGTTCATAGATAGCATATCTATTGGTATCTACTGAATTATTCGTATTATTCCAAATCAAAGGGAGGCGATTATTAAATACAGTTGGCCAATCGGCCGAACGGCATACAATTCTAAGTCTAAGACGAGATAGATGACTTTGGATAGCATTCAATTCATCGCAGATAATATTGGCTACTGTTGGAATATGAATTCTACATTCATCAAGGCTATCTAAAAACAGATCAAGAGTGTGATCGTTATTCAACCAGCTGATAAAATATTCTGAACGAAATATGTCATCGATCAATAATGAACTTTCACAGTATCGATTCAAATTAAAATTCATTATTTTTGAATTTGTATTTGATTGTGATCGGCATATATCTTCAATTGCTGTTGATTTTCCTATACCAGGTTCGCCGAGAAGTGCCAGACAGGGCATATTTGCAATCATTTCGTAAGAAACGATATCTGGATTAAAGAGTTTGAGACTGTCATTTTCAGGATCTGACATGAATCCATTATCGCCTAGATGAATTTGTCCTGTGTGAGGACACCAAAAACGTTTCCACTTATATTTTACCTTCATATTTCTCACAATATCATTAAACTCCTATGTTCCAATTCAATATTCATCCTTCATAAACTAAGTGCTCGGTGGATGCCATGTTGACGAATGGGCGGAGTATGTTGGGATCAAGATCAATAATGTTTGAAGTATCAATGCCTTTTTTTACAGAGAAAGTCTTATACTTAGTCTTTTGGCAAATTTAGTACCCTTTGGTTCTTGAAATGACTTTTCCTGATTTAATAACAAAACTATCTGATTTACCAGCATGATAGAACAGGAGCAGTTCAACTATATTACCTTCAGGATCAAGTGATTGTGAGGTAAGTTGTGGTTTTCCATAAAGACAAAACAGAATTAGCCGATTCATGCCTAGTTCAAATTCAGCTGACTCTACTAGCTTCCAGTCAAGTTCTGAGAATAACCTGCGGTGATCGATCTCTTGCTGAGCTTCAGGGGACTTGGTTAAACACCATTGGATACATAATGCATCATCACTAAGAGAGGGATATTGAGAGGATGGTACCAACGAACTACACCCAATAAGCAAAAATAGAATAGGGCATATAAAAGTACGCATAAATACCTCCTGCAACTTGAAATAAAATGGCTACTATATATTTTTGTTTAAAATAACAACCTTAAATTTTCTGAACACATAAACATAAGTATATATAAATTGTTTTAGCGAGCAAGCATAAATTGAGAGAAGGTGAGATGAAGTGCGAAAAGGTATCAAAAGTGAAATGGTTGGGATAGGATGGGCACGAACGTTCACAGACCTGTACGGACAGGCACGAAAGAGGTGCGGGGAGGATGTGTGTAGTGCAATGGGGGGATTGGTTCTTTGAATGGGAATTTTGGATTTGAAAAAAAGATAAATGGGGGGAAGAAAAAGGGCAACCACGGGGGGTTGCCCGTACACGGGGGGGGCGTTGGCGGGGCAGGAATATAATGGATGGGTACGGACGTTTACTGACCTGTACGGGTGTGGATGAGTTTTTTGTTGGTGAGGTTGTTGACTTTCAGTTGGTATTGGGGGGGGATTTTGGTATTGAGGGTGATCTGGTTGTTGTCGGTTTGCCAGTGGATGGCGATGGGGCCCTGCGGGGTGGGGATGGCGCCCTGGCAGCTGGTCAGGTCGAGGTCGCGGAGGGTGAGGGTGATGGTTTTGGCGATGGGGTCGTATTGGAGGCCGAGGATGTCGCGGTAGAGGCAGTGGGCGACGTGGGAGGCGAAGCCGTGGTTGCAGCTGGCGTTGGCGCTGACGTTTTCCCAGAGGGTGCCGGTCTGTTGGGCCATGTAGGTGAAATAGCCGGAGAGTTCGTCTTTGAGCCGGGGGCAGGCGCCGTAGCGGCTGAGCAGTTCGAGTCGGAGGTAGTTGCCGATGAAGGCGTTGGCCATGTGGACTTCGGGGAAGGCTTTGGTGGTTTTGCGGTCGGGGCCGAACTGGTCGCGCAGGGTGGACCAGAGCTGGGGGTGGGTTTCGGGTGAGGCGATATTGAAGAAGAAGGCGAAGTACTGGCAGACCTCGGATCGGTTGGTGGTGGGCTTGAGTTTGCCATCCTGGCGGAGGGCGTTATCGACGAAAAACCGGCCATCGAACGATTGTTTGGCGATGGTCTGGCGGAGGGTGTTGGCCCGGTCGGTGAGTTGGGGCTGATGATAGAGGGCTCCGGCGGCCTGGAGGACGCGGGCGTAGAGCATGTTGGAAGGGTAGTTGACATCCTGGACGAAGGAGTTGGCGGCGGACCATTCGACGAAGACCCAGCTTTTCAGGTTTTCGAGCAGGCCGGATTCATTTTCGAAGGGCTTGAAATAGTCGAGCAGCTGCATGACACGTGGTTGGAGGGCGTCGACCAGGGCGCGGTCGCCACTGCGGGCGAGGTATTCTTCCAATTGGACGACGAACCACATGGCCCAGTTGGGGATAAAGACGCGGTCGTTGTGGTCGGAGGGGTAGCACATGGGCAGCATGCCGGGGGGCAGGAACTCGAAGGTTTTGGGCAGGAGGTAGCTTTCGAACTGGTTTTTTTCGATGGTGGTGTTGCCGGTGAGGTCGAGTGCGACGCGGGAGGTGAAGAAGCTGTCGCAGAGCCAGCCGGCCCGTTCGCGGGAGGGGCAGTCCATAAAGACGTCGGTGGCGTTCTGGCGGAAGGTGGCGACGGCGGCGTTGAAGATGGCGTTGAGTTCGGGATCGCTGCAGGAGAATTGAGCGGTGTCGGTCTGGTCGTTGGCCAGTTCGCGCAGGGTGATGTTGCTGACGGTGGCGGAGCCGGAGCAGATCATGATTTTGAGGGCTTTGAAGGTGTAGGGTTCGAAGGATTCGAGTTGATAGCGGCCGGGGGCGAGTTCGTAGCCGATGGCGTTGACGCAGCCGAGCCGCCTGAAGTTGACGTCGTTGCCGGAGAGGATTTCATCGAAGGTGAGGTAGAGGCGGGTGGGTTCGGTGCAGCTGATGTGCAGGCCGGGGAATCCGGTCAGGTTGGCGCCGAAGTCCAGGATGGCGAACTCGCTGGTTTTGAGTGGCAGCGGGTTGGACTGCCAGGGTTGGTTGAGTGGTTCGAGGCGGGTGGTTTTGGTTTTTTGCAGTTCGTTAGAGGGGATGACGACCAGCTGGTCCTGGGGGTAGCCTTTGAAGGCGGGGCCGATATTGACCAGGGACCGGTCTTTCCAGAGATTGTCGACAGGCAGGTTCTGTTCGAAGGCGCCGCGGGCGTGGAGTTGGCGTGGAGTGAGGATGGTATAGCGATGGTAGCCGACGCGGCGGGGCAGGAGGTTGGGCGTGGGCTGGATGGCGCAGGCGATGGATTCGATGGAGGCGTCTGGATTGGCGCGCCAGGCGTCGGCGCCGGGAGTGAGGCGGTAGTATTCGATAAAGGGGCGCTGGAAGCTGTAGCGCTGGACTTTCTGGAGGTGCTGGGGCAGGAGCAGGGCCGCGAAGGGATGGGTGGTGGAGCCGGTGGCGGCGAGGGTTTGGTTGCCGGCGGTGATTTCGGCCTGGAGGAAGGCGGGCTGATCGAGCAGGTAGTAGCTGTTGACGTTGTAGCCGGCGACTTCGATGGCGATCAGGTTGGTGGGCTGGAGCCGGGTAGTGGGGAGCTGGTAGCGGTCGACGCGGTAATAGCCGTGCGGCCCGCGCGCGGGGCCTTCGGCGAGGAATTCGCCGTTGAGGAAGATGCGGTAGCGGGTGGAGCCGCAGAGGGTGAGCCAGGTGTCTTCGGCCGGGCGGTCGAAGGCGGCGCGGAAGCCGACAAAGAGGTTCATTTCGGTTTCGCGGCCGGCGGGCCAGATGGGCCGGGCGGATTGGAAGGCGGATTCCGCGGAGGCTGGGGCCTGGCTGAACGCGGTGGTGGCGAGGCAAAGGGTGGTTAATAATATGACGGCCGAAATGCGGACAGGGCGGATCAGGTCTGGCATGATGACTCTCCGTTACAATTCGAGTAATGATCGATGAATGCAAATTCTGGCGTGACAATTTGCATGTGATTTTTGTTTAACTACGTTTTGGATATAGGTTTAACTAATTTGATGGGGTGCTTATTGCCTGGGAAGTTAACTGCAGATTGGGTGGATTGATGATATTAAACGCAGGAAAACAGTTAGTAAAATTTTGAGAAAATGGGGGCAGCAAAGCAAGGGTGATAAGATTGTGTGTATTCGATCATGTAGTGGGGTGATGGCATGGGGATTGCTTGTGTTATTATGTATTGTCCGATAGAGCGATATTTAAGTTGTTGATAATGAATGGATTAGAATTTATTTATGAGATGGCAGTTTTGAAAAAAATGTAAAAATCCGGCGCGGAAAGTGAAATAATTGTCACTTATGGCGGCCGGGTGTGAAGGATATCTGTTTATGATCAGTTCGAGAAATCAGTTGCCTGGTGTGATCAAGAGTGTGTCGCGCGGGGTGGTGAATGCTGAAATTGTGATGGTGACCGGGTCGGGGCTGGAGATTACCTCGATTATTACGGTGGGGAGCTGTGTGATGATGGGGTTGCGGCCGGGGATGGCGGTGGTCGCGGTGATCAAGGCGTCTGATGTGATGGTGGCAGTGGGGCATGGTTTTTCGGTGAGTACGCGGAATCATATTCCCGGGCGGATCAAGAGTATTACTCCGGGTGTGGTCAACAGTGAGATTGTGATCGACGCGGAGGGGACGGAACTGGTTTCGGTGATTACGGAAGCCAGTGTCGAGCGGCTGAAGCTGACGGAGTCGATGAGTGTTTCGGCACTGGTCAAGGCATCCAATGTGATTGTGATGACAGGATGAGTGATCAGTTGCGGGCAGCGGTAAGATATAAACCAAGTAATAGAAAGAGGAATACGATTGAGAAAGGCTGTTGACATTCAGGTGATCTTGGTGGGAATGCTCTGTTGGGCGCTGACGCTGTTCTGTGTGGGGTGTGGTCGAGAGCAGGCGGAGGCGGGCGCGGGGACGGTGATAGTTTTTGCGGCGGCCAGTACGACCAACGCGGTGATGGATATCGCGGCGAAGTTTAAGGAGGAAACGGGGATGGAGGTGGTGACGAATTTCGCATCCGCTTCGACCCTGGCGCAGCAGATCGAAGCCGGCGCGGATGTGGATGTTTTTATTTCGGCGAATGAAAAGTGGGGTGATTACCTGGAAGAAAGAGAGCTTTGTGTGGTTCGTAAAACGATTGTGGGCAACCGGATCGTGATTGTGGCGGCGGCGGACACGGGCCGGACGGTTGAGTCGCCGGAATTTTTGCTGGATGAGGCGGTTCAAACGGTGGCCATGGGTGATCCGGAGCATGTGCCGGCGGGGATATATGGCAAAGAAGCGCTGGCGCGGCTGGGGTTGTGGGAGTCGGTGGCCGGCAAGGTGACGGCGGCGAAGGATGTGCGTTCGGCGTTGGCGTATGTGGAGACGGGGGCGGCCGAGGCGGGGATAGTGTATTCGACCGACGCGGCGATCAGTGCGAAGGTTCGTGTGGTTTATCAGTTTCCGGCGGACGCGACGGCCCGGCCGATAGCGTATCCGGCGCTGATGATTAAAAACGCGGTGAATCCGGAGGGGGCGCGTGAGTTTTTGGCGTTTCTGGAGAGCGAGACGGCTCGCGCGGTTTTTAGGGAGTATGGATTTCTGATCGATTGACGAGATCAAGATGATATTAACACCGGAAGAATTCAGCGCGCTTAAGCTCAGTACGGTTTTTGCCTTGATGGCGGCGACCCTGGGGATTGTTCCGGCGATTGGAGTTGGGTACTGGCTGGCGCGGAGCCGGGCGGGATGGAAATGGCTGGTGGAGGCGGGGGCGAATCTGCCGCTGGTGCTGCCGCCGGTGGTGACGGGGTATCTGTTGCTGCTGCTGCTGGCGCCGTCGGGGCCGATCGGGGGGCTGTGCACGCGGCTGGGGTTTAAGGTGATCTTTACGCCGTACGCGGCGATCCTGGCGGCGATGGTGGTGAGTTTTCCGCTGGCGATGCGGACGGCGCGACTGGCGTTTGAATCGGTGGATCAGAAGCTGGAGCAGACGGCGCGGACGCTGGGGGCGACGCGAATGGAAGTATTTCGGCAGGTCTCTTTGCCGCTGGCGCGGTATGGGATTATCGGGGGGTGGCTATTGGCCTTCGCTCGGAGCCTGGGCGAGTTTGGGGCGACGATTATGATTGCGGGGAATATTGCCGGGAAGACCCAGACGATTCCGCTGGCGATTTTCGCGAAGGCGACGCAGCCGGGCGGGATTCAGCAGTCGTGGCGGCTGGTGATGCTGTCGATTGTGGTGTCGTGTATTGCCATCGCGCTGGGTGAGCGGCTGGGCCGCAAGCGGAAGGGGAGGGCCGGTTAGCGGTGATGGATGTGAGGCAAGCCAAGTGTGATTATTATGAGGGCGATGATGCTGCTTGATCTGCGCTGTCAGCATGAGTTTTCCGACCATTTCGGGATCGATGTGGACCTGTCCTGTGAGGTTCGTGCGCTGGCGCTGTTTGGTCCATCCGGCAGCGGCAAGACGACGCTACTGTCGGCGATCGCGGGGACTTTTATGCCGCGGCGCGGCCGGGTGGCGCTGGATGGCCAGGTTCTGCTGGATACTGAGGGGGGGCGGTGTGTGCCGCCGGAGAGGCGTTCGATCGGGGTGACGCCGCAGCATTCGCTGCTGTTTGAGCATATGGATGTACGGAGGAACCTGGAATATGGGATGCCGAAGAACCGGTGGTGGAAGCGGCATTCGTCGCTGGTCTGCCAGCGGGAGATCCGGTTCGATCAGGTGGTGGAGATCCTGGAGCTGGAGCGGTTGCTGGGGCGTTTTCCGGAGCATCTTTCGGGGGGCGAGCAGCGGCGGGTGGCCATTGGGCGGGCGCTGCTCAGTCAGCCGCGGATGCTGATTCTGGATGAGCCGCTGTCGGCGCTGGATGATAACCTGAAGCAGCGGATACTGGATTATCTGAAACGGGTAATCGAGCACTGGCAGATCCCGACGATTATCATTACGCACAGCAAGGCGGTGGTGGGCGCGCTGGCGGATAGTGTGATTATGGTGGATGGTGGCCGGATTATCGGGATGGGGGCGCCTGGGCGGATGCTGGGGGTGGCTGAGGTCAAGACGGCGGGGTGAGTTGTAAGTGGTTTTATCTTCGGTGGATATGGGTGATTTTGGTTTGATTGGGTTCGTTTGGATTGGGGTGGGGGGCGGAGAGGTTGTTCGGAGAATTGGGCGGCCCAGATATCAGGTAGAGGTTGTTGAGGAAGGTGGGAACTGGTGAACCACGAATGGATATGAATACACGCTAACAAAGAGTTGGAGACTAACAATATGGGTTTAAAATATAACGGCCGATTGAACCACGAAGCGCCTTCCTGGGGCGGATCTTCGGCCCTCCTGAGGCGGATCTTCGACCTACGGCGCTACATGAAGGTTAACAAAAAATATAACGGCCGGTTTAACCGCAGGTGGACGCAGATAAAATATTGATAAGCTATTGAAATATAAGAAGATATAACCACGGAAAAACACGGAAAGACACGGAAGAAATCAGGGTTAAGAAGTTAAAATCAAAGAAGATGGAACTATAGAAAGGGGCGAAAATAAAGAGTGGCTGCGCCACGAGTTAAATTTTTAAAGGCAGGGTTTTACCATGAAGATATCATGAAAGCCAGAATGTCCCGTTGCGGTGGTTCGTGCTATAATGCACATTTGTTGTATATGAACACGAGCTGCCCGGGGGGCGCTCATGACACCTTTTTACAGGAGCATTCTGGCTATGAAGACTATTATGGCAATTGATTTAGGAAAATTCAAGAGTGTAGCGTGTCGTTATCAAATTGGCAGCGGCGCCCAGGAATATTGGACGATTCCCACCCGTCCGCAGGCGATTCACGATCTGGTGGTGACTCATTCGGCCGATTGTGTGGTTTTCGAGGCCTGTGGTATCATTGGTTGGATCTGCGATTTATTGGATGATTTGGAGATTGATTATCGAGTGGCCAATACCAATAGTGAGGAGTGGCGGGGTAAACGCCTGAAAAAGAAGACGGATCGCAAGGATGCGCTGTGGCTGGCCCGTCGGACGGCACTGGGCGATCTGCCGACCGTCTATGTGCCGGGTAAGGCGGTGCGCGAGAAACGGGCCTTGATTAATGAACGGAAAAGTATCGTCGAACGAATAACACAATGCAAAAACACCATCCGGGCGCTGCTGGATCGTCAGGCCCTGCCGATGCCTTCCGGCAAAAACGGCTGGTCGCAAAAACAGATCGCCCATTTGCGGAGTCTGGCCTGTCCCATGGCCGAGGTGCCGGTGGAGGCGCTCTGGCGTGGCAGCTTGTGGGTGGAATTGGAGTTATTGCACACTCTGGGCGAATTGTTGTTGGTGATCGACAACAAACTGCATGCCCTGAACCAAACGGACCGGCACGTGCAATTGCTCACGACCATTCCGGGCGTGGGCGAACGGACGGCCGAAGCGGTGGCCGCTTTAATCGATAATCCCCACCGGTTTCAGAACTGCAAGCAGGTGGGCTGCTATATCGGTATGACCCCGCGCCAGTATCAATCGGGAACGATCGACCGGCAGGGCCGCATCAGTAAGGATGGCAATCGTTTGCTGCGAAGTCTGCTGGTGGAGATCTGCTGGCTGGGCCAGCGAACCAATCCGTGGATACGAGAAACGTATCAGCGGATCCGGCGCGACAGCAAGACACGCTCCAAGATAGCGATTATCGCGGTGGCGCGGCGGTTGTTTGTGCGGATGTGGGCGATGTTGCGCGATGGGACGCCCTGGCAGATGCCGCCGCTGAAGGCTGCCGTATCCGGATAAAAAATACGTTTTGATCGCGTACCGTTCTTTGACTGATTTTAACGAATGCTTAGATTTTGCTTGATTGACATCGATATGGAACCTTGTTTCACTTGATGGGTCTAGAGCCTGACGTGAAGATTAAGCCGTATCGTAAACGATGGAATGGGACCATGGTAAAAAAAGAAGACCTGGACACCCCGGATAGAAGGCTGAAACAATCGAGCATTTTATCGAATAAAAATAAGGATTCGCTGCGCGAAAATTTGTTTGATCAGGTTTATCGCTTATCGTCCAAAAAGGCAGGAGGGGCGGCGTAGGTACGCCGCCTGCCTTCCCGGACCCCTTGACGGCGCTCAGGTCGCTCCTCAGCGTTGCCTTATCCTCCGCAAGGGCAAGGACAGGATAACATGTTTTGAAATAAGGAAATACAATAAAATGCCATATAAACCACTTTTCCCTCTTGACCTCTGGCTTCATAGAAGATTGTGAAGGGCATGAAGTTAAGAGGAAGAATTAACAGCCGGTTTAACCGCAGATGGACGCAGATGAAACAGCCGGGGTTTACCATCTGGGGCGGTCAAGCCGCAAGCTTAAATGAGTTTGTGGGGTTAAGATTAACGAATTGCTCGAATGTAGCAACACGAATCAATATCAAGATGGTCAAAAGGCTGGTATAATTCCTGGCAGACGTCGGCGACCTATTTCAATATGTATGACCGGCTGGGCAGTATCCGGATTGTTTTTGACTGGAATGGCGATGTGGTCAATCAGTTTAATTACAATGTTTATGGCGAGCCTACGCAGGAATTGTTTGTTGAAAATGGTTCGCTTTACAGCAGCTGCTATAACAGCTATCACCGGTTCGCCAATTATAAATGGGATGCCGCCGTCGGTATGTACGACTGCAACGCGCGGTGGTATGATCCGGTAATCATGCGGTTTACGGGGCGGGATCCGGTTCGGGGTGATTTTAATGAGCCGTTGAGTCTGCACCGGTATTTGTATTGTGTGAATGAGCCGGTAAACATTATCGATCCAGCAGGTTTAGAGGGGAATTTATCTGAGTTAAATTTTACACAAGGCGTACAAAATGGTATGCGCGCATATGGTGCTGCCGATCAAGCTCACCAAGTATATGGTTATGTTGAAATGTTTACCAGTGGATTATCATTAGGCAATATAATGCTAACTGTTGCAATTGATGTGGGTATGGATTATGCTGGTGGCAAAGTATTTCAAGCGTTAGCAGATGTTCGTGGCGGAGTGATGAGTTGGATTCGAGCTAAAGGACTATATGGTGAAGTTGCATCAGGTATAGCTAAGAATTCTAAACATATAGATTCTATTACAGGAAGTGCGCATTATCGTATCCCTGATGAATTAACTAAGACATCATTGACTGAAGTAAAAAACGTAAAAAAATTGAATTATACAAAGCAAATCGAGGATTTTATTTTATATGCTAACGAAGAAAATTTAACGTTTACTATTAGGTTAAATAGTGGTTGTAAAAAAATTGCTAAGCGAATAAAAGAATTAGAAAAGGTTGGTGGGATAATTATTGACTATTATGACTAAGTACACTTCTAAAAATATAAAATCAACCCAGTAGGTAAAAACATCTTAAACTAAAGAATTGATTAGGTATGCAAAATAATGGAGAATGAAAAAAAAAGTAGAGAAGAATATTTAGAAGATATTGAAGAAGCTGAACGACCTGTCCTTGAAAGTTTAAAACTGATAGGGATTGAAATAGATGATATTTCTGATTTGATTAACAAATATACAGATTTGCCTGAGGATGTCGTTTGTGTATTATTAAAATGGTTGCCGGCAATCAAACAGCACAATATTCAGAATATGGTAATACGGGCTATTGGTAATACCAAATGTAAATATGATGGCATGCCTTTGGCAACACTGTTTGAAAAATCGGATGGGATTCGTAATAACCGCTGGGCCATTGCTAATACGATAGCTATCTCTAAACCAATGCATATTAACGAGTGGGTAACAACTGCAGTAAAAAATAAAAAATATGGCAAATCTCGTGAAATGCTTTGTGATGCAATCGCAAAAATGCTGTCGTACGGTGAGGCTGTTGCTGTGTTACAGGCGGTGTTTGATGATTTGCCGGCTCATAGCGCTATTGCGTTAGGCAGAATTGGAAAAGAATCTTCTGTGAATGAATTTCTGGAACGGAAGAAAGCGGAAATTGAAAACGAAATTAGCCTTGAGCGATTTGGTAATGACTGCAAGTTTATACCGCAAGAAAATGTGTCTTATGCCTCGAGCCTGCCAATATCGATCAGTGAGGAGGAACTGAGGAGAAACTATCTGAAGTTGAGTTTGAAAACGATAGGAAAGGCGATCCGAAAAATTGAGAAACGGATTGAAAAAAAATAGTTTAAGCTTATTAAGTGCCATTGGGATCAGGGACCATTTAGGTTGACATGGCGCTGATATGGTGCCAGAATAGGGTGATCATGCCACGAGCTAGACGCAAAAGTTATGGCGGTTATCTTTACTATATGTTTAACCGGGCGAATGGCCGGCTGTGGATTTTTCGCAAGGCCGGCGATTTTGCGGCGTTTGAGGCTATACCCGGCCAGGGCCAGGAGCGGACGGGGAGAGGATGAGGCGTATTTGAATTGCCGAGGGGGTTGGGGAAAGGCGGGAGATAAGGGTTGAGCATATAACGGCCGGTTTATCCGCAGATGATGCAGATAAAAATTAGTTAAGATATTGAAATATAAGAAGATATAACCACGGAAAAACGCGGAAAGACACGGAAGAAAAGCAGGTGGCTGCGCCACGATTTAAATGGGTTATTACCACAGAGGTCAGGAGGGCACAGAGGATGAGGAGCAGGGAAGAGTAAAAGCTTTTTAGACAGGATCACAGGATTGACAGGATTTAAGAAAAGAGGGTTGGGAAAATATAATGGCAGGGTTAACCGCAGATGGACTTAGGGCGGTCAAGCCGCAACGCCAAAAACAGCTCACACCAAGCCCCAGAAAAACAGCCGGTTTAACGCAAAGACGCTAAGGTGCAAAGGGTGGGCAACGGCTGGGAGAGTCAATAGTTGACGGAAGGCGCAAAGTGATATAAGTTTTTGTTTTAAAAGATCAGCTATTCTCCAACACAACAAACTTCGCTAAAATAACAAAGAATTGAAGGATTGTAGTACGGAAGGAAATATCATACATTTTCACCGTATAGTAAGTGAAGGGAGTCCCGATGAATATCGGGATAAATTCCGGAACGGCCGAAGAGATGAAAAAAGCACGCTGAAGCGAACTCCGAACGGGCCGGGAACTGGCAGCCCGCCTGAGGCGGATCTTCGACCCTTCGGGCTTCACTGATGTGAATGTGGGTTTATTGATATTGTGAGATTGATGGGATTGCAGGCCGAGGAAAAGGGAGGAGATGAGAATTGAAAAAAAGATAACTGGGGGTGATGGGCGATTGCGGGGGAGGGCAACCACGGGGGGTTGCCCGTACGTGGGGGATAAAGATACGGTATAGGGCATATTTATCAGGGGCGATTTAAGAGCTTTCCGATTCAGGGGCAGATATCGGGAACCTCTAAAAATTCATTCAGGGCTGCAAGCGGTCTGGTTCTCCTCTGGACGGCGTCACAAAAAAACCGTGAATATTGTCAAATAGGCCCGGTTCTTTGTTCCTTGCCAGAGAAAGACCATCCTCGCTTTCGCCTCTAAAGCAATTTTTAGAGATACCCTATATTATGTGACGGCGATGCGATATGTCGAAGGCAATCCGTTGCGGGCCGGACTTGGTGAAGGATGCGGCGGATTGGCCCTGGAGCCGCTATGGCCGGCATGCGGGCGACGCCGGCCGGGATACGCCGATTACCCTGAGCGAGTATAGCACGCCTCTGCCGGAAAACTGGGTTAGACTGGTTCATGCTAAACTCGACGGGTTGGGTTGAAAGGGGTCAGGAACCATTTAGGTTGACTTGGCGCTGATACGGTGCCAGAATGGGATATATGCCACGAGCGAAACGCAAAAGTTATGGTGGTTATCTTTACCATGTGCTCAACCGGGCGAATGGCCGGCTGCGTATTTTTCGCAAGGCCGCTGATTTTGCGGCGTTTGAGGCCATACTCGGCCAGGGCCAGGAGCGGACGGGGATGCGGATCTGTGGGTATTGCCTGATGGGCAATCACTGGCATCTTCTGTTGTGGCCGCGGCATGACGGGGAGCTGTCGGAGTATATGCGATGGGTGACGGTCACGCACACGCAGCGGTATCATGCCGCCCACCGCAGCGCCGGTACGGGCCATATTTATCAGGGGCGATTCAAGAGCTTTCCGATTCAGGGGCAGATTTATTATGTGACGGCGATGCGATATGTCGAAGGCAATCCGTTGCGGGCCGGACTGGTGACGGATGCGGCGGATTGGCCCTGGAGCAGCTATGGCCAGCATGTGGGCGGCGCGGGCAGGGAGACCCCGATTACCCTGAGTGAATATAGCACGCCGCTGCCGGAAAACTGGGACAGAGTGGTTCATGCTAATCTCAGTGAGAAGGATTGTGAGCGTTTTCAAAACGCGATCCGGCGGGGCTGTCCGTTGGGAGATGCGGGCTGGACAGAAAAGATTGCCGCCCAATTCGAGTTAGAGTCGACTCTGCGGCCCAGAGGAAGGCCGAGATCGACTTAAAAGGTTCCTGACCCTTTTACTCTCTGACCCTTTTACTCTTTTACTGACCTAGTGGAAAAATTGGATTGCTTGGCAATAGTATATTAGGTTATCATATGGATACTAATGCAACCTATGCTATGGGAATATCTCAGATAGGAGTGTCAATGACCTTATTAGAAGCTGCTTCAGGTTTGTCAGGGGGCAATTTGGGTTCGGGTGCTGAAGCAGCGGCTACAGCTTGGGTAGATTATTGGGCTAATCTTTAGGCATGAAACATTTGTCTCCGCAATATTTTCATTCGTCCAATAAGGGAAATATGTATGATTAAAAGAAAACACAAAAAGAGTTTAATTTGGGATGGGATTTTTTGGGTTATGATTTTATATATATTTTTATATTTTATGGAAAATCTGTTTGAAAATTATTTCTGTGTCACTATTCCAGATTTTGTTACAGTAATTTTGTGCCATGCATTCATGCTGGTTTATTTATTGGTATCAATTCGTAATATTCAAAATAGAAATACCAATACCAGCCTAACCGAGAAGGTAGAATCATCACCAAAACTTAAAATCCTGAATGTAATATTAATATATATTTGTATTGTTATATTTTGTATTTTAGGAAATTATTTTTTCTCCATTTTTATTGATGTTCCCAGGCTTGACCAACTTAGCATGGTGTCTTTTCCGCTGGTATTTGTTTGCTTATTATTTTCAAAGTACTTATCAGTAGATAGCCTAAACAACGATTTACACGTTAGCAATAAAAAATGAGATTAAGTAATAAACTTCCAATTGGGTTTAAGTATTATTTGTTTCACCAGCCTTTCTCCTCAACCAATCTTATTGGGCTCTTTGAGTTCCAAGAATTCAAGAATTAAAGAAGTCAGGAACCCTTAAGCTACCGCCATTTGTTCCTGACCTCTTTAAAATCGACCCCTTTAAATTCTCCCCGATTCAATTCGTGAAGAATACCGAGTATTGAGTTATAATGAAATAAAAGCACTTGCAAAAGAAATGTTTAATAAATGACTATAAATAGCCTTACAGTTGAAGAGTGTAAAAGTCAGATAAATAAGTTGATTGGACTACCGATGAGTCGTGCAATTGCAGGCATCAATACGGGTTCAGTTGTATCGTTTGATTTCGGAAAAATAACAAAAATGCCTTTTGAATTTCAGAAGAATAAAGCTCATTTCCGTGGTGAGATTTGCATGATGGTGTGCTGCCCTTGGCGGATTGAAAGCGATACAAATATTGTGTGTGGTTCAGGAGATTCGAACGAAAAAAAAGGACCGATGATTAAAGGATTAGATGACCTTAAAGGAAAATATGTTCAGGAAATAATGTTTAATACATTTCTTGATATTTCAATAGTATTTGAAGGTGGTTATGTGTTAAAGGTATTTTGCGATAATATTTCGGATGATGATTATGAAAGTTGTTACTTTTTCCTTTTCGAGGAGGATCTTCTTTGTGTTTCGGTAAGAGGAAATGGTAATATTTGGTCCGATGAAATTGTAAGAGACAACAGAAAATGAGGGGAATTAAATGGAGAGGAATTAAAGTAGGCAGGAACCTTTTAGGTTGACAGGGTGCTGAGATGGTACCTGGATAGGGTGATCATGCCACGAGCAAAGCGCAAAAGTTATGGCGGTTATCTTTACCCTGTACTCAACCGGGCGAATGGCCGGCTGCGGATTTTTCGCAAGGCCGGCGATTTTGCGGCGTTTGAGGCCGTTCTCGGCGAGGGCCAGGAGCGGACGGGGAGAGGATGAGGCGTATTTGAATTGCCGAGGGGGTTGGGGTAAGGCGGGAGATAAGGGTTGAGCATATAACGGCCGGTTTATCCGCAGATGATGCAGATAAAAATTAGTTAAGATATTGAAATATAAGAAGATATAACCACGGAAAAACGCGGAAAGGCACGGAAGAAAAGCGGGTGGCTGCGCCACGATTTAAATGGGTTATTACCACAGAGGTCAGGAGGGCACAGAGGATGAGGAGCAGGGAAGAATAAAAGCTTTTTAGACAGGATCATCCCGATCCCGATGGCTCGGGATTTCGCTTTGCTCAATATCCGGGACTTTCAGCCGATTGACAGGATTAAATGGGAATCCATATAAAATATAACAGCCTTATGAACCGCAGATAAACGCAGATGGACGCAGATAAAAACTGGTTTATGTTATTATAATAAAAGAAGTTAGAATCACGGAATATGCGGAATACCTGGGGCGGGCAAGCCGCAACCCAATTAAACAGCTGAACCACGAATCCCGATGAATCGGGACGAATGGACGCGAATAAGAGCCAGAGGCCTGATCAGGATATCGTTTAAAACTGAAACTTCGATTCAACCAGGAAAGCAATAACTTGTTTTTCAATAAATGGTTATCAGTTCAAAGACAAATAAACACGCATAAAAAACAAGAATATGAAGGATTGTAGTACGGAAGAAGAAAATATCATACATTTTCACCGTATAGTAAGTGAAGGGAGTCCTGATGAATATCGGGATAAATTCCGGAACGGCCGAAGAGATGAAAAAAGCACTGAAGCGTGAACTCCGAACGGGCCGGGAACTGGCGGTCCGCCTGAGGCGGATCTTCGACTCTTCGGGCTTCACTGATGTGAATGTGGGCTGATTGATATTGTTAAATTGATGGGATTGCAGGCCGAGGAAAAGGGGGGAGATGAGATTTGAAATAAAGATAAATAGGGGGAAGGAAAAGGGCAACCACGGGGGGTTGCCCGTACGTGGAGGATGGGATTTGGGGGATTGCGTGGCGGCACGGACGGGCACGGACGGAACACGGACAAACACAGGATGGGGATGGAGGGGGGGATGGATTTTGGGGATTGCGTGGGGGTGGGGGTTGTGGTACAACTGGGGGGTGTTTTTTTGTGTGGTAGACATTATGGATAGGCGAATTTATGCATAGACAGGATGGCTGTTATGAAGATGATTGGATTGAACAGGCGGATGGCGGCGGTCTGTGGGCTGATGATGGTGATGATTGGATCGGTGTGGGCGGAACGGGTGCGGGTTGGGGGTGGTGAGTTGGAAGGAACGATTAATCAGGATAGCGGGATATTTGAATTTAAGGGGGTGCCGTTTGCTCAGCCGCCGGTGGGCGAGTTGCGCTGGCGGGAGCCGCAGCCGGTGACCGGCTGGGAGGGTGTGCGGCGGGCGGACCAGTTCGGGCCGCGGGCGATGCAGTTATCGGTGTTTGGCGATATGAAGTTCCGGTCGGATGGTATGAGTGAGGATTGTCTGTATCTGAATATCTGGACGCCGAAGCTGGGCGCAGGCGCGAAGCTGCCGGTGCTGGTGTATTTTTATGGCGGGGGTTTCATTGCCGGTGCTGGATCGGAAGGGCGGTATGATGGGCATAGTATGGCGACGAAGGGGATGGTGGCGGTGACGGTGAATTACCGGCTGGGAGTGTTTGGTTTTTTCGCGCATCCGGAGCTGTCGAAAGAGTCGGCGCAGGGAGCGTCGGGGAATTATGGATTGCTGGATCAGGCAGCGGCGTTGAAATGGGTGTATGAGAATATCGCAGCGCTGGGTGGGGATCCCAAACGGATTACGATCGCGGGTGAATCGGCCGGCTCGATTTCGGTGAGCGCGCAGCTGGTGTCGCCGCTGTCGAAGGGGATGATCGCCGGGGCGATTGGGGAAAGCGGTTCGATCCTGGGGGCGTTGCCGGCGATCCCGCTGGCGGAGGCGGAGGTGAAGGGTTTGGAACTGGCCAAGAAGCTGGGCCAGGATGGGGCGTTGTCATTGGCGGCGCTACGGGCGATGGATGGCGAGACCTTATTGGGGAGGTGACGAAGGCGGGCTTCATGTGGTTTAATCCGACGGTGGATGGTTATCTGCTGCCGGAGGATCCGTTTGCGTTGTACGCGGCCGGTCAGCAGGCGCAGGCGCCGCTACTGGCGGGAGTGAATTCGCAGGAGTCGGATTATAAGGCGGTGTTGGGTAACGCGGAACCGACGGTGGCGAATTATCGCGCGGCGCTGGAGCGGCTGTACCCGGGTCAGGGCGAGCGGTTGTTTGAGGTGTATGGCGCGGCGACGGAGGATGAGGTGATGGACGCGGCGATGGCCCTGGCGGGGGACCGGTTTATCAGTCAGAGCACCTGGCGGTGGATCGACCGGGTGACGAAGACGGGCGCTCAGAAGACGTTTTATTACCTGTATGCCCGGCCGCGGCCGGTGATGCGGGCGGAGATGGGCAATCTGATCGCGGGTCTGGCCGGGGGTGTGATGAAGAATCCGGATCCGCAGGCCAAGCCGCAGCCCCAGTCGCGCGGCGCAGTGCATTCGGCGGAGATCGAATACGCGCTGGGGAACCTGGGTTATAATGAGCGTGTATGCCTGGACGGAGGAAGATCATGAGATTTCGCGGCAAATGCAGGCGTACTTTGTGAACTTTATCAAGACGGGGAATCCGAACGGGGCGGGATTGCCGGAGTGGCCGGTGTTCAAGAAGGGACAACGGCTGGTGATCGATGTGAAGACGCCGCGCGGAGAGCGTTGAACGGTTGCGGAAGCGGTATGATCTGCTGGAGGAGCTGGCCAAGCCATAAGGGCGGATTGAAGAGACAACAACGCCGGGTGATACCCGTCGATTAGAAGCGGTAGGCCAGGCTCAGGCCGATGGCGGTGGCGTGGCTGCGAAAGGCGCCGCTGGAGAGGTAGTTGCGTTTGTTGAAATCATCGTTGAACAGGCCGAGCAGGTTGTAGCCATCGATGCGGCAGGTGAGGTTTTCGATGGGTTGATATTGCAGGCCCAGGTTGAGATAGTAGTTGCCGCGATAGCCGCGCTGCCAGTCCGGTTCGACCGGGGCCAGGCCGCCTGTGGAGGCGTAGCGGTATTCGTTGTAGTCTTTGAGGCCGGGGAAGCCCCAGTAGACGCGCATGGAGCCATCCAGGGTCCACTGGTCATTAAGTTGCTGATGGGCGGTCAGTTTGGTGATATGGTTGGACCAGAGGGTCAGGTCTTTGCCGTAGCCATAGGGGTAGGCAGAAATTAAGGTATCGGCATTATCGCCCAGGTTGAAATCATAGAGTTTGGTAAAGCCGTGCGAGAGACCCAGCCGGGTTCGTTGCGTATGATAATACGCTTCGAGGTCCAGGCCGTAATCGCGTTGCGTGCCGACATTGACCACGCTGGCGCTGGCATCGCTGTAGCCCATCAATTCCAGGTTGTAATGGACAAAGGGATTGACGGCCACGTCGAAGCGATCGTTGCACTTTCGTTCGTAGCGGAATTCGAGGCTGTCGAGTTTTTCGGGGGCGCTGTCCGTGGCGCCATCCAGCATGTTGGCGACTTTCATTTCCTCTTCGAAGTTGGAGCGGACGGAGCGGGCCCAGATCCATTTGAGGGTATCTTTTTCGGTGGGGGTATATATCAACGCGCCGCGCGGTGAGAACATCGGATCGGTGTAGGTGTGTTTATCGATCCGGGCGCTGATGAAGGTGGTCCATTGATCGGAGAGGGTCCACTGGTGTTCGCCCATGGCGGAAACCAAATTGGTGGACCATTGGGGCATATCCAGCTGGTTACCGGAGAACCGTTCGGTCGTCGAATCGCCATTCTGCGGCCAGGCGAGGCTGTCCAGGCCCAGTTCATTGTGGGCGAGTTCGCCACCCAACGCGATTTTATGATGGTCGTTAATCTCCCGGCGATAGATGGCCTTGAGCTGATAGCGGTCTTCGCGGTAACAGTGGGCCAGGGCGTCCTGTGTCCAGATTTCGGTATCGGTGAGGGTGTAGCTGAACGAGGTGTCGAGGGTGGCGTTGTCTGACAGTTCCGTATTTTTTCCGGCGAACAGGGTGGCCTGCTGATACCCGTATCCCTGTTGCTGCAGCGGCTGAACCCAGTCGGCCCAGCCGTAGGGGTCGCGAGCCAGGACCCCGTTTTCCCAGACCATCTGTTTACCGCCGAGGGTGTAACGGCCCCAGAAGGTCCAGTCCTCGCGTTTGATTTCGGTATAGAGTTTCATGGGCGGGACGCCGCGATGCGATTCGCCGTCGTTGTTCAGGCCAATGCCGAGCATGGGATCGCCGGCCCGGGTTCCATCACCGGGCAGGTGGGCCGGTCCGGTATTGACGCCCCAATCCGGATTCCACCAGGAGTAGTTGGATTCGGTGGGGAAATCAAAGCCGTAGATCTGCGGCGCGTCGTGGGTGGTGGCGCCGTTATATTTGCCGATCCCGAGATAAAGGAACAGACCGCCGCCGCCATCGTTAAACTGGCGGCCGTGGCGGATTTCGGTGGAATAGAATTCTTCGATGATGCCGGCGCGCGTGGTGATATCGGTGCCCTGGAAGGTATCGGAGTTGAAGGTGGTAATATTGATGACCATCGAGACGGCGCCGGGTCCGTAGAGCGAGGAACCGGGCCCGCGGACGATGTCGATATGATGGATGTCTTTCAGGTGAACAAGATCTTTTTCGGTCAGGGCGCCATAATGGGTTCGTTCATTCATCATCACCCCATTGACCAGGAGCAGGTATTTATCATCCCGGTCGCCCATAATACCGCGCAGGCCCATGACATCGGCTTCCCAGTTATGCCGTCGCCATTGCAGGTTGGGGACGTAGATGTCGAGCAGTTCGAACAGGCTGCGGGCGCCGGCGGCCTGGATATCCTCGGCGGTGATGGTGGTGACGGCGGCGGGGGCCAGGCGGGGGCTGACCGAGGTGAGTGAGGCTGACGATCCGACTTCCACCTGCATCAATTCCTCCAGGGACATATCCAATAAATCGGCGCTGGCGGCATCATCCCGGGTTGGACGGTTTTGTTCGGAATCGATCGTATCGGACGATGTGGTTTGTGCAGATGCCATTGAAGTGATGGATAGTAATTGTGGCACTGAACCGAAAGTGAACAAGATCCAGCTGATCAGCAGGGCGAACCCGCAAAGGATTCGGTGGGGATTCTGTGACAGCAAGCAGTGTTTTTTGCCGGTAATCCGGTTGACTGGGTGGCTCATCTTAACATCTCTCTATTTGACTTTTCATCCTAACAGGGGAAATGGGTACACAGATTATATCGAGTTAATTTTCAGGCCGGTTAAATGGTGGTTGAATTTCTGGTCACTTTGAACCGGTCCGAATGAGGTGGCCGATAATAACCGGTGGTATCGGGTAGAGAGCGGGTCTTGCCGGGTTGGCGGGAAGGTCATGATTGGAAAAAATAGCCGGACAAGAAAGGTATCGGACGTAAATAGCGAAGCGGGATTTTTATTGTGTTTCGGAAAGGGGGCGGCGGTCCGGGATTTTCGTTTTTTAATTGCGTAAATACTGGAGTCGCGGCGGGAGGGGGATGTTGTTGCCGAAGTTGTCTTCGCCGTAGCCGTTTTCGGCGAGGAGGCGGATATCGTTCAGGACGCGTTTATCGCCGATGAAGGTGACGGTCAGTTCGGTCTGGATATCGATTTTGCCGAGCGCCTGCATGCGGGCCAGTTCTTCGGTGATGCGCTGGAGCGGGGCGGCGTCGGCGATATCGTTTAATTTTTCGGGGAAGACCAGGGGCTGTTCGTAGAGGACCATTTTGCCCATTTCGGCCAGGGTAAGAATGATGCCGCGCAGGATGTCTTCGAGCGGGCGTTGGACGCGGTCTTCGGGCACCAGATGGAGTCTGACAATTTCACTGCTGAGCCATTTACGTTTGCGGGCGTTGATCTTTTCGTTGACGCGGAAGATATCCATGGGCGAGCCGGCGTTGTAGGACTGGCCTTCAAGTTCCATGCAGACATCGCTGCCATAGTGCATGACGATGCGCGCCACCAGGGTAGAGGGCCGGACATGAAAGCCGCGATAGCGCGGCACGGACACTTCGATATTGTCGACCTCGGTATAGCGTTTGAGCATATTCTGGCAGAGTTGCTGGGCGGCGGTCTGGTAGCGTTCGGCGTAATGGATGGCGTATTCGATCAGCAGGGTGAGCAGTTGATCGGGATCGACCAGGAGTTTTTTGATGTCTTCGCGCGTACCGCTGTGGAGGTGGATATGCCGTTCGAAGTAATGGGCGAACTGGGTGGCCACCTGGAGCAGGTGGAAGATCACGCTGACATGGCCGCGCAGGACGGGCAGATCGACGTCGTAGATTTCGGTGCGGGTTTCGGAGACATAGGTGTCGTAGAGCGATTGCAGGTTGTGGAATTTATGCTGAAGATCGCGCAGGTTTTTTTCGCTGATGGGATCGGGGATAAAGGCATGATAATCGACAACATCTTTTTTGGAGGTTTTGACCAGTTTGCTTTCGGCGGCCAGATTGAGGAAGGCGGTGGCGAGCAGGGTAACGGTTTTTTCCACGGAGTTGGCCTGGCGGGATTGGCGGTCCTGGGGGAGTTGTCCGGTGGGGAGTTGTTCGACGTAGTAGGTATCGTGCTGCATGGGCAGGGGGGCGGGCAGGCCGAGAGTATCGCCCAGGTGCAGGAGGCTATCGCAAATGGCGTAGAGCGTGCTCCAGCAGAACCCAAGGGTGCGTGAGGTGGCCAGGACAAAATCTTCATCGATATCCATCAGGCGATAGTTCGGGATCCGGTGAAAGATATGCTTGAGTTCGTAGGTGACATCGGCGAAGAGTTTGATGGCGGCGATACAGGAGCGCAGGGGATACCAGCGAAGGTTGTTTTTGGCGCCGTAGCTGTCCAGAAGTTCTTCGATCTGCATGGCCTGGGAGAGCATTTCGCCCAGCAGCGGCCGGGTCAGGCGGCCGGGATCGGTGCAGAAATCGAGGTAGTATCGACTGACTCGCAACAGCCGGGTGGTTCGACTGGAAATGACTTCCAGGAAATCTTCTTCCTGAAGCGTTTTGGTGACAAACATTTTAGGCATAAGGCGTTGACTCTCAACCAGGCTTATTCAATTAAAGTATCCCATTTCTCAAGAATACCATATATCATAATCATTCGGTAAGATTTATAATCGACATTATTTTTAATCGACAATTATACCGCGGGCTTTATGTCAATTAGTTACTGGTAATAAAGGAATTAGCAAAATTAACCCTTTAAATTGGCCTAAATCCAGGATGATTGGGGCAATCTCACCCCAAGGATTCCCCGGGTTTGAAATTAATTGAATGCCAGCCGGGATCCGCGGAATCCGCCTGATTTGTAAATACTGGAATAAGGCATATTGTTTATATTGTGGGATTAAATATTTGATATTGTTTATGTCATATTAGAATTATGGGCTATGCAAACAGGTCTGATTTCATCAGGAGATTCACCGGAATTTTGCTGGTCTGGTCTGGCGATTGAGCCTATAATACCGCCACGAAACTGGAATGGCCGCCAGAGCAGAGCGGCCTTAACCTTACAAGACAGATTGGAGAGACAGATGTTTGAACGGTACACGGAGAACGCGCGCAATGTTTTGAATCGGGCCAGCCAGGAGGCCCAGAAAATGCATCATGATCATATCGGCACGGAACACATCCTGCTGGGATTGATCGAAGTCAAAGCGGGCGTGGCGGCCAAGGTCTTTGAACACCGCAACCTGGATCTGCCTCACGCTATCGAACAAGTGGCCCTGCTGGCCCAGAACGGTCCGGAGGCCGAAGGTCACGATTGTGAAGTCCTGCCGCGGACGGTGCATGCCCAGAGCCTGCTGGATGACGCGGTTCAGGAAGCGCGCGCGTTGAAGCACAATTATATCGGTACGGAACATATCCTGCTGGGGTTGCTGCATGAGAATGAAGGCACCGGCGCGCAGGTGATCCGCAATCTTGGTTTCAAGCTGGACGATATCCGTCAGGATGTCCTGCATCTGTTTGACCGGGACGATACGCTGAAGGCGGAACATAGCTGATCGTTGATGATCTATCCAATCACCTAGTTTGCTAAGTTAAACAGAACGATTTCATTTTATTTCGTCTTTTTCAGATAAAGGCTATATCCTTCCGGGACAGCATTCGTCTAAAAGATTGAATTGGCCGAGATAGCCGTTTTCTGTCAATTTTCATTACAAGCCAGGTAGTCGTGTTCCGATAAGCTGAGTTTTCCAGTCATCGGTGGGATAGTCCTCCTGGGATCGGGATTATTGTAATATGCCCCCTTAACTCATTGGGGTCAAAGCGGATACCTTGATAACACCGACCGCCATTCGGGAAGACGCCTGCGGCTTTGCTTCAGATACCGGGGTTGACCTGTTTTGAACCTGGGTTACCGGATGGGGTCTGTTGGCGGCTTGAATGTGACCCGGGTCTTCATCATACGGGATAATTGGCTAGAATTCGAGACTAAATCCTGCTATACTTACAGGTAGATAGCAGACATGGCGGGTAAGTCTTACCGGTCGTGCCATCGTGATCTGGCGTATCGAATTACCGGCACAATAAAACCAGGGAATCCCAAGGTATTTTTTGCAAAGGATAAGAAAAATGAAACAGATATTCGCCATAGTAATAACGATCCTGGTATTGGGTACGGGAGTCTGGGCTGCCGGCGGGAATTTCGGGGGTGGTGACGGCACTTATCAGAATCCATTTCTGATTGAAGATGGCGCTGATTTGCAGGCGGTGAACGGCGATCTGAAGCGGTGCTATAAACTGGTTCATGATATCGATCTGGCGGGTCAGGTGTTTACCCATTCAGTCATTGCACCCACATTGATTGACAAACCAACTTTGAAGTTTCAGGGGATACTGGATGGTAACGGCCACACCATAAACAATTTAACCATAAAGAGCCATGATGAGCTCGGCGAGACCGGCCTTATCGGGTCTGCTAGAAATCTGTCTTTCTGGCCCTGTGAGATCAAAAATCTGACTTTGGCCAATGTTCACATAGAGGGCGGACAAGCCTGGGCGACAGGGGCCCTGGTGGGAGATGGCACTTCGTTTGTGATGACTAATTGCCATGTCATCGGGGGCAGTGTTGTGGGGCAGTCTTCTAGTTATTACTATTTAAGCCAGCATCTTGTTGGCGGCCTGGTTGGCAATATAGCCATGTGTGAGATCGATCGATGTTCCACTCGTGGCGTTACCGTTTCTGCCACAAGCCAGGAAAATAATTGCGGCGGTTTGCTGGGCGGCATGTGGTGGAGCGGGGGTTTAATTAAGCAGTGTTATACGGTGGATGGCAGCGTCAGCGGAGGCATTAACAATGGCGGATTGGTGGGCCTGGTGCAGGGATCGGATGCCCATTCAGCCAATATTTATGACTGTTACAGTACCTCAACGGTTAATGGAAACATTAGTGGCGGATTGATTGGCACTCGTTACCATTCCACTAAGGATGATGAGGCCGGACCTTATTTAAGACGCTCCTACAGTACCGGGTCGGTTAGCGGTACCGGTCATGTGGGAGGTTTAATCGGTTACAATACCTGGCTTTCCGGGCGTGTTTCAAATTGTTTCTGGAATGTCACGACAAGCGGCGTTGCGATAGGATGCGGTATTAATCCGGACATTAATATCGTTGGCATTGACAATGCCCAGATGGAAAAACAGAGTACGTATAGTGGGTGGGATTTTACCAATGTCTGGAAGATGGATAACAGCGGTTATTATGCCCGGCCCATGCTGCGGAACAATGCCGAACCGGATTATTTTGAGGTCCGTGTTTCTTCGGGCGAAAATGGCAGCGTCAGTCCCGCGGGGGTGAACTGGTATATCACGGGATCTGAGCTGATATTGGTAGCGAGTGAATATTATGGATTTTGCGTGGATAAATGGTATGTGAATGGGACGGTCGCGCAGGTAGGCGGAATAACTTACGATGCCGGGCCCGTGTTAGCTGACATGGCCATTGAGGTAACATTTAAAGCGGTGGGGCCAAGCTGTACGGTGACGATCACACAAGGCGCCCATGGCAATGTTGTGCCCTGGCCCGAGGTCAGGGTGATTCAGCAGGGAGATGAATTGACCATCTATGCCCAGCCGCATAACGGCTATCAGGTGGATTCCTGGCAGCTCAACGGGTCGGTATACCAGTATGGATCCAATTCGTTCACCCTGTACGACACGCGAACCCATGTCAGCAGTTTAAGCGTGCATGTGACCTTTAAGCCGGTCCTGTTTACGGTCCATGTCGAGCCCGGCATCCCGACGGGCAATGGAGATATGCGGATTGGTCATCATGGTACAACCAGCCACGATGGCTATCAACAGATTCAAGCGGGCTCTTCATTAACCATAACGGCTTATCCCGATCCGGGATATCAGGTGAGCGCCTGGCAGGTCAACGGCGTTCTGTGCGGCCAGGGATTGGCAAGCTATGAGATCGATGCCGTGACAGATCATCTGGCTATTGGCGTTCTGTTTACCCATCTGGCTTTTGCTCAGGGAACCGGCACGGCTTATGATCCCTATCGGGTTTATGATGTGGCCACGCTCAATGCGGTGGATGATGATCGGGCGGCGCACTATATCCTGATAAACGATATCGATCTGTCCGGCCAGCCGGACTATGAAGATGCCGTTATCGGCAAGGGTCCGGCCACTCCGTTCCTGGGGGTTTTTGATGGGAATCACCGGGAAATCACCGGACTTGCCATCAACGGCCACAACGATTATCTGGGCCTGTTTGGTTGTCTCTCGGCCGGTAACGGCTTGCAGGGCCAGATTAAACATCTTACCCTGGCCGGTGTGACCGTTTGTGGCGATGGCACGACGATAGGCGGGTTGTGCGGACTCAATCAATCCGGGCTCATCGAGAAATGCCGGGTGACGGATGCGGATATTCATGGCGATCAGCGCGTCGGGGGTTTATGCGGATACAATACCGGGACCATTCGATACGCTTGCGCGGAAGGAACGGTCGCAGGCCGCTACCGGGTGGGGCTGCTGACGGGCAATTGCTATTTGGGGACCATTGTCGACTGCTATGCCATCGGCGCAATCAGCATGGAGGGTGAGGCTTCCTCCGGTGGCGGGGTCTCCGGGGATAATAACCAGGCGACGATCTCCAACTGCTACGCCAGTTGTACTATTTTTGGGTCCGGCCAGAAACTGGGCAGTTTTGTCGGCTGGAGCCAGAACAGCGGCTATACCGGCTGCGTGACCAACCGGCAGACCTATGACACTGCGATTGGCGGTTCTGGCGGCGGCGATACGGGCACGATTGCGGGTTGGGGTCAGTCTCAGATGCAGACCCTGGAGACCTGGGCGACTATCAACTGGGATTTTGTGGGCAACCCTGCCGATGGCGCCGAAGATATCTGGCGGCTGTGCCGGGATGGTGTGGATTTTCCACGGTTGTGGTGGCAGTTTGGACCGGGAGATATTGTCTGCAAGGATGGGGTGGATTTGGCGGATTTTGCCGAACTGAGCCGAAACTGGCTGACCATTCAAACGGTCTCCGGTTTTTACGATAATGCAGATATTAATTACGACGGGATTATCGATAGTTCTGATCTATTGATTATGTCCGATTTCTGGTTGAAATGATCAGTGGAATATCGCTGCAACAGCGACTAACACCGTTGTTGGCAAATTATCTGCATTAAATTTCTTCAACATGCAGTGTCTCGCTAAAATCCGCTTTAATCCATTGTAACATTCCCAGATTCCGGATGGCAGAAGCGATGGCCTGTTTTTTTTCGGGCTGGTCCCAATGCTTCTTCCATTGCAGGATCTTATCATAGATTTCGTTTTCCGAGACCATAGGTTTTTCTTTTTTCAGTTTACGGATTACATAAAAAACTGTCGTAACTTCTTCGGCTTGTTCACTGTTTTTAATTCGCATGAACAGATCGGTTACTTTGTCAATTTTCGTTTTGTGCCGTTCAATAAAATTCAGGTGTTCATTATGAAAAATTTCATATGCCGGTCCTGTTTTTAACGCAGTCATTTTTCCCAACTGCTGTTCAAATACGATATTGTTGTTCGACAGAATTTTCAAAGCGGTTTTGATCTCCGCAGCGTAAGGGCCATAATTGCCTTGTTTGAAGTGAAAACCAAGGTCAATATCTGTTTCATGTAAGACATAGCATATTTTTTGAAATGTCGTTCGGCCGACGGGCGCGGCGTAAGGTTGCCGTTCGAGATTATGCAATACTTCAAGCGGGGCCGCCCATTCCGGTCTGATTTTTTCTAATTTTTTACCGACGATATTTTGTTTACTGGTTACATGCGATGTATCAAGAAAGGTTTCATTCAGAAATTTTTGAGGAGTCCCGTATGGCGCATAAATTTCAACCGGGATATCCAGTGGCGATAACGTTTGATACATGATTGGTCCAACAATTTCCCATTCCAATCCACCGTTTCCACATCCCAGAGGGGGAAAGGCAACCGATTCGATTTTCCAATTCTGATAATTTTTGACGAAAAATTCCAGCCCCTTTCTGATATCGTCCAGACGCGACATTGCCCGCCAATGGTCTTTGGTGGGGAAATTGATAATTGACGTCCCAAACATGTCCTGATAATGATAGGGCATGCCGGGCTTGACCTGGTGAGACTGACATCGTTTTGTGTAGTCGCCATACATTTCGGGATATTTTTTTTTGAATTCCTGCGCAATCCCTTTGCCCATAACACCGACGCAATTGACAGTATTTACCAGGGTTTGTGCCTTGCTTTCAAAAAGGTTTCCAATTAAAACTCTTATCATCGTTACACCAATAAGTTAAGCAAAAAACATCTTTGCGTTAATTGTCACTGTTGGGCGGAATTCTGTTGCTTTCATTCTTTCCAGCGCAATTGAATTCGCGACATATGCCCCATCAATATACTCGACATCGATACTATTGGGAACAAGAACTTCTGCACATTTTATTGAGGCGTGACGCCAATGAGCAATTTGATCTTCAGGATGGTTCCAGTTTTCTGCAAAAACATCATCAAAATTAATATGATGCAGTCCCTGGGGAGATTTATAAAAACGAACATAATTACTGGCGGCATTCTGGTCCGTTAATACAACATCCGGGAGAAGCAGTATCTGTCGATTGACTCGCAAAACACAGAGTTGATCCTGACAGGCCTGTCTTTTGTACATCATGGGATTTCTGGCGCAAAAATAGAGATTGGCATATTGATGTAAAGCCAATCCCCCTGGAACTCTTTTGTTTTTTCGCCGGTCCTGCACATCTGGCAATGAAATATCGGTATGCGCAAGCGTTGATGCTTTTTCGTGTGACAGGATTCCGTATTGCATAACCGAAGGAATGTTGCCTATGGGCATAATACAATATAATTCGGTTACCCTATGACTCATCGTTTTGCCCTATTACAATATTTGGTCCCGGAGGTTCATAAAATCCTGACAGATTGCTGTCCAAATAAAATTTTACTGATGCTGTAGTTGGAGTCAATTATTATTTTGTATAAACGTAACGTTTTTGATAACAAGTGGTTATAGGCAATAGGGCGAACGGTTTGAAATCTATTTGCCTGGGTAAGGAATTTGGTTCATACTTGATATAGCCCTGTTTTGGTTCAAACGATAGAGGTATTATGAAACATACGCATCATATATCGGTCAATGAGGTGGTGGAAGCGTTACTGATGCTGCTGGCGTTGATTTTTGTGATCTGGTTGCATTTTAAAGTACAATAATGCGGTTTAGGGAACAGGCGTAAGCCAGCCGGTTCAGGTTGAGGGCGGCAGCAGCACGTTACGTACTCCGTCCATGACGATCTGGGCGGCCATGGCGCTGAGGATGAGTCCGAAGAGCTTGTTAATCACCTGCATACCGCGGCGCCCGAGGATTCGTTCGACCCAATCGCAGAAAAAGAGCAGGAAGAACATAAGGGTGATGACGCAAAAGAGCGCCGCGAGGGTGGAGATGCGCAGGGACCAATCCTGGACGTCGGCGCTGATCACCATGAGGTAACCGATGGTGCCGGGGCCGACGGTGATGGGGATGGCGAAGGGAACAATGGCAAAGTCATCGCCCGGTTTGGGTTTTTGAAAGAAATCGATGCCGCGAATAATAGAAATGGCGGTTAGGAACAGTACGACCCCGGTACCGATCCGGAAGGCGTCGAGGGTGATTCCCAGACCGCGTAACAGATGGCGGCCGGTGAGGTAGATCATCAGGGTGATGGCGATAATCGCAATGGTGGCGCGGACGGCGGCTTTGCGGCGTTCGGCGGCAGTTAATTCACTGGTGCTGGCCAGGAAGACCGAGGCGCTGCCAAAGGGTGATAACAGGGCAAACAACTGAATGAGGGTATTGATGAAAAATGCCATCGGGATTCTCGGTTTTTCAATAGACTATATTTCAGGGAGGTCTTCCGCGTGATTTTCGGGAGTCCCTTTAACGGTTTTCCAATTCTTTTTTGATTTCATGCAGGAGGTTGATTGCCTGCATGGGGGTCAGATTGTTCAGGTCGACGGTTCTGAGTTTGTCCAGAATGGGATCGGGCGGGCTCAGATCGAAGAGCAGCATCTGGCCGTCTTCGTTGCGGTGTTTTTCGAGTTTGCCGCCGATGCGCCGGGTGTGGGCTTCACGGGAGAAGTTACTTTCCAGTTCGTCGAGGATTTCGTTGGCGCGCCGGATGACCTCGCGCGGGATACCGGCCAGGCGGGCGACGTGGATGCCGTAGCTTTTGTCGGTGCGGCCTTCGATGATTTTGTGCAGAAAGACGACTTCATCTTTCCATTCCCGCACGGAGACGTTGTAGTTTTTGACGTTATCGAGCAGGTCGGCCAGTTCGGTGATTTCGTGGTAATGGGTGGCGAACAGGGTGCGGCAGCGGATGCGGGTGGCGATGTGTTCGGTGATGGCCCAGGCCAGCGAGAGGCCGTCGTAGGTGCTGGTACCGCGGCCGACCTCATCCAGAATCACGAGCGAGCGGTCGGTGGCGTTGTTGACAATATTGGCGGTTTCGATCATTTCGACCATGAAGGTGGACTGGCCGCGGGTCAGTTCGTCACTGGCGCCCACCCGGGTGAAGATGCGGTCCACCAGGCCGATATGAGCACTCCTGGCGGGGATATAGCTGCCCATGTGGGCCATGAGCGCCAGGAGCGCGGTCTGGCGGATATAGGTGCTTTTGCCGGCCATGTTGGGGCCGGTGATCACAGCGAGATCGCCGGAGGTCCGGCCCAGCGCGACATCGTTGGGAACAAACTGACTGCCCAGGCTGACATCCAGAACGGGATGGCGGCCTTCGCGGATATCCATATCGCGTTCGTGATGGATTTCGGGCCGGCAGTAATTGCGATGGCGGGCGATATGGGCCAGTCCGGCCAGGACGTCAACGGTGGCGACGGCTTCGGCGACCTGCTGGAGGCGGAGGGTATGGCCGGCCGCTTCGCGCCGGACTTCATTGAAAAGCTGTTCTTCCAGATCTTTGCAACGTTGTTCGGCGGTGAGGGCTTCGCTTTCGTAGCGTTTGAGTTCGTCGGTGATGTAGCGTTCGGCGTTTTTGAGGGTTTGTTTGCGGACGAAGCCGGGCGGGAGTTTTTCGCTGTGCAGATGGGAGACTTCGACATAGTAGCCAAACACACGGTTGAAGCCCACCTTGAGCATGTTGATGCCGGTCTCTTCAATGAGTTTTTTCTGATAGGAGGCCAACCAGGCCTGGCCATCCTGTGACAGGTTGCGCAGGCGATCGATTTCGGCGTGATAGCCGGTGCGGATAATGCCGCCATCACGGATCGACAGTCCGGCTTCGGGCGAGATGGCCGAATCGATCAGTTGGGTCAGTTTTTCCATGGGGTCGCAACGCTCGGTTAATTGCGTCAGCATGGGGGAGGCGCATTCTTTGAGGATGTCGCGGAGGCGGGGAATCTGCGAGAGCGCCTGATGCAGTCCGAGCAGGTCGCGCGGGACGGCGCGGCCGGTGCTGATCCGGGTGGCGATGCGTTCGATATCGGTGATCTCTTTCAGGGCGTCGCGCAACTGGTCACGCAGGGCGTCCATCTGCACCAGTTCGGCGACGGCATCCTGACGTTTCTGGATGGGTTCCAACTGGCAGAGAGGATAGCACACCCACAGGCGGAGCTTGCGCGCGCCCATGGAGGTGCGGGTCTGATCCAGCGCGCCCAGCAGGGAGCCGTGGATGGAGCCATCGCGGATGGTGCGTTCGACTTCGAGGCTGCGCAGGGTGGCCTGATCGAGCTGAAGGAAGGTTTCGCGGCCGACTTTGCGGAGGGTTCCGATATGGTCCAGGGCGACTTTTTGAGTTTCGGTGAGGTAGTCTAAAATGACACCGGCAGCCGCCAGGGAGAGGTCGGGTTTGGTGAAACCGAATCCTTCGAGGCTGGCAACGCCGAAATGTTTTTTCAGGGTTTCGTGGCCCTGGTGGGTGTCGAAGCCCCAGCCGGGGCGGTGGGTCAGCACACAACCGGCGAGATCTCGTATTTCGTGCGTGAATTTGCGCTGGTCCGCGTCCAGGTCATCGCTGACCAGGCATTCGGCCGGCCGGACGCGGGCCAGTTCATCGAGGACAAAACGGCGTTCCATGACCTGGGCATAAAACGCGCCGGTGGATAATTCGATCCAGGCCAGTCCGGCGGGAGCGTTCAGATCGGTTTTGTTGCCGAGGCAGAGCGCGGCCAGGTAGTTGCCTTTGGATTCTTCCAGCAGTGAATCTTCGGTGAGAGTACCGGGGGTGATCAGACGCACCACATCGCGTTTGACGATGCCTTTGGCCTGGGCGGGGTCTTCCACCTGTTCGCAGATCGCGACTTTATGGCCGGCGCGCACCAGTTTGCCCAGATAGTTATCGAGCGCGTGGTAGGGGATACCGGCCAGCGGGATGGGATTGTCGCTTTTGCTGTTGCGGCTGGTGAGCGCGATGCCCAGCACCCGGGCGCAGACCTGGGCGTCGTCGTAGAAGGTTTCGTAGAAATCGCCCATGCGAAATAACAGGACCGCCTCGGGATACTGCGACTTGAAGTGCATGTACTGCCGCATGGCGGGAGTCAGGTTTTGCGTGTCGATGTCTGTCATATTGATCGCGTGAATTCAGGTTATTTATTGACGAAAGCCCTAGTGTCCCGGATATGGCGCGGGATGTCAAGGGTATCAACCGCCCAGGGTGCCGAGCATTTTATAGAGGATAATAATGGCGGTATAGGCATCGCGGGCTTCCAGGGCGGCGGTCAGGATATTCTGCTGGCGCTCAGTAAAGACCAGGGGGGCGGCCGGATCAAAGTGGTCGAAGCCCAGACGGGTTCGGATGGTCTTTTTCAAAGTGTCGATACCGGCGGTGGTATGAACCGAGAGCGCCAGGTGACGGAAGTCATTTTTTGATGGATCGATTAAATCCGATTTGGTGACCAGTTGGATTACGGGTTTATCCTGGGGGATCCATTGTAATTGATAATCGAAGGTGGATTCATCATAGTCGTTGGCCGGCGCCATGAGCAAGATCAATTGGGCCTGCTGTAATTGCTGACCGGCATGGCGGAGCGCCTGGGTTTCCAGGTCATCGCCGGTTTCACGCCGACCGGCGGTATCGACCAGAATGGCCGGTATGCCTTCGATATCTGCGTGATGTTCGGTCCAGTCGCGGGTAGTGCCGGCCAGGTCGGAAACCAGGCTTTGCGGCCGGCCGCAGAGGTAATTGGCCAGAGTACTTTTGCCGGCGTTGGGCGGACCGGCTAATGCGATCCGGGGAGGGGTCAGCAGGCGATGGCCCAAGGGCCGGGTGGTCAGGACCTTTCTGATCTGATCGTGGAGTTGCTCTATGGTCCAGCTGTCATTTTGAATGTGTTCGATGGCTTGCGAGCACCAGCGGGTGAGGCCATCGGGATATTGCGCGGCCAGCGCCAGGGCGGCCAGGGCCGTACGGGTTTCGGGCAGGTGGCGCTGGATCTCCTGTTCGATGGTCTTGCCTTCGATCAGGTCGCGCCAGTGGCAGATTTCGGCTTCGTGGCGTTGCAGCAGCATAAAGACGCGCTGAACGATGCGGGTTCCGCCGTGGCAATTGATATCCACCCAGGGGCCGGAGGGATTATGCGCGATTACGACCTGATCGATATGGTCCGGGCCGTCGTGTATGATTCCGAACCGAAGCCGGTTGTCTTGAATAGTGTTGGCGTCCAGGGGGTGGCGGGTTTGAAAGACACGGTTGATCAGGCCGGGCAGGTTGTCACCGGTGACCCTTACGACGGCGATCCCGCCCGTTCCCGCAGGGGTAATAAGCGCCGCACGCCGTTTCACGATCAGATCTCCAGTTCTTTGTCCAGTTGCTCGCGGAATCTGCTATAGGCCAGGTAGAGGCCGTCGGCGCACAGGTCTTTGACGAGGGAATCGACAAACTCGCATTTCTGGGCGACCAGATTGCCGTAGCCGCCAGTCACGATTAATTGGGGCCACATGCCCAGCTCGGTGGCGTAGCGTTCGACCATTTCGCGCAAGGTTCCGACGGCGCTATAGAAGATGCCCTTCTGGATGGCGGCGGTGGTGTTGATGCCGTAGGCCTGTTCGCCTTCGGGCAGGATAATATCCACCAGGGGCAGTTTGTCGGTATACTGGTTGAGGCTGGCGGCGGCCATACCCAGGCCGGGCAGGATAACGCCGCCGATGAAGATGCCCTGGTTATTGACACAATCGATGGTGGTGGCGCTGCCAAAGTCGGCCACCACAACCGCCCCTTCGATGACCGCATAGGCGGCGTAGGCGTTCACCAGGCGGTCGCTACCGAGTTGCTCGATATTATCGACGGCGACTTTCATTTCGAGTGGGAAATCTTCGCCGATCATGAGCAGTTTCTGGTCGAGCGCTTCGTTGAGCACCTCTTCGACGAGGGTCTGATGGCGGCTGTTGACCGAGCTGGCAATGACCGGTACGGTGCGGGCGTCATATTTTTGCGGTCCGCATTCCTGGCGGAACTGGCGGAGGGTCTCGATCATGCGAGGTGTTTCATCCGGGAGGAAGGCTTCGGTTTTCTGTAACCGATCCTGATAAAAAACCGAGAATTTGATGCGGGTGTTGCCGATGTCACATGCTATGAGGTCCATGAGGGTATTCCTTAATATCTTCCCTGGGTTTTTCCTGATCTTTGATTTTTCGTACTTCGTGCCAGAGCCGTTCGGTCAGTTCGTTAAGACCCTGTCCGGAAACGGCGGAAATGGCCATTGCCTTTAAGTTGATCGCTTCTTCAAACAGTCCCAGCATAATCCGGTCGGGATCGAGGTCCATTTTGGTCGCGACGATAATTTCGGGTTTGGCCGCCAGTTCGGTGGAATACTGGCTGAGTTCGTTGCGGATAGCGCGGTAGCTGTCAATGGGATCGCTGCCGTCAAATCCTGAGACATCCACGAGATGGACCAGGATGCGGGTACGTTCGATATGTTTGAGGAATTCGTGTCCCAGTCCGTGACCGGAATGGGCGCCTTCGATCAGGCCGGGGATGTCGGCGGCCACGAAGCGCCGTTCGCCGCTGAGTTCGACGATCCCCAGGTTGGGATGCAGGGTGGTAAACGGGTAGGACGCAATTTTGGGGCGGGCCTGGGTGATGCGTGACAGGAGGGTGCTTTTGCCGGCGTTGGGCAGGCCAACGAAACCGACATCGGCGATGAGTTTGAGTTCCAGTCGGAGGCGTCGTTCCTGGCCGGGCGTGCCCTCTTCGGCGAACCGGGGGGTCTGGTTGGTGGCAGTGGCGAATTTTTTGTTGCCTTTGCCGCCGATTCCACCACGCGCGATGCGGACGGTCTGGCCGGGTTCATCCAGGTCTTTGAGGATTCTATCGCGATCCCGGTCGATGATAATGGTGCCAACGGGTACTTTCAGGATCAGGTCTTCGCCGGATTTGCCGGTGCAGCATTTTCCGGTGCCATCCTGGCCGCGTTGCGCGGTCCAGCGGATCCGGCCGGTATAATCCAGCAGGGTATCGACATTCTCGCAGGCTTCGAAGATGACACTGCCGCCGTCGCCGCCGTCGCCGCCATCGGGTCCACCATAGGGGATGAACTTTTCGCGCCGGAAGCTCATACATCCGTTGCCGCCGTCACCGGCTTTGACCTCAATTTCCACTTCATCAATAAACATAAATTGGTCCAATAAAAAAAGGAGCAGCGCATCACGCCGCTCCCGCAGTTATTTCGTTCGTGTGAAACCAGGAAAGATCAGGCCTGGACACTCACCTTTCGGCCCTGGAAAATAACCCGGCCATCGGTCATGGCATAGATGGTGAAATCACGGCCCATACCGACGTTTTTGCCGGGATGGAATTTGGTGCCGCATTGACGCACGATGATCGAGCCGGTTGTGACGGCCTGGCCGCCGTAAGCTTTAACGCCGCGATACTGCGGATTACTGTCGCGTCCGTTACGAGAAGAACCTTGTCCTTTTTTATGTGCCATAGCTGAATCCTGATAGTCTTATGTTATTTAATTTCTTGTTAATACTAAGGTTAACGCATGATCCATTCCCGGTCGCGATACAACAAGACCCGCTTGTCGGGATTGAAGCGGTCGCCGGGGATCTGGTATTGTAGCATTAAAGTGCGGTGAAGCAAGAACTTTTTGGATTTTCCGATAGAATTGATGGTGATTTCTTCGGATTCGTTGCTGAGTCCGGCAAAGAAGATTTTGAGACTGGTGGCTTCGGGATCGAAATCTTCGAAGATGATCACGGAATCACGGGCGTTGTCCTGTCCCTGGAGCAGTTTTCCGGAGACGAAATCACGCGGTTCCATCAGGGGGATGGTGTTATTATAGCGGTCCCGGATGGCTTCAAAGACCTCGCGTCGGTTTTTGACGCCGGTTTCGTAGAGTTTGAAGGTATTGGTAAAGGCTTCGACCCGGGGATAGAAATCGATATCTTCGCCGGTATTGTTGGTGACGGTATAGGTCAGGTACCAGAAGCGTCTGGGTTGATCTTCGCCGGCGAGTTTAACCATGATTGGCTGAGGAGCGCTGTGGAACTGGACATCCACCAGCCATTCGCCCGGGGCGAGGATCAAAGAGGGTTCTGGAACGGCCATCGCGGCTGAAACCAGCAACGCCATCACACCGGCAACCAATGGGAGATTTCTGTGAAAAATCATCTTAAGTTCCTGTGATTGAGTTAGTTAATGACAAAAAGGCTTGCACTGGGACATATGAGTATATCTCAATTTGTGCTTTCTGTCAATCTATAAGATCGGCAAAACCAGGATAGGATTTTATATGGGGGATTGGAATTTGGGTCGGTGATCCACTTCGGACAGGGAATGCGGGGTCAAAGCTGTTTATGATTATTTCTGATACTGCGAATTGTGTAAGTGAATATGGCGATCAATATAATACGGGAATTTAGTAAATAAACTAATGCAAACAAAGGGTTTGGTATGTAAAATGATGTGGCTCATAATTACTGGAGGCGTTATGTCAACACTGGAAAAAGCTATTGAAATTGCGGCGTCAGCTCATCAGGGCCAGAAACAAAAGGATGGGATGCCTTATATTATTCATCCATTGACAGTCATGATGAAGGTGGAGACGCTTGAGGAAAAGATAGTGGCGGTATTGCACGATGTGATCGAGGATACCGAAGTGACCCTGGCCGATCTGCAAGAGGCGGGATTTGCTGATGAGGTTCTGGCGGGGGTTGAACTGATGACCCGGACAGAGGGTCAGGATTATGAGGAGTATATTGAAGCGATCAGCCGGAACGCGATTGCCCGCAAGGTGAAACTGGCGGATATGCGGAATAATATCGATTTATTGCGGATTCCGGTTGTGAAGGATAAGGATCTGGAACGGTGCCGGAAATATCATCGCTCTATACGGTATCTGGAGGAAATTGACTAGTGCGGGTCTATGTATGCAGTGATTTGCATGTGGAGTTTCATCCTGACGGTGGAGCAGAACTTATAGGCTGCCGGTTACCCGAGGCTGACCTGATCCTGGTCGCGGGGGATCTGGCGAACGCCCGGTTGTTGCCGGAGGCATTGAAATTGCTGGCCAGGCGCTATCCCCAAGTGGTTTATGTTGCCGGGAACCATGAGTATTATGGATCGAACCGGGAAGAGGTCGCCTTGTTGCGGGAAGGTCTGCCGGGCAATATCGCCTGGCTGGAGAACGAGGTTATCGAGCTGAATGGTCTGTGTATCGCGGGTTGTACAATGTGGTTTGGACCGCAACCCCTGGAAGCCCGGTGCCTGGTAAACGATTTTTACCGGATCGGTGGTCTGGGAGACTGGTATGTCGAGGCCAATCGTCGTTCGCTGGAATTTCTGGATCAGGTTGTGACGTCAAATACGATGGTGATGACCCATCACGCGCCGAGTATTCAGAGTGTGGATCCGCTTTATCGCCATAAGCAGAGCACCGGTTTTTTTGTCTGCCCGGAGGCGGAGATGCTCATTGCCCGCTGTCAGCCGCCACTCTGGATTCACGGTCATACGCATCGGAGCGCCGACTATATGATCGGGGGTACGCGGATTTACTGTAATCCATATGGGTATCATCACCGTGAGATGAATTCTCTGTTCCAATGGCAGGAAGGGGTGTTTGACTGGCAGGAATTAATATAATATTTCGATGAAATGGGGTTGTAATATAAAACAATTTATGGTATATCTAAGTTTTGAGTTGATAATCAAGTTAATAATCGAGGCGAAATAAAATATATCAGGGGATATTCATGCGATCGGAAGCCTTACCCACCCAGACTGAGATGATTGCCTATCTGGATCGTTATGTTCGAGGCCAGAAAACCACCAAGCAGGCTATTGCAACGGCTATTTATGAACACTACCTGGGCCATGCCCTGAGCGAATCGGAGTCCGGCGGTTGTCGCGATTTCGGTCCTCAGCACATATTGGTTATCGGACCAACAGGCAGCGGAAAAACATATCTGATCCGCAAGTTGTCCGAGTATCTGAATGTGCCGATCGTTTTTGCCAGCGCCGCCAGTATGTCGGGAACCGGCTATGTGGGGTCCAAGCCGCAAACGTTTGTCCAGCGGCTGCTGCATATGCGCGGGATGGATCCCCGGGAGGCGGAGAAAGGGATCATTTTTCTGGATGAATTCGATAAAGTGCGTAAAGTGTCGGGCGAGTGGCGGGATGTGTCGGGTGAGGATGTTCAGAACAGTCTTTTGACGTTTCTGGATGGCGGGAAAACGCCCATTCCCACCGACCGGGAGGAGCGGGAGTTTGTGACGGTGGATGTCTCGAAAATACTGTTTATCTGTTCGGGTGCGTTTGTCGGTCTGACCGATATCGTCAGGCAGCGGTGCAACATCGCGGAACCGTTTGGATTCAACCAGGATTCGGGGGCTGAAGGCAACGCTTCGGCGACGGATGATGAGATTCTGGCCAGGGTTGAGGATCAGGATGTGATTGATTTTGGATTCATTCCCGAGCTGATCGGCCGGTTTGGCGCAATAACCCGGTTACATCATCTGTCTGAAGAGGACCTGATTGCGATTCTGACCACGACGGAAGGTTCGATACTTCGCAAACGCCAGGCGTTATTTGGGGTGCACGGCATCGAGCTGACCTATACGCCGGCCGCGTTGACGGCGATCGCCCGGAAGTCCATTGGCATGAATATCGGCGCGCGCGGGCTGAACCAGATCGTCTTGAAGTCGACTGACGCGGTGGAATGGCGTTTGCATGAATTGTATCAAGAGGGGGTGAGGCGGATCGAGATCGATGCGGATGTGATCGACGGGACGGGCGAACCGCGTTTGTCAAACGACACCAGTGATCCGTCGGTCAGGCTGGAGCCAGTGGCGAACGAATTACGCGCCCGGGCGCTGGGCAAAGCGATACCCGCCGAGAAGTATATCGCGACGGATAAAGGTTTTATTACCAATACGTCCGGTTGGAGCAGGGCCAAGCTGTCTGAGGAACTGGAGAAGATAAAAGAAGAGCATCTGGACTGGCCCAATACGACGGGCAGCGCGAAAAAATGGTGGGAGGCGTTTGAAAAAGAAAACCAGCACCGGTTAGAACTGATCTATCGTCTGGCGGAGGAATTGCGGAACCGCAAGGCCACGATAACGGAATTCTTCCTGGCGTATGTCTATTCCAATACGGACAATATTCAGGGTAATTTGTATTATCTGGATTATACCCGGCTGAAAAAGGAAGAAGAGCGGAAGAGGAAAGAGGCCTTAAACAATAAGCAGCGTTTTCATACCGGCGAAACGGTGCCTGGGGGGGAGGCCGGCAGTTATTGCTTTGGCGGTTATTGCGACAGCGATCAGGCGGTCGATCCGGGAGATGAAGAGCAGGGGATTACGCTTGATGAGGGTGACGAGTTTCCTGCGAGTTCGTCCGGATTGGATTGCTGGTGGGAGAAGGTGGCTGATGATGTCCCATTTTAGCGCCCCTAAAAAATGAGTTTTCTACTACGACCGGCTGCCAAAGTCGCCCGCTGCGTTCTCGGGGCCCAACATCCTCGACACCCCATAGAAAAGTTGCCTGCGGGAGTTTGATCCCTGCGGCCCTCCTGAGGCGGATCTTCGACCTTGCTGACTCCATTTTCGCCCGGTCTCACTACAGAAATCATTTTGTCAGGCACTCTTAGAAAAAAAATGATGACTTATGCTGTCAGAAGCATTAAACTGCCTTAAGTGCCTGATCCGGCAATGCCGGTTTCCGAAAAGGGCACAGATGCCATTGGCTCACTATAAGATAAGGTGGCCATTTTGCGAAAAAGTTTTTTTGTAAGAGATTGGCAAGACAGGGTTTTTCAACGACTTGTCAGGTCCTCTTAGAAAAATTCAATACAGGAGTATTCCTATGACCGATTCCTATATTTATCCCGATGCCTCCGACGCAATTACATTGAAGATGATAGATACCCATGAGCCCAGGCCCGGTTACTGGGCGCAAAGCGAATCTGTTATCATAGACAAATTAAGAGACTATTGTAATCAGCATATGGGTGACAGGCGGGATTTGACGTTGCTGGACATCGGCGGGGGCATGGGTCGTTTGTCGGTGGTATTGCAGGATCTGTTTTCTCGAATCGTTTTGCTGGAGCCGGATATTACCCGATTGCAGCAAGCCGAAGCGGAGATCGCGTCAAAGGGGTTGGGGGAGAAATTTGAGTTTGTGAATTTACTGGCGGAAAATTATCATCCTGGGATTCAATTCGATGTTATCTTGAACAGTCATGTTCTTCAACATATTCCGGTTGATTGTAGTTCGAAGCTGCTGGACACCATGTGTCAGTTGCTGAAGCCGGGCGGAGTGGGAGCGGTATTAACGACACATGCCAAATGCACCTATTTTGTTCGTCAGTCGATAATCGATAACCAGGTCATCGAGCAACCGATCGAGCAGGCGTTGTTCGATTCGCTGTGTTATCACACGAAAGATGAATTACCCATACGCTTTTTTGGCCAGGATGACCTGCTTGCCCTGTTGTCGCGGCATGGATTTAACGTTTCAACGTTTTGGGTTTATCATTGTCTGGAAAATTTTGGCGACGCGGAAACTTATATAGCAAGAGACGAGCTGGTTAATGCCATTCCAGTTTTGCAGACGAATCTGGGGCGTGACTGTTTTGCGATCGTAACAAAAGCCTAGAGGGTGGTTTGGTTCAATGATCATATTGAATGACGTTCGAAATGATTAAGGGGTGTCGCTGACGATGGTTGGCGGGCATCGTGAGTATGGTTTCGGGTGTGGCCCGTCGCCCGGCCAGTAGCCGGTTCGGGCGCAAGGAAATGATTCCGGAGGGTTTCTGTTGCTCGTTGGTGTTGATTGTTCCGAAGTTTAAGGTTTTGTCTCAAGTTCATTAAGGAGTTGGCTCAATGGAATCGATCATTGAATTTGATGCTATTTTTACATTTGGCATTTGTTTTGCCATCGAGGATGATACGTTAATCCATAATTTCATGACCCGGAATAATGACCGAGCGAAACAAAGCGCACAAAACGAGGCCATTAAACAGATCCGAGATACATTCAACTTTACCTTTCCGGCCTATCATCATTTATTCGGCAAAGAGGTCTTGCAGATATTTAAATATGAATCGGACCTTTCGCTTGAGTTACCTGAATCAGGCGAGAGCGAGAATCCAAGAATTCTTAAAGGCAGTATATATTTTCTGAGTGTTAAGAATCCCAATGTGATCTGTATCTTATTGACATTGGGTTCTCCGGAAACTGGTAAAATGTATTTATCAACCGATGAGATCATAAAAGTATATAAAAACGTGCGATCTTCTGTCGATGGTTATCGTTATTCCATAATCCATGAGGGTCAGGTTCTGGATACCTATGATACCCTGTATAAGTTATTGGAAAAACTCAAAACCGAACCATCGGATAATAATTCTCAAGGCGAAACAGAAGCCTGGAAGATTCCATCAGAAGAAATTCTTTGCGAACGAAACGCGCATCAGCAGGATATCATAGATTTTCATTGTCTGGAGATCCGAAAAATACGAAAATCCAAGACTGAGACCGCCTCTGCAATTGAGGCGCAGGATTATCCCCAGCAATTATATGGTCTGTTATCGGGAGACGAAGGATGGCGTTTTGTTCCAATCGAAACCGCCCAAAAAAGAACCGAACCCGAATGGCAGGTCCGGGATTTTTGTATCATCATTCCTTTCGGACGGGCCTTGTTGAGCCTGAATGACAAACCCGATGCCTATATCGATTTTCAGCGGGCGAATAATGTGGGTCATCAAACGTATTTTGGGATGAGAAGCGAGATAGCCTGTCTCGATCATTGCGCATTACCATTGCTGTTGAACGCGTTGTTTCGATTGTCGCCGATTATTCGTTCTTACGATGAAATTAGAAATATGCGATTATTCGAAATCGATGGATTTAAAGATCCGGTAAAAGGCAAGAAAAAGAAAGCTAAATTGAAGGTGTTAAAACGTCGCCAGGCGGACATCTACCGGTTATTGCAGATTCTGGAGATCGATAATATCCGTGAGCTGGATTTGCTGGAAGAAATTATTGTCGAAAATGTCGGATTACAATCTTACGCGGATGCTTTAAATCGGGACATTGAGAATCTACATGCGGCGATAAAACAGGAGGAAGATAAGCGAACTAATTTAATTATGATGGCATTGACAGTCATTATGTTATTTTCTACATTGATAATGCTGGTTCCGATTCTCATTCAAGTGTATAGTCTGTTGACCGAAAAACCAAGCCAAACCAATTCTGAGTCATCGTCCAATACGCCATGTGTCGCCCCCATAGACGAGCGCGAAAATGATTCCGGGTTAAGAGTAGATGAAAATGGTCAGCCGGAAATCGGTCTTCCCATAAAAGCTGCCGATCCAGGCACTGTCGAACCAGCCGGCGGGGATTGACTTTGTGTCTGTGAAATAATCGGTTCAGGAATTTTCTGTCGAGAGTTATCTTGATTTTTTATTCGTTTATTTCGATTCGGTCCAGGGGGCGTTTTGGAAATGGGTGACGATCATTTGCTGGACGGGGATGAGGTAGCGGACCATGCCGTAGTGGTCGGTTTTGAACCAGCGGATCTCGGCGGCGGCGGTGTCGGCCAGTCGGCGGGCGCATTGGGCGGGGATGATGGGGTCCTGGGAGCCGTTGACCATGAGCAGGCGGGTGTGGGTGAGGCGATCGGCGAAGTTGACCGGTTCGATAGTGGCCAGCAGGCGGCGCAGATCGGACAGGGAGATGTTGTTCTGTTGCAAGAGTAATTTGAACTGTTTGACTTCATTGCTGTCGGAATTCAGGATGGAGACCAGATCGCCGCCGGCCAGCAGGGTAAAGACACGTGGGAACCGGCCATCGACCCCGGCGGCCAGGGCCGCGATACAGCCGCCCAGGCTGGTACCGCAGAGTCCGATGCGATCGGCGTCGACGTGAGGCAGGGCGGCCAGCACCTGAGCGGTGCGCTGGACATCCATAACAGCCTGCCGGACGGCGGAAACCAGGGTGTTGGGGTCGTCGGTCATTCTTTTGAGCTCGACGGTATTGGTGGCGGAACGCTGGCCGTAACAGGGCAAGACCATGATGCAGGCGTTGACCCCGGAATGGGCCAGGGTGTTGGCGATGATTCTGGAGGCGGTCATGGAGCCATCGAGGATATCCAACAGGATCACCGCCGGGCGGGATTCGGCGCCCTGGCAGTCGTAATATTCGCAATAGACGGTGTTGTGCTGCGGGACGGCGCTGTGCCAGGATGAAGGGAAAGAGAGCTGATGGACCTGATAGGCGCCCAGGTCGTGGGTGGGTTTGATCTGGTATTCGAAGGGGGCGGGCTGGACGCGATAGACACTGAGCAGCCGGTCCTGTTGGGGATTGGCGGCGGGGGGCAGGGCGCGGAAGCCGGCTGGTGAGACGGAACCGGTGATAGTTTGGGCATCTTCCAGGCGGGTAGGCTGGGAGGCGTTGCCTGTTTCCTGCCGGGGTCTGGGGGGGACTGCAGTCACACCCTCGGGAGTTTGAGCGGGGATCATTTTCAGCAGGGTGGGTAACTCGTAGGCGTAATAGGGTTGATAACAGGCGGCGAAGTTGTCGTTTTCGGGAGCGATCGCGTTGGCGACCCAGAGCCGCAGGGTCTGGGGGGCGAATAACACCCGATGCAGGCAACTGGTCATGGCGATGGGGCGGTTCATCAGGTCGAGGGCGTGGTCCAGGTCGATCTTGCCGTATTGGGCCTGCACCCGGGCGGCGAGGTGTTCATAACGATCGCCGGCGCTGAGCAGGACGGCGTCTTTGACGGGATGGGGCAGTTGGGGATGGGATTGGCCTGGGGCGACGACTTCGAAGCGGTCGGGGGCACAGGCCAGGCCGCGGGCGTCGGGCAGTTTGCCATCGCTGATGACGTAATAATATTCGCAGGTGCGCGGGGTGGAACGAAAGATCTCGACGGCCTGGTTGAGTGAATCGGCCTCTTCGAGCGCCTTGCGCACCAGGAAAGACATGGGCATGCCATCCCAGTTGCCTTCGCCGCGGCCGCCCATTTCGCCGATGGCGACCTGGCGGGCGTTCATGCCGGTGACCGAGCCGATAAAGCCGGCGTAACCGATGGTGATAAACGGGGTCTGGCCGTCCGGCTGGGCGACGGTGATGAGGGCGTGCTGCTGGAGGCCGACTTCGGTCATGTAATCGAGGATGCGGCCGTGATAGAGTGTGCCGTCGCTGGTGGCGGAGGCAGAGAGGGCAAATCCGCTGCAATGGAACAGTTCGGGGAAAATATTGCCCCACTGGATTTCGTTGAGCGGGATGCCGGAGCCTGCGGCCAGTCCGGCCATTTCATCCAGATAGCGCTGGGGAATAAACGGGCGGGTGCGCTGCCAGGCCTGTTCGATGGAGCCGTTGAAATAGTCATCGTAGCGGTTGGAATCGGCGGCGCGGGCGACGGTGAGGACCGTTTTCATCATGGCCTGGATGGGGCCGGAGAGTAATTTGCCCTGTTGATAGCCCATTTCCCAGGGACTGCCGGCGATGAGCAGGACACGCTGGCCTTCGATTTCGAGCAGGGCGCCGCGGCCGCAACGGTCCAGGACTTTGGGCTGTCCGGTTGGGATGATGGTGGCGGCCGGAAGCGGCCGGTTCGCCAGGGCGATCAGGCATCCGGCGATCAGGATGGTCAGGATGCGCAGGGTCCGGGGGATAGCTACCGATGGGGTGTTCGTAGTCATAAGCACTCCTTTGATCTGGGAGTTATGTCAGGTTGACAGGGCGCTTGCCGGGTTGATAAATTGTTATTAATAAGTAATACCATCTGGCGGGATGGATGTTACAGAGTATGTTGAGCGCTAAACACAGGGCGGTCAAGCCGCAATCAAGAAAATATATCTCACACGAAGTCACGAAGCCACTAAGGTTAACAGCCATTTAGACAAGATCACAGGATTGACAGGATAAAAAGTTCGGGGTAACAATTTTGATTTATAAGGAATTCAATTTAAAATACTTATGGAATATCAGATAAAAATTCTTGTTAAGAAAACAAAGAGACGATGGATTGTAGTACGTAGGCCTGGATCGTTGTCATGGATTTCCGGCGGCGTGTTTATCCAGCAGGTCGACGACATCGAAATGGCCTTTACTGGCGGCGAAGTCGCGGGCGTTTTCGCCGTCGACGTCGGTCAGTCGGTAGTTGGCCCGGGCTTCCAGCAGGCGGGCGACGACACCGGCCTGGCCTTCGGAAGCGGCGAACATCAGCGCGGTCCATTGCTCTTCGCTGTCGGCGGCGTCGATGTCGGGATTGTGTTTGAGCAGCAGAGAGACGGCGGCCTCGTTGGGGCCGCTGGCCGCGTACATCAGGGCTGTCCTTTTCATGGAATCTTTGGCGTTGATGTCGGCTTTATGTTCCAGCAGCAGTTGGCAGATATCGGTATGGCCGTTAAAAGCCGCCAGCATGAGGGCGGTGCGGCCTTCGTCGTTGACGGATTGGGGATCGATATCCTCACCGAGCGCCGACTGGATGGCGGCCAGGTCGCCATTGAAGGCGGCGTCGAAAAATTCGGGGCCGGCCGGTTTTAATGGTTTGGGAGGATTGGAGTTGTCGATGATTTCATGAAGAGTCTGGGCGGGGGGGGCTTTGTCGGGTTCGACATCCGATTCGCAACCAGTTAAGAAACTTATTGTGATTAAACAAGTTATAATAGGAAATATAATAACAGCTTTCAAAGTAGAGATCTCCTGTGGTCTATGTGAATATACCCAGTGTAGTTTCAAATTCTGAAAGTGTCAATGATGTAAGGTTATGAAGAAAATAGCAGTAATCGCGCGGTTTCCCGAACGTGATTGGGTAACCATAAATAAAAAAGGCTCTGTCGATTTACTTGAGACAGAGCCTTCAAAAATTATCATTAACGATTAATTAAAATGTTTAACCAGATAAATATTGTCGATTCCACACTCGTTACCAACAGATGCACTAATATTCATCATCAGACGAACCTGCTTAACATCTTTGATTACGTCAGAGAAGGAGTTTGTCGAAGGGCCGTCATAGTGAGCCCAACCCGATGCATCGTCCAGAGGAATGACTGCTTTTGTCCAGGTTTCTTTGATGTTAGCCGGTCGAATAAACCAGTAACTCGTTCCATTATTCCCTTCAACAATTATTACAGGGTTATAAGTGTTGTTCGTGCCCTGATTGAAGATATATTCGTCCCATTCAATGGTGTTGTATTGAGATAAATCTCCAGATAACATATCGGTATTGGCGATTTCCAGGGGACTGCCAACCGGGACGATTTCTTCGGCGGCCAAGTAGGTTTGAATTTCAGAGATTGGGCTAGTTAGAAATTTCAGATTACCACCAGAAAAATTATATTTAAACCAACCTTGATAAGTGCCATCATTGAAATCAGAGATAAGAGTTTTTTCGTCCTCAATTTTATTATCTTTAACCGGTCGGAATCCGGCGCCATTATCTTTATCGTAGTCAATTAAGGACCTGCGCGTTAATCGACAGGACCACGCATTGTTAGTCCAGGCTCCTCCACGAATAATTCGTTGGGTGCCATTAACCGGACCCGTTGGATTTGTCTGGGGTGAATAGGAATAATAATTTTTATCATACCAGTCGCTTACCCATTCCCAGTTATTACCGATCATATCATACAGACCATAATCATTGGGAGGGAAACTACCAACCGGTGACATATAGGGCGCTCTACCTACTCCATAATATCTGGGATGATAATTAGCGTCTTCATAACTGTATAACGGATCCGTACGATAGTTGGCGTACTTTTGGGAGATGGTGTTTCCCCAGGAAAATCGGTTTTGCACCAAGCCGCCACGTGCGGCGTATTCCCATTCGGCTTCTGTTGGTAAACGGCAATCGTGCGCTTGGCAAAAGGCAGTCGCGCCATACCAGGTGACCCAGTTGACCGGGTGCTGAGCTCGATTGTGGCCGTCGGTCTGTTGCAGAACAAAAGAAGCTCCATATTCATTTTCGACATATTTGATTCGGCTGAAAGTTTGGGCTGCTGTTGTCAAAAACCATGGCCGGCTATTGGTCTGGTCATCAATGGCGTAGACAAAGCCATCTACTACTTTGATTTTTTCCTGGGCCAATTGATCATTTAAAAAAGCGGCATATTGCGCATTGGTGACTTCATATTTACTCATTTTGAAAGAATCAAGGGTAACCGTATGAACGGGGCGTTCGTTTGCATCGCCTTCACCGTACGAGTCGCCCATCAGAAATGAACCACCGGGAATATCGACCCATTCTATATCAATGCCTGGCTGAGAAGTATCGAGCCATTGTGAAGCCATGACAGCGAAGTCAGCAATATCAACCATACCATCGACATTAATATCAGAGCTTGAACTCTGAGCAAAAGTATTAAGACATAATACCAACAACGATAAACAGAAAATTACCCGTACGTTTTTAGCACACATTTTATTACTCCTTGAAAATTCCATCAAAAACCAAAAACCTTAGTCCCGATCTGGTTGGGACCGGAACGCTCTTTATTAATTATTTTAATTAAAATCCGGTTGCTATTCAAGACAAAATATTGGGATTATCGGATGAATATACGTCAGAATAGCGCATATTTGTTAAAATGGGTAATTTGTCATAGCATGGCGGATTTGACCGGTCAGGCCTGACCGGTGAGCCAGACGAGGAAGTAGAGGATGCGTGGGGTGTAGCCGGTGTGGACGCCCCAGGTATTGTACCAGGCGGCGAAGAATCCGAGGAAGGCGGCGACGGTGAAGATGTAGAGGGCCCAGCGTCGCAGGTAGATGGCGACGAGGCAGGCGGCGACGAATTTGCCGAGGACCATGAAGACCATGGCCGGCAGAGGGGTGAGGCAGGCGATGGCGATCTGGATGAAGGGGTTGGCTTCTTCGAGATGGCCGCTGATACAGAGGAAGTGCCAGGTGCTGACCGCGTCGCAACTGATGGCGATGGTGAAGATGATGATGGGGACGCGAAACGCCGGCCAGAAACCGCGGCTGTTGTCGCGTAAGCGGTTGAGGACTTTGTTTATGCCTGAAGCGGGTTGGATTGACGGGTTGTTATCCATTCACATCTCAACGTTATAGCATACCAGTTCAGTAACCGGGGCACTCGCCGGTGAAGATTCAAGATTCGATACACTCAGTATAAAATTTTGAGTGAGATAAAACAATAAAAAATTGCCTGGCTTTTGTTGGAGCATGCCAGGGGGAAATGTGTGCAGTTGGGGCGGTATGGGGATGGGAAAAACATTTTTTTGAAAAAATTTTTACTGCTTGTTCTGGCGTGGGATAGCGAAACTGGGTGGTGGTCTGGACGGACCGTTTTCGGCGCAATTGCTTCCGGTTGGTAGTAAAGGGTGAGAGGCTGATTGATGCGAAAAGGGAAGAAAAAATAGCTCACACAAAGCCGCAAAGCCACGAAGGGAAACAGCCAGGTAGGCTAAAAGGCGAGAAGATAAGAAGGTAAGAAAAACAATACCAATACAACAGTAAAAAAATTAACACGCATAACTGAGGATGATGGATATGGCATTTGAATTTGGACATTTTCGACGGACGCAGCTGAAGGGTATGGAGACGCTGGATGAGGATTTTGTGGACTGGCTGGTGCATGACTGGGGTGTTGAGCAGATGCGCCGGTGTGAGTGGCTGCGGGATTATTATCACAATGACTTCAGCGCGACGCTGTGGGATCCGGCGGGCGATCTTAACGTTGGCGGGCTGCCTTATCGACAGGCGCAGGAAGCGGGCCTGCCCCGGCGCATTACGGGTCGGGTATCGGGCGGCGAGAATACCGATCCAAAGAACCGGCGCAAGGAGGTGGTGATCGAAAACGATATCGCCTGGCGAATCGATACGATTGTGGATTTTCTGTTCGGCAAGCCGTTTCAGATCATTTCGCGCTGTCCGGATCCGAACCGGGCCCAGGCGATGCAGCAGATTATCGAAGCGGTCTTCAGCGCCAACGGCGGTGCGAGTTATTTTCAGGGGCTGGCGCTGCTGGGCAGTATTTATGGCCTGGTGGATGTGGTGTTACGCTGGGATCGGATCGGGGGTGGAACGGGCAGAGGAGAGGTGGCAGGACGGCAGGGGCGCGGCGCGAGCGGGCCTGAACAAATTGAAGAAGCGCTGCATGCGGCGCGAAGCATGATACTGGAGGCGATTGAAGCGCCGCGCTGCCTGCCTGTTCTGAATACCTGCGATTATACCCGGATCGATTATTACATTCAGCATTACTGGCTGGAGCATCCGCACATGAGCGACGGGGCGTCGTGGCTGGAATCGGAAACGGCGCAGGGGCGGCGGGTGACGCCGCGCCGGGAGACGCATGAAGTGGAGATCCTGGCGCCCCGCTGGTATCAGCGGTACCGGGATCGGATCTTGCTGGATGAAGGGCCCAATCCGCTGGGCGTGGTGCCGGTGGTGCATATTCAGAACATGCCGCTGCCGTTGAAGTATGAAGGGCAGAGCGATGTCGAACCGCTGATCCCGTTGCAGGATGAGTTGAACACCCGGTTGAGTGACCGGGCCAACCGGATCGCGTTGCAGAGTTTCAAGATGTACCTGGGCAAGGGGATCGACGGTTTTGTGGAGCGGCAAGTCGGGCCAGGCCAGATGTGGAGTACGCTCAATACGCAGGCATCGATCGAGGTTTTTGGCGGTGACAGCGCCTGCCCCAGCGAGACGGAACATATCGAACAGATCCGGGAAGCGATGGAAAAGGCCAGCGGGGTGGCCTCGGTGGCGGCGGGGATTCTGAAAGGCCGGGTGGGCAACCTGACCAGCGCGGTGGCGCTTAAGGTGACCTTGATGGGCGTGCTGGCGAAGACCGAACGCAAACGCCAGAGCTATGGCCAGGGTATCAAAGAGTTGTGCCGGCTGATTCTGCTGGCGATGGATAAGACGGGGGTCTTTCCCAACGACGAATCGGAACGGGAGTTTGATATTCTCTGGCCCGATCCGCTGCCGGAAAATAAACTGGAGAAGCTACAGGAAGCGAAAATGAAGCTGGAAGTGGGGGTGGGGCCGGACCAGGTCTTGAAAGAGCTGGGTTACTAACTGCCAAACTATATTAAGGGTATATCGAAATTTTTAACCAGAATTTTATTCAAGGAGGTCCATTATGGATGACATGAAAGACACAGTACAGGAATCGCAACCGGAACCGCAGGTGAATACGTCGACGCTCGGCGATCAGGTGCGGCAGTTGCAGACGGAGCTGGCCCAGGTGCGGCGGGAGAATGATTTGATTGTGCAGATGGCTCAGCGCGGGGTAGTGGATATTGAAGCGGCGGCGCTGTTGATCAGCCGCAAGCACGCCGGTGAGGGCGGTGATGACAATATTGACGCGCTGATCGAGCAGTTGCGTCAGGACCGGCCGTGGCTGTTTGGCCGGAACGATCAAACCGCGCCGGCGATGAACCAGCCGACCGCGGCGGTGCGTTCCGAACGCAATACCGACCGGATCGAGATGGACAAGGCGGCGCGTCAGGCGCGTCAGAGCGGTCAGCGTCGTGATCTGATCGCGTATCTGAGATTGCGGCGATTGAAGCGCGGGCGTTGAAAACGAAAAGGCGAATAGGCGAAAAGTCAAAAAGATAAGAAGGCAAAATTTTGAAAGGAAGGATTTACGATGTCATTTACAGGAAAAGCAACCTATAGCGCCGGGGCGACCCTGGCGGAGCTGGTGGAGGATATTTCGGATTTGATCGGGATTGTCTCTCCGTATGAAACGCCGCTGCTGGATGCGCTGGGCGATCCGCTGCGCGCGGCCCAGAGCACCTATCACGAATGGCTGGAGGACAGCCTGCTGCCCAACCGTGACGCGATCAGCGACAATACCTACGGCAATCCGGCGACGGATACCAGTTTTGATGTGGTGAACGGCGACCGGTTCCGGGTGGGCGATCAGATCCAGGTGGAGGGCAGCGGGGAGTTGATGCTGGTGACAGCGATCAGCAGTAATACGCTGACGGTGACGCGTGGTTATGCCGGGACGACCCAGGAGGCGCTGGCCGATGGCAAGGCCGTTAATATTCTTTGTAACGCGGCGCTGGAAGGCGCGGACAAGGCTGCCAGCCGGTTTACCAACCGGGCCCGGCATGGCAACTATACGCAGATCTTCACTGCGTCGGTGGAGGTGTCGGGCAGTATGCTGGCGGCGCGTCAGGTGGGCCTGAGCGATGAGATGGATTATCAGAAGCAGGAGCGGTTGCGGGAACTGCTGCGCGATCTGGAGAATACGGTGATCAATGGCGGCCAGGCTGCCGGCACTCCGCAGGGTGGACCAACCACGCGGCGCACGATGCGCGGGATAGTTCAGCATATCCAGACCAACGCGTGGGAAGTGGGTGATACCGGGTTGCCGAGCGGAACCGATCTGGATGAGGCCAAGCTCAGCTATGTCATGCGGCAGATCTGGGAAAACAGCAACGGCCAGATCGATCTGATTGTGGTGAACGGGTCACAGAAGCGGCGCATCAATGGATTTGTCAGTTCGAGCCGGCGCTATCAGCCGGAAGATCATACCTTCAGCGATATGATCGGAACCTACGAAAGCGATTTTGGCGTCTGCCGGGTGGTGTTGTCGCGCTGGGTACCGCGTGACGCGGTGCTGCTGCTGGACAGTTCGCGGATTGAGGTTTTGCCGCTGGCGGGGCGGAGTTTCCATTTCAAACCGCTGGCCTCGGGCGGCGATTATGAATGCGGTCAGATTATCGGCGAATATACGCTGGAGATGCGCAACGAGGAGGCGCATGGGTGTTTGCGGGGATTGAGTGTTTAGTAGGGTTATTGAAGGGGACCGGCGGCCGGGATTGTGTTTCCGGCCGCCTATTTTCGAAGGAAACGACGATGGAAATTGCTGGTAACGATATTGATTTGTTGATCTGGGAGCCGATGCTGTTTCGTGAATATGGCGCGGCCGGCCAGGTGGTGGTGGAAGGTGACGGCGCGACGATTGACGGGGTGACACTGACCGATACGGGAGCGGATTTTCAGACGCAGGGTGTGTTGGCGGGTATGGTCGCGCATGTCTGGAACGCTGAGACGAATGCGGATGATTTACTGGAAGTGGTGGCGGTGGATTCTGAGACGCAACTGACGGTATCGCGGCTGCGGATGAGCCGGGAGGGCGCGCCGGTGAATGCAATGCTTACCGGAACAGGGATGGCCTATCGTGTTATCAGCTATCGCCGCCAGATCGAGGAGACCATTCAGCGGCTCAGCCGGATATGCGGTCTGGACCGGAGTGACGGTGAGCTGGTGAATAGCGATGTTTTGCGGCAGGTGGTGGCATTGGATACGGTGGTGACGATTCTGATGGGCTGTGGCGAACTGGATAGTTTGATTATGAAGCGGATCGGTAATTATCGCAGGCTTTACGAGCAGGCACTGGAGAGTATCTGCCTGATGATCGACCTGGATGGCGATGGCGCGGCTGATATGAACCGTTCGGGCCGGGTGATCCATTTGACAAGGGTGTAAGATGAAACGACAGACGATTACATTTAATGGGCAACGTTTTTTTGAACGGGGCAGACACCGAATGGTCGCCGGTTCGCCCGAACGGCGCACGATGGATCAGACGGCGGCCGGGGTGGATGGTGTGCTGGGTGTCGACCTGGGTGGTTGCGGGCGAACGCTGACGCAGGATGGTGTGCTGGTTGCGGTTGATAACGAGGCGCTGGCCGATCTGGTTACCCGGATCGAGAGTTATATCGATGGACTGGCTTATCGTCTGATCGATGAACGCGGGGTAGTTTATGACAATGTCCGGTTGGTGCGGTTTGACGCGCAACCGGCGGTATCGAGCGGGCGGCTGGTTTGCTGTCGGTATCGGATCGAATATCGGCAATTATCGGTGGAGTAAAACATGACAGGTAATCGAATCATAGGATTATGGGCGGAACCGGTAGTAATGGGGACCGGGCCGGGCGACCGGCCGGTTTTTGTGCCGGGCGTGATCTGGCTACGGTGGGAGAGTGTGGCGGATGGCATGGTCCGGATTTTTATTAACGGGCAGTTCTCGGCCAGTTCCGATTTGCCTCAACAGCGCGAATTGATGGCGGCCTGGGACAGCAGTAAGACCGCAATTATTGAAGCGGTGATAGAGGGTGAGAATCCGCTGGATTTGAATCGGGCAGGGCTGTTGGCGGAAATCGGTTGGCTGAAAAAAGATACCATGCCGTTGGATACGCTCGTGCAAATCGTTAACGATGATACGGATGAGGTGGTGTATGAAGGGCCGCTCTGGAATGGCGTATGGGAACAGTGGGGTTTTGGATGTGGCGGGTTTGGTGAAGAGGGATTTAGTTATGACGGTGGTAACGCGCCGGGTATGGCTGGAGGGGCGTTTGGTTTGGGCAGGTTTGGTTTTGACTGGATTCGGCGGTGTGTGATTCAGCCGGCCGGATCCGGTCTGAGCCGGTATCAGGTGCGTTATGAGGATGGCGAGCATCAACTGGTAGAGGAACAGCCGGTTGCGTGTTATGGCGATCCGGTATCGAAGTCGTACCGGTTGGAATGGCGCCGCTATGATGTGGATAATGATTGTGTGTATTTAACGATTGAATTTTGAGGAGGTTTCACATGGCTGAGTTGTATCCCAATGATGATCTGTTGCTGGCGCTGGCGCAGGATGAAGGAACGGGCGTGGATTATATCGAGACGGGCCGGACGCCTTATTACCTGGAGTTTCGGCGGATGCTTTATCGTCTGCTGGATACGGCGCGGCGGGCGGGCGATTTGCGCGTGTATGCCGATGGCGATCTGTCGATTGGCGTGAAGCCCGGCGCGTTCTGGGACGGTGCGGTGTTGCGGGATTATGGCGGCTGTGACCAGTCACCGCTGGTTGATGATCGGGCGGCGATCTATGTCTATCTGAACCGTGATGGTGGACTGGTTACGGATGAGTATACCGGTTTTCCGGAGCCGGATGTGCTGCATATTCGACTGGCCCGGATTGAGACGAGTGGCGGTAAGATCGCGGCGATAGTGGACTGCCGTGGTCAGCAGTTGTGGAATCAGCCGGTTTCGGGCGCGCATTGTGTGGGGTGTGGTGTGAACGGGACGCCGATGATCCTGTTTCATGTTGCTGTGGAAAATGGCGCGACAGTGAATCTTCATGCCGGTGACGCGCCGTATGGATATCGGATTATCGATGCCTGGTCGATTGCTCGCGGTACGGCCAGCGGATCGTGGCAGTTGCAGACCGGGGTGAATCCGGTGAGTGATCTGGTTAGTCTGCCCACACAGAGCGGGGGTTTAAGCCGGGCAGGATTGATCGATCCGGTTTATGCCGAAATCAGCCTGGGCGGCTCGCTGGCGGTGGTGGGCGACGGCGCCAATGCGCATGTGGATGTCTATATCGCCGCGGTCAGGATGGTGTGATATGATTACGATAACAGGAACCAACAGCGGCCAGCCGTGGACCTGGCAAAGCTGGTACGCGGCGAATCCAGCCGGTATTAGCGAAGTGGTGCCCGGCGCGGTGTATGGTATTCACGATCAGGTGACGTTTGGCGATGGCGTGACTGCGACCGTGTTTCAATCGTGCAATGAGATGGTCTGGTTCGATGACGGCATGACTTTCAATCTGACCGAGCAGGCTACTTTGGCTCTGGGTGAACTGGCCGGGGACTGGGGGATTAATGGTTCGTTCTGGTCGCTGGGGCCGGCGGCATCGTGGCTGCTGATGGCGTATCTGGATACTTCGGTTTTTAATGTTTACGCCAGCCGGTTGCATATCCGCACGAATAACCGGACCCAGTTTTACGGCGGGCAGATTACTATTTTGAATTCGGTGTTGTCATCGATATTCCATGAAGGCGGGATCAACGACCGGGCCGGCTTCTATTTTTACAGTCCGTGTGAGTCTCTGGTGTTGCGCAAGGTACGGATTGAGAATGCCCTGGTGTTGAGTCTCAGTCTGACTCCGGACAGTTTCGAACAGATCCACTGTCACCGCTGTTATAACGGCGTGGCGGCCAATAGCGCTGATGTGACGGTTCAGGGTGTCGAGCTGACCAGTTGCGATGTGGAACTGATTCAGACGGGACTGGCGGCCTGTTTGGAGGTCGATAATCCTCAAACCCCGATCCAGACGGTTGCCATTGGATCGAACGACCCCGCGGCCAGGGTTGTTGAACTTTTTGACTGTCTGATTGAGGCCCGGGATGAATCTGGCGCGGCGGTCGCGTCCGCCCTGGTAACTTTGCGGCAAAGCCATGTGGTTGCTTATGACAGTACGGTTTATCGTTGTCGGGTATCGCATACGAGCGATACGTTTTATGCCGATCTGGCGGCGGGTTACTGGGTAGTTGATAGCGAGATCGAAAATGCTCCGCCCTGGCGCGCGGCTATGGCGTATGTGGCGGATCAATACGATGGCGGGATATTCAATGGCGCATCCGGGTTGCTTACCAATGGAGAGGGTCTGGCGCTCTGGAACGATCAAACCCCGCGGATACCTGCCCGGCGATGGACCACGACCAGTGAATGGCAGGAACGCTGGGTTTATACTCTGACAATAGCCAAGGCGGGCTATGAATCTTTGGCGATTTCCAGTATCGATTTTGATCGGCCGCGCCGCTGGCGTATTCCGTTGAGTTGCTATCGACCGCGCGCGTTACCGTGTGGACCCAGTGTGGGATCGGCCGTATCGGGCGCGTTTGTCTGAGGATTATCCGGAAGGAGGTTTTACCATGTTTTATTATGTCTATTTTCAACACAACGGCCAGCCTTATCCCGCTCTCACGCCGCAATGGTTGAGTTTGTATACTGCCGGTCAGGGGCTGAACAAGCTGGCCCTGGCTCCGACTATTGAAGAGATTGGCGGCGGCTGGTACCGGTTCGATATCCGTTATGGCTACGCGCCCTGGGATCTTACCGGTGAAGACCTGGTCGGGGTGATCGATGGCGGCGAGGTTTTGGAAACCGCCGAACGGTATAAGCCGGTGGTGTTATCATTGCGCGGACTGGGACTGGCGCGGATCGCCCATCGCGGCGTTCAGGATAAACAAAACGGGCAGGTAACGATTTATGCCCCGGACGGGGTAACGCCGGAACTGAAGTTGGCTATGACGGAAACGGTCGATCAGATTGAACGGGCGCCAACGCGGGGGGATTAGCGATGGACAAGCGGTTTTACGGCTCATTATTGGAAGGGGATTTTTCTTCGAGGTTATCGTTGGCGATGGGTCTGGTGGAGGGGGATTTCTGGCCGAGAAGCCGGGATGTGAGTGTGTTGTATCGGGGGCTGGACAGCGTTGATCGGATCGATCTGGAACGGCCGGTTGCTGTTCTGGAAGGTGAGGGCGAGTTGGCGCTGCCGGATTGGCTGGAACATCCGGTGGGGCGTGATGTGTGGTATCTGCTGCGCCGGGTGAGTGTGACGGGCAGGCAGGAAAATAATACGGTGTCTGTAGTGGGTGTAAGGCGTGATTCCGATGGTGTGATCCGGCCTTTGACGCGTGGCGTGATTTCAACGAGGGAGGATGGACATGGATAGCCATGTTGTGACAGTCGATCCGCAACTGATTCCAGAAGCGAGTTGTGTGCGGGTATTGCCATTGTCGATTATGCTCGAGGGCCGGGAGGAAAGCCGGTTGAAGGTTATTAAGATCGAGCATGGGTCCGGTGTGGACGGCCGCCGGCTGCTGATGCGGTCGTGGCGGCCGGGGGATCATACGGCGCTGATGGGCGAATGTTATTCCGGACGTAAAGTGACTGTCTGGACACCTGTGACACAAGGGGGGAGGGCAAATGTCTGGCGGCGGCGGATTCTATTTGCCGGCCTGGTGGAATCGTGTCAGGTTATCCGCGGGAAGACTGCGACCTGTCTTGAAGTTATTGCCAGGGATTCGCTGCCTTCGGCATCTGCTACATGGATTGATTCATTCTGGGTCAATGATAATTATCAACCGCTGACGATCAAGAGCGGTCAGGTCGTCTTTAATCCGGAGGGTCTGCCAAACCGGACGGAGGGACGATATAAGCTTAAAGGGCATTCGGTGTATCTGTTTGAAGCTTTGGCTGAAAATGGCCGGTTGTGGACAGCCGGTGACGCGATTGAATATTTATTGGCCCAGGTTGATGAAGCAATCGAGGTCTGTGGGCTGGAGTCTTTGAGAGAATCTCAGTATTGTTTGAACGCTCTTGAAGTAGCAGGATTAACCGTGATGCAGGCGATAGAGAAAATTGTCGAGGGGGCAGGCCGGTATTTTGTCTTGGATCGATGTCCGGTTGGTAATTGTATGACAGCGGTGATGCGATTTACGGAGAATAGCACAGGGCGGCTGGTTCCCATTGCTGCCGGTTCGGCGGTCCGGTTGGATAGAACCCACTTTCGTTATCCCGTTTCAAATGGAGAAGCGAGATTACAGGTTATCGCAACCGGTGGGCTAAAACGCTATGAAAGCACGTTTGAGTTGATGCCCGGCTGGGACCGGTCGCTGGAAAGTCCGGATTATGAATGCTATTCAGCCGCGACCAGTCCGGATTTTATCGCGGTGAAAGATGTGTTTCGCAAATGGGTGTTGAATGAAACCGGGCGCTACAGTCAGCCGCCTTTTGATAGCGGACCTCGCGCTGATCTGAGCGGCCTGTTCGAAGGGGATGCTTATACTATCTGTTCGCGGCGGTTTCTGCCGTGCATCAGCCGGGTAGAGAATGCATCTGCCGGGGTAACATTAAAAGGGGGCTATTATGTGGAGGTGTCTTATAACGGTGGCTATCGCTGGCTGCCTTATGATGGGGCCTGTCATATCCTGACGGATGAATGCGGGATTTATCTCAGTCATGGCCAGTTTGACCTGACGATGTGGATTGCCATCTGCAAAGATGTGCTGCGGATGCGTATCACCGCGTCTGTGGAAAGTGATACGCCTTTAAGAGAAGTGGTGACGATCCGGCCGGGAGTTGGATTTCAGAAAGCCCGGATGGCAACCTGTGATGCGGGTGACCGCTATCGCTATTGGAAGGTAGCGCCCGGCAGCCGGTTTTATCGGGGTGTCAACAGTGCCGGGCAGTATGACGATGGCGCGGCATTGCGCCGGTATGCCTGGCAATATGGTAAAAGGTTGTTTGCCCAGGTTGAACCGGCACGTATCACGATACCCTGGCCGCGAATGGATATCCGGCCGGGCGATCAAATTGTCTGGCATGACGGTGAACGTAGTGGACAGGTTGAAAAGGTTGTGCTGGATTATAGTAACTGGCAGACAGAACTCTGGATTATTTGACAGGGAGAACGCGATGAACACAATCAATGAACATCTGGATCGACTGGTTTTGGAGCCAGGGCCGCCAGTTCCGGCGTGGACGGCGCGTGTTGCCGGTTGGTTGGAATACAATCGTTATGAACTGGAACTGACCGAAATCGTTGCGGCCGGTCAGTCGCCTTTGCCGCTGCCGGGGCGGATATCGGCGTATAATCTGGCTGAGCCATTTCAGACCGCCGGAACGCTGGCAATCGGAACCAATGTGATCGTCTGGCGGGCGGGGTCGGTTTATGTCTTCAATGTGTCAGCCAATGTTTAGACTGGACGCTGTTGTCAATTTATTATATGATCATGGTATCAGTGATGAAATATTAGACTCACTCTCATTCAGGACTTCCCATGAAATCTCCCGCTATAAAAATAACGGTATTGATCGAAAACACGGTTTTCAAGCCCCGGTTGCTGGCTGAGCATGGCCTGTCGTTCTGGATCGATTATGGCAGCCGGCATATCCTGTTCGATACCGGTCAGAGTTCGGCGCTGGTCCATAACGCTGAATGCCTGGGGATCGATTTGAGCCTGACTGATGCCATTGTGTTGAGTCACGGCCATTACGATCACACGGGCGGGCTGGTCGCGGTGAGTGACTATTGTCCCGATGCCACGATTTATCTCTGCCGGGAAGCGACCCATATCAAATATTCCACCACGCGCGGCCATATCCATCAGGTGGGCATGCCGGAAGAGGCGCGCGAACTGATAATGGATAAAGAGGCGCGCGGTCAGGTGGTCTGGTGCGATAAACCGACTCCGGTTGCCGGTGGGTTGTGGTGTACCGGGCCGGTCCTGCGCCACTATCAACTGGAGGATCTGTGTGGAATTTTCGTACAGGATCCCCAGGGCGAACGTGAAGATACGATTCCGGACGACCAGTCGCTGGTGATCGATACGAATACGGGTCCGCTGGTGATGATGGGCTGCGGTCATGCCGGCGTGATGAATACCATTCGGCATATCCAGATGCTGCGTAATGACAAGACGATACGCGGCCTGTTTGGCGGCTTGCATCTGTCCGGCGGCGATACGGAACGGCTGAATACAACCATCGATTTTTTACGGGACGCCGGTTTGCGTTGTGCCGGTTCACTGCATTGCAGCGGCCGCGAGGCCACGCGCCGGATCGAACAAATCACAACTGAGGGTTATCACCGTCTCAGTACCGGTTCGGCTATCACGTTTTAGCAGGGGTGAATGCGATAGTTGGTTAGACTCGTACGAGAAAAATAATGTGAAAGATGGCAATCGTATCTTAACCGGGAGGCAAATCCTGCTGTGCCCCTGTTTGGTTCCGGCACTGCCGGGCTAAGGCCGGGGGTGGAATTTTTTGTGGATGGCGCGGAGGTATTCCTGATCGACATGGGTATAGATCTGGGTGGTGGTGACATCGGCGTGTCCCAGCATTTCCTGAACGGTGCGCAGGTCCGCGCCGCCCTGGAGCAGGTGCGAGCCGAAGCAATGGCGCAAGGTATGGGGCGTGACTTTGCCGATCAGGCCGGCGACGGCGGCCGCCTTTTTGACAATGCGCCAGACTTCGATGCGGTCCAGCGCCCGGCCGGTTCGTGAGACAAACAACGTGCCGGGATCGCGTTTGATTGTCAGTTTGGGTCGCAACTCCCGCAGATACTGTTCCAGCACCGACTGGGCCAGTTCATAAAAGGGAATAATCCGTTCTTTGTTGCCTTTACCAAAGCAGCGAATGAACCGGATCTGAAAATTGACATCTTCCAGTTTGAGTCCGGCTACTTCCGAGGCCCGCATGCCGGTGGCGTAGAGGAGTTCCAGCAATGCCCGGTCCCGCAACGCCATGGGACTGGCCGGGTCGATACTTTCAACCAGACTGAGAGTGGACTGCTTGTTGAGTACCCGCGGCACCCGCTGCCAGGTCTTGGGGGTTTCCAGCGCCGCGCAGACATCTTTGGTGGTGAGATTTTCCAAAAGATGAAAACGCATGAACATCCGAACCGAGACCAGGTGGCGCGCGATGGAGGCGGTGGAGAGTTTATCTTCCGCGAGGAAACGCGCGTATTCCTGGACCACCAGTGGCGAGATCCGATCCACGGCATCGAGGCCGTTCTGGCGGCAGTACCGGTCGAATTTTTTCAGATCCCGACGATAAGAGATAATGGTATTGGCTGCCAGGCCGCATTCGATCCGCAGGTAATGCATAAACGGCTCGATTTGACTGTCAGGCCAGACCAGATGCGATTCAGACATAAGCTTTTTGTTTTAATGATAATCGGTTATGAATGAGCCAGAACCAGTTCTTCGGCGTGATGGTTTTCTTCGGTTGCGGATAGCTGCGTTTCCAGTTTTGTCATATTGCGGTAAATGGGACACTGGCGGAAGTTATCCACGCAATAGATCATGGCTTCATTCAAGTTTTGAAGGTTCAGGTGCTCACTGCATTTGGGTCGTAAGGTATCGATAAATGGACAGTCCATTATTTTCCTTTCATTTGGCTATTCATATACCATCGACCAATACCCCTGTTTTTCATCAATCATTTTAGAGTGTTTATCTGAGCGCCTAAGTCCTTTAAAATTAACAACAAACCAACAGAATGATCATCACTCGTAAACAAATATCTGATCATTTGACAGATAGGATACAAGGGGAATTGGCTATGACGACCCTTGAAATAAAAAAAGTGAACCAGCGAAAAAGAGTGTGTGGCTGAGAGAACGCTGGTCCACTGAGTTTCAGAGCAGGTATGGAACACCTGCACTGTTCGTTGATCGTATCAGAATAATACGCGATTTGAGCCGGCAAGTCAAGTTATTTCAATTGGTTAGGGGGGAGCAGGTGGCTTTCGGCCCGACAATGATTATCGAAAGCGGGGTTGACGGCCCTGATCAAATTTAACTTATTTCAGAAATAATAATGACATAATGTTATCGATATGACGAAATCCGCAATAAATACAACCGCGAATTAATATCCGCCGCCTGGCTGGGGCACGATCCCAACGATCCAGCGTGGCAGGCCGACCCGAACCTGGTTAATCCAAACGCTGCGGCTATATGGAAATCAGTCTGCAATCTGGATGCCACCGGAGGTAGTCAGTATGCCATTGACATACCTGATTTGACGGCGTTCTGTGATGAATGGCTGTGGCAGGCCTGCTGGCGCGAGAACTATCTGGCGTATACCAGCGCTATGGCAGGCGGCGGCGAGATGATGGCCATGACCGTCCCCATGTTCGAAACGTTGTCAACCATTCTGATCGCCGAAGCCGATGCGTATGTCCCGGTTAATCCCTATGTCGATCTGTCCCGCGCTGAACTGGCCCGGCTGGCTATCAATGCCTCTGAAATCATAGGTTATATCGAAGCGGAATTAGAGAATGAACCCGATAATGCCGAGGCGTTAATTGAGGGTCTGGAATTCCTGCGATCGATTTTATCGGACATTCGTGAAGTGTTACAGTCCCATCTTGACATGAAGCCTCGCGATTTGATACAATCGGATGAACAAAGTTTAAGGAGAACCGGATTATGAAAAGATTATGGTTTATTCTGTTGGGTGTCTGTTTGATGATAACGGCAGTAAAAGCAAGTTATCTGGATGGTTATATTACCACTGGCGAATATGAATACACAGTGAGATGGTCTGGCTACGATCCCCCTTTGATTGTCGATGGGGGGGGGGGGGATAGTTTTGAAATAGACAATGGCTTGTTGGAGGTCTGGTCCACTTCTCAACCCGTTGATAATAATCATGGTATTTATGATATTATCTTGTCCCACAATAGTACACTGTTGTTTCTCGATGGTGCCCTTGATCTGTTATCCACTTATCACAATGCTATGGCAGTTTTTAAAGGCGGTCAGATCAATATGATCCGCTGTATGCAACTGGTTGAAGGTACGCCGCATATCACGATTGAATGCCGTCCCGGCTGGAACTGGATCTATGACAATCAGAGCGCCATTAAGGGTGTTGCCGGCCTGTGGGCGGATGATTCGGTTTTTTCCATCCAGTTCATCGATAAAACCGACCGCGGTTACGATCCGGTCTGGCAAAATATCAAGATTGTGGAAGTGCCCGAACCAACCACTTTGAGTTTATTAGCCCTGGGTGGATTCTGGTTAAAACGGCGGCCCTGTTAAGGTAAATACATCGCACATCAAAACCTCCGGATGGTTATCTATCCGGAGGTTTTTCCTTTTTTGTGCGAAGAGCGGCTAATTATAGTTCTATGGCAGGCGGCGGCGAGATGATGGCCATGACCGTCCCCATGTTCGAAACGTTGTCAACCAGCCTGATCACCGAAGCCGATGCGTATGCCCCGGTCAATCCCTATGCCGATCTGTCCCGCGCCGAACTGGCCCGGTTGGCCGTCAACGCCTATGAAATCATGGGCTATATCGAAGCGGAATTAGCAAACGAATCCGATAACGCCGAGGCGTTAATTGAGGGTTTGGAATTCCTGCGATCGATTTTATCGGACATACGCGAGGTGTTGCAGTCCCATCTTGACATGAGACCCCGTGATTTGATACAATCGGGTGAGCAAAGTATAAGGAGAACCGGATTATGAAAAGATTATGGTTGATTCTGTTGGGGATCTGTTTGTTTGTAACAACGAGTAATGCTGGCTATCTGGATGGCTATATTACCGCCGGCGAATATGAATATGGTGTCAGGTGGTCTGGTTACGATCCCCCTTTGATTGTCGATGGGGGGGGGGGGGGATACCATTGAAATAGACTATGGACGATTAGAGGTTTGGTCCACTTCTCAACCCGTTGATAATAATCATGGGATTCTTGATATTTCTTTATCACATGACAGTTCATTGTTGTTTTTGGGTGGCGCTTTAGATTTGTTGTCGACTAGTCATAATTCTACAGCAATCTTTAAAGGCGGTCAGATCAATATGATCCGTTGTATGCAACTGGTTGAAGGTACGCCGCATATCACGATTGAATGTCAGCCCGGTTGGAACTGGATCTATGACAATCAGAGCGCCATTAAGGGCATCGCCGGTCTGTGGGCGGATGATACCGCCTTTTCCATCCAGTTCATCGATAAAACCGACCGCGGTTACGATCCGGTCTGGCAAAATATTAAGATTGTGGAAGTGCCCGAACCTGCCACTTTGAGTTTATTAGCCTTGGGTGGATTCTGGTTAAAACGGCGGACCTGTTAAGGTAAATACATCACACCTCAAAACCTCCGGATGGTTATCTATTCGGAGGTTTTTCCTTTTTGTGCGAAGAGCGGCTAAGTATCATGCGTGACGCCGCGGCCATCTGGAAATCGGCCTGTAACCTGGATGCCACCGGCGCCAGTCAGTATGCCATCGATACGGTCGATTTGGCGGCCTTTTGTGATGAATGGCTGTGGCAGGCCTGCTGGCGCGAAAATTACCTGGCTTATTATAGTTCTATGGCAGGCGGCGGCGAGATGATGGCCATGACCGTCCCCATGTTCGAAACGCTGTCAACCAGTCTGATCACTGAAGCCGATGCGTATGTCCCGGTCAATCCCTATGCTGATCTGTCCCGTGCCGAGTTAACCCGGCTGGCTATCAATGCCTCTGAAATAATGGGCTATATCGAAACGGAATTAGAAAATGAAACGGATAACGCTGAGGCCCTGGTCGAAGGGTTGGAATTCCTGCAATCGATTTTATCGGACATTCGCGAGGTTTTGCAGTCCCATCTTGACATGAAGCCTCGCGATTTGATACAATCAGATGAACAAGGCATAAGGAGAACCGGATTATGAAAAGATTATGGTTAATTTTATTGGGTATATGTTTATTTGTAACAACGAGCAATGCCAGCTATCTGGATGGCTTTATCTCGGCAGGTGAATATATTAATACCGTAAAATGGACAAGTTATGATCCTCCCTTGATTGTTAATGGGGGGGGGGGTAACAGTATCGAAATTGATTATGGTCGCATAGAGGTTTGGTCCACTTCGTTGCCACTGGAACAGCATGTGTCGGGAATATTTGACTTGGGCTTATCGCATAGTAGCTCGCTTATTTTTTATGATGGCGCCTTGGAGTTGTTATCAACGCACCATAATGCTACAGCGCTTTTTAAGGGCGGTCAGGTTAATATGATTCGTTGCTTTCAATTAGTTGAGGGCACGCCGCACATCACGATTGAATGTCAGCCCGGCTGGAACTGGATCTATGACAATCAGAGCGCCATTAAGGGCATCGCCGGTCTGTGGGCGGATGATACAGCCTTTTCCATCCAGTTCATCGACAAAGTCGATATCTTTGGCTTCGACCCGGTTTGGCAAAATATCAAGATTGTGGAAGTGCCCGAACCAACCAGCCTGCTCTTACTGGGCCTCGGCGCGCTGGCCATCAAACGCCAACGGCGTTTGTGATCGTCACTCATACAAAGAATTCAAGCCGGATATCACAAGGTTATCCGGCTTTTATTGATTCAGGCAAGTCTCCAGCAGTTGTGCGGCTTTATCGATGGGGATCCCGAATCCGGCGCCGTCGAAATCGCGGATCAGGGCGGCGTTGACGGCGACGACCCGGCCCTGTTTATCGACGACGGGTGAACCGGAAGCGCCCTGGGCGGTCGAGGCGTCGTAAATAATCCGGTCGCCGGCCACTTTGCCGCACATGCCGCGGGTTGCCAGCGGTCCAATCAGTTGCAGGCGCGCCAGGTTTTCGGCAATCTGCATGGCCTGGGTCTGAAGCTGCGCGGTTCCCCGATTGCCGTCGGGGCTTACCAGGCGGGCCGCCAACAGGTCCAGGCCCCGCGGGTAACCCAGGATCAATAAAGTCTGGCCGGGTTGAACCGAACCGGCGCTGCCGAATGCCAGCGGCGGCAGTTCGGGGTTCGTGCGGCATTGCACAATGGCCAGATCATCGTCCGGGCTTTTCGCGCGTACGGTCAGCTCGATCGGCTTGCGTAATTCCGGGAAAAAGGCGCGTAAGACATGCACTTTGGGCTGGTAGCCCGCGTTGATACAATGCTGATAGGTCTGGTCCGCGCTCCAGGGCTCGATGACATGACGGTTGGTGACGATATAGCCATCGCTGTGGACCAGAAAACCCGTTCCGGTAAAGTGGATTTTGAGGATATCGCCCACTCCCTCGGTTGAAACCGTGGCGGCGGCCGGTTCGATGGGGGAGTCATCCTCAACCGGGTCCGGCGGATCGACATAGCGCAACGGCAGCCCGGTCTGCGGTTCGACAAAGATATATTCACCCTGGATCAGGCAGATACTCCCGGACAGGTCATGGATGACGCGGGATTCCTGCTCGTCCGCATCGTCAATAATATACTGACCGATCCGGTCCAGCTGCGATTCGGTCTGACTGATGCGGTTGTCCACGTTGCGCTGCAAAGAGTCCAGGGTGTAGTTCAGTTCTTTCGAGCGTTCTTCCAGAACCGCCGAATGCTGATTTAACGCGCCGATCCGGTCCACCTGGGTCAGGACCAAGCGTGAGTCGATCTGATTATTGCGTAACTCCTGGATCTGTTGATATTGACGTAAGCTCATCAGACCCAGGGCGCAGACCGCCAGCGCCAGTACGGCGATGGTCAGATAGGGCGGGCGTTTATGGTGCGACAGGTGCGTCATAACAAACTTTTCTCCGGGTGACAACTACCTTGCTAGTATCGTCGGACTGTCGACCGGAAATAACCTGGTGAGTAAAAAAGTCTGTCTATAACGTTGAAAAGGATTTGTTAGTACTGAAAAGGCGGACCGGGCAACGGATTATCGGACGAGATCAAGGCATCGCCGGGCGATGTGCCGGGCGGATACCTGGTCCAGCAACCGTTGGCGGGCCCGCCGGGCCACGGTCTGGCGATGATCAGGATGGTCCAGAAAATGGCGGATCTTGCGTACCAGGTCTTCGGGGGTATCAAAAGTGATCAACTCATCGGACAGGTTGAAAAGCTTGCCGAGACATCCTTCGGAGTTGATATCGGGATTGGTTCGCACCAGCACCAGCTTTTCAGCGGCGATCGCGCTCAATAGCCCGGCGGTCGGCCGGCTGACCGGTTCGATCTCGAGGACCAGTTTGACCGATTGGTACAGCCGGTTCAGGGATGCGTCGTACGCGACCACACCGGCAACATGATCCCGGCAGGGCGATTCGCTCCAGGTGGTGCCCAGACGTTGGTTAACCGGTTCATTGACTCCGGCCCAGTCCCAGATCTTCAGATCGTAGCCGCGGGCCAGCACATATTTGCAGTAGGTATCTTTCAAGGCCGACCGGCCGATAAACTGCCGGATGATACGGGTAAAGTTATCGCGCAGTTCTTTTTCCTGTAAGGTTACGCCGCAGGCCTGGGCCCGGTTGAGATAACGATGAGCGCTTTCGGTGTGAAAACCGGCCGGGGCCTTTTCGATCTCGGCGAGGATGTGTTTCCAGAGCAGTTGATGAGAGGGCAGGTTGATCTGGTAACGTTGCGGTTCGGTACTGTAGCGATCGGATATCATCGCGATATCGCTGCATAAACCCTCCTCGACTACGCAATGGCCGGCCGGGAAAAACAGATGCGGATCGACCGGCGGGGCGATCAAGGCCGTGCGTTCGTTTGCCAGACCCTTTTCGCGCAGCGCCGACAGGACATCCGGGCGGTAACAAACCACGCCATCCTGCGGCCCTGCTAATTTGGCGATCTGGTCCGGCAGATCGTCAGCCGGTTGCGTCCAGACGGTCAGGCATCGAACCGAGCCGGGTATCGCCAAGCCCGATTCGTTCCGGAATTTATTGACCATAACCAGCAGATCCGGATCATGGTCAACGATATTTTTAAGCTGCCAGTGCATGGCGACTTGTCCAGGTTGATCGGTTTTGAGCCATTGGGCCGATCCGCCCCAATCGGCGAAGCCGGCCAGCAGATCACGGCTCTGATAGATCGTATCCCGCGAAACCCCGCCGGGCAGGTTGATGGTGCGGAGTCGGGCGGGATCGGAATAATCGACCGTGGTCTGGTGTCGTTCGGCTGCTTTTTTGTTCCAGAGTTCTGTCAGCGAATTCAGTTGATTTTTTTGCTCCACGGCGATCGATTCCATGGCCTGGGTCACCTGGCGGTTGAACGCGCTGTTTTCCTGACGGGTTCGCCAGGGGCACATGACCGTAGTGGTGACAATCTGGTAGCCTGGATTGCTGTGATAAAACCCAGCCAGCAGTTCGGTTGGGTTATCACCGCACAGCAGCACGAGCCGGCCGGAACTGAGCGGTGCGCTCAGGTCATGTAACTGAAAAACCAGTTTCAGGTTACGTGGGCCCCGGGCCAGGTTTTCAAAGGCGATTAGTGACTGGGCCAGACCGACTTTTTTCTCCAGCAGCAGCCGGGCGATAAACCCATTGCCGACTTCCACCATGGCCAGGTTGCCAGAGCCGGTTTCGATCCGTTCCAGCAAACTCTGGGCGGCATAAAAAGGCGTGGAACAATAGCCCAGCCATTCCGTTTCGAATATTTCACAGGGTACTTTGAAAGTGACCGAACCATCCAGCGCGACGACCCTTTCCACACCCGGCGGGATCCCGGCCTGACGGATTTGCTCAGCCAGCTCCGGTTGAGTGGCCGCCAGCGCCGCCAAGTTGGCTTCCAGCAGTTCGGCCGCCGGCCATTCTTTCAGGAGGCGCTCTACATCGGCGGCCGGTTCGGTCAGTCGATCCGGAAAGCTAATCGAATCGCCCGTCTGCATCATAATGATCCGGAACCACCCCGGACCGTGCGTTTACCGGCCGGTTGTTCGTCCGGGTGCGTTTCTTCCGGCCGGAGGATTTCCACCGCGCAGTAGCCAAACTGCTGCAGACGGTTGGTCTTGAGTTTGATATCACAGGGATTGCACCGGCCGAATTCATCGCACGGCCGGAATTCGCCGGTCATGGTGAAATCCGGGTCCAGAATCGAACCGACAGGTTCAAAGCCATCATAGAGATAATGGTGGCAGCGGTGGATGCCGCCCTGGGGATCGATCAGCAGTTCGGTCGTCCGGCACATGACCGGTTGGCCGGGTTCGTTGGAACAGGCCTGCGGGTAATGATAAGTGCCGTAGAGCCGGCCATCATGCCGGCCCAGAAACTCTTTTGTGCGGAAATCGAGCCCCTTTTCGGTCGCGATCCGCTGACATTCCAGAATATGATCCTCCTGGTCCGGGTGGAGTACCCCAAAGATTCCGATCGAAAAGCCCACATCCTGTAAGCGGCGGGTTTTGTTCAGTAATTCGTCGAAATCGACCTCGGTGGGATGATAGCTGACCCGGATGGAGGCGTAAGGCGCGTCGCGCCAGAGCCGTTCGGGATCGACCCGCCGGATCATTTCTTTTTCGTCGAAGGCCAGGTTGGTCAGGATATCGATCCGGATCCGGTCCGGCAGGCCGTTGATAATCTCGTAAAAACCCGGATGGACGCTCGGTTCACCGCCCTGCAGGGTCACCGGTACGACGCCTTCATCCCGTTTCAGGTTGGTCAGGCGCGACAGGCCCGCGATCCACTGGTCCGCGGTCAGGTGATGCGTGCCGTTGCGTCGCGAGCCGTATTCATTGATACAATACGAGCATCGATAGGGACAGGCCATGGTTAAAAATGCCGCGATATAATTGCAGTCCTCTTTAACTGGTATGTCGGGTAATGATCCCACGGATCGTTTTCTCCAGCTTGAGATTATTTTATTCGCCGTCCGATCTACAGTTTGCTGCTGACGGACGGTTTGTTATCCGCCGGCATATCCAGCGGCTCGGGCACCATGGGCGAGTGCATCAGTTCTTCCACCGCCTCGACCACGGTATCGACCGTCAGGAATTCCATACAGGTTTCGTTAAATTCGCATTGCGCTTGAAAACAGGGCACACAGGCCCGGTCGCAACCGGGGGTAAGTTTGACGCCGCAACCGTACATGTAGACCATTTCCGGCGGGGTGGAACCGAACAACGCGACGATTTTCTTGCGCAGCGCCAGCGACATGTGCAAGCCCAGTGAATCGCAGGTGACAATCAACCGGCAGGAAGCCAGCCAGTCGATATAATGCCGGACACTGTTCAGCGACTGCTGCCAGCAGACCGCGTAACGCTCGCTCAGGCGGCGGTAGAGTTCCTGCCAGTGGCTCTGGGGCCACAGTTTGGTCGGCCACTTGGGCCCCACGTGGCAATTTAATCCGATATCGTAGATATCCACCAGTTTGGGTTGGTAGCCCAGGACATAGCGCTCGCCGGACCATTCCAGTCCGACGGTTTTGAACAGGCTCTCCTGCATCGGGCGGTAATCGCCCCGGTTCAGGCATTCGCTCAAGCCGGCTACGGATTCGGGATAGTAACAGTCATTACCGCTGGCCGCCCAGTTTTTAAATCCGAACCGGTGTGTGGCTGAAATGGATTCGGCAAACTCACACCAGTCTTTCTGTTTTTCCAGATTGATCAGGATATCGTAGTGGCCGGCGATTTGTCCTTCGGGCAGCTCTTCCGGATTATCCGCAAGGATCAGGCTGTTGATCAGGTGATTCTGGGTTAAAAGATCGTGGGCGGCCCTTGCCGAAATCCAGGTGACATGATATCCCCGGTACGCTTCCAGCAGACAGGTACAGCGAAAGACATCGCCATAACTGACCACGGGCGAAATGTTGTGATCGCAAGTCTCTGAAAATCCGTGCTTTATGATCAATACACGTTGCCGTTCTGCCATGAGCTTCCTTACTCTTTCTGGATCGCAATCCTGGTTACAGTTACTATCCATGTCGGATACATTATCGGTCCAACATGAATTTTTACTCGATATACCGACTGTACCTGGGTTCAGCCAGCAAGTTCCGTCTATAACAATAAGATTGGCCGGGCAAAATCGCCGTTTTTGACGTTATGTGCTATAACGCTTTACCGAATAAGGCGTTAAATGATTAATGACTTAGCTGTACAATTTGGACTATTGTTACCAAAGACCGATAACAATGCAAGGATTTATTAGCAAATTGTTTGTGCTCCAATTTTATCCCCAGAATAAGCGCTCTTTGAAATTATCAACAGGTTATCCCCAAATTATAGCCTGGCGGGATCGGATTGAATAAAAAAGTCATAAGATATTTTAAGGTAGTGAGTTATACCAAAAGACCTGCCTGGCGATTCGGAGTCCAGGCATCATCAATGTGTATCAGTATACCAAGCCGTTCAAATTATGGAGAAATCTTGCATATCATATCCCGTCTCTTATTAAGGTGATTGAATATTTTACTGGATTATCGCCGGAGATTTTAATAAACCTTCTCTTATCTTAAAGTGTTCCCAGATAAACATGCCTTTAAAACAGAATTATGAAAGGAGTATGTAAAATGAAAAAAGGTTGTCTGATCGCGGTTGTTATTATTGGGTTATTTCTCTTTGCCGGGATTGCCGGGGTTGGGTATCTGGCCAAGAAAATGGGCGGTATGGCCAAAGAATTTCAGACTACTTTGGCTGAAATGCGTCAGGAAAGTGACCGGCTCAATGCGGCTTATCCTTTTGAAGAACCCGCCGCCATTGCGCTGACGGTTCCGCAGGTCGAAAATCTCATCGCGATCCGGCAGGAACTGGATCAGGCCGCCAGTGAAACGGCTTTCTTTCAGAAAGTCAAACAGTTCGAAAACCAGAAAGACAGCGGCGAAAAACCGGGCTTTAAAGATGTGATGACTTTTTTCAGTTCGATCGCTTCTTCAATGAAACAGATTTCCCAGGCCTGGATGACGATTCTGGATCAACACCAGGTCTCGCCCCGGGAATATCATTATGTTTCTTCGGTGATCCTGTCTGTCATCGCGGATGAATTGAATCAAGGGCGACTCAAAGAGGAGATTTCTACGGAGATGAGCCGCGGCCTGCGCCGGATGATACTGCAAGCCGAAGAAGAACGGACCGATCTTTACCAGATTTATAACGCCGTTCAGAATCTGGATGAAGCCACCCATGCCCAGCTGGTGGAGACCATCCGGCCCTGCCTGGATAAAATCAACCAGTTTGAAGAGACCCTTTATTTCGATGCGTTCCTGACCAACGTGCAGATGAATTTCAGTAAGGAGCAGTGATTGCCGTTGCGGGTGAGCCCGACCGGCAGGCTTCTGTGACTTCCTCTGACGCTCTGTATTTAAGTATTATTAATCTGGTTCACTTTATGTGAGGAATTTATGGATACGATTTATGTTTGGTTGGAGTATGTTTTTCTGTTCGCGATCTTGTTATCGATACTGGCGGCTTTAAAAAAAATCGCAGGAAAAAGCAAAAAAACATTCAGAAGCGCTTTGCTGTTATTTTCCTGGATGATAGTGGGCGCTGGACTTTGGGTGGTTGTGGCGGGGCATTTAAGGAATGGCCATTGGATCTGGGAACGGGAGAGCGAATACCGGCCTGAATCGGGCGTGGCATTGGATTCGTCAAAAAAGATGAATCCGCCTGAGTCGGGGATTTTTGTTAATAATGAATATGGATTTTCAATTGTATTCCCGGATGGGTGGCTGATCAATCCGACGGTCCCGGGTGATTCCATTAAGGTTAAAGCGGTTCACCGGGATAGCGTGACGGATAATTTTTCTGAATTGAATATTGATGTAAAAGAAAATGAATGGGGCGGCCGTTTTGCGGAGATGACGGCCAAAGATATCTGCAAAGCGGTGTACGGTGATACTGCTGAATTATTGGGATATGGGGAAGAGAAGATCGATGGCCATAAAGCATTATGGCAGACCCTGGTAATCTTTAAACAGGATGTCCCGACTTACGCAATCCATTACACTTTAGTGGATGGCGATTATGTGTATGATTTATGTGGCAATACGATGCACGGGGGTTATGAATGGTATAAAGAAAATGAGGATTTGCTAAAAACAGCCATTCGATCATTCAAGTTTTTGGAGAAATAAGGAATCCGGACGGATGGCCTCGGCCTGGTTGTCCGGGGTGGCCTCCAAGAGAGTTTATGAGTCTTTCTCCAATTCTGCAACTAAGGAATATGGGTGTTATGACACAGCCTCGGATGGTCCCGGCTAGAGACTCTCAGCCCGCCTGAGGCGGATCTTCGACCCTTCGGGCTTCAATGGTGCGATTGTATGATTGAAAGGAGGCATTTACCCGATGGCCATTGATGCGTCAGGCACCCACAAGCTTCGCTTTGCTGCGCTTGAAGGTGCCCGAGAGAGTTTAACGTAACCATCCGTCGATATCTATATGGATATGTGAAACTGAAGATGGTCCAATTGTTGATATAAACATAGTATTTTAGAGGCTGTTGCATAAACCCAGCCAATTAACGTAAGTCCTTATTTTACGTTGGTTGTTTTAACGAAAACAAAGGACTTAGGAGAATTACTGTTAATTGTGCAACAGGCTCTTTAATGGAGAATTAACGAATGATATGGTTTTGGAGATTTATTGTTGCAATATTGGCGATAGCAAGTTTAGCTAGAGCAGATTCTGTGTGTTATGAAAACAGCCAGATTCTTATTTCGGAATGCCGGCCAGATACAGTTTTGATCCCTTTATCGCTTAATGTAGCATTTGACGAATTAACCGAAGGAAACGCGGCGTTACATTACCGAAAGGCAATTAATCTGATTGATGAGAATCTGGACTTTAAATTAATCAAAGAAAGATTGAAATCAAATTTTGATAGTTACGACGATTATCATCAAATTGTTTATTCCTATTCTTATATTTACCAGGAAATCAGAAGGGGAACATTTTGTGATCATTGTGATTGGGGCGAATTAGCGTATAAGAGTACAGTAAGTAAGGAAATTTCTGATTTTAAAGGAATACAAAAATTAGTGGATTTATTACTGGTCAAAGTTCGTTACGAACTTATAAAAGAGGACCGGGCGGACTTTGATGAGGTGATTGGCATAATAAGAGATGGTTTTAAGTTGTCTGCCAATCTAAATAAGAGCATGAACTATGAAAATCGCATTGCCGCATTTTTAATATCGAAAGTCTTTTTGCGAGAGCTATATAATATTATACAACGACCTGGAGCGCCTATTCTTTTCGATGCGTTATCATCCTTCTATTACGATAATGGTCTTTATCAGGCATATCGTGTTCATAATGGGAAGCCTTGGTTAGAGTTTCCTCGGCTCAAGTTACTATGCAATTTTGATATCTCCGATGAGGAGCGAATAGACATATGGAACGAATATTGTGAAAGTGTGCATCGGGAATGGGAAAAAATAGATTTAAAAGGCACGCGAGTGAAACATGAAATCAAGCCGGAGATTTTAGCTGTTGTAAAAAAAGATCGTGAGCAGGCATTACAATTTTTTAAACAAAAGGGAATTAAACAGAAAAAGATTGAAGCTATCCCTGCACCGATTTTGGCTGAAATGTTCCATATGTGTTCTTATCAAGAGCAGTTAAACCGGATGTATCATTTAATGAAAATGGAGGCGTGGCTGGTTTTAGATGAAATCAGTTCTGCCAGAAAAGTACTATTTGAAAAAACCTCATTTGCTACACTTACCTATTTTGATGATATTAATATTGAAATTGATACGATGAATCCATATGCTCCAGAACTTAGCATGTTTGCCAGCTATTATTATTTAACACTAGAACTCGAACAGCAGATAAGGATTCTTGTTATATTAGAAGCATTAAGAGATTATTTCTATAGTAATCAAAAATTAGCCGAATCATTATGTGATATTGCAAATAGATTGCCTATTGATCCAGTGACCGGAAAGTGTTTTGAGTATAGCAAAGTTGGGAATCAGGGAGTTATTGAATACACTATTATTAACTATGAATACGATAGAGAAGCAAGACAGGCAACCATTGTTTTTAAAGAAAATGGTGATTGATGAAGAGGTGAACTCAACGGCCGGGTGGCCTCGGCCAGGCTGTGCGGGGTGGCACCTTCAAGCGTAACGCAGTGGAGCTTGTGGGTGCAATAACGCTGCGATTGGAACTGGTTGACAATGGAAATTTGAACATGACACCAACTGGAAAACAGGCTTATGGAGACGATTGACGGCTATCGCAAGAAACGGCATGCGTTCAATATGCCGGGTCATTCGCATGAGCTGACTTTCAGTACCTTCCGGCGTCAGCAATTTTTGGGATACCGTTTATTCTGTGACTATTTCGTCGAGGCTGTCATCCAATCATCGCAAAAGTGGCAGTACGATGTCCGGGCGTTTGTGGTTATGCCTGACCATGTGCATCTGCTGATATCGCCCTTGCGACGGGAGTATCAAATTGAGCAGACTTTGAAGTCCATTAAGCAGAGTGTGGCGCGACGGGCGTTGAATCATTTACGCCGGGAAATTCCGGAAAAACTGGCCTGCCTGGCCACGGGCCAGAAACATGAGCCGTATCGGTTCTGGCAGGATGGCGGGGGTTATGATCGCAATATCACCTCGCGGGAGGCTTTTTATAATTCGTTGCGCTATATCCATTTTAACCCGGTCAAGCGCGGCCTTGTGGAGCGGCCGGAGTTGTGGTATTATTCCAGCTATCGCTTCTGGGCAGGGACAGGCGACAGCCCGGTGCCCGGTATGATAGAAAGGAGACATTTACCCGATAGCGATTGATGCGTTTTGCACCCACAAGCTTCGCTTTGCTGCGCTTGAAGGTGCCACCCGGGACATGTTAACGAGGCCACCCGGGCGATCAGTTTCTGAGGTATGCTCTGGTACTGATTGATCATCAATAACTGTCCGCTGAAATATACCCGTATCAGGAGTTTTTATGATCCAGACATTCAGTTTTACTGAGGCCGGCGAATCTTCGGCGAATGAGGATGCCTTTATCATCCAGCCGCATCCGGATGATCCGGACTGTTGGTTGTGCATGGTGGCCGATGGCCAGGGCGGCAGCGGCGGGGGACGGGAGGCGGCCCGGCTGGCGGTGCAAACGGCCATGGACCGGATGGGCGCGTATCCGCCGGCCCAACTGGCGCTGGCCTCGACCTGGGGTTTGATACTCTTTGAGGTGGATCAGGCCGTCTTCCGGTCGTCCGAAGCGGGCCTGACCAGCCTGGTCTGCCTGGCGCTCTATCGGGAGTATGTCATGGGCGCGGCCAGCGGCGATTGCGCCGCGCTGGTTTTCAGTGGCCCGAGGCATTATAACCTGACCGCCACCCAGAGCGGCGATCCGGTGGGTTCAGGCGAGGTGGTCTGCAACGCCTTTTCCTACCCGCTGCAAGACCCGTGGAAGATCGTGGCCATGACCGACGGCGTCTGGAAATACGCCGGCTGGCAGCATGTATTCGATTATGCCCGCGAAACCCCCGGCCAGGAACTGATCGACCGGCTGATTCTCAAAGCCCGGCTGCCCGGCTCCGGGAAATTTCAGGATGATTTTACCGTGGTGGTGCTGGAGAGTGAGGCGTAATATTTTATTTCAGGAGATAGCGATGCGCTTAAAAGATGTATTAGTGGCGTGTTGTATTTTGGTGGCGCTATTATTGAACAATTCAAATGGGGATAGTTGGGCTCCCCCAATGACACGATTGGGTCATTCTGATTCGGGTCAGATTAGCGTTCTGATTATACCTGCGACCAGTGATTGTCCTTGCCGGTTGATGGTTTATCGCGAAAATAATCCTGATATTCAGGCAATCAGGGACGCCTTATGGGGTACTAAAGCGGGTTGGGAGAAATATTTAAATCCAGAAATTGAAAAGTGGCAACAGTCGTCAGAACGAAAGTTGCTTTGGCAGGCAGAATTGGATAAATGCGTCGCCCCCAATTATATTGATGTAAGTGAAGATGGTAAATATATTGTTAAACTCGATAATTGGTATTCTATAGGTCATGGTGACAATGTGGTGGCTTTTTATAATGAGGAAGGTTTAATTAAGAAATATTCATTGGAAGAAGTTGTTCCCTTAGATTCAGAGAGAGTGAAAAGACTTATTCGTAATTCTCAAACGAAAATTCAAATTGCATTTGATGAGGAAAACGAATTTTTCTTCAAGGAAGCCAAAGACTATTCAAGCCTGAGTAATATTAATCCATATGAAGGATTGTTTGACCATACAACATCTTCACGACATTGGAGAAAGAATGGCGTTGAAGTAATGCTGCCTTTGAATGGTAAGGTGTTTTTTGGTGTCTGGTTATCCTGGTTATGTGACTGGGTGATCTGGGATATGGCCAACGGAAACATTATACAGGCAACACCGGAACTCTTGCAGGCGTTGAATTGTCAGGCCCGAAAGCAGGTTCGTAAGAATATGGAATGGGATGAAGTGGGGGCGGCTTGTCATTTTCTGACCTACTTTCGTGTTGCGGAAGATCGGCAATTTATTCAGGATTTACTTCAGTATAATAAATTCGTGGTCAGCTTTGGAGAAGATTATATCCATAGTTATTCTGAAGAAAGGCGGTATGCCGATATGGCCTTGTCAATCTGGGATGGCGAACGCCAAAGATTTATCGATACTAATAGCTATAAATGTCGATATTTAGGTGGTTTTGAAGGAGCCGTTGTATCAGATAGCTTACCCCAATCTAACCTGATATTCTATCTATATCTGGTGCCGGCCGATATTTCAGAGAACCAGTGGACGCAGCAGTCGACTTTACATAAAATGATTTTTGATACTACTGACGATAGATTCAAAGACTGTTCAGAAATTCCATTAAAAATGAGCGATATCACACCGGGGCGATATTACATTAAATGTATCCTTGATCGAAATAGTCTGAAAAATCCCAATCAATACCGGCTCTATTCCCGGGATTATTTTGGTCAGAAAGGAGATTTAACCAATAGTGAATTGACCATTGTTGACATAGTGCCGGGAGAACAGTGTGAAGATGTTCGGATTGTTTGTAATACTCCGATAGAATAAGAGATTACTGACAATAGGAATTTGAATTTTAACGAGAGATCCCGCATGTCAACGAAAAGTTTCAAGATGATTTTACCGTGGTGGTGCTGGAGAGTGAGGCGTAGTTTTTTGTTTTAAGTCTATGTAAATGTGGGCCACCCGAGAAAGATGGCCGAGGCCACCCGGCCGCATGTTTAATCACTGTAACATACAAATTTTGAGGTAAACCTATGTCAATCCCGGTTCCCTTCAAGCTCTCGAAATTCAATGTCATTTTTACAATTATTGTTATTGCATTCTATTTTATGCCTGCCATATTGGCCTCTCAATTGTCATCTCACATAATTGGATTAATTTGTGGACGTGTCATCGCCCTGATATTCATACCGATGCTCTTCGCCTGGCTGGTCTGGCGTATGAGAGGCCGCCAGGAAAAAGGCGGCACCGGAACTTATAATCTTGTCCTGTTTTTATGTATCATCAGCCAGATAAATCAGTGCGCCATGAACAGTCAGCGGGAGGAATTCTATAAAAATGTTATATCAGCGAAGCAAGAATATCAGATTGCTCTTAAAAGCGTTGACAATGTTGCCGATGTTCAATCCGCTCACCAAAAATATGTAAATATTATCGAAAAAAACTACAAGGAATGCTCTCAATATCATGACCCTGATATGCGCGATATAGACTCTGATAAAGAAATTCTATTGGTTATGGCCGATCTGAATACTGAAGATATGATTGCTCAAGTAGAATGGGTCAACGCGTATGCCGAAATTGAAGAGAACAACCTGCTGCGATACTCATTAGCGAACAACACCGAAGCGTTCGACCGGCAAAGAAAATACATTGATCGATATCTTGAAAAGACGCAGATTCTAAAAGAGCTTTTTGAGAGCAAAGTGGAGACTCTCAAAAAGAAACTGGGAAAATTGGTGGATAGTAGCAAAAACGCCCAAATGATTATTGGTAATGCGTTAGAAAGCTACCGAAATCAACGACCCTTTATGGCACCTGTTTTTGACGCCCATATGGCTTATGGTGAGCATCTGGGCCAACTGCTGGACCTGTTGCAAAACAGGCGTGATGAATGGTCCGAGGGTGACAACAAGATAGTTGCTCATAACGATGATTTTCTGGAAGCTTATTCCCGGCTTTATTATCTGATCCAGCAAGATTCAGTAAAAATGACACAAGCAAACGAGCATCTATCAGCCATTGATAGCCGGACTCTGTCTTCAGACCTGTCAGTGCCCGCACCCGTTTTGCCGGGCAATTGAATCATCTACGGCCTGACGGCCCCGGCTAGGCTGTGCGGGGTGGCGCCTTCAAGCGTAACGCAGTGGAGCTTGTGGGTGCAATAGCGCTGCGATTGGAACAGGCTGGCAATGGAAGATCGACTATGGCACTCACTGGGAAACAGGACAACGCGGCCTTGTGGAGCGGCCGGAGTTGTGGTATTATTCCAGCTATCGATTCTGGGCAGGGACAGGTGACAGCCCGGTTCCCGGTATGATTGAAAGGAGACATTTACCCGATGGCGATTGATGTGTCATGCACCCACAAGCTGCGCTTGAAGGTAGAAGCTGAGACAGGTTAACGAGGCCGCTGGCTGGGTTCAAGGAACTGGCAATACAACATATTAAGTAATCTGGTTAATATCCGTTACACAATAGGAGACTTGACATGAAAAAGTATTTAGTAGCTTTGCTGATGTTATTTGGATTATCCCATTGCACAATGGCGAGTTATTGGAATGATGGAGGAACTCATGATGTGATAACGACGATAGATAGGAATTGTTCTATCCGTGGCGTTACGACTGTAAATTTGTATGATACAGGGATTGTCACTGGCGGATTGGGTGTATTCGATTGGGGTACAATAAATATCTATGGAGGAGTAATTTATGATGGGCTTTCAGCAGTACAGAATGGTAAGATAAATATATATTCAGGCGTTGTTACACCTTTTTTATTCGCGTTTGATTATACTAATACCCAGATCCATGGAGGAACAATTGGAGCAATTACTTTTGAGGGAAATACAACCTGCACAATATCGAATGCCCATGTTCAAGATGATGTGTACCTCTCTCTTTACAGCGACACGAAGGTGCACGGAGGAATATTTGATGGAGAATTTTATATATATGATAAGGCGTGTTGTGTATTTGAAGGAAGTGAGTTCTATATAAATAATCAGGAGGTTTATGATGGGAGCCATGCAAACGATTTTCAATTAACAGAAACAACACTACGCCTCGATGGGATTAAATATCACTGCTGGACAGGCGCCTTGACTGGAGTTCTGGCTGATGGGAGTGCTCTTGATACAACTTTTTATCTTTATGACTATTATGGTCATGGGTATGGCGACCTCTCTTTTTCGGTCATCCCAGAACCTGCCACCTTATCCCTGTTTGGCATTGGAATCCTAGCAGTTTTTCGTCGAAAAAATATTGGGAATTAAGTTATGACAAAATCGTATCTTTTATTTATATTATTTTTATTGTCCTGGATCTAATTGATTGAGCCAAGAAAATATTAGTAAAGTGATTGACCAGTATGGCTCTCCAGTTAGTCTGGTGCAGATTAACGGCTGGATGGCGACGGTTAGGCTGTGCGTGAAAGTGATAATAGCAGGAGTTAGATCATGAAAGCAAAATTAGTGGTTCTGATGTGTTTGCTGGGTTTATCATCGGTATCGGCCCGGGAGTTCCATGTCGGGGTCAATGGCAATGACCAGTGGCGCGGGTCGGAGGACAGGCCGTTGCGGACGATTTCTGCCGCGGCGCGGCTGGCCCGGCCGGGTGATGTGATTACCGTTCATGCAGGGGTCTATCGTGAAAGCGTCAATCCGCCGCGCGGCGGCGAATCGGAGTCCGGGCGGATCGTCTATCGGGCGGCTCCGGGCGAACAGGTGGTCATCAAAGGCTCCGAACCCATCCAAGGCTGGCAGCCGGTGCAAAACGATACCTGGAAAGTCACGATTCCCAATAGTTTCTTTGGCGAGTTCAATCCCTACCGGGATCTGATCCGGGGCGACTGGTTCAATGACAGGGGGCGGCGGCATCATACCGGCGCGGTGTACCTCGACAATCACTGGCTGACTGAAGCGGCGCAACTGGACGATGTCTTAAAACCCATCGGCGCTGCCGCATCATCCTACCTGGCGGGCCAAAGTCAATATCTGCTGAATGTGGCCTGGTTTTGTCCCGGTCCTGCCGCGGCAAAGGCTGCGCGCATCCCGGCGGGCAACTTTGCCGCGCAACACGGTGTCCAGACCGAACAGAATGCTGACGAAGGGCTCCTGGTCGGCTGGATCGAGCCGGGCGACTGGTGCCGATACGATCAGGTGGATTTCGGTTCGGGAACCGACCAGATGGTCATCCGGGCTTCGTCCAGTACCGAGGGCGGACTCATCGAGCTGCGGCTGGACTCGCCGGAGGGTGAACTGCTGGGCATCTGCCCGGTTGAAAATACCGGCGGGTGGTATTCCTGGTCAACACTCAAGGTGAAGATCAAGCCGTTGAGCGGGCAGCAAACCCTTTGCATGGTATTCAAGCGCCACCGGCAACTGTCGGACGAAGCCGCGGATTTGCGTTTGTGGTTCGCGCAGGTGGATGATGCCAGCACCACCCTCTGGGCCCAGTTCCAGGCCGTCAATCCCAATAACAGCGCGGTGGAGATCAATGTCCGCCGGGCGGTGTTTTATCCGGAACAAACCGGGATGAATTATATCACGGTGCGCGGCTTCACCCTGATGCACGCCGCCACCAACTGGGCCCCGCCCACGGCCGAACAGATCGGCCTGATCGGGGTGAACTGGAGCAAAGGGTGGATTATCGAAAACAACGACATTCGCTATTCGGTCTGCACCGGCGTGACGCTGGGCAAGCACGGCGATGAATTTGACAACACCTCGGCCAATTCCGCCGAAGGCTATGTCAAGACCATCGAACGCGGCCTGGCCCGGGGCTGGTCCCAGGCGAATATCGGCGGCCACATTGTGCGTAACAACCATATTTCCCACTGCGAACAGGCCGGTATCGTGGGCAGCCTGGGGCCGATTTTCTGTACGGTGACCGGCAACACCATCCACGATATCCATGTGCGGCAACTGTTTACCGGCGCCGAGATGGCCGGCATCAAGTTCCACGGCGCGGTCGATACCGTCATCAGCGATAACCATATCTATCGCACCGGCCGCGGCATCTGGCTGGATTGGATGGCCCAGGGCACGCGTGTCACCCGGAATCTGCTGCACGATAACGGGCCCGGCGAGGATCTGTTTGTTGAGGTGAATCACGGGCCGTTTCTGGTGGACAACAACATCATGCTTTCACCTGTCAGCCTGTTAACCAACTCGCAGGGCGGGGCGTATGTCCACAACCTGTTTAACGGCCGGGTCCAGGTCATTGTCGGGGAAGGCCGCCTGACGCCGCATCTGGCCGAGCATGGCACGGACGTGGTCGGGCTGGCGCCGAATCCCAGCGGTGATGAACGGTATTATAATAACATCCTGGTGAACGGCGGATTGTCCAACTATGATCCGGCGAAACTGCCGGTCTTTATGGCCGGCAATGTCTCGATCAAAGGGGCCAAACCGTGCAAATATGAAACCGGTTCGCTGGTCCAACCGCAATTCAGTCCCGGCATCAAGCTGGTTGAACAGGCAGATGGCCTCTTTTTACAGATGACTTTGGATAAGAAATGGTCCGCGAATCAGACTCGAAAGCTGGTCACCACGCAACTATTGGGCAAGGCCAAAACACCCGATCTGCCCTATGTGCAGCCCGATGGCTCACCCTACCGCATCGATACCGATTATTTCGGCCGGAAGCGAGACCCCGCCAATCCGTTCCCGGGCCCATTCGAAAATCCCGGCCAGGGCGAGCAGGTCTTGAAAGTATGGTAGCATGGCTGATTACTTGAAAGGGTAAAAGCCGATATGAGACCAGGCGTCATTCAACGATTTGACATGCCTGAAACAATATTTTTGGATGTGATAAAAATGGGCATTGAAGACCAGCAATTGGACAAGATAGGCTGTCTGAAAATTATGTTGATGATGATGTTGAATATTTTGATACAAACAGGTATCGAACTAAACAGGCTCAAAAAACAGTAAGGAGATTGTCCGTGTTCAGAGAATCCCAATGTTGCGAATGTTCCATGCGTTTTATCAACCTCGCCGGACATAAAGGAATGTCAATTGTAATTAAGAATATTAATGGTAAATATTTACCTTGTTTACAAATGAGATCATTAGATATTGACGAAGAAAATCATCTTAGCCAATTACAAAAGACATCATTAATTCAAAATAGTGTTACGGGGCCTTTTATCAGAGTAGCTGAACAAATTGCGATCCATTTTTGTCCATTTTGTGGCCGAAATATTGCCAAATGGTTATCGAAACACAAAAATATTGCTATAGAATTGGCTAAAAAACATGAGTGTTTCATAATGGGCAAATAGTGTTGATGGATATATTGAAATTTTCCGGCGGCCTGACGGTCCCGGCTAGAGACTTTCAGCCCGCCTGAAGCGGATCTTCGACCCGGCTGGCTTCAGTTGTGTGATATTTTGAGTGGCTATTGAATTAAAATAGGGGATTTTTATGAAGGAAAGAATCAATAAGCTCTATTCCATGGTCCATTCCCAGACGGCCCGGTGGTGTGTGTTATGTGTGGGCTTGTGTTATGCCGGGTATCGACATCCAATTGATACCGATGATTTATGGTTTTTGAGCGGGTTAACGTTGGCGGTGGTTCTGGTTTGTGTCTTTTTAGTTCACAGCCGCTACTTTTATCGCCAACTGCTGGGGCTGGGTGTTATCGTGGCCGGATTTTGGATTCTCTCGGCGTCGACGATGGTTTCGGTGGAGGTGGTTAACGAGACGGGTAAGGAGCTGGAACTCTATCTGATGCGGCTGGGCCAATCCCGAACACGGCATTATGCGTTACCTGCCCAGGCAGATATTTCGATCCCGCTGGGAAACAGTGAATCCTCGGATCGGCTCAAACCCGGCAAGCGCTACTTCCTGCTGGCGCTCGATGCGGATGAGAATCCCTGTCTCAGCCAGATCGTCACTGACGCGATACTGGAGGAACCGGTGGTGATTAGAGATAATAGGCAAGAATGAAACGGATGGGCGATTGGAGAAGTGTCCTTATCAGGTCAGCATGGCTTCCACCTGATTGGGCATACGGTTGTACAAGTCGATGATATCCTTGTCAGTCATTCCTTTGCAATTGATAACCTGTTTGGCGATGTTATAAATTATTGCCTTGACTTTATTATAGTTAGTAATATCCATTCGAGTCCAGGCCGGGTCATAGATCTCTTTTATCTGATTCACTTTCACTTTTTTGCCCAGGTGCCAGGCGTAATAATTATTCTTATCGTCATAAAACATCGATCCAACCGGTAAGCCAATACCATCGGCGAAACGGATATAATCTTCTTCATCACTTAACAGGGTCTTTAAGATGGCCAGACCCAGGTCTTTGCTGACCGAACCATTTAACACGCCGATATGCCAGTCGCCTTTGCAGCCTTTTCCAGGTAATGGACAAACCTTAAGCTTTCGAGATAACTCCGGGGTCTTGGAGATAATATCGCGAAGTTGTGAGTACCAATAGATGTAGATGTCGGTTTTTATTTCATGTTGGGTGTATGGTTGCGGATTAGTGATATTATCGATATAGCCAATCCGCTCCATAACGCGACAAAAACAGAAAAACTCTTTGTCGTGTTCACTGATTTTTTCTCTCAGGATTTTTTCATTCATTTTTTCCAGATTCTTACATGCTTTGACAACATCCAGTAATAAACACGACAACGTTTCCGGAGCAACAGGATCAACCCGGATTACGATATTTCTATCATCTAAAAGGTTAAGCATGGTCTCCCATGATAAGAAATTATTTGACTCAAGGTTAAGTGTATGAGCGATCATGAGTACATTTTTGTAGTATGGATACAGTCCCCGCCTTATAATCTTCTGGTCATAATCATTCAAGTCCTTGTGGTTAAGAAAGATCGTATTCTCATTGTGTTCGTTATCCGTGGCTTGATTACTGGTTGCGTATTTATACTTGATAAAATGGGATGCTTTTTCATTTTCTCCAACATAGAATTCATCGACTGAACACAAAACGGTGTTTTCCAGCGGAGCATTTTTCTGCAAGATACTCAATGATTCGTGTTGAATACCCGAATCTCTGGGACCAAATTCCACCAGGTTTACATTAGGGATAATATGCTCAAAAAGATTGTCGGCCTGCTTGAGTGATCGAATAGGATCATTCGATATTCTGGATTTGCCGAATACGGATTTCATAATAGTACTCAGGCGCTGATTGTATCTGGCATGGTTGTCGTTTTCTTTAAATAAAAATGCTGCAATCTCCGGGCGATGAATGGTGTTGCTGGAAAAGCCGACCAGGCCATTGAGGTATTCCGTATTCAGAGTGAAAAAATGTTTTGAGTCTTGTTTATCTAATGAGAAAACTTCTTGTGCTATGGTTGGTTTTTGTTGAGAATCCTCAGGCGCATTATCGGGGTTAATGTCATGTATTTGGATGACAGCCGGAGTTGTTTCAATATCTTCATGCTGATCGCTGCGCATGCCGTCGCCTTGCACAATAATGTGCTTTTTCCCAAATACATCAATAAACCGGCATTTGATGACGGCGTCCGCGATGGAGACCGCCCGGTTAACCATGTCATTGCCGCTCTCGAACTCGCTGCGCGTGCCAATGATCACGGTGTTAATCCCGTGATTTCTCATGATCTGCGCGAACGCCGGAATAAATATCTCGCCGGAGGTTTTGCTCTTCTTCAAAAATGGATAAGCGCCGCCAATTTCACTGACATCATCCAGGATGACGCGCTTGACCTTTTTTCCTTCTGGAAACCGGATAATAATAGCCCTGATCACATTGATCAATTCTTCCGGCAATAAGGCGCCATTGCCAAAATCGATTTCGATTAAGGAGGAGTCAATATTTTTTTCTTCTGAAATAAAATTCCATTTGGTAATCAAGGCTTTACTTCGGGTGACAATATTTTGCCACTCATGATTATTCGCCGCTATTTCTGGGAATCGCTCTTGATATAATTCTTCGGAGAGTATCAGGCTGTCGGGCCCTTCCAGCATCCGACTTTTGTGTAAACGTATCAGGAGCCCGGTTTCTCCACGGTGCAGGCCGTCCATTAGATAACACATGCCGATATTGGATTTGAACGCGCCCCGATCGCCTTCAATCACGACCACGCTCCCGCGATTGAGATTTTTTCTGATAATCAACTGGCTGAATGTTTTCATCCCCCATGTCCAGCCGGTATCGTTTAATGGGTCGGGCTTATCGTATATTTTCTTTTCGGTCTGTTGAACAATATAGTGTAACGATGGATAGATAACCAGGCCATTACTGACATGGGCTAGAATATTATTACTACCTTGATATATATGCGGGACTTTTCTGGATTCTTCCGGCTGTGAGCCGGTAGAATTTCTGGTGTTGGTATCCGTGGATGGATCTGATGCCTCGTGCGGATATGAGAAGGTCTTCATCGGATGTTTGCCTTCTACATGTTTGGTATAGCGGGATTTATCAATCGAAAAATATTTCATTTTGTAGTTGTTGTCTTCTTCGATGCTCAACGAGATTTCGATGTCGGTAATGGTTGAATCATAGGGCACCAGGTTAGCCAGGGAAGATTCCACGACAAAGATGCCAATCGTTTTGTAACGTTTAAATAAATAGAACAGTTGATACAGCTGTTCTCGGGTGAGAGGATTATCGGAAAACATATTCAGACTATCGATGACGACCAGGGGAAACAACTGGCAATTCAGTTCCCAGGGCTCGATTATGGTTCCGTTCGAATTGATCGGCAGGCCGTTTTCATTGACAAATCGTGACTCAATATTGGCAGATTTAAAAGAGGTACTGCCCTTCAGAACACTGCCGGCCTCAAGTAAGAATTCCAATTGACGATAACGTTTCCAGAAGATATCGTCATTGCCCTCGTTTTGAATATATCGGGGCGATAACGAGGGCAATAGCACGCAGGCGTCTATCAGATCGTTTTGAGTGTTATGATTTTCAGGGCATTGGGTCATGGTTTTGTCGAGAAACGGGCAATTTTGAGGTTGGGTCAGGATACTTCTTAAAAAATTGGCATAATGTTGGGGACTTTCCAGCTGATCGACTGAATGTAAATGTTGCATCACCTTCATATATTGACGCCAGCCGTATTGTCCGGCTTTGGTTAACACTTCATGATGTGTGTTTTCCAGTGAAACATAAGCGGTTACGGCGCAATTACCTAATTTAACCGCCGCGGTCACCGCAAGTTGCAACGCCAGGGTTGACTTCCCGGCGGCCGGCGGCCCTTTAATAATGATATTGCCGGTTCCGGGATCATCATCGGCAGGAACGATCAGGGCGGGAATTTCATCTCTCTCTTTTTCCGGGATATCATCGCCTTCTTGCTGGATGGGTAACAATTGACAACTTTGATTCATTAAATGATCGAATGGGAATCCCAGGCGAATTTTTACTTTTTTATTATTTTCACGATTTTTAGAATTTATTTTATTCATCAGATGGCAATCCAGTACTCTCAATGATACCTGTTAATTTTTCAACATGCATAAAATCACATTTGGATTCTTGGCTGTCGACCGACCAGGACCAGGTATCGATGCCATCCCAGATCGGATTCAAGGTAAATTCTTTATGTCTATTGTTCCAGTTCCTGGCAATCACCGCGATTCGTTTCACTGCGACTTTTACCCGAAAGACATCGATATCACCAATCATGCCCGCCAACTCTTCATAGGTAAAGCGAGACATGCCAAAAACCTGGGTGCTTAACCGCCACATTCCTTCAGCTACCTCGCATAAATAGTGATGATGAAAGATCGGTTCGAAGCTTTCCCGGGCATCCCGATTGTATAGCGTTTCATTAATATCCAATAACCAGGCCGAGATATAGATGCCGAATTTGGCTAAATCTCTTCGAATGTCATATAACGTTTTGCCGCCCTTACCTATACGGCTGTCAATTTCCTTAAACAGCAATCCCAGAAGTAAGATGTTAATCGCGTCATAATTATTAAAGGGATAGTAGTTGCCATTTTTTTTTCTGAATTCACGTTTATTCTTTACAGGTAACACCGCTAATTTTAAAAAACCGATCTTAGCCCATAAGGCGTCATATTTCTCTTTCCCGTTACATTGGAAAAACGGTTTGACCGCCTTTTGAATATTACGGTCGAAATCATAGTCAAGTTCGCTCCTGAATTCCTTAGCATAATCCGGATTCCTGTTGAACGCTTTCTTAAATTGAGGCTTTAAGTCGTCCCATGGCTCATAACCCTTGTCCTGCTGGTCTTGATTAAGGATGATAACATAAGGAATTGGTTTGGTAGAATTTTTTTCAATATCTCTGGTTGAAAAAAGGGTTCTTAATAACTTTTTCATTGGATCAAAATAAACCCCTTTCACGCAGCGCCGGATAGCGGCGACGGGTCCATCCTCAGGCAGGTAATCGGGTATGACCCTTTGAAAGGTATTGTCCATGGTATCCGCCAGACAAAGAAGGGCGGCGATTAACAATTCCCTGATTTCTCCGTAGGGGGCGATGACCGTCGTGTATAATTCCTGTCTTGCCATGTTCCGATTATCATCGGATTCCGGGTCGTGATAATAACAGATTCTCCCCAGGCTGTCGGCGATTTCGGCATTGGGAATTCCCAGGTGAGCATACATTCGCTTGATAATATTTTTGCTGTTCGCGGCGTGTTCATTGCCGTTTTGGATGCGCCCAATATCGTGTAACAAAACTGACAGTAACAACAAATAGATCTCGAATGGCTTTAAGAAATATTCAATGCCGTGATACTGTTCCATTGCCTCACAGATTTGATCGAGATAGCCCTCGATATTTCTGAGATGCGGATAAGAATTATACGAACCGCTTTTGGTATTCAATGCGCTGAGCCAGTCATTTGTGGCGATTTTCCAGGCGGTTTGCAACCCTTCATAAAGATCCGGACAACTGTTTTTCAACTGTCTTGCTAAATACCCATCTGGCAGCATAATACCCTCATTTTCCTATTTGAAACTGTGGGGAAAAATAAATCATCTGTGTAAATAAAACCTTAAGTGCTTAATCATAGAATTTCTTGAAATCGTAAATCAACATAAAAATATTTTATTTCGGTCTTTTTTGATAAGGTCATTGTTTTGGCTTTTGGGAAATTTCGTTCTATAACCCGCCATGGATGGGCGGCCCAGATATTTCTGTTGCCCCAGCCGGCCCGATACGAAGCCCATTAGCCATTTTCATGTGGTGGCGAGTCACCCCGGCCATTGAATCCAAACGAAGCCAATGGTTCGTTTTTGGCTCGTAATTCACGCCCCGTCAGTAGGATAGCCCGGTTGTCCTGAATCGGATTTTGTTCCGGTCCAACTGGATTCTGGTGGCGGCGGCTTGACCGGTCTGGGCGGATCTTTTATAATTACCTGTCTGATTTTCAATTGAAAGGATTCACTGAATGAAATTGATACTGAATGGCGAAGACCGTGAACTGGCCGAGGGCCTGACGGTGGACGCCTTGATAACTGAGCTGGGAATACAGCCGCCTTACGCGGTCGAAATCAATCATAAGGTCTGCCCGAAGAAACTGCATCCGGATACCGTTCTCAAAGAGGGCGATCGGGTGGAAGTCGTGACCATTGTGGGCGGCGGTTAAGACGAGACAACATTTCAAAGACAGGAAGGCACATAATGGTAATCACAGATAAACCGCTCCAATTGGGGCCCTACCAGTTTAACAGCCGGCTCTTTGTGGGGACCGGCAAATACGCCACCTTCGAAATCATGCAGGAGGCGCTGGCCGAAAGCGGCTGCGAAGTAGTGACCGTCGCGGTGCGGCGGGAACGGCTGTTCGATAAGCAGGACCGGAATATCCTGGATTTTCTCGACCGGGATAAATATACCCTGCTGCCCAATACCGCCGGCTGCTTCAGCGCAGACGATGCGGTGCGCTGCGCCATGCTGGGCCGCGAGCTGCTGGAAACCGAATGGGTCAAACTGGAAGTACTGGCCGATACCAAAACCCTGCTGCCCGATCCGCTGGGCACGCTCCAGGCCACCGAGCAACTGGTCAAAGAAGGATTTACCGTGCTGGTCTATACCAATGACGATCCGGTCATGGCCAAGAAGCTGGAAGACGTTGGCGCGACCAGTGTGATGCCGGCCGCCGCGCCGATTGGATCGGGCCAGGGCGTTTTGAATCCGAATAATATCCGGATCATTCTCGAACGGGCCAGTGTGCCGATTATCGTGGATGCCGGAGTGGGAACTGCCAGCGATGTGGTGGTGGCGATGGAACTGGGGGCCGAAGGTGTTCTGCTGAATACCGGGGTCGCCTGCGCCCAGGATCCGGTGCGGATGGCGCGCGCGATGAAACACGCGATCAGCGCCGGGCGCGACGCCTATCTTTCCGGCCGCATCCCGCGCAAACTCTATGCCACGGCCTCTTCTCCGGTTGAGGGCACCATTGCGTCCAGTACCAGATAATCCAGACGAGATTCCCTTCGACGACGATGAGGAGATCATCGAGCGCCGGTTCGATCCGGCCGCCTTTCTGGGGCCTTCCGGCCCGATCGCGGCCCGGATGAACAGCTACGAGGTCCGTGACGAACAGATCGAGATGACCCGCGCGGTGGCCAGGGCGTTTCTGGGTAACCATCATCTGGTCGTCGAAGCCGGGACCGGTGTGGGCAAAAGCTTTGCCTATCTGGCGGCCGCGCTCAGTCGGCTGGACGCGGGGGATAACTGTAAAATCGTAATCAGCACCCATACGATCGCCCTGCAGGAGCAGCTGCTGAAAAAGGATATTCCCTTTGTCAAGAATGTCAGCGGCCATCCGTTTGTGGCGGTGCTGGTAAAAGGGCGAGGTAATTATCTTTGTCGCAGACGGTTGGAAACGGCGATCCGGTCCGGGCCGGACCTGTTCGACACCACCGGTTCGGCAGAAATGCTGGATAATATTTTACGCTGGGCCAGAGAAACTCCCGATGGCTCGCTCAGCGCGCTGGGCTTTCGTCCGCCGCGCGATATCTGGGAATCGATCTGCTGCGAAAACGGGTCCTGTACCGGCCGGCAGTGCAAATATTTTGAAGAGTGTTTCTATCAGCTGGCCCGGCGGCGTATGTTTGGCGCGGATATCCTGGTGGCCAATCACGCGCTGCTGTTTTCCGATCTGGCCCTGCGTCAGCAAAACGCGAAACTGTTGCCCAGATACGATTATATTATTCTGGATGAGGCGCACAATACCGAACAGGTCGCCGGCGATCATTTCGGTTTGCGGTTGAATAACACCCAGGTGCAATATATGCTCAACCGGTTGTATAACAGCAAGACCCACAAAGGCTTGCTGGCCCGTCACCACGCCGGGGAGACCCTGGATCTGATCGACCAGGTTTATCATGCCAGTGAAGCGTTTTATGATGAAGTGGTGCAGTTTAACGACAGTCGCGAATTGAGCGGCCAGAATACCCGGATCAGCGAACCGGACCAGTTTGCCAATGTGCTCAGTATGCCGTTGATGAGACTGGGCGAGCATCTGAATATGCTGGCGAAGGATGCCGAGGATGAAGCCTTTAAGCTGGAGCTGGGCTCGTATGTTGAGCGTTGCGGCCTGTTCGCCGGCGCGGTCAACGACTTCATCCGGCTGGGATTCGAAGAGTATGTCTACTGGACCGAGGCGAGTAAACGGCGCTGGGGCCATTTCGCGTCGATCTGCGCTTCGCCGCTCGATGTCGGCCCGTTGCTGCAGGAGGCGTTGTTCAAACCGATGAAGGCGGTTATTATGACCAGCGCCACATTGAGTATCAAAACCCGGCATGATAAAAAGGATAAGACCACAAACGGTGAGAGAGAGAATCCGTCTAAAATTACCGGATTTGAATTCTTCGCGCACCGGATCGGTCTGGAACAGTATCAGCCATTGCTGCTGGGTTCACCGTTTGATTATCGCAATCAGACCCGGGTTCTGATCGAATCGTATTTACCCGAACAGAAACCCGGCGATGACAGTTTTCTGGATCAGGCGATTGAAGCGGTGGAAAAATACCTGACGATTACCCATGGCAAGGCGTTTCTGCTCTTTACCAGTTTCGGCCAGTTGCGGGTGTTTGCCCGGCGGCTGGAGCCCTTCTGCCGGGATCGGCATATTACCCTGCTGGAACACAGCCATACCGTGGACCGGACCCAGCTGCTGGAGCAGTTTAAGAATGATACCGACAGCATTTTGCTGGGTACCGACAGTTTCTGGCAGGGGGTGGATGTACCGGGCCAGAGCTTGAGTTGCGTGATTATCGTCAAGCTGCCTTTTGCCGTGCCGGACCATCCGCTCTTGCAGGCGCGGCTGGAAAAAATCCGTACCGATGGCGGCAATCCGTTTATGGAGTATCAGGTGCCGGAGGCGATCATTAAATTCAAACAGGGTTTCGGCCGTTTGATCCGCAGCCGCACCGATAAAGGGATCGTCGTTGTTCTGGATCCGCGCATTATCAAAAAACACTACGGCCATGCCTTCCTGGAAGCCCTGCCCGATTGCCCGATACAGATTGTGCATTCCGCGGACGATGAGATTTAGCGTGGTTGAAAAGCAGATCAGCCAGACAAAAGAAAAAGGCCTGCACCTGGCAGGCCTCGTCGGATATAGAAAAGAAAGGTTTTGTCATCAAGTTGTTTCGGTCTGTTTGATTACGGTCGTGGCGGATTTGATCATCCCGGCGATATCGGAGAGGTCGGTTGGAATGATAATGGTATTATTGGTTTTGGCCAGGTTGCCGAATTCGGAAATGTATTGTTCGGCCACCCGCAGATTCACAGCCTGCATGCCGCCTTTTTCATTGATACTCTCGGCAATCTTGCGAATACCTTCGGCGGTCGCTTCGGCCACTTTACGGATTTCCTGGGCGCGGCCGTCCGCTTCGTTGATGCGTTTTTGTTTTTCACCTTCGGACTTGGCGATCATTTCCTGACGATCACCTTCGGCGCGGTTGATTTTGGCCTGGCGGTCACCTTCCGATTCGGCGATCATGGCGCGTTTTTCGCGTTCGGCCTTCATCTGTTTTTCCATCGCTTCCTTGATGCTGATGGGCGGCACGATATTTTTTACTTCGTAACGGGTGACTTTGACGCCCCAGGGATCGGATGCTTTATCTACAGCCGCGACAATGTGGCTGTTGATACTGTCGCGCTCTTCAAAGGTCTTGTCGAGTTCCAGTTTACCCATGACCGAACGCATGGTGGTTTGGGCCAGCTGGGTGGCGGCGAATTTATACTGGTTGATGCCGTACGAGGCATTTTTAGGATCGACCACCTGCATGTATAAGATGCCATCCACCTCGACAGAGATATTGTCTTTGGTGATACAGGTCTGAGGTGGCACATCGACCGCCTGTTCTTTAAGGGAATGACGATAGGAGACCTTGTCAATAAAAGGCACCAGCACATGCAATCCGGCCTCCAGGGTACGGGAATATTTACCGAGTCGTTCGACAATGTATGCTTGTTTTTGAGGGACGATACGAATCGAGGTAAAGAACAGGGCAATCAGGATTACAACGATTATACCCAGTACAATGGTCCACGGATCGATTTCAGCTAAGAAGGTCATGTTATCTCCTTTTTATTTAAGGTTAATTAATTACGATCCCGCTTGTCGGTCTTGCGGGAATTACAGGGGCCTGACGGTGAAAGTGAGGTTATTCTGGCTGACAATTTCCACGGTCGCACCGGCTTCTATGATTACATCCGCTTCCGCTTCCCAATTGGAGCCATGCAGTTCCACTTTGCCGGTCAGGTTAGGTTCTATGCGTGTGATGACTACGGCTTTTTTGCCAATATTATCTGTCAGGTTTGTTTCTCCGGTTTGACTGGTGGGAGTGAAACCGGTAAAGATCGTTTTCAGCCAGCCTCGCAACAGCAGCAGCAGAGAAACAGAGGTAATGATAAAAATTACCAGCTGGCTGTTGATCGAGATATCCCAGATCCGGCAGGCCACTCCTACAATCAGAGCCCCCAGCCCGAAAAAGATAACCAGTAAGCCCGGTATGATCAGTTCCAGGAAAATCAATACCAGCCCGATGATAATCCAGAGTATATCCGGCTTCAAAAAACTATCCAGGGTAAGTTCCGCTAGCATTTTTTGCTCCTGATTTAAGGTTTTTTTATCCTGAGTCCAGATAAGATTATCGGAACACAGCGGTTATTTAATTCAAAACTTACTATTTTGTTAGTCGTAAAATGAAGCCATTATTTCAAAAATCCAATTACGCTTTCAGCTTGATATTAATAAATACCCGGTTTAACTGGCTGAAAAATAAGGTCTTAATTGGCAGTACCGCCGGAGATGGATTTTTTAGAAGTGACCTTAAGACTGTCAAATAACCCTGTCGAATAGAGAGATAAAAAAAGCGTTACCTTTGTTCGCAACAACAGATAACGCGGTATTATATCAGCTAGCAAAAGCAGTCAGTTTGATTAATCAAGCTTACTGGCAACATCTTCCGGCCGGGGAATATTCAGAATCCAGCCGACTTCGAGCCGGTCCGCCTCGCCGATCACTTGTTTGTTGGCATCGTAAATGACTTTCCAGTAGCGGCCATTGCCTTCGCCGTAGTATTGTTCGGCGATCTGATAGAGGCTGTCGCCCCGTTTGACAACATAATACCAGGGTTCAGTATTGACCGGTTCGGTTTTAACCGGGACTACCGGTTTAACCACCGGCTCTGGTGTCACCAACGGTTCGGGTTGGGGTTCTGGCTTGGGTTCCGGTTCAGGTTGGGGCTCTGGTTTGGGAGTGATTTCCGGTTTGGGCTCAACTGGTTTGGGATTGACCGGTGGTTGAGAATTAACGATCGGTTTTGGGCCGTCCGGATCCGGCGAGGGTTTGGATGGTTCGATGGTTTTGGTATCTTCTGTTCCAGGGGCGGAATTGTTATCCCGGGTGGCAACGTAAATAATCGCGCCAGTTACAATCAAGACACCTACCAGAATGCCCACTTTTACATCGGTCCGCATAACGCACCTCGCTCACTAACGATTGATTTAAATCAGTTTATCTTCAAGCGGATGTTTAACCATCCGTTTGAAAAACCTTAAATGGTTCTCCTCGCATGCCTTTCGTTATACATCATAGCTCAAGATATAGAGGCATGCAACAAGATTGCAGACGAAAAAAAAGGCCCGGGAAATTCCCGGGCCTGTAAAGAGCATTCAGATGGCCTGACAGCTTATCAGGCCGGTTCGGTTTCGGCAGCCGGTTCATCCTTGGCGCCGTACAACAGGGGCGACGCAATCGCCACCGTTGAGTAGGTACCGGAAATAATACCGATCAGCAAGACGTAGTTAAAGCCGCGTAAGCCGTCTCCGCCAGCAACGTACATTACCAGGACCACAATCAAGGTGGTCAGAGAGGTCAGGATGGTACGTGACAGGGTCTGGTTGATACTGTTATTGATAATCTTTTTGGACAGCACGATCTGTTTGCCGCGATTTTCACGGATTCGGTCGAAGATAACAATGGTATCGTTCAATGAATAACCGATAATCGTCAGGAAACCGGCGATCATAGGCAGGTCGATCTTAAAGTCACTGATGAGCAGCGCTTCACCGCCGTGACCGGCCAGCCAGCGGGAGGCTGATACCATGCCCACTGAAACAATCACGTCGTGTATCAGAGCGACAACCGCCGCGATACCGAATCGGATATTGCCAAAACGTACCCAGACGTAAACGATAATTGCCAGCAATGAGAACACAATGGCGCGGGCGGCGGCCAACATGGCTTTCATACCAACCGAAGGATCGATCTGGGTCATACGGTCAAAGGATGCTTTCTGAGAGAGCGCCGCGACAAAACGGGCTTGCACATCACCCTGGTATTCATTCCACTGGGATTCCTCGGCAGCGGTATACAGAATCGATTTGTTGGTCATGGCCAGTTCAACCGTATTAACCGGGGTGGTCAAGGTGTCTTTGCCCTGGCCGTTGCTGAAGAGCGCGTAGTCGCCAAAATATTTGAACTGATCGAATGTGGAGTCGGTACGGGTTTTTTCCAACCGTCCGTCGATGCGTTCCAGCGTTTCCGTCTTGCCTTCACCCAGTGTGGCGCTAACCAGAACACCGTTCTTGAATGGAGCGAGGTAAGGTTTGTTTTGGAGCAATTCTTCATTGATGGGTTGGGCGGTCACATTTTGCGGTTCCAGGCTGTCGATGATATTCAGTTTGCCGGCCAGCGCTTCTTTGACGGCATCGCCCACGATTTCGCGGGTTTCCCAGCCAAGTACGGCATCCGGGACGATGGCGCCCATCAGGCGTTCGATCCGGTTGCGGTTGGTTTGATCGGTGACCATGATCAGGGTTCCCGCCTGGCTGCCGGGGGTGACAGTGGATTGCAAGAGGCGGCGATCTTTCAGTTTGCCGGCCTCGGTTTTGACGGCTGCCAGGAATGCATCGGCGGTCATGGCTTTATCCTGTGGCAGATGGACCGTTACTTCCTGACGGTTCGTTTCGGTCGTGACAATGGAAAAACGCAATTCTTCGGGTTTGCCCACACTCTGGACACGGGACGCCGCCAGTTGGGCGTTTTCACCGGCGATCGCTTTGATCCGGCTTTCGATTTTTTCCCGTATGGTCGTACCGGCAATCGCCGAATCGTTCTTCAAGCTATCGGCGCCTGCCTGGGTCAATTGAACATGGACTTCGGTACCGCCAGTGAATTCAATGGAGTACAGCGGATTGATTTGGTTGGCGTTGCCTTTAACAAACGCGATCAGGCACAAGCCGCATAAGACAATGGAGATGCCCCAGAATACCGTGCGTTTGCCCAGCCAGTCAAAATTGGCATTTTTGATAAACTGCATCATGGACAGTTTGTCGCGCAGCAGGTTCTTCTCGTGCATGAAATCGAAGATCATGCGGGTGACAAACAAGGCGGTAAACATACTGGAGACAATACCGATCATTAACGCCAGCGCGAAGCCTTTGACTTCTTCGGAGGCAGCGGCGTAAAGGATCAGGGCGACGATAAAGGTGGTGACGTTGGCGTCGAAGATGGTCCAGAACGCCCGGCTGTAACCATTCTGGATGGCGACCCACAGGGAACAGCCGCGTTCACGCTCTTCGCGAATACGTTCGAAAATGAGTACGTTGGCATCCACGGCCATACCGATGGTCAGGATCAACGCCGCGATACCGGGCATGGTAAAGGTGGCGCCGGAGAATCCCATAACGCCAATGATAATCACCATGTTCATCAACAGGGCCAGATCGGCCAGGGCGCCGGCAAAGCTGTAATAAACAAGCATAAACAACACAACCAGCACCAGGCCGATGATCCCGGCCACCATACCGGCGTGCAGATTGTCGCGGCCCAGGGTCGGACCAATGATATTTTCGCTGATCGGCTGATCGCCCAGACGTGCCGGCAACGATCCGGCATTGAGTTTGTCGACCATATCCAGCACCTGCTGCTGGCTGAAGCGACCGGTGATAATGCCGCTGCTGCTGATGGCTGATTGAATGTTGGGGCCGGTAATGGCTTCATCATCCAGCATGATACAAAGCGGACGCTGGAGATTGTCTTTGGTCAGACGGTAGAACCGGTCGGCGCCCAGGGCATTAAAACTGAAGGAAACCGCGGGACTGCCATATTGGTCCTGCCAGGGTTTGGCTTCGGTCAGTTTCCAGACTTTTTCGCCGGGTTCGTGCAACAGGGTTTCTTCCGGTTTGTTACTGCAAAGGATGTATTGTTCATCCGCAAAGGTTCCGCGAATCCCCGCGGCGTTGAAATCCTGCGGTTCGCGAATTTTCTTCCAGACGTAATTGGCGGTGCTGGCGCCGATCGGGCCTTTGCGTTCCAGGTCTTCGGTATATTTGTTGACACTGCCTTCCAGGTCCGTTTCGGAACCTGACGGTAAAATGCGGAACTCCAGTACGCCGCTACCACGCAGCAACCGCTTGAGATCTTCGGTATCATCCAGTCGGCCGGAGACTTTGGCATACGCGTCATAGGCAACCACCACTTTATCGATCAGGGTGTCGATGTTGTCAGGGTTGGCTTCCTTGATGGCATTCAGTTCTTCGGTACGGGTATTGCCGCCAATGGCCAGATATTTTTTCAACCGCGCCATGTCGATATTGACGGTCAGCAGGTCACTCCAGGATTTTTCCAGGGTATTGACCAGACCCTCATCCCCGGCGATATCGTTACGGATGGACGAAAGTTCGCGCCGGATTTCGACATACTTGCGGGCGGCCGCCTGTTTTTCGGGATCGTCTTTGCCCGCCAGGCTTTCGATGCGGGCGACCTGGTTGGGTTCATCGAGGGTTGCCCAGTCGCGCGCCAGAAAATCCAGACTGCGAATACGAGCGTCCAGTTCTTTTTCTTTCAGAACGGCAACCGCGGCTTCCAGTTCGGTACCGGTTTTTTCCAGTTGCTCGCGCGCGGCATTGACGGCGTCATTGTCGGCAGCGAGTTGTTCCAGTTTGGCCAGGCGGTCCTGATTGTTTTCGCCGGCGATGCGTTTAAGACCGGCTTCGCGGGCTTCGCCGGTCAGGTTTAAAACCGCTTGCACTGCAGGACGGGTCAGGTTGTAGCTTTCGAGCTCTTCCAGCGCATCCCGGTAGGCCGTTCGTTTCGCCCGGGTTTCCTGATCGGCCAGCGGCATCTGGATTTCGATATAGTCGGTGCCATGCGGACGCCAGATCAGATTGCGTTTGCTGCCCGGGTCGATACGGCGTTGCAGGATGCGGATCATATCAGTCGCAACCGTCTGTTTTTGTGTTTCCGGCATTCCTTCCGTATTGATCTGGTAAAGCAAGCTGGCGCCGCCGGCCAGGTCGATACCGGGTTTGAGCTTCTGCTTGGGAGGATAAATATGCCAGATGCATAAAACCATCAATAAAATCACAATGATAAATTTTGTCTTTTTATTCATACAACGCCTTTAATAACATAAGTACTAAACTGACACCAAGTCTTTATAGTTTCGTCCTTTATAACCCTTGACTTGAATATTTCATTTATGACTTCGAATCCTTCTGGTCATCCGTGATTACCGTAGCGATCGCATTTCGTACGAAGGTCATCTTGGTATTATTCGATTCATCCACTTTTACGACCACTTCATTTTCGTTGACCTCAACCACTTTCCCGATGATACCACCGATCGTACGGATTTTCTGGCCGCGTTTGAGGTTTTCCATCATTTGTTTGAGTTCCTTTTGGCGCTTCTGGGGCCCCCGGAACATGAAAAAGTAAATCACGACCAACATCAGGCCCATGATTAACAGCTGATGCTGCCATGGGTTGGTGGTTTGGTGTTCAGGGGTACCCTGCGGCGGGTTACCGGTGGGATCCCCTTTGCTGTCCAGTGAGACAGGCATCTGCTGGTTGCTATTGTCTGAATTGGCATTTCCGGTCGCACTTCCATCGGTTGTGACAACATCGCCTGAAGTTGTACCCGGGGCGGCTTCCGTCTGGGCCAGCAGGCACGCCATGTTGATAATGTATGCCATAATACATCCTTTCTGGTTCCGATAACTGTCTCGATCATGTGAGACCAAAATTCCTGATAAAAACAAGCCGGGTATTATAACCTCTATTCTCCGGTGAAACCACAATTTTTTCCTGTATCCGTGTTAAACCAGTGAAAATTGATAATAAACAGAAGTATAACGCATACATCAGAATAGACGGTAACGTTCTGGTCAAGAGTTGAGGTTTGAAAATGATTCGGGATGGGGTTCGTTTAGAATGGGTGTTCCGCTTTGTTGGGCGTATTCATAAGGACCGCATAGAAAGGTCCGATAATGACATAATCAGGGTTTTATTGTCAGACTGATTTGGATAGCGAAATACACCAGCGAATGGATGGGGATAAGTTCTGATCGGTGAAGATGGGGTAGGCAAAGGATCCGCTTGGGGTCAACTGTTTTTAAGTGTTTATTAATTAAATAATTACACAATATAATGGTTGAGTCAGTCAGAATGGGACAGGAAATATAAAAGGAAACAGACCGGCTAGCCGGTCTGTTTCCAGTTCAAAACGAGAACATTAAGGAGTTTTGCAAATGGGGCCTTCCTGAGGAGGGAAGGAGATTTACAAGTGTGTGTCTGTTATGCGTAATGTCTGTTTTTCGTAATAAGTTTCTCGCAGAAAACCAATGTCATTTTTGTTGTCTTCACTTGTCATAATATTATAGCATTCAAACTGACAAAAGACGTTCTTCGGCAACAGATTTTAATTTTGACAAGGCAGAATTTTGAATCTGGCGGATTCTTTCTTTGGTCAATCCGAGGGTTTCGCCTACGCTTTTCAGGGTCATGGGCTTGCTATACTGATCGCCAAGGGAGAAGCGCATTTTGACCACAGATTTTTCTAACTCGTTTAAATCTGCAAGGTTGCGTTGCATAATGATGTCGACTTCATGGGCCAGGTCTTCCTGGTGTTCCACCCGGTTGTGCTCGTTGAGGTCGGGCCGTTCCATGGCCGGATCAAGTTGAGCGGGAAACCGGGTATGGTAATTGTAAAATTGTTTCGCGGCGCGAGAAAATCCTTTCATAATTGCGCGGCAGGCATACGTGCTGAATTTGAAACCCTTGGTGAAATCAAATTTTTCCACCGAACGCAGTAATGCCATGCTGCCTTCGCTGACCAGGTCGGTGAATTCCACGCCAGGATATTTAATTTTCTGGGCCAGTGAGAGGACCAGTCCCATGTTACTGGTGACTATCTGGCTGCGGCAATTCAATTGACGCTGATTGAGAGCCAATAATTCCCGGACATCTTCCATGTCCCAGTTGGCCAGACGTAACAGTTTGCGTCGAACCAGGCACATGCGATGGCGGGAGTAATTCATCTGGGCGAAGAGCGTGACTTCCTGATCTTTTTTCAGGGCTTTACCCGGGGTAATGATCACTTCCTGTTGCAAAATGGCATTCATGATAGACGGACGATTAAAATTGTCGCCGGGTATATAGGCAATGGCTTCAACCATCAGTTTATCGAGAATATGTTTTTCGGGAGTGCTTAACGGCAGGCTTTGAATTTTATCTTCAAATCGAGAACTCTGAATGGGCTCTTGAGATTTCATGATTTTTGCCTCCTGGGGATAAATGTCATTAATGTTCTCAAGCTAATACACACTTAGTAGCTAATAAGCAACACTTATGCCAGAGAGGCGGCTGTGAATTAAATATTTATAACCGATTTATTTATAATAAGATATGGAATTAAATTAATAAGGGATTTCGAGAGAGGTGTCTCATTTAAAAATATCAAAGGGAGACACTGGAAAGGCCCATCCTTATTATAAACCCGAAAAACAGTCAATTGCGCTGTGTATCATTATTCATGTGATACACCGGATAGGAGTCAGATGTCAATAAGTCTTGTTTTTAAATGATATTACAATGTTAAACCTGAATAAACCATCTCTCTTCAAGAATTCATTACGGGCGTATCACTTAATTGTTGTGTTAGATGATACACATCATGATTTCCTGAACCGGGATCTCACGTTTTCTACTATAATTATATCACTGCCGAACCAAAAAATAACAATCGCGGCATTTTTTTAATAAATTTTCCATTTGATCCATCGGCAGCATGCAGGCGGCATCGCTGAGGGCATTTTGAGGTTGAGGATGTGTTTCGATAAACAGCCCGTCCGCACCTGCGGCGACGGCCGCCAAAGCCAGGATACCAGCCATATCGGGAGCGCCGCCTGAGGCATTGCCCAGTCCGCCGGGTTGCTGGGTTGAATGGGTGGCATCCATTACCACGGGATATCCGGTCCGGCGCATCACCTCAATACCGGTCATATCACAGACTAATCGATTGTACCCGAATGATGTCCCCCGTTCGACCAGTATAATATTGTCATTCCCGGTTTCTTTAATTTTATTGATAATGTTGGTCATATCCCAGGGGGCGGCAAACTGGGCTTTCTTGACCTGGACACATTTTCCGGTTCTTCCGGCGGCCTGTACCAGATCGGTCTGGCGAGACAAAAAAGCCGGGATTTGCAATACATCGACCACCTGGCCACAGGGTTGGGCTTGTTCGGGCCAGTGGATATCGGTGACGATCGGGACATTAAAACGTTGTCTGATATCTGACAGTATTTTCAAGCCTTCCTCCAGGCCGGGACCACGAAAACTGGCCCCGCTGGAACGATTGGCTTTATCGAAACTGGCTTTAAACAGGTATCCAATCTGCAATCGTTCGCAGAGGGTGGTCAGAAATTCCGCGATTTTCATGCATAGATCTCTGTTTTCAATCACGCAAGGTCCGGCGATCACCGTAAAATTCGATTCTCCGCCGATGATCGCCTGTTTGATCGTCTCGCTTCCAAGGGTAACGGCTTTTGTCATATCGATCCTGTCTGCTTATGAGATTCAAAAGGTTATTTATTACTATTCCACCGATAAAACGACTGATCATCACCTGAATTCCCTGATATACGAAAGAGATAGATGATAAAAAGATCAGTCAGCGGTCTTTTTTATTAATGAAACCCGGATATATTCAATCCAGGTTTTTCTGGCAATGATGTAAAAGATCATAATCGACCAGAGCAATTCATGCAATTATACCTTGATAAAATGTTTTTTTATTGTCAGGTGACATTCGGATTGTTAAATTGAAGCGAATTATTAGGTTATTGTTATGTGGAGGTTTGCACATGGATCTTGGTTTTGAAGATAAAGTGATAGCGGCAGCATACCTGCTGTGTTTGTTAAGTTGTTTATTGTGCGTTATTTATGGTGCATTGCGCTGGAATACCGGTGATGAGGCGGCTACTGGAGAAGATGTCCAGTGGGCTTCGGAAGAAAAGAAAATTGAAGATGAGTTCTGACGCGTCACTGAAGAATTCCGGTCTTCAGCAGGGATAAATTGCTTATTACTATTGAAATCAGGCCTGATTGAATAAATTGAAGTGAAAGTCAGGCAATTTTTTTATAGTTTTTCACCGTTTAACCGATAACAATTCGGCGCAGGCTTAATATTTTTGATTTTTTACGACCATTGTTTTTGACACTGATAATAGTATGAGTCGCTCAAAAGTAGGAGCGAAATCGATTAGTGGTATATACTTTTTTGGTTTTTTGATGGAGGCACAACTATGAAAACCAGAACCTTTATGGCGGCTATCGTCCTGTTGATGGTAGCATTTTGGGTCCTGCCGGCGGTCGCGCAGGAAGACAACCGCTTTACCAAAGCCCGGGTTGACGAAATTAAGAATCCGGTTCCCTGGCTCCACTGGGGATTCGATCAACGCATCCGGGAAGTTTACGCTGAAAACATTATCACTCCCAATGACGATATCGATCCGATCGATCGCTGGCATTTTGGCCGTTATCGTTCCCGTTTGTGGAGTCAGTTTGATCTGGCGGAAGGCGTACAGCTGGACACCCGGTTAATGTGGGAATGGCGTTACTGGGACGGTCCTGACCGGGGTGTTCGGGATCAGAACGTTAATTTTGATGAAGTCATGTTCGACCATTTAAATGTGAAATTCAGCAATGCCTTTGGCGCCCCGCTGGATATCACGGTCGGTCGTCAGGATATTATCCTGGGTAACGGCTGGCTGGTCCTGGATGGGACTCCGATGGATGGATCGCGGACGATCTTCTTCGATGCCGCCCGTTTTACCTACAAACTGGAAGACGCCCAAACGAATGTCGATTTGATCTATCTGGAGATGCGTCCGGAAGCCGATCAGACCATCAAGCCCTTCAACGATCGTAATCGCGTTGACGGTCTGACCCAGCAGGAAGAACGCGGCGTTATTTTGAATGTAGCCAACAAATCGCTGGTTCCCAACGCCACCCTGGAAGGTTTCTTCATGTGGAAGAACGATGTTCCGGATGATGATATTGCGTTATCCAACGATGGCGATATCTACACCGTGGGCGCCCGGATTGACGGCGCGTTCGATGACAACTGGAAATATCGCGGCGAAGGCGCCATTCAGTTAGGCGATAAAAACTACCAGAGTATTTGTGCCCAGGGCGCCAATACCCGGTTGAGCTATTGCTTTAACGACAGCTATGCCACCAAACTGCATTGCGGTTATGAATATCTATCCGGCGATGAAAACTCCAGCGGCAATCGCACCGAGCAATTCGATCCGCTGTGGGGCCGCTGGCCGCAATGGAGCGAGTTGTATGTTTACACCTACGCCTCGGAAACCCGGATTGGGGAAACCACCAACCTGCATCGCTGGTTTGTAGGTGGCGAATTCCAACCGTGTACGCCGATCAAACTGTCCGCGAACTACCATCTGCTCTTTGCCGACGAAACCCCGATGGAAAACACCGTCGCCTTTAATGACGGTCACAAATACCGCGGTCAACTGGCCAATGTCAATATGGGATACAAAATCAATGATTACTGGTCCGGCCATCTGCTGGGCGAATTCTTCATCCCGGGCAATTATTATGAACGCGATTACCGTGATGAAGCGATGTTCCTGCGGGCCGAATTGATGTTAACGTTCTAATCCGAGATCCGGTAAGTCTGTGATTGTTAAGAGATGGGCATTTCGCTCATCTCTTTTTTTACGCATGGATCGGAGCGGTGATATTCTGGCGGGATTCTTCCGAGTGATCCAACGAGTCGAGGAACGCCGTTACCAACCGTGGATCCATGGTGGTGCCGGCTTCCTTGATCATGATTTGTTTGGCTTCATGGTTTGACATGGAGTCACGATAGGGACGTTTGGTCGTTAAGGCATCCCAGACATCGGCAATTTGAATGATCCTGGCCAGCAGAGGAGATTCTTCACCTTGCAGCCGGTCCGGATAGCCGCTGCCGTCATAATGTTCATGATGGTATTTAACCGCCAGCAGAATCCCTTCCAGCGCATCAACCGGTTCCAGCACTTTATATCCTTTTAGGGGGTGGGTTTTGATTTGCTCGAATTCCCAGTCGGTCAGTTTACCTTTTTTTAACAGGATTGCGTCAGGGATCCCGATTTTGCCAATATCATGAACCCGGCCGGCCCACTGGAGCAATTGCATCTCTAAAGGATCAAGCTGTATGAATTCACCCAGTTTACAGGCATAATACGCGACTCGTTCGGAGTGTCCGCTGGTATATTCATCCTTAGCTTCCATGGCCCGTACCAGCGATGAAATGGTTTGCCGGTAAGCGGTTTCGAGTTTCTGTGAAACTTCTTCAGCCGATTTCAGGCGGAGAAAGACTTTGATTTTGGCCATCAGTTCATCGCCGTGAAACGGTTTGGTAATATAGTCTTCCGCCCCGGAATGATATCCGGCCAGTCGTTCAATCGTGGTTTTCTGGGATGAGATAAAGATGATTTTGGAATGGGGCAATTTACCGTTAATGCGAAGCTGTTTGCAGACTTCATACCCATCGATACCGGGCAGCACGATATCCAGCAGGATGATATCCGGATTAAAATTATCGGCCAGTTCCAACGCCTCTTCGCCCGTCGAGCAAATTTCCAGAATGTAATTGAGATGCAGCAATTCCGCCAGATAGATCTGGTTGGAGCGGCTGTCCTCGACAATCAGGATTTTGGGTTTTGTCGAAGGTTGGGATGCTAACATTTGATTGATCATAAGTCAGTCATTTTCTTCCGAAAATAATTCCTTGAAAACCGTAAGCCAACCGAACCGTCTGTGGTCCTGGTTTCTGTCAGCTTTTCACCGGTGCAAGATCCTGGTAACATAATTTAACAATGGCCGGCGCTATTTCATTGAGTGGCACGATTTTGTCAACGGCGCCTTTTTTGACGGCTTCTTTGGGCATGCCATACACCACACAGGATTTTTCATCCTGGGCGATGGTGAACGCGCCCGCCTCTTTCATTTCGAGCATGCCCTGGGCGCCATCATCCCCCATCCCGGTCATAATCACTCCCACCGCATTGGCACCCAGATAATGGGCCGCCGAGCGAAACAGCACGTCAACCGAAGGACGGTGCCGCGTCACCAGCGGTCCTTCGCGAACTTCGACGAAATAACGGGCTCCGCTGCGTTTGATCAGCGTGTGAAAATTCCCCGGCGCGATTAACGCGCGCCCCTGGATAACACTATCATTATTCTGGGCTTCTTTGACGGTAATCTGGCAGCTTTCATTAAGCCGCTGGGCAAATGAAGCGGTGAACTTTTCCGGCATGTGCTGCACAATGACAATACCCGGCGCATCCGGGGGAAGCGCTTCGAGAAAATCTTTCAAGGCTTCCGTGCCTCCTGTCGAGGCTCCGACTACGACGACTTTTTCCGTTGTTTTGAGCATGGCCCTGGAAGTGGGGCGCGCGATCACGGCATCGGCCGTCAGCTTTTTCTGGACCGGCCGTGAAGCCCGCGCGATTGGACGCACTTTGGCCTGGGCGGCGGCTTTGACGGTATCGCAGATGAGGATGCGCGATTCTTCGAGAAATTTTTTGACGCCCATTTTCGGTTTGGTGATGATTTCGACCGCGCCGAACTCCATGGCCTTGAAGGTGGTTTCGCAATTCGATTCGGTCAGGCTCGAACACATGACGACCGGCACCGGATGCTGGCTCATCAGCTTTTGCAGGAAGGTGATGCCATCCATGCGCGGCATTTCAACATCCAGGGTAATGACATCCGGCTTATCTTTGCGTAATTTTTCCGCGGCGATAAAGGGATCCGGGGCCGAGGCGATTACTTCAATATTCGGATCGGAATTGAGAATGTCGGTCAAAGCCTGACGCACAACGGCAGAATCATCAACGACTAATACTTTGATGGTGTTATTCATGGCTATTTTCAAATTCCTGTTTTTCTGAAGATGGTTGGAACAATACGTTCCAGGTCAACGTCGATCCCGCTTAATGTTTCAGAATGCCCCACGAATAAATAACCTCCCGGTTTGAGGTAGTGATATAATTTTTTGATCACTTTGCTTTTGGTGACATAGTCAAAGTAGATAATCACATTCCGGCAAAAGATCGCATCCATTTTCATGCCCAGATTATAATCGGGATCCATGAAATTCAGCCGGCCGAACGTGATTTTTTTACGTAATTCCGGGACCACGCGATAGTGACCCAGCTGGTGCCCTTTGCCCGCCATGAGGTATTTTTTTCGAAAAGGTTTCGGAATCGGGGCAATCAGCGCCTCCGGATAGACGGCCTGCCTGGCTTTTTTCAGGACTTTTATGGCGATATCGGTTGCCAGAATGGAATAATCGCCGGGTCGCTGGGAGAAAAAGTCCTCCAGGACCATCGCCAGGGTGTAGGGCTCTTCACCGGTCGAACACCCGGCGCTCCAGAACTGCAAATGCCCGTCTTTCTGGAAATGTCTGGTTTTAACGATATCAGGCAGCGCTTTCTGCGTCAGAAACGCAAAGTGATTGTCCTCACGGAAGAAATCCGTTTTGTTGGTGGTCACGGCATCGACCAGCGAGACCAATTCTCTAATGCGCAAATTGGCGTCATCCAGATAGCGCAGATAATCCTGAAACGACTGCAATCCCAGGGCTTTCAGGCGTTTGCCCAGGCGCGCTGACAGCATGGATCGTTTTTCGGGTTTTAAATGGATACCACATTCATCGTAGATTAAGTCGATAAAAGTTGACAATTCACTATCGGTCAATAAGGGTATCAGATTGTCATAGGATGAATTACGCTGGATATTATCAGGCATAAGCACTTTCCTGGAAAATCAAGTTTCAAGTTCCGCTTCATCCGCCTCATCATCAGTCGGAAGCAGCGATGCGTTGGCGCCGATATCTTTTAATGCAGACAGTTCTTCGGTGGACAATACCCGCTCGACATCGAGAATAATAATAAACAAATCATCGCGTTTGCCCATGCCTTTGATGAATTCGGTTTTCAGCCGGGCGCCAATTCGCGGCGGCGGTTCAATCTGACTGTCGTCGATTTCGAGCACTTCCTGTACCGAGTCCGCCAGGGCGCCGATCTGGATCAATTCGCCGTCCATTTCCACTTCGGTAATCACAATGCAGGTGTCCACGGTGCGTTCCCCGCTTTTCATGCCCAGAATCAGGCGCAGATCAATCACCGGCACGACATTGCCGCGCAGATTAATGACACCCAGCATGAAAGGAGGAGTGCGTGGAATCCGGGTGATCGTGGTAAAATCCAGCACTTCGCGCACATGTGAGATTTCCAGGGCGAAATCCTCCTGTGCCAGCGAAAAAGTCAGGTACTGATTCATTTCTATAGCTTGATCCGTTTGCATACGATCTATCTCCTAAATTTGGATTAATTGCGTTGAAAATCTTTGTCATCAATATCGTTGTCATCATCCAGATTCAAGTCGATGCCGGTATCAGGCCGCCCGGTCGCCAAAACAGGGATTTCCCGTTTGCGAGCGAATGAACCGGGTTCTGATTCCGCATCATCCTCTGCAACTGTTTGCCGGGAAAATCTGGAATCGGATTTTAACTGATCCGGCTGGTCGCTCAGTTTAAAGAAGGTGGTGACATTCAACAACTGATCGGCCTGGGCGGAGAATTCCTGGCTGGCAGAGGCGAGTTGCTCCGTCGAGGAACTGTTCTGTTGAACGACCTGATCCAGTTGGTGGATAGCCTGGGTGATCTGGTCGATCCCGGAAGCTTGTTCGCTGCTGGCGGCGTTGATTTCCTGAACCAGTTGAGCGGTCTTTTCGATACCGGGCACGATTTCATCCAGTAATTTACCGGCCTGCTCGGCAATCTCGACGCTATTGGTGGATAACGTGCTGATTTCCTGGGCGGCATTCTGACTGCGTTCGGCCAGTTTGCGTACTTCAGAGGCAACCACCGCGAAACCTTTGCCATGTTCGCCGGCCCGGGCCGCTTCAATGGCCGCGTTCAGCGCCAGCATATTGGTCTGGCGGGCGATTTCTTCGATAATATTGATCTTCTCGGCGATACTATTCATGGCTTTGACGGTTTCGGCCACCGATTCGCCGCCCATCTGGGCTTCGTTGGCGGCCTTTTCGGCAATGGCTGCGGTTTGCTGGGCGTTATCGGCGTTTTGACGGATGGTACTGCTCATTTCTTCCATCGAGCTGGAGATTTCTTCAATACTCGCCGCCTGTTCCGAGGCCCCCTGGGCCATCTGCTGAGTGGAGGAACTGATCTGTTCGCTGCCACTGGCGATCTGATTGGCCGCCGTTTGAACGTTGCGGGCAAAATCAGACAGTCTGTCGACCATGACAGAAATGGATTCCATCAATCGGTCATTGTCGGAACGTTTTTCCACAGTTTGATCGAGATCGCCATCGGCAATCTCTTTGGTTAAGGTGGCGATCTGATCGGTGGATTCAATGAGGCGATTGAGACTGGTCTTGATACGATTGAAATCGCCCTGATATTCTTCGACAATCAGATCGGGTGATTCACCAATGGAGATCCGATCCAGATAACTGGATGTCACTTCGATCGGCTTGACAAACGATTCAATCAGTTGATTGATGCCCTGGATCAACTGGGCCCAGCCGCCGCCATAGCGATCGGCGTCGCCCCGTTGAGACAACTGGCCATTGCGGGCGGCATCCGTCAGGGTTTGGATTTCGTTAACAATCTGATCAATGGTTTCGGCCATGCTGACCAATGCTTTGCCCAGTGTGTCGCGATCGGACAGGATACGCGGCCGGGCGGTCAGATCGCCACCGGCAAAGCGGCTGGCGCATTCGGCGGTTTCCTTCAAATTGCCCGCCATTTGACCCACGGATTGCATGAGCTGGCCGATTTCATCGTCGCGTTGTTCGCCATTCTGAACCTCCAGATCACCGCGGGCCAGGTTTTGAACCACGCCGACCAGATGCTGGATTGGTTGGACTATGCCTTTGGCGACCTGGAAAGCGGCGATTAAGGCCACGACCAGAATACCGGCGGCAATGGCGATCGTTACCTTAATAATGTTGCTCAGACTGGCCAGCAGCCGGTCGGTTTCGTCACTGGCGGTATTGGTTTTCTGTTGGATGGTCTCAGTCTGCGCGGTGATACGGGCTTCCAGCATTTCGGTCATGCTGTTGATGGTATCGCGCATCGCGGAGAATTCCTGTTCCGTGCGTTTAAGATTAATTTGCCGGTTGAGATGGCGGTTGATATTATTCGCCGTTATTTCGATGACTTTGGCGCCATGTGCGGCCCAGGTTTGATATTCCTTGTCAAAGGCCGCTTTCAGCTCGAGCGCCGGGCCGGTCAGGCCTTTGGCGCCATCCGTGACCCGTTGCAAAGTTTGTCCGGTATTTTCCTGATAATCGGCCCGCAGACTTTCCAGGGCTTTCATATCGGCGGCTTCCATGATCTGCAGTTGAGCCAGGTAAGCCTGATAGGCGTCCCGGTCGGCGTTGAGCAGCAACGCGTACTGTTCGGCCACCTGTTTGGCCGAATTCTCATCCTTGGCCGGCCCCTCTTCGTAAAAGACCTCCATCTGATCGATCAGATCCCGCATCTTATCGAACACGGCAACGGATTGACGCAGTTCCTGATCACGCAGGGCGTATTCTTCCGCCAGAGCCCGGGTGTCTTTGCAGACATCCTGACAGGTCGCCTTCCAGGCGGTGAATTGCCCGGTAAAGGTCTGATAGACCGTTTTTAATTCGGCATCGTAGACCGCCGATGCCAGGCCCGCGCGCTCTTCCACCTGATTGGTGTTTTCATCGATCGATTTCTGATGTTCAATGATTTCTTCATTGTTTTTCGACGTGATCGATAACAATAACGCTTCATTCGCCTGATAGGCGTCCCGGTCGGCATTGAGCAGTTTTTCGATGCTGGCGGAATACGAATTCATTTGCGCCATATCCTCAGAGATAATGGGCAGTAAGGTTTGTTGCGTCGTTTTGCGCACCGTCTGATTGACTTGCATCAGGAAAAAGGTGTTGATCACGGTAAAAATGATCAATCCAATTAATGGAATGCCTGCCACCAGATTAACTTTGCCCTTGATCTTCATAATGTCTCTTTCTTAATAAAAATAAATTCTCAGTGATTCGAATGATTAGCCACGTTGAAATTCACTGTCATCAAATTCGTTGTCTTCATCCAGACACAGATCGATGCCTCCCCGGGAAGGCACTGTGGCCAGAGTTTCCTGGCGTCGCGTCTCGCGCCTGGCGGGTTTGGATGGGGTATTGTCGGGCAGGACTGAATCGGTATTTGGAGTTTCTTCCTCAGCTATTTGCCGGCCGAGTTTAAAGAAGGTGGTCAGGTTGAGTAGCTGTTCGGCCTGCGCCGAGAATTCTTGACTGGTGGAGGCCAGCTCTTCGGTGGCGGAACTGTTCTGCTGGACCACCTGATCCAGTTGATGGATAGCCTGGGTGATCTGGTCGATCCCGGTGGCCTGTTCACTGCTGGCGGCGTTGATTTCCTGGACCAGCTGGGCCGTTTTTTCGATGCCGGGCACAATTTCTTCCAGCAGCCTGCCAGCCTGGGCGGCGATTTCAACACTGTTGGTGGACAGGGTGCTGATTTCCTGGGCGGCATTCTGACTGCGTTCGGCCAGTTTGCGCACTTCGGAGGCCACCACGGCGAAGCCGCGGCCGTGTTCGCCGGCGCGGGCCGCTTCGATGGCCGCGTTCAGCGCCAGCATATTGGTCTGCCGCGCGATTTCTTCGATGATGTTGATTTTTTCGGCGATACTGTTCATGGCCCGAACCGTTTCAGCCACCGATTCGCCGCCCATCTGGGCTTCGCTGGCGGCTTTTTCGGCAATGGCAGCGGTTTGCTGGGCATTGTCGGCGTTCTGGCGAATCGTACTGCTCATTTCTTCCATGGAACTGGAGATTTCCTCAATACTGGCCGCCTGTTCCGAGGCGCCCTGGGCGAGTTGCTGGGTCGAGGCGCTGATTTCCTCACTGCCACTGGCGATCTGGTTGGCCGAAGACTGCACGTCATGGGCAAAGCCGGACAGCCGGGTGATCATATTCTTGATGGAGGTCAGCAACTGGCCGATTTCATCCCGGGTATCAATCTGGATGATCATGTCCAGGTAACCGCGGGACAATTTGTCCATGGTGGCCACCGCGCTGATAATCGGCTTAATAATGCCCCGGGCCACCCGCATCGATACGAGGGTGGTGATGACCAATACGATCAGGAAAATGATCCCTTTAATGATGGTATAACGTGTGTTGGCCGTTTGAATGGTATGGCGAAGCGCGGCTTTTTCTTCTTCGACATTATCGATATAGACGCCGGTTCCCAGGATCAGATCCGTGCCGGGAATGACCTGCACATAACTGACCTTGGGCTGGACGCCTTTGCCCTGCTTTTCGAAATAATAGTCGACGAAGCCGGCCTTGTCCTTCTTGGCGAGTTCGGCCATGGCCTTGATATACGGTTTGCCATTGGTATCGAGGGAATCGGACATGTCCTTGCCGATCAGGCTGGCGTTGATGGGGTGGTAGACCATCGTCGCCTTGCCATCGATCACAAAGAAATAACCGGATTGATCCTCAAAAAAGCGAACCGGTCCCAGCTCCGCTTGCAGAACTTCCAGCCTTTTATCCTCATCCACATTGGCCATAGTGGCAGCCATATTCTGCACGAGAATATTGGTGGCGTATTGAATGGTACTCTTATTGCCATTCAGCACCTGTTTTTCAAAGTTCGGATAGACGATATCTTTGAATACCAGGTGTTCCAGCAGGATGTTGGCGCCCTGTAGCAGGAGCATGCCGATCAGAAATAAAACGGGCAGCATCAGAATTCTGAAACGGATGGTTTTGTCTTTCAGGTTGAACATTAAAGGCCTCACTTTCTGTTATATTCCAGGTCGAAACATTACGATTGTTCAGGTTGTGCGTTCGAATTCACTGTCCTGAATCATTTCATCCTCATCCAGGTCCAGATCAATTCCCATGGAGGATTTGGCATGGGAACCGGATTTTCTAAAATCCGCTTCCAGGCGCGGTTTATTCATTGAGGGTTGATGCTTGAATGCCGCGCGGGTATCGGATAGTTTGAAGAATGCTGCGGTTTTCTGCAAGTGTTCCGCTTGAGCGGAGAATTCTTCGCTGGTGGACGCCATTTCTTCGGTAGACGAGCTGTTTTGCTGGACCACCTGATCCAGTTGATGAATCGCCTGAGTGACTTGTTCGATCCCCCCGGCCTGTTCGCTGCTGGCCGCGTTGATCTCCTGTACCAGTTCGGCGGTTTTTTGGATATCCGGGACGATCCGGTTCAGCAGTTCGCCGGCTTTCTGGGCGATATCGACACTTTCCGTGGAGAGGCTACTGATCTCCTGGGCGGCATTCTGACTGCGTTCGGCCAGTTTGCGCACTTCGGCGGCCACCACGGCAAAGCCCTTGCCATGTTCGCCGGCGCGGGCCGCTTCAATGGCCGCGTTCAGCGCCAGCATATTGGTTTGCCGCGCGATTTCTTCGATGATATTGATTTTTTCGGCGATACTGGTCATGGCCGTAACGGTCTGATTGACTGCGGAACCGCCCTCGCGCGCATCTTCGGCCGCCTTCACCGCGATCGACGCGGTTTGCTGGGCGTTATCGGCATTTTGACGGGTAGTGCTGGCCATTTCCTCCATCGAGCTGGAGATCTGTTCGATACTGGCGGCCTGTTCCGAGGCGCCCTGCGCCATTTGCTGGGCCGAGGCGCTGATCTGTTCACTGCCGCTGGCCACCTGACTGGCCGAGTTCTGGACATCGGTAACGAACCGGGTCAGGTTTTCGATCATACTGTTAATGTTGCTTTTGATTTTGTTAAAGTCGCCGCGATAATTATCTTGTACCAGTCCGGGCAATTCACCGTGAGCGATTTTATTGACGTTATCCGCCGCCATGTTGACCGGTTGGATAAATGCTTCGACCAGGTCGTTAATCCCGTTGACCAGATCGCCCCAGCCGCCGCCGAAGCGCCTGGATTCGCCACGGACATCGAGCTGACCGTCTTTGACGGCCTGGGTCAGGATGGTGATTTCCTCGACGATCTGATTAATCGTCGTGACCATGGTATCCAGTGATTTGCCCAGGATATCATCATCCGACAGAACTTTGGGTTTGGCTGACAGATCACCGGCAGCGAAGCAATCGGCGCTCTGGGCCGTGACTTTCAAGTTGGTAATCATCTCACGCATGGCCCGCAGCATCTGGCCGATTTCGTCGGTGCGCCTGGTCTCAATGGCATGATTCAGATTGCCGCGCGCCATCTCCTCGGCGATCTGGGCCGCCTCGCTGACCGGTTTGGTAATCGAACGGGTCAGCGCGATGCCGATTCCCAGCGCCAGAACAACGGATATGGAGGAAATGGACAACATAATGTTGCGGGTGTTGATCACATTGGCTTTCATCTGAGTCAGGCTTGCGTCGATTTCGTCATGAATCACTTCTTCCGCCTCGTCAGCTAACGCCACAAAGGATTGATATTCCTTGTCAAATTCCACTTCCACCTGTTCCATGGCGGCGGTGTTGCTTTGCCGGATTTGATAACGGCTTTCCACGGCTTTGACCAGTTTTTCCGCCTGGTCACACTGCGATTGGCAGATGTCATCATCGATTTTACCTTTCAAGTCCGCGATGATTTGTTTCCCGGCGTTAAAACCGGCAATGACATCTTCAATCTTGTTGGTTGTATCTCCAGACATGAGTTCTTCGAAGAATAAGTGGCTGTCGGCCGTCAGGAACTTGGCCTGGCCGATAGCCGCGGTGACTTCAATTTCGCCTTTATATTTTTCCTGGGTGGAATCCAGCGTTTTCATCAGGGTGTCGTAACTGTCATCAAACTGCTGGTCGGCGTCAGCCATAATGGCATTAAAGGTCTGGTTTTTTTCCACGCGTTGCCGGGCCATTTCCGCAAAAGCCAGCACGGATTTTTTTACATCGTTGATTTTCTGACGTACCTCTTTATTTTCACTGGCATAAAAGGTGCCCTCAGCATTCTGACCGCCGTTCACAATCGCGTCACAATACCAGGCGGTTTCGTTCAACAGTTCCTGGACATGCTCGATGTTTTCGGTGCTGTCACCGGCCATGACCTCTTCCAGTTTCAAATGGGCGTTGGCGGCGGTCAGTTTGATTTCCATGGCGGCATCGCCCAGGGGGGCGAGTTTTTCCGCCGAATGCACGCCATGCTCACCAATATTTTTGGAATAATAAATTCCCAGACCACCGGTCAGACCGGTAATTAATGAGACCAGTAAAAAAGCCGCGATAATGGTGACACCCAGTTTGGTTCTTTTTTCATTCGTTTTCATGGTTACTCTCTCAATCAAAATTAATAATTAGATGGTTTATCTGGTTACCAGGGCTCTTTCTTCCTGTTCGGCGCAACGCACCAATCCGGCTACATCCAGGATCAGCGCCACGCTGCCGTCTCCCATAATGGTGGCGGCGGAGACCCCTTCGACATCCTGATAGATTTTGCCCAGTGATTTAATTACGGTCTGGTGGTCGCCGATGATATGATCGACTACCAATCCCAATCTTGAATCATTAAAGTTTACGATTACCGTTTCTTCGACTTCCGATGGTTTGCTCCAAACCTGGAAGACCTCACGCAATCGGATATAGGGAACCAGTTCGCCACGAACTCTCATTAAGTTTCGTTCCCCGTTAAGGGCGCGATACTGCGATGACATTTCCACACATTCTTCGATCATACTGACCGGTACGACATAACGATCGGGGCCGACTTCAACCAGCAATCCGTCAATAATCGCCAGGGTCAGCGGCAGGGACAGGGTGATGGTGGTGCCCTGACCCGGTTCACTTTCGATATCGATGGCACCCCGCAGGGCTTCGATTTCGCGTTTGACCACATCCATACCGACACCGCGACCGGAGACGCTGGTAACGGCTTCGGCGGTAGAAAAGCCGGGCATAAAGATAAGATTAAATGTTTCTTTGCGAGTTAGTTCCGCGTCTGGAGCGATCAATCCTTTTTCGATGGCCCGGCTTAACAATTTCTGCCGGTCCAGACCTTTGCCATCATCCTTGATCGAGATGACGACATTCGCGCCGCGATGGGCCGCGATCAGCCGGATCGTACCGGCCGGATTTTTGCCGGCCTGCCGGCGCGTATCCGGCGATTCGATGCCATGGTCGATACTGTTGCGGATCAGGTGTACCAGGGGATCGCCCAGTCGTTCGATCACGGTTTTGTCCAGTTCGGTTTCGGCGCCCTCGGTCGTCAGTTCGATTTCTTTGCCCAGTTCTTTGGACAGATCACGAACCAGCCGTCGGAAACGGTTAAAGGTCGAGCCGATCGGCATCATGCGGATATTCAGTACACTGTCACGCAACTCGGCGGTCAGGCGTTCGACTTCTTCCACCGGTTTGGCCAGTTCGGGCTGGTCGCTGTTTTCAGAAATTTCCGTCAATTGCGCCTGGGTGATGACCAGTTCACCGACCAGATTGATCAAGTGATCCAGTTTGTCGGAGGAGACCTTGACATAGCCGGTCGATTCGGTCTGCTTTTGCTGGCGAACGAGGTTCTGTTCCTGCAAGGCCGATTGAATTTTATCCGGGGTTATTTTGCCCTTGTTGACCAGGATTTCACCCAGTTTGGAATGTTGATTCAGGGCTTCTTCGATATCGGATTCTGAAGCGTCGCCCCGGGCAACCAGGATTTCACCCAGTCTGGGCAGTTCGTTATCTTCAATGGTATGAGCGATGGTGGGTGTGGAGATCTGCTCGATCCGGATTTCACTGTTGCCTTGGACAAAGATAAAGACATCCTGAATGGCTTCTTTGGGATTATCGGAGGTCAGGATGATATCCCAATACATATAACAGGCTTCCGGATCGAGCTGGCCCAGGTCTGGAATCCGGTCGGTATAGGCGGTATAGTGACATTCGCCCAGTTCGGACAGTTCATCCAGCAATAATACCGGATCGGTGCCAGAGGCAAAGATCGAAGCCTCCGGCGCGAAACGGATCCGCCAGGACGCGAGTTGTTTCTTGTTCATTCGCACGGATCGGGACGCCGGCTGAGCCGCCTGGGTCGGGGCCGCGGCCGGGGCGTCGGGAGATGTTCCCGAAACCAGGGCTTCCAGGGCGGCGACAATCTGTTGATTCCGATCCGGGTCCACATCCTGGCCGTCGAGCATGGCTTTGATCTGGTCGCGGCTGGCCAGGATCAGATCGATTAATTCCTGACTGACCGGCGCGGCGCCATTGCGGACCAGATCCAGCGCGGTTTCGACGTGGTGGGTAAAAGACGCCACCGCTTCAAAACCGAACATGCTCCCGGACCCTTTAATGGTATGCATGGCCCGGAACAGGCGATTGATCGCATCCTGATCTTCAGGATTTTGTTCCATATCTAATACGCTTTCTTCCACCGCCGCCAGCAGCTCTTCGGCCTCCTGGCGAAACGTATCGGCAAATTTATTGTGTTCGCTCATGGGAATTCCTTTCCAGGCGTTTTAACGCAAAACTTTCTTAACTACTCCGACCAACTGTTCCGGATTAAACGGTTTGACGATCCAGCCGGTCGCGCCGGCCGCCTTGCCTTCCTGTTTTTTGTCATCCTGTGATTCTGTTGTCAGCATGATCATGGGCATAAACTTATACTGGGGCAGTTTACGCACTTCCTTAATCAGGGTAATCCCGTCCATATTCGGCATGTTCAGATCGGTAATGACCATATTGATTTCATTGGCCGAGAGCTTGTTGAGCGCATCCTGGCCATCCTGGGCTTCAACCACATTGTAGCCCGCCTGTTTCAGGGTAAAACTGATCATTTGTCGCATGCTGGCCGAATCGTCTACGGTCAAAATCGTATTTGACATAGGGTGTCTCCTTTATTGAAGCATGGCTGCGGGCATATCAAATCCGATCTGCCGCATTTTGGCCGCCAGTGAATCGGAACAATCTGTGATCGACAGGCGTCTTTTGTTTTTCTCGGCGGTTTTTCCGGCCGCAACCAGTATTTGTAAAGCGGTAATGTCGCAATCGGTCACATCAGCCAGATTGAGTTCGATTGCCGGTGAGGTATCGAGCGCTTCCAGTAAGGTATTCCGAAGCGAAACGGCATCGTAAATGGTGATGTCGCCATCGAGGATAAAAATGGTTCTATCTTTTATTTTTTCATTTCGCAGGTTCATGATGGTATCCTTTTATGATCGTATTAGAATAATTCGATATTGTCTCCAAGATCGTCCTCACTGCCTGAGGACAAGTCTGCCTGGGGCAGGGTATCCGTAGAGAAACCGGCGCCGGTATCGGATGTGGCATTATTGGCGCCGGTCAGGCATAGGCGATGAATGATCCGTTCGTTTTCCATCGTGTAGCGCCGGCCGATTTGTTCCAGTTCCGCCCGTTGACTTTCAGTAACCGAACCGGCATAATCCGCCAGCGGCGCGGCCAGTTCGTTCAGAACCAGGCTGTGTTCCCGTAAACGCGCCTCCAGATCGGTTAAAAAAGCAAGCGAATCCCGGATGGGTTCAATGCGATCATTCAACTCCAGGATTGATTGTTGCAGTTGATCGAGCATGACGGAACTGTTATCGAACACCTGGTTAAATTCATTGAGATAACGGTCTAATAGCGTCTCTTGCGGCTCTTTGGCAACCTGATTGTTCGTCTCGGCGCTATTGACTTTCCTTAGAATTTTCTGGGTGTTATCCACAATATCTTTAAGTTGCCGGCTGATACTGTCCACCCAGGCGCCGGTATCGTTGGAAGTCTGATAAACTTCCTGCGCCAGTACTTCCTGGGTACGACCCTCCTGGCCCAGGTGGCCGGACAGGACAATGGCGTTCATCGACTTCAGGTCAAGTTCGATCCGGATCTCCCCGATCGCATCGGCCTGGCTATGTAATTTTTCAGATAATCCGCTTAATCGAGTTATGGACTGAATGATGTTATGACGAAGTTGGGAGGTTTTTCGTAACAAGCTGGAAAAATTCGCCAGCTTGGACTGGATTTGAGGATACACTTGCCGGTCACTCGTCGGATTTTCGGCCGGATTGTTATTTAGCTTAAGGATCGAACTGGCAATGTCAATCAGGGCATGATCCATTTCATCATAAACCCGCCGAAAGGTCTGGGCGGCCTGTTCGATCTGGGCGCCCTGCAAGGTCAGGATCAGATAAGTCATGCCCAGTTGCGATGACTCGTTTCCGGCGGTCGAATCGGTATATCCGATTCGAATTTCGTCCAGCGATTCTATGACATGTTCCAGTTGCTGGCGGGTAATATCGTGGAATTGAATACCCATGACAACATCGTTTATGTGACGAGTGACCTCGGCAAAGATATGGACGGCTTGCGTCATGGTCTGGTGTGAATGTTCGGATAGTGTGGCAATATCAATGAGTACCTGACGGATCTGCATATCGACTTCTTCCACCAGCGGCGCCAGGTAAGCCAACTCGCTACGCATGGTTTTGATCGTTGCCATCTGAAGTTGATGGCATGACTGAATATCCGTGTTGTAGGTGGCTGATATCTCTTTGATTCGATCGCTCAGCTTTGAGATCTCGTATGAAAAGTCAGTAAAGTCGGCGCGGGCCCAATCCAGATGAACGCTTTCCACCTGCATATTCAGGCCGATAATCCGTAACCGGCGTGTCATTTTACCCAACGTGCCCCTGGATTGCTCCAGACGATCCGTGATTTGTGCTGTCTGCTCCAGGATCGTCATGTCCTCGTGAGCGTCTTGCTGAGAGCGGTTCAATTCGACCAGTGCCTGTTCGACCAGTTCCAGGACCTTCCTGACTGGGTGGTCTTCCCGGGCTGGATCCATACCATCGGCGTTAATGAAGGTGTTTTCCCGGATCTTCCCGATGGCCAGCGAAAGATTTTGCAGCGATTCGCAGATCTGCATGAATCCCGGTTCAACCGTTTGGTTCGTCGCTTCAATGTGACGAGCCAGATCCGTTATCTGACTTAATGCGTTATCGCTCAATACGCTCATTTCTCTCTGCTCTTCTGCTATTAATAAAGCCATTTTCTCTTATGAGTAAAGTACGTTTAAAGATACAGGCGTTTGAATACTTTTCCTCAATTCCCATTTCGACCGGAATACTATAAAACTTAGGCAAGTTATTATCGATGGACTTTATCCAGATAGGCCGTCCGATAAAAAAGGCCATATTAGCCGATGAATTCCATTTTTTCCGCTGTTGTTTTACCAAGATGTCATAATGAGCAATGGGAAGTTTTTTTATGTGACCGATAATTGAAAGGTTATCAAGAAAATCAGGTTGCCCGGACCGATTCTGACAGGTGCGAAAAACGGGAGTTTCGAATCAACGAGGTTTTTTATAACGGATTTGTTTAATATTTTTCCAAATGGTTATAAAGTCAAATAAAAAACGCGGTGTGGAACCGCGTTTTTCAAAGATAAGTACTGTATTAAGGCGATTTAATGTTGGAATCAATAGCCGGTTATGACATGTCAGCCAGCAGGGCAATTTCCTGTTGAGTCAATACCCGGTCATAAATCCGGACATCATCGATTTTGCCGCCGATGGCGCGTCCGCCGCCAATGCGATCACCCAAGGTCACTGGCAAATCAACATTCATCTGCATGGCGCCGTCTAAAGCCGTTTGTTGCGCGGAAGAGGGTTCCTGGCCATTGACATAAACATGGACTTTACGGTCGCCCAGATCATCATAGGTCATCACCAGATGGTACCATTGGCCCGCCTGGGGGGTAATGGTGGTTTCGGTCAGTGCGTACGTTCCGCTGCCGTTGACAAAACCGGTAATATGACCCGATTGGGTTCCCCAGGTCTGAACACTCCAGAGATGACTGCTCAGATTTCGCTGGCCGGCGATATGAAATGATTGAGTCAATGAAATAGCGTTGGCATTGAACCAGAACGCCACGGTAAAGGCCGGATAGGTAAGTCCGCTGCCTGCGCCGCAATTGGCCAGGTCGTTAATACCGTCAAGCACCAGACCGCCGTTGCCGATTTTGTAATTGCCCAGGAGATGGCTGATCGCGGCCCCGTTTTCCAGCAGGGCGTCCCGGTTTCCAACGCTGTCATTGCCATTCTCGTCAAATTTCCAATACGCGATGGGTTTGGGATTGGATGATTCAGATAACCAGCGCAGCGCCAGCTCACTGAAATCATAAAGATCGATACGGGTATCGTAGAAGAAAATATTGCCGACTGATGGATTCAGATTGTTTTCCTGGACCAGCCACTCATCCGTTATCGAAGGTAAATCTCCGGCATCGATCTGTCCGCTGTCGTTCAGGTCGCCAGTCAGGCGGGCCGGTTGCGGCACAACGGCGAGAATGGATAACCCGCCGTTGCGGTTACTGACCAGCAGCCGGGAGTCCGCCTGGTTGATCCGGGTGCTTTCCGCCGGCAGTGCGGTGCGGGCATGGATGATGGGGTTGGCTGGATCGGTAATATCAAAGATCGTTACGCCTCCCTGGCTGTTGGCCAGGCAGAGCCGTTGATTAATTACCGCCAGACTGACCGCCCGCCCGGGCAGATCATATTGGCCGATCAAAGCGGGGGCGGCAGGGTTATTCAAACTGAATATGGCCAGTCCGCCAGTAGCCTGAGCCGCGTACAGGGTGTTGCCCGCAATGGCCAGACTATAGGCCGTATCGGCAGTGTCGACCTGGCTGACTGGAGACAGGCTTTCAATCAGAACGGTCTGAATACCCATGCCGGCGCTGGCGAGATAGACATAGCCGTTATAGAGGGCAAGATCGAGAATCCGCGCGGGACTGTGCCAGGAACTGATCAAGTCCGGATTGTCGTTATCGTTGGTCAAACGATAAAGTGTTCGCTCATCGGCGGCCAGCAAAGTGGCCGCGTTGGCGGCTACCTGATCGATCTGGGTTCCACTGTCAAAATGACCTTTTAACACTGGATGGGCCGGATCCGCGATCGAAGCCACCCGCAGACCGTCCAGGCCGTTGGCAATATGAACCTTGTCGTCAACCACCGCGAATTCACTGGCCTGGCCCAGGGTATTGAGCATACTGATCTGACCGGGCCTCAATACTTCGCTTAAGTCAACCACCTGCAATCCTTCATCCCCTTCCGCGGTTAAAACACGTTCCAGACCGTTGACGGGTGTCAGGCCGGCGGGACTGGCATGAAACGTCCATGGATTACTGACTGCCGGAAGTTCCGGATTGGCCAGATCGACCAGGCAGACACCCAGTTTTTGCCGGGCCACTGCCAGCCGGTTCGTATCGACTGCCAGAAGATCGACTGCGCCATCGGTGCCGGGAATGATCCTGACCGAGACGGGTTCGTCCGGGTTGGTGATATTGACCAGCTCAATACCGGCCGCGGTAGCCACACAGGCAAAATCACCCGATAACGCCATCGCCCGGCCGGTTCCTCCCTGCAGGCGGCACTGACCGGTCACGGTCAGTGTGCTTCCGTTGTATTGGCCGGTCATAAAATCGTCCAGATAGTTGGTTACATAAACGGTATCGCCATTCACGGCCATTGCCCTGGGCAGTTCGGTGAGTCCGACCTGACCGGTCAGTTTTGGCGTCCAGGTAGATAACTCGACCATCTTCACGCCGGTTTCCTGACAGAGCAGCCAGGCGCGATCGCCGGTTATCGTTACTTTTGTTACCGGCTCCGTCGGGGTGTATTGCCGGTCCGGCTGAAGCGAGGAAACTGAGATGGCATATTGGATCAGGCCGCCAGAGCCGTCGGCGACACAAAGATGATCGCCATGCCAGGCAACGGACTGGGCATAGAAATCAGTATTATATCCGGCGAGAGGTTCAATGGGTGTAAAGTTGGTCAGATCAATCAGCGCCACACCCCGCTTGCCCAGCGCGACCGCAGCACGATCACCTTGAATCGCAATATCCAGGATGGTATCATCCAGAGGCATTTGACGTAACAGAACCGGACCGGCGGGATCACCCATCTGCAGCCGGCATAGCATATGGCCCTGTCCAACCAGCACGTCTGATCCATATTGCGCCAGGCAGTTCGAGGCGCTGCCGATACCGCCCACGGCCCTCAGGGTGTAGGCGGCTTCGCCAATGGTCTGCGCCTGAAGATCTACATACGTAACCGGGGTATCCGGATCATCGCTGCCGACGGCCAGTCTGGCATAGGGGTAATCTCCGGCGCGTGTGGTGTTCAATTGAACAGTTAAATTGCGCAGGGTATTTTCGGTTCCATCGGAAAGAGTGCCGCGGATACTGGAAAATGCCGCCTGACACAGGGTGCCATCGCTATGACTGGTGACCGCCAGGCCGATCAGGACGCTCGTACTCATACTGATGGATTCGGATCCCACCGGTGTCCAGCTGGAGCCGTTGGATGAATAATAAGCGCTGAAGGTGCTGCCCTGGCGGACCAGGCGAACCCACGTGGGGGCCGTGAGACTGCCGATCGTGGTACTGGTTGAGGCGCCTTCGGTCGAGACCCGCCGCTGGAATGAAACACCGTTACCCGGCGTGACGCACATGAAGGCGTGTTTGGCCTCATTGGAAGTGCCATTGCGGATCATGACCCCGGCTTTGGCCCAGGTATTGGTATTGGCGACTGAATTAACCTTTGCGATAATCTCGCCATCGCCATTCAGCGATTGATAGGCGTAATGGAACTCATCCTCTTCCCCCCAGATATCTTCCCCGGAACCTGAAATGGTTATGGTGCCGTTGCCATAGGTTGTACTGCCGGCAGCGCCCACTTCACCAATATCACGGTTTGACCATGGGTTGGTTCTGGTTGGGATGGTTAAGGGCAGCGTCGGGGCGCCGATCAGCGAATAATGATCTTTATCCAGGCCGGTCAGATTCAGGGAGGTAATGGTCAGGTTTTTGTCGCCCAGATTCTGCAGGGCAACGGTTGCCTGGCGGGTCTGGTTTTCGGGCACATCTTTAAACTGAATCATTTGAGGAGACACGGCAATATCTGAAAATGCCGGAGACAATGTGGTAAAAGTCTGGATATCATTCGCCCAGATATCTTTGGTGGAGGAGACGACCCGGAACCGATAATAATAAGTCGTTACCGGGGTCAGGCCGGTCAGGGTATGCGACAAAGTTCCTATTCCCTGAATACCCAACGATACCGCATGATCCCAGCCGGCGGGACTAGTGCCGCCCTGGTTGTCATTGCCCCAGTACAGATACACCAGCGGATTTTCGCCATCGGTACCGGTAACCTGACCGTTGAGTACGGCGCTGGTTTCCGTCACAGTACCGGCCGGCAAATTAGAAATGCCCAGTCCGCTGGGAACATATTCGATCCGGACATTGAGAAACTTGCCATTGGCCGGGGTCTGTACCCAGGGCGTGCGGCCTTTGGTAATATTGAAAGTGGCCACATTCAGATTGTTGGAATCGTTGCCATTGGAGCATTCCATCCAGAGTTTATAATTGCCATCCGGCAGGGTGGTCCCATCGGGCAAGCTGGTATTGTACATGGTGCAATCCCAGCTGATGACATATTCCCGGTATCCGCTTTGCGTAGCGCCCGTCCGGTCAGTGCGGTCATCGGTTCTATAAGTGGGATTATTGGAATACCAGGTATAACAACTGCCATAACGGGTATTGGCCCAGAGCGCAACCTTGCCATTGCCGGTGCCGAGTGTGCAGACCCGATTGTTGCTGGTATCGGTCAACCAGACCGCCTGGACATAACTGGTCCCGTAACGTCCTCCCGCATCCGTTGGCGTAAACCGAACGGTGAAGGTGTCGGCTTGAAGCGTCTGGCCGACAGTCACAGTCAATAGCAGGATACCAAAAATGGTTCGGGCTGTTGCGTTATTCATGATACGGTTCCTTTATAATTGTTAATGGGACAGGGACTGGTTTTGATGGGTAAAGTAATGAACTCGGGAATGAATGCATTGCACAATCTGAGGCAATGCTTTTTTCAATTTAGACGACAACTCCAGGCCCAGATCGATTTGAGCCGGCTGAATACCGACGATCAGTACGCGTGGGCGACGTTCCGGATCCAGCATTTGAATGGCCGCCGGTAAACCCAGGTCATGCAGGGAATGCCCATCTGGAACCAGCGCGTCGCCGCCGTCAAAATAATAAACACTGCCGGGCGGGCCATCGGCACAAACCGCGTCAATGGCAATGATCTGAGCATAGTTTTCCAGAATATCCAGCGAGCCCAGCACGGACGTGCCGATCTCGTACAGATCGGTATCGACCGGCGGATCCTGCATCATCTTGCGAATGATGTGTACTCCCACGCCGTCATCCTGCATCAGCAGATTGCCCAGGCCGAGAATCGCTATTCTGGTTGGAGCTGGTTTATTCATAAACAAGTAACTCAACGAATTCTGACAAGTTTGGCTTCCTGACCCGGCCGGATCACGTGTGTGGCGCAATCCAGGCAGGGATCGAATGAATGAATGATACGCATCACTTCGATCGGCATATCCGGATTTTCGATGGGCGTGCCCAGCAGGGCTTCTTCCAGCGGGCCGGGAACACCGCCGCTATCGCGGGGTGAACAGTTCCAGGTCGTTGGGGAGATCACCTGATAGGCGGCCAGTTTGCCATTTTCGATTTTCAACCAGTGGCCCAGCGCGCCGCGCGGCGCTTCGGTCAATCCGCTGGCTGTGGCGCTATCGGGCAGGACGGGTTCGTTATAAACAGCGCCGGCCGGGTCCAGCTGGTTAACCCAGATTCGCAGCGCCTCGGCCACCAGTAATGCTTCATGGGCCCGGGCCAGATGCCGGTCCATAGTGGAAATGCCGTTTTGATAATCGCCCCGAACCCACATGCGCGCCAGGGGTCCGACTTCGTAGGGCTTGCCAAGATAGCGGGGTGATTTGACCCAGGAATAAGCGTCCCGTTTGGGGCTTTGAGGCTGGGTATAACTTTCCGAAGGATGGATCGGATTCGCATCCGCAAACCAGGAATAAGTCACCTGTTCGGTGATCTGGGCGGCATTGAAAGGTTGAACGTTTCTTGAACCATTCGCGATACTCCCGGCCGGTATCAACCGCTGGCCCGGCGTTGATTCTTCAAATACGCCGTATGCCAGCAGGTTTTTGCATCCGGCTCCGATCGAGAAGTAATCGCGATAGATCGTACCCAGTAACTCGACATCAGGAATATAAACATCCCGCACAAACGGGATCAATTCGTCCAGAAAACGATTGTACTCATCAATACGTTCCTGGCGTGGTGTACAGGTGAATCCGCCCGGAATAAAGGCGTTGGGATGCGGCGCCCGACCGCCAAAAATGGCCGTCATCTGATCGGCCTTGCGGCGCATGGTGACCGCCTGAAGATAATGGCTGACCAGCCGGTCGGTCTGGGTCTTATCCAGACGGCGATCGATATCCCAGTCTGCCTGCCAGGGCGGCATGGCGGGACCCGCGACATAATCAGGCACGGACAGCAGATAAAAGTGCAGAATATGCGACTCGACAAAATTGGCGCCGTTGACCAGGTTGCGCATCAAACGGGCATTGTTTGGAATATTGACGCCGAAGGCATTGTCCAGATTCAAAACCGACGCCATGCCATGCGCGACCGGGCAAACCCCGCAGATACGCTGGGTGATGTGCTGCGCGTCGCGCGGATCGCGGCCGATCAGCAGCTTCTCAAAGCCCCGGAACAGTCCCCCGGTCGCCTTGGCATCGACTACCTGCTGAACACCGTTAACGGTGTCGATTTCGATTTGGATATTAAGATGCCCTTCGATACGGGTAACGGGATCGAATGCCGCGGTAATTTTCATGACTTTCTCCTGAAAGAAAGGATCTGGTTAAATTCGAATGGTTTATTTTTATGCGGGGAACAAACTCGACAAATACTTACAGTTCATAGAACGATCCGCCCGGGAAATCCGGCTCGACGCAGCCCAGGCATAATCCGTTGCTATCGACGCACCAGTTGACTGCGCCGCCTTCGCCTTTGTTCCAGCGGCGGGTCGGGCAATCCGCGAAGGTGTTTGGGCCGCGACACCCCAGCGGTTCCAGACATAAACCATCCTGACCGAAAGTGGTGGCAAGACCAGTGCCTTGTTTGTTGGGATTGCGCGGACAGTGTTCGTGGATATTGCGAACATTGAGATTGTCATCCTTGTTGCCATAGATTTCCACTGGTCGCAGATAGGGGTCTAATTGCGGAATATTGCCCAGAATCAACTGGACGACCGCCCAGGCCACCCAATCGGGATGCGCCGGGCAGCCCGGAATATTGATGACCGGCTTATCTGGGTAGAGGGCATGGACCGCTTGATGGCAGGGGATGACGCCGGTTGGGTTGGTTTCTTTGGGATCGGGGCCGGACATGGGAATGCCGCCATAGCTGGCACAGGTGCCTACGCAGACCACCGCCGCGGCATCCTTGGCCAGATCCTTGATGGCGTCATGATAAGTGATTTCCTGTCCGTTAGCCGTGGCGATCAGGCAGGCTCGACCGTCAAATGCCATCGGAACGCCGCCTTCCAGCACCAGAACAAATCCACCTTTACGGGCCGCTTCAAAGTTCATGGTCCAGGCGGTTTCACCGGCTGATGACATAACTACCGTATGATAGGCAAGATTGACATGCTGGATCAATACTTGATCCACTGTCAGGTGCCCAACCGGATCGACGTTGTCGAAAAGATTTAAAAATGAGATCGAGTCGCCCTGACAACCGCTGCCATGCAGCCAGATCAGGGTGGGGGCGCCGTCACTGGCCAGGGCCGCTTCCAATTGACGTACGGTGGCCTGGGTTAATCCCAGCGAAGCCGCCGCTGCTCCGCAAAACTGTAAAAATTGTCGCCTGGAGATCTGCATAAGTGTTCCTTTACTGTTGATAGTTAGGGCGGTTATTCTCGGATCAGAATGGTAAGGGAAACAAACGGAAACAGGATTATGTAGGGTTAAAACTGAAACGTTCAGGAATACCTGTGATAATTTTTAATGGATCGGCTCAAAGGGTGGATGACATCATCAGTTGCGGTCCATCCTGATAAAAATCTTTCAACCGGTTCTTACTCTTTAGATGTCAAGGTTCGGATTGGATTTATAACGGGAAAATGGCTGGAAGCAATCGATTCAAAGTCGGGAGTGATAAAAAACGCTTCCACATCCTGGATTTGTTCGCAAAGCGCCAGGCCGTCGTTCGGTCCCATAACGAAAAAGGCGGTTGCCAGGGCGTCAGCGGATTCTGCGTCCGGCCCAATCACGGTAACTGAAATGCAGCCCTCCACTGGCCGGCCCGTTCTGGGATCGATAATATGGTGATAGCGTTTTCCATCGATCTCGACCATTTTCTCATAATCACCTGAGGTGACAATGGCTTCGTTTGTGACGGCAACCGTGCCCAGCGGTTTGCCTCTGGCGTCACGGGGATTATTAATGCTGATCCGCCAGGGATCGCAGCCATCAGGAGTGCTGGCCAGCAGGTCACCGCCGGCGTTGATCAGAAAATAATCAAAACCTTCCCTGCGAAGGGTTGCCGCCGCGGCATCGACGATTGTGCCTTTGGCAATGCCACCCAGATCAATCCGCATGCCTTTTTCTTGCAGGTATGCCGTGTTTTCGGAATGGTTTAATTTAAGTTTTTTATAGTCAACCAAGGGCAGGGCCTGGTCGATTTGTTCATCGGTAGGGATTACCGGTAATACCGGTCGTAACTCGTAAAGTTTTCCAACGGCCGAGAAAGTAATGTCAAAGGCGCCGTGCGACATGTCCGCTATCTCTTGCGATTTTTGCAGGATCGACATCAATTCAGGCCCGATTTTAACCGGTGCGATACCCGCCTGACGATTCACCAGGCTGGTCTGGCTTTCCGGAACCCAGGAACTGATGGTTGAAATGCTTTTCTCCATGGTTGCCACGGCATGTTCCATTGCTGTATACGCGTTGGGTTGGCGAGATGCATCGCATTTGACTTTGATGGAAACATCCGTTCCCATCATACCGCCGTGGAATTCACAGACAATCAATTCCTGCGCAGTATCGTGCTGTGCATTACATCCCAGAAAAAAAATGAAAGGTACAATCAGATATCTCATGCGAGTTTTGCCTTTTTTCCGCATGATCCAAGTTTTCAGTTTTTCCTCATTCGCGTTTTGAACATGACCCAGATATGAGGTCACTGGATACATTTTACCTCATGGTTTGAATAATAACAAATGTAAAAAAATAAAATTTATATTGAATCACTAATAGATCATAATAAAGTAGCGGGTGTATTGTTGTAAGATATTGCAATTCAAGACATTATATTTCTTAAGGCCTTCGCCGTTTTTATGGAATTCCAAATAATATTAATATATGTATATATTGTGGGGTGTTATTAGTAAGTATGTTTTCTTTTAACGAGAACCGACATGTTTGTGTTGTGACGACTTGTTCTCAATATTGAGAATTTTATTTCCCGGGAATAATTTACATTTATGGCACTATTTGAAATGGGTACTTCTTAGGCCTGCCATATTATGGTAAGGGCGATATTTTAATAACATCCTGCCTGAATAGCGGTTATGATTAGAAAATCCGACGGGAAAGACCCCAGGCAGGCTATCGGGTTCTGAATGTGAGGTTTCTATATTCACTAAACGGTTTTGTAACATTTTTTCAAAAAAAGGATTGAAATATACCAAAAGGGGATTATCATAGTCAACCTGACATCCATTGCGGGTGTAGCTCAGTGGTAGAGCGTCACGTTGCCAACGTGAATGTCGTGAGTTCGAGCCTCATCACCCGCTTTTTTTGTTTATTGCGACAACGAGTTATCGGGCATGAAGTCCTGGCGTTGGTCGGAGTCGCGTCATAACGAAGCCAGAAATGATTTCTTTTAAGGCCATAACTGTTTCGATGCGATGTAAATCGGATTTCAGCCTTTTTTTGTGCCGATGGTTTTAGCCTTCAGGAAACAGTACTTGATACGGTACCAATCTAGGAACTTAATGAATGGCTAACTGAAGAGCTCCCAGATGATCAGAAAGAACTGGAAGCAGTAAGATCAGGACGAGACTGAAAATCTGGAATGAAACCAAAATGCAGCTTGAGGTTAATTATCGAAGACAGCGGCGTCATGGAAGAAGAAAGGTCTCGATTGACCATACCGCGTGCGGAAATTGATAAACAGCTTGACGAGCAGTACCAGGAACTGCGGAATTCAGCGGTATTACCGGGTTTCCGGTAAGGGCCGAGCGCTCCGCGTCGACTGATGGAAAAGCGTTTTGGTGAAGATGATCTCTGACCAGATCGAAGCTGCGTCTTTTGGCTAAAGGCTTTTGAGCAAATCGAAGAAGAGCAGGATTTTGAAATACTGGGCGAGCCGCAACTTGAAACCTGGAAGACATTGAACTGCCGGCATGAGGGCGATTTCAAATTTGAGTATGAAATTGAAGTCAAACCGGAATTTGAACTGCCCGCGAACTGGAAGGTATCGAGGTTGCCAAGCAGGTTGTCGATATTGACCGAAAAGCGGGTAACTGACGAAATCGTTGCAGATTTGCCGTCAACGCCACGGCAAGTCATGGAGGATGTTGACAAGACCGCTGAAAGAAAACGACATGGTGCTGACCGCAAAGCGTCACCCTGAAGGTTGAAGGGCGTTGAGGAAGAGCCGGAAGTTCGCTGGACGATGTATCCCATGCTGGGTCTGCCCCTGCGGGATTCGCCCTGATGGGCATCGAGTGGTCCGAGCTGGAAGAACAGGTCTGGTGGGCGTTAAGGTTGGCGATGTGGTCAAGACCTGTAAATCGACAGTGCCCTGACACTCATTCCACGTTGAAGATTACCGTGGGCAAGCAAGGCCGAGTTTTGACAATGGAAGTCAAGGCTGTCCGTCGTTTGAAACCGGCAGAACTGAATGACGATTTATTCGGTCAGAAGCTCGGGCGTTTCGAAACAGAGGCGGAGCTGCGTGAGCGTATCGAAGAAATGCTGGAAAGACAGGCTCTGATCAAGGAAGCCCGTCAGTCGAAATGGCCCAACAGATTCGCGATTATCTTGAACTCCAAGCATTGACTTTGAACTTCCAGCGAAGGCGTGGCGGCTCGTCATTGCAACCAGCGTGCTGGTCCTGACGGCAGCAGTATTATCAACTGGTGCAGCCGGGGCGTGCCGGTGGAGAAACATGTCGAAGAGAATATCGAAGAACATGCGGTTCCGTACTTCCATGCAGTGAAGCGAAAATCGGCTGCTCAACTGAAATCGAGCTTTCATTCATGGAAGCGGTCATGCGAGAAACTGGCAATTGATCAGTTTCCGAGAGGTGAAGTCAACGCTTTTATCGCCCAAATCGCTGGCATTCAGTTCAGGCGCGTCGTCCCGAAAAAATGCGTGTTCGAACTCTATGAGGATGGCCCATGAGCGGTCGCGATAAACGACCAGCTGGCCCGAGCAGAAATTCGTGACGAAAAGGCTGCTCGATAATGGCCGATGTCTGGAGATGTCCAAGGTGGTAGATAAGCCCCGATCGGAGGCTAACTGTTTGCTGGAGATACCGGCATAGTACCGGGCTCCGATAACCCGGTAAGACCAGACGAAGAAATAAGATCCAGGTTCCTGACAATTTTACTTACCAATCGCAAGCCGCCTGAAAAAGTCCGATAAATGAGATATAGGACAGGGGCTTAGACAGGCCGATAGAATGTACATGGACCAGGATTTTGGGGGTTGGGCCTGACAATCCCGACCTCTATGTCCTGCCCGACGCTTGAAACGGATGGCTAATCGGATTAAATGGCCAGAATGCCGTTATTAATAGCTGTAAAGGACTACCAATCAATGATAATTCATCGTCCCGAAATGATCCGCCCGGACCAGATCCTGGCTCAGATGAGCGGTGGAATGAGCAATTATCAACGTACACGTGAGATGGGTCTCAACGAGATGCTGTTGGAAAACCGCTGCGTTTTCCTGGATATGCCGCTGGACCCTTCCTTATATCACCAGTCACGGCACAATATGCCTCGGTAATTGATTAAGTCGCTGCTTTATCTGGACAATCTCAAGCGTGGCAGCGATATCCACTTATACATCAACTGTCCCGGCGGCAGTGTCCAGGATACCATGGCGATTTATGATACCATGCAGTTCATCAACTCCGATGTCTGCACCTATTGTATCGGCCATGCCGCCAGCGGCGGGGCGGTTATTCTCGCGGCCGGCACTAAAGGCAAACGTTTTGCCCTGCCCCATTCCAAAGTCATGCTCCACCAACCCTGGGGCGGGGTGACCGGACAGGCTTCCGATATTGAAATCCAGGCGGAAGAAATTATTAAGACCCGTAAAATCATTAATGAAATTTTGTCCCATCATACCGGCCAGCCGGTAGAAAAAATCGAGCAGGAAACCGAACGGGATCGCTATATGAGCGCTCAGGAAGCCCTGGCATATGGCCTGGTCGATGAAGTGTTGACGCTGGATGATAAAAAGGACAAAAAATAACCGCTTGCCTGGAAATGAAGCAAGTTGTTGCGAACTTATAGACTATATCCATATTAATCAGATGAATTGTGAGGCAGTCATGTCCAATCTTGTACCAATAGTAATCGAAACGACCGGCCGGGGTGAACGCGCCTATGATATCTATTCGCGGTTGCTGCGTGACCGGATTATCTTTTTGGGCGGCCCTGTGACCGATGATGTGGCCAACCTGATCGTTGCCCAGATGCTCTTCCTCAGTAATGAAGACAGCAAAAGCGATATCCATTTTTATATCAACTCACCGGGTGGCTCCGTCACGGCAGGTATGGCCATTTATGATACCATGCAGTTCCTGCGTTGCCATGTCAGCACCTACTGTGTCGGTCTTGCCGCCAGTATGGGTGCGGTCCTGATGCTGGCCGGTTCCGCGGGTAAACGCTTTATCCTGCCCAATTCCAGTGTGATGATCCATCAACCGCTGATTCGCGGCAGCATTACTGGGCCCGCCACCGATCTCAAGATCGAGGCCGAAGAAATGATCCGGGTTCGTAATAACCTGTATCGGATAATTTCCCAGCATACTGGGAAAGACGTACCGACCGTAACTAAAGATTGTGACCGTAATTACTGGATGACAGCCCAGCAGACGGTCGAATACGGTATTGCCGATAAGATTCTCGAAAAAATGCCGGAATTTGCCAAGGATCAGGAAGCCTGATAAAAAACCAGTTGCGACTCCCGGCCCTATCGACGATAATACAAGCTCAGACAGCGATCATGCCTGTCTGAGCTTTTTTCATTACGAATCCGCCAACCGGCCTCCCGATGCTGAGAGTATCCCAAACCCGATTGTCGGGGACATGGGGAGCCAATTAACTACAATCGAGCTGGCATTGTCATGAAAACCAACCGAATCAAGCCGCTGTATGTTCTCTTGCTTCTGGCCTTTATTATGGGTTGTTCCTCTCCCAATTCGGAATTTATTCCACAGCAACCGGATCCTAATCAGATCCAGATTCAACAACTTACTGAGCAGTTGAATACCTGTCAGCGGGAAAACAGTCGGCTCAATGACCGGCTTGAAGCCTCGACCATGGCCAATCATCCGCTGGATGAATGGGTTCATATCACCGATATCGCCTTTGGTCAATATACCCGGGGACTGGATGAAAACAAGGATGGCATCGATGAAGGGGTTCGGATTTATCTGGTGGTTCGTGACCAGGATGGCGATCGGATCAAGTTTTCCGGTTCATTGGATATTGAACTTTGGAACCTGGCTACAGATCCACCGACCGCAATCTTGAAACGGTCCTTTGAGCCCGCCCAGTTGCGTCAACATTGGATGGGGGGGCTGCTGGCGGATCACTACCTCATTGACCTGCCCTGGGACAAAGAACCGACGGATGTCGATATCCTGACGGTCAAATGCCGGCTCCACGAATTTCTGACAGCCAAAACGCACGAGATTCAAAGGGCGATAGAAATCAACCAGTAAGCGGTTGTGATCTGCTTCGGGATAAAGACTGGATATAAACGATCATTTTCCAATTGCCTGCCGGACAAAACCATTATTGGCTTCCAGTCGCTGTTTTGCCTGAACTTTATCCACCCCGGCCAACTCCATGACAATAGCCGTTTTAACATGGCCATCGGCCGCTTGCAGCAGTGTTGCCGCCTGGTCATAGTCCACTCCGGTAACCATCATCACCACCCGCTTGGATCGCTCCTCCAGTTTTCGCGAGGTCATCATCAGGTCTACCATCATATTGCCGTAAACTTTACCCAGCCGGGTCATGGCTGTGGTCGTGAGCATGTTCAAAATTAACTTGGTGGCCGTGCCGGCCTTCATCCGGGTGGAGCCCATCAGAATTTCCGGACCGACAACGGCACAGATCGCGACATCTACTTCGATCGTGACATTCTCGCGCGGATTGCAGGTGACATAAATGGTTTTCGCGCCAATTTCCCGCGCTTTGGCAATCGCGCCCAACACATAGGGGGTTCGAAAACTGGCTGCGATCCCGCAAACAATGTCATTCTTCGTTAGACCGCGAGACATCAATTCAGCGGCTCCGGTATCAACCTGGTCTTCCGAGCCTTCCTGGGCGCGGGTCAACGCCTTTTCGCCCCCGGCGATAATACCCTGGACCATCTGTGGATCGGTGCCAAAGGTGGGGGGGCATTCCGACGCATCCAGCACGCCCAACCGGCCACTGGTGCCGGCTCCAATATAAAAAAGCCGACCGCCTTGCTTGAATGATTCGACCATCAAGTCGACTGCCTGGGTGATATAGGGAATCTGACCCTTGACCACCTCGGGGATCAGATGATCCTGCTGATTGATAATGTGCAGGATTTCTTCGGTACTCTTGTCATCAATATTTTCCGATGCCGGATTTCTGGCTTCGGTAACCAGATTCAGTAATTCATTATAGACTGGGTCATTCATCTTTCGTTTCCTGTCTGTGCGTGGATGTTTTTCAATAGCCTGCTGCTCAGGATGCCAACAATCACAGTTGTTATACTGCCGGCCAGGGTATACAGCGGCCAGGCCAGTTCAACGGTCTGAATCAAAATAGTCATGGTGATCAGCGCCACGAAAAATCCGATCATGGCATCCCGCTGGTTCGCTTTGCGGCAGGTTAGCCCCAACAGAAAAGTGCCCAGCAAACCGCCATAAGTATAAGAGGCGATCCCCAAAGCCATTTCAACGACGGTTCCCTTCATATCAATAAAACACGATGGCGGTGCTCATCAGCAGAACCGCCCAGACCAGCGTGGCGATACGTGAGATTTTCAGCAATTGCGATTGAGTTTTATCCTTGCCAAACAGCGGTACGTAAATATCCAGTACGGTTGAACTGGACAGACTGGACAGGCTCCCGGCCAGGGTGCTCATGGCCGCGGCAAACAGCGCCGCGACGATCAAGCCGCTGATACCGGTGGGCATCACTTCGACTATAAATTGGGAAAGATACCATCCGCGCGCGTCAGGCCCAATTCTTCAAGCGTCTGGCCCCGGTAGTAGGTGTACAGCAGTAATCCAAGTCCCAGAAACAGCAGAAACTGGAACAGGACAAAAAACCCGGTCCAGGCAATCGCCTTCTGGCTGGCGCGTAAATTGCCGCAGGTGAGCACCCGCTGTACGATCAGCTGATCGGTGCCATGCGATGCCAGGCTGAAAACCGCGCCGCCAAAAACCGCGGTGAAAAAGGTGTAGGGTTGTTTGAAAAACTCCGCCACGGTCAGGTCGGTCCCCAGACGAAACCATTGGGCCTTACCTTCGCTCACCACCGCCAGGTCCATCACATCCTGAAACCCATGGGGCAGTTTGGACAGAATAATCGCGCCGGCCAGAATGGCCCCGCCGATATAAACCGACCATTGGATCATATCCACCCAGATCACCGACTTGATCCCGCCAAACGAGGTATAAAAAACTGTAATAATCCCGATGACAATAATCGACATCAGGTAAAATTGCTTGTCACTTAATTCGCTGAAAAAACCGCTGCCCTTGATAATAATCGCCAGCGGAATGGCCGTGGCGAACAATCGCACGCCATCGGCCAGCAACCGGGTCGCCATAAAGGTCAGGCTTGCGACATGACGCATCCGCTGCCGAACCGGTGACCCAGGAACTGATAGGCGGTTTCAATCGAGCCGCGATAATAGGCCGGTATCAATATCAGCGCCACGGCGATCCGGCCGATGGCATATCCCAGCACAATCTGGATAAACGTCAGATTGCCCTGGTAGGAAATCCCCGGAATACTGATAAAGGTCAGGACGCTGGTTTCAGTAGCGACGATACTGAGTGTCACTGCCAGCCAGGGGATATGCCGGCCCCCCAGGAAGTAGTCGGTGGTGCTGGTCTGCTTGCGCCCGATCCAGAACCCCAGCGCCGTGGTCCGGCCATATAGGCGATTACAATAATGATATCGATCAGGGAGAATGTCATCGTTTATCCAATCTCCAGTGTCTTGAGTACGGTTAATGCTTCTGACGAAAAAATATAGCCATCCCGTGTTGCCGCGTCCACCATGGCCGCCACAGCCGGGGCATATTGCCGCGCGACGTATTCCACGAATTTCCCCGTGGTTATCATGTTCTGTTTAAACGTACGGCAGGTCATCGAACCTTCCGCCAGCACCCCTCCGGCAACGCCAGCAAAAGCGGCTGTTTGGCTGTGTCCGGCAGATAGCCGGTTGCCTGATCGACTAGGGCAATCAGGGCGCGGGCCGCCGCTTCAATCACTGCCAGCGCATCCGGATCGCCTTCGGCCGCCAGTGTATCTACCCGTTGGGCACAGGAGGCGACATACCGTTGCGGACGATCAGCGGCATAAGTCCCGCTGATGAGTTCGCGAGGTGTGTGTGCATTCATAAAAATTGAGCAATGCCTGAGTGAGTTTTGAAAACCTGCTATTATGCTCAGCGTCGGTTAATGCGAAGCAAATGGCCCGTTTGCCGATATGAAAGCCGCTGCCTTTATCACCCAGCAGATAACCCCATCCGCCAATCTGACGATAAGAAGCCATCCGAATCTTTCACCAGGCCAACCGAACCGGTTCCGGAGGCCACCAGAACACCGGATCGTTCTGCAAAAAATGAATCATACAGAATCTCCGCGTCGGTCATCACCCGAAACTGCTGGAATCCCAGTTCACTGATCACCGATTGGACCATTTCCCGTTCGGCAATCCTGCCGGCTCCGGCAAAAGCAAAGGTCGCCCTGGTCGCTTCTGAGATGGATATATCCATCAACAGCTGTTCGGCCAGTGATTTTAACAGCGTTCGACACCCATCCGGCCCCAGCACACAGAGATTGCTGCTTCCCAGGCAGACCGTACGCGTCTTGCCGCTGTCAGAATCGAACAGCACGGCCGCTGTTTTTTGTGCCGCCACCATCTACGCCCAGGTAATACAAGGAAACTCCTTAATTAACAATGTATCGTTGCCAGAAGCCAGAAATCCTATGTTACACCCGATTAACAAATAATGCTATGTAAAATTTTGTCTTCAGGTTGCATATTAGCTTTCAAATTCGAAGAATATAAAAGTAAATTTTCAAACGGAACTTGCCCCGGGAATAATCTTGCCTAAAATCGCGCCGTGTCGCGCGCCCGTGGCCGTGGGCGCGTTATTGGCGATCCCATTCATCGTCGCCCAGGCCAGCATGGCGAAAGAAACCGCCTCTTTCGCGTCGCTGTCGATCCCAAAATCGCCGGTCGTCATCCAGGCTGTTTCCGGCAGGCGCTCCCGCAGCATTTGGACCAGGGCCGGATTGCGAGCGCCGCCCCCACAGAGGATGACCTGATCCGGAACTTCAGGCAGGAATTTACGATAAGCATCGCAAATCGTATGGGCGGTCAGCGCGGTGGCGGTGGCGATGATATCGTCCGGCTTTAATCCCATGCGTATGCCCTTGTCGTAAAACGGTTGGCTATAAGCCAGTCCAAACATTTCCCGACCGGTGGTTTTGGGTGGCGCCTGCCGGTAATATTGATGCTTTAAGCTATCTTTCAGCAATTGGTCACTGACCTGCCCGCGCCGCGCCATGGCGCCGTTTCGGTCAAACGTTTTTCTGCCCTGGGTTGCCAGTGTCACTACCGCATCCATAATCATATTGCCCGGCCCGCTGTCCGAACGCAAGTAAATCATCGATCGCGCCACCCGCCGGCAGGTAGGTCAGATTGGCAATTCCGCCAATATTCTGAACCGCCCGGCTATACCTGGGATGGCTGAACAGCAGATGGTCGGTAAATGGCACCAGGGGCGCGCCCTGACCGCCACAGGCAATGTCACGCGGCCGCGTAATCCGCCACGGTGGTGATCCCGGTCATCTCGGCAATCACACACGGCTCGCCGATCCTGGAGGGTTGACCGGATGGAGTCCGTTCCAAATTTCCGGCCCGATGGAATATGATAGATGGTCTGGCCATGCGATCCGATCAGGTCAATCGAATTCAAGGTAATCGTATGTTTTTTGCATATGTCGATGAGCGCCGTTGCGAAGAGCCGGCCCAGTAAAAAATTGTAATGACATATCGCAATCGACCGTTGCCGTCTCCGGATTGCATAGACCCCCAATAAGGCCCTGCGGATCGCGGCCGGATATCTGACCATGTCATAGGCAACCACCTGCCGTTGTTTCGCATCGATATCGACAATCGCCACATCGATGCCATCGGCGCTGGTGCCCGACATCAATCCGGCCACCCGCCATGACTTGCGCCTGGTAACTCGTTTGAACCGGTTTCGCTTTGGCCATGTGTAATTCCTGTGCTAATGGGCGTTTATCGCATCTTAATCAGAATAACATACCTGTTCGGCAGCTGACCCAGTATAATAGGTATCAACGAACCATTCAATAAAACAACCGCAATAATTCTGTCTCGAGTTCGTTACTGCCGTATTGGACACCCTGTAAAATAAGGAAGATAAGGTCATTATGAATATTGCCGCTAAAATATTAATTGTGTGTTTTTCGATGAGCGTATTATTTCCCGGTGGAATGGTCGCGGCCGCCTCCGATCCCAACGAAATCGAAACTGTGGTATTGGACACTATCCAAAATGGGATTATCCCCGGTGCGGTGGTCATCATCGGCAATCATGAACGGGTTCTGTATCATCGCGCCTTTGGCCATCGCAGTATCCAGCCGGAACAAACACCCATGACCACCGACGCGATCTTCGATGTCGCCTCGCTCTCCAAGGCGGTTTCGACCGCGCCATGTATTCAGCTGCTGATCGATCGGGGCCTACTTACCCTGGATACCAAAGTCAGCGCCATCATTCCGCCATTCGCCGCTGAAAATAAACAGGATGTCCGGATCGTGCATCTGCTCACCCACACCTCCGGCCTGCCCGCCTATACCGGCGCCGACGCCTTGAAGAAAAAGTATGGTTCACCCTGCAAGGATCAGGTGCTGGAACATATCTATGCCCTCAAACCCCAGGCAGGTCCCGGCGAAGCCTTTCGCTACAGTTGCCTCGGTTATATTGTTCTGGGTCGTATTGTTGAGCTGGTTTCCGGTCAACCCTTTGACGAATTTGCCCGTGACCATCTCTTTAAACCTTTGCGGATGACCGATACCGGTTATAATCCATCCGGCACGCTCCAAAACCGCCTGGTCCCCACGACGGTCGTCGACGGCCATTGCCTGCTCGGCCAGGTCCATGACCCGCTGGCCGCCCTGATGGGTGGTGTCTCCGGTAATGCCGGTATCTTTTCCACAACTGCCGATCTGGCCCGCTACGCCACCATGCTGCTCAATCATGGCCGCGCAGGTGATCACCAGATCCTCAGCGAAACGGCCATGGCAGCCTTGACACAAACCAGAATATTCGGCCGGGCCTGCGGCTTCGATGTCTCCAGCGCCTACGCCAATATCAAAGGCGCCCGCTTCAGCCCACAGGCCTTCTGCCACAGCGGCGCTACACCGGCACCTCCATCGTCATCGATCCCCAAAACGATCTCTACCTGATCATCCTCACCAACCGGGTTCATCCCACCGACAAAGGCTCGGTCAAATCACTGCGAGTCCAATTGGCCGATATTGCCGTTGATTGTTTTAACAAAGTTTTTTAGTAGTTCAGTATATACAATACACTTGCTTTTCTAGGGCACATAACCTGATTTTTAGAAATAGATTCTTGTAAGTCATTAGTGTAAATAAGGTTACTTCTTGTTTTTTTGTTTTAATAAGGCGTATTGTATTAATTTTTGATTAAAAATATCAGTTGCTTAACATGATTCATTAAATAATTTTATTGACATCGGTTTTCGGTTAAGGATAATAATATATCAGTAAATTGGTTTTTTAGGGAATATGTATGTCTTTTAGCAAAGAATTTATCATGAGGCTTAATATTTAACTTAACTATATTAAGTTAATGTATTTGGTGATTGAATGCAATTTATTGCCGAAGCTTTAATTTTGGCCTGGAATAATATGCATATCGAAGATGCTAGGGCCGTTCTTTTATAAGATGAGGTTTAATATGGATTTATTACGTAAATTATCGATAGTTATTGTATTGGCCTGTGCGGGATGTATGCAACAGAAAGTGATTGTGTGGGATCCTGATAGTAGTGAGGCAATCACTCATTTTCAGAAGCCCGTTGTGAAAGAAACGGATAATAACTATGCTTTATGTGAGCTTTATCGAGCAGAGCTATTTTACAAAAATGGCGATAGACAGCATAGCGATACGCGTCTTAAAAACGCATTGAACGTAATGGATCAAATCGAATCCGATAAAAATGAGGCGGGTGCAGTCGCTCTGAATGAATACTTACGAACATATCGAGGTCAACCCTATGAGAGAGCAACGGCGTATTTTTATAGAGGATTATGCCAATTCCAGCTTGGCCGTTATGAGAGTGCCTTAGCCGCATTTCGGGCGTCGTTAGCTGAGGATGAAGAAACAAACAACGACGATCCAATTAAGAGAAAAGACTTTGTAATGTCTTACCTGATGGCGGCGCTTTGCTTAAAGGCATTAGATGAGAATAATGAAGCTGAGGCGATGCTTGCTTCCGCACGTGAACTGTCACCGGAACATCCGCTCCTGAAACCTGAAATTTTTCAAAACAACACGATTGTTGTGGCGGGTGTGGGGGTGGGTCCCTGGATGAGACAAGGGGCTTTCTGGACCGTGCAATTTGAAGCGGGAAAAGTCCCTGATGGAAATTTCCGGGTTTTAGAGAATGACAAAGTTGTCGCTCCTTTACACGAAGTTACCGATCTTCTGATTCAGGCAGAGAGCCATAAAGCGGGAGGAGCTACTGGGGCGGCTGTGGCTAGAGGTGTGGCAAAAGAAGCGGTCAATATGGTCTTCTCAGTTTTACTTGGTGGTCAAGATGCTGGTATTCACGAAAATCGCGACCTCAGGTGCTGGACGGGTATTCCCCGTAAATTTTATATTGGTTCTTTCAATCTTAAGCCGGGATTGCATAATTTAACCTTTGACATTGTAACCACAAAAGAAAAAGAGCAGGCTCAGGCAGGACGTTACCAGCAAACTTGGTTTGATATACCCATTGCTGATGGAGACCATCCAAACCTTGTTTACGTTCGGTTATTAACCAATGGTCAGAATTTTTATGATTTAGTTCCTGTCCCACTTCAAGATGCACTCGCAGCCAAAGCTGAGAACAATAAAAAGTAAGTAGAGGTTAAACAAATGAAATTACATCGTTATTATTTTTGTCGTCATTATTCAAAATTTTATGCGGTTGCCCTGACGGTTATGGTTCTACTGGCAGGTTGTGCAAAACAGATACCATTTAAACCTAAATCAGCGGAGAGACCGGCGCCGGTTCATTGTTTTGACGCCGTTGGGCATATGCCCGGCACCAAGCCATTTATTTTCGGGGGAACCTGCTGTTGCACCCCCACGCCGGAACTGATGGAACAATATCATCGGGACGGTTTTCTGAAAGACATGAATTATGATCAATTGATCAAAGAGTATGAAGATCGGGGAATCCAATTTGAATCTATCAGTCACCATGATTGCAATAATTTATGCGAACATGGTCCCCATTTAGTCAAGGGCGGTAAGTGTATGGCTTCGCCGACTCCTGGAACAATAAACTATGAGGAAATTCGATTTGGTATTCGCTATATGAACACTAAAGCGGCGGAACAGTTGCAAAAGGCGAAAGAGAAAGCGGCCAAATCAAATAAGAAATGAAGTGTAACATGAAAATGCTCGTGTTCTTAATGTGCTTATTTTTTACCGGTATAACTTTTCAGGCTTATGGGGTTGGAGAACTCGAGAGTCAGAATGCCATAAATGTGATGTTGGTTGCTTTGGAAGGCAATAAATCAGCATCTGGAGAAGCCACGGTTTCATTCGATAATTGGGAGTACTGGGAATCTGAAGCACCAGGTCTTGTAGATTATCTTATTAATGATCTTGGCTTCAATAAGATACAAAAGGAGACTGCGCCGGGTGCTGCATCTGTGATGACTATCAATGCAGTAGCAGGTAAAGAAGGTGATTTCCCATTGGAACTTCTGGATGAACGGGCTAAAACATTTACAGCGGATACCGGTAGGGCTTCTTTAGTAATCTTGTGGCAGCCAATGGCCGGTACGACCTGGGCGCTTCTGTACGGGATTGAAGATACCCCTCTTTCTGGTCATATACGGTCCGCTGAGAAACTGAATGAAGCAATCGCCTTATTACCTGCGGGAGGAGGTTTCCAATTAAGGACACCGCCTTGTCTTTTAAGCCATTCAGGTGTAATGAGTGGCGAAAAAATGAAACAATCTCTGGTATCGGATTATCGAGAACGGCTTGTACATCTGCTTTCAGCGCTTCAATATAAGGCGGCTTCTCATCCTGCCAATCCGATCGCTGAATTAGGTGTGACATCACCTGGATCAGCAACTATACAGCTAACGTCGACGGCGCGCCAAAACATTGGACAGTCTGACGACGATCTACTCATTAGTATCAGAGGCCTGGGGACCGACAAATCGACCCCCGAGGTGTTAGTAATGGATCGGGTCATTCCGCACTTTGCAATCGTTGATCGGCGTAAAAATGTAGCATATGAATTAGATGGAAAAGGTGTGTTTCACACTACTCCTCTTGACGATTTTTTGAAGGGCGAACAGGATCCTGGTTTTTTTTCGCTTAAAGGCAGTGATATACGAGTGAGAGACAAGGCTGGTCAAGTTATAAAAATCAGGGAAATACCAGAACAAGATTGGCAACTTATTACAAATAATATTCGTGAACTTGCTTCAGTGCAAGATGGTAAGCAGAGCGACTATCGTTTTACTAAATTTCAAGGGGGGGATCTAGTATCTGATCATTGCGCAGATGCTGGACTTGATCTATTTCAATCGGCATTGGAGCGAAATGGATATATACCTCAACGAGCTAAGGGATTTACTGCCTTTACCGACAATCCACGTTGGACAAACGGTCGACTTGTCGATTGGGTTACAGTAGACATCGTAGGAGGTGGACAAACTAATCCTGTCGAGGTGTCAAAACGATTTGATCGTGTTTCTGAACAATCGTTGAAATCTAGGATGGACCTTTACGAGGCAGTGCGTGTCCACAAACTACGCGGCGCAGAAGATTATGACATTAATAAGCATGGTATCGGTAGCAACACCCCTCGCGATTACCAGGGCACTATTATCCGGTTTCCAAACGCAACTCAAGTAGATGCCATGAAGCCGAAATCTATACCTGAGTTTCGCAGGCAAGATCCTGTTTATGATGGAGGGCCAAAATTCTCACCTTGGGGGCCCGGGGATGGCCCGCCACCTCCGCCGGCAATGAATGTTAACATGGATCCCTTTCGAGATACGCGTAACCGATCATTGGAAATGACTACTCAAAATATGAAAAATATGGGTAGTTTTCAGCAGCCCGGAGGGGTACTCTTTGCACCCGAAATTGAGATCGTTATCGGCAATAATGGTTTTACAAGTGAAATCGAGAAGCAGGTGACGGATGCATTTGCTGGTAGTGATAAGGTTAGTACTCCTGTCACTATTGACGGCAAGGAAATGATGGCTGTCCGCATGCCTGGTTCCAGGAAGCTTTTTGAGATTCGGGTGGGTTACTTTTATTTCACACCCCGGCATTCTGATAACAGGGATTTGATTCTGACCTATTCTTCGGGTTTAGAATTTGATGTGGGGTTGGGTTGTGGCTGGTCTGTTGCTCCGTTCTATGTTAGTAGGAGGAGTGGACAGACAGAACTGGTCGATTTTCTTGGTTCTACGCGGTATCCTTATACCATCCCTGCTGCAGAAAGCCGTGATAGTGGGACGAACGAGTTTGTACTGAATAAAGTTTCTTCATTACTGCAGCCCACTCTGGTAGTGATGGGCCATGATGGGTACCAGGCAGAGTTTGCCGATGGCCGAACGATACTTTTTGATGCGAATGGGCTTATGCTGAAAGAAAGTATTGGGGAAAGAACACTCCGGAACTATGAGTATCAAAACGGAAGACTTATGAGTATGAAAAGTCAGGGCGGGTCTTTTCGAATAGAATATAGTGGGAAGAGTATTTTTATACGGTCGGATCGAGAAGATATTGAGTGTAACGTAAACGATGGTCGCCTGATGGCTTACCACGCATCAGATGCCAGGTTCTCCTTTGACTATGATCCGCATGGATGGTTGGCAAAGGGGGGCACGGATGGCAGGTTCGTTTTCGAAAATATGTATGATAGGGAAGGGCAGCTCGTCTTTTGTAAGAATGCAGAAGGTCGCACCGAATATAGTTACGATCATTGGAGCGGAAAGCTGGTAGTACGGGCCGAGACGGGTAAAAGCGAGACTTATTTCTACGATAAAAATCAACGAGTGGTGGCTTACGGAAGTGATCCAAAAGAAATGGTGTTGCTCAACTATGATATTACCGGCCGTTTGATTCAGATGGCCCTGGGCGAACACCTGAACGCTGATGACCCTAAAGCGCGACCTCGCTTTCGCATAGTCGAAATGTTATGAAACCTTATTATAAGTAAGTAAAGGAAGTATTATGCATTATCTGGTTAGATTGAGTCATGTATTTATGGGTGGCATTGTTGTGTTGTTGTTTCTGTGTGGTACAGGTTGTGTCGGGACGGTGAGCCGGGTTGATTTGGGTGATGAGCCGGTAAAAGATATCGAAGCAAGTGATGTAGACTTAAGGGCGATGGCGCGCGAAATGGCAACCGCCATTATTAAGATACCTGCAATTCGGGATACGGAAGGTGCAGTCAATCTGGCTTTTCCCACGATTAAAAACCGTACGACAACGGTTGATTTTGATTCCGCTACTATCCAGAGCATGATTCGACAGGACTTGATTGCTCATTCCGAAGGCAAGTTGGCTTTTCTGGACCGTGAGGCCAGTGATTTGATCTTTGCGGAACGTGATGCGAAGCGATCGGGTCAATTGACTTCTCGTGAGAGACAAGATCTGCCCGGGGCTGACTTCTTTCTTGTCGGGTACGCTTTTTCTCAACGAAAGGCCGACGGCAAACAGATGGTGGCGTATCATCGCTATTCTTTTCGCTTGCTTAACGCTGAAACGGGCGTCATTGTGTGGGAAAATGATTACGAATTTAAGAAGTACGGACGACCCGGGACCAGTTATCAGGGGCGCTAATATAAATAAAGGAGTTCTATAATGCGAAAAACGATCAGTATGTTTCTGGTAAGCATGATGTTTGTGGTGATGATAGGTTGTGTAGGGCCTACTGAAGGCGTTCGTACCAAAAACACTCCATTGGAACTACAAGAGAACCTGGTGTACATGGATCGATCATTGACTGTGCAAATTCCCTGTGAAGCGCTGGAAGCAAAAACCCTGGATAGCGGTCGTACGGAAATTTATGCACGATTTTATAATAAGCGTAACCAGACGGCGGAATGTCAGATTCAGGTTAAGTTCAAAGATGATGCCGGCAGAATTGTGGATGATACCGGCTGGATGCCCTTTTTACTGTCTCGAAGAGAGGTAACGGAGTTTCGACATACATCTTTAACGCGTAATTCTGCCGATTTCGTTCTACTGCTACGCGAAGCACGCTGAGAGACTATATATGAAATGGTTTAGTAAGATATTACCTGGTGGATTCAGACGCGAAGCTTGGATAGTTGTCTGGTTAATTCTCTGGATTGCCGGGTGTAATGAACATTATGGCAAGGTTCCTATGGAACAAGGACAGATGGATTCTGGGGCACCTCAGAATTTCGCTGATTTGCACACAATTAATGCGGTTAGTCGCTATGGGGGCACTGTTTTAACGGCCAAGGGAATGCCTCATGGTAGCTATGAAGCCTATCTGTGGGCCAAAAATATGGGGACATTGGTCGCCTATGAAACGTTTTTGCGCAGATACCCTGACGGGGGCCATGCGAAAGAGCTTCGTGAACGGATTCGCACTCAGTTTGTGCCAGAAGATGAACAGTGGCGGGAAGCATGGACGTTATATTCGCAAATGGAAGTAATTGGCGGTGCCATGGTTGATCCGGACGTTGGAGTAGTACTATTTGGCTATAAAAAAACAGGCAAACTTTCACCATTTATGTTTGAAGACTTGGTGACAGCCTTACAATGTGCATTGGTTGATGACGAGGTTGGGGTAACAATGAATCGGATATTCGATGCCCGGTTTCAACATGATGATACACCGGAAGACTATCCATATGTGACGTTCGAAACCTCAGTTGAATTCTATTCTGAAAAACTGCATAATACCCATCTTGCCTATACCCTGTTCGAAGCGGATAGAATGCTCAAAAGTCTGGGTGCTGGGTATGATATTTTCCTCAGGGAACCCATTCGCAGTAAAATTCCTGGTTTTAAAACGGAAGTGGAAATGGCGGCGGCCGAACCTCCCCAAAGCATGAGTACCGGCAGCTCAAAATACGGTCGAGTGTGGATCGAGCTTACTAACGTGAAGGTTTTTACTACTGAGAACAGGAATGTGGCTGCGTTTAATGAATTCGAGTTGGAAGTTCGAGCGGAGAGTAAGCACAAAGGGCCAATGCGTTTTGCTAAGCACATAAGAGAAAATTATGCCGCTTATTCAGAAGAATTTCCGATATTTGATGAAGTTGAACGTGCTGCCAGAATCGTTGCGATTTCAAGGTGGCTAGTAAAGGAACACCGTGAGATTGCACAACAACTGGTTGATAACGTGTATAGTGGCGTCAATGTTTTTGTTCCGCAAGTTATTCCCGCGCGTTATGTAGAAACCCATCGAGAAGCTAATTATCGGGCCGGATTAATTGGTGGTGTGGTCTATCCCAAGATTAATCAATATGAAAATTCGGAGATACCCGTTCTGGGCGAAGACCATCTTTCTGTTTTACCTGAGTTTGTACTTAAGCAGCGTCCGAATGATAATGTTACTGCGTGGTATTTGGATCCTGGCGATAAAGACAAAGATATTGAGAAAAAGTGGATCGCCTGGAATGTGCGTGATAGTGGATAAATAGCGAGATAGCGTCTGGATACAGGCTGTATGATCAGCTGTTAAATATCACCGCTAAGAAGTGTGAATTTCTGAATACGGTACTTTTTTGATCTGCTGTTTTCTACTGGAGGCAGAAATTCGTTTTAGTTTTTCTCCTGCCAAAACATCTCTACGTTTCTTTGGGGCTCGTGAGCATAAACCTAGTTCTCAGGATTAGTTAAAGCGTAATACTCGATATGTCCTTTTTATTCTCAAATGGATATTCTAAACTCTCTTTAATAGCTTCAAAGCGCTCCTTTCACAAACCAAAGTAGCTTTTTTATGCCATTTTTCTATTTTAGATCGATTTCCCTGTTCTCAATTGTCAGTATCCATCTGCATCGATAATTACGTATTTGCATTCTGATCCCGAAGCTTTTACAATCGGAGCTGATTACAGAAACAATATAAATATCGATGCCATATCATAAAGGACTGGCTCATGACTCAATGGCTGTTTACTTTGATTTGCGTTATTTTTTGTCTGTTAAATACTTCCTGCTCTCATCAGCAGTATGGCCAGACGTCGCCCAATCCTCCAATTCATCCGAATATCATCCTGATTATCACCGATGATCTGGGCTGGGGCGATGTCGGTTGTTATGGCGCCCAGGTAATTCCCACGCCTAATATCGACCGCCTGGCCGCCCAGGGCCGGCGCTTTACCAACGCCTACGCGCCCTCATCCACCTGTACGCCCACCCGCTATTCGATTATGACCGGCGAATATGCCTGGCGTCGCCCGCCGCGCCAGACGAATATTCTCGACGGCGATGCCCCATTAGCGATCGAACCCGGCCGGGTGACCCTGCCCGAAATGCTGCGTAAGGCCGGCTATACCACCGGTCTGGTGGGCAAATGGCACCTGGGCCTCGGCGATGGGAATACCCCAGTCGATTTCAACGCTACCATCAGTCCCGGCCCCTTGGAAACCGGTTTCGATTCGGCTTATTTCATACCCGCCACGGTCGACCGGGTACCCTGTGTCTTTATCAAAGACCATCGCGTGGACAAACTCGAACCGACCGACCCGATCCAGATCAGTTACAGCGGTCCGATCGCCGATGAACCGGCCGGCCGCGACCACCCCGACCGACTCAAAGTCCCCGCCGACAATCAGCATGCCGATGTCATTATCAACGGCATCAGCCGGATCGGATATATGACCGGTGGCCGGCAAGCCTGCTGGACCGATGAAGATATTGCCGATACCATTACCGGCAAGGCGATTGAATTCATTGAAACCAACCAATCGAAACCGTTCTTTCTGATGTTCGGCACTCACGATCCCCATGTCCCCCGCGCTCCCCATGCCCGTTTTCGCGGCAAAAGCGGCTGCGGTATCCGTGGCGACGCCGTGGTCGAAATCGACTGGTGTGTCGGCGAAATCATGGCCGCGCTCGACCGGTTACACCTGACCGACGATACCCTGATCCTTTTCACCAGCGACAACGGTCCGGTCCTGTTCGATGGCTACTTCGATGGCGCCCTGGAAGATGTCGGCGCTCATCAGCCGGCCGGCTTGCTGCATGGCTGGAAATACCTGATCTATGAAGGCGGTACCCGCGTCCCGTTGATCGCCCGCTGGCCCCGGCAGATTCAACCGTCTGTGAGCGATCAAATGTTCAGCCTGGTTGACCTGCTGGCTACGGTCGCGGCCATCACCGAACAACCGTACGATTCAGCCGCCGCGCCCGACAGCCTGGATCTGTCGCCGGTCCTGCTGGGTCAGACCGAAAACAACCTGCGCGACAATGTGGTTCAACACGGTGTTTCCGCGTCCCTTTCCATCCGCAAAGACAACTGGAAATTCATCCCCGCCAATGCCGAGCGTCCCACTACCGGGATCGGTCGCGGCGCCAACCCCAAAGATCAGCGGTTCGTCGAAGCCAGAATCTATGAAGACCTGCTCTTTGACCTGACCACCGATCCATCTGAAACGACCAATGTCATTCAGGATCATCCCGAAAAAGCCGCCGAACTCAAGGCCCTGCTCGAAAAAATCAAACAAGGCAATCCATAAAATGGTATAGTGACAGTTGACCTTATCAGGTCATTACCAGTACGTTTACTCTATTTATCCATGTTCGATCATTCTATTGATAATAGCCGGCCGCTGAAAACCTGGTGTCCGGGTACCAGACGACCGTAACCGAAGCAAAAACCGGCCCAATGGAGCAACCCATGAAACGCAGAGAATTCCTCCAACAAATCGCTTTCACCGCTGGATCGGCATTCATGGCCGGCGCCCTTTACAGCCAGACCGGCACTGGCGTTGAACTAAAAAACAACGCGATCGATCTCCGTCCGGGCAAGAACCGGCCCAATATTGTCTTTATTCTGGCCGACGATATGGGCTACGGCGATATTAAATACCTCAATCCCGAATCAAAAATTCCAACCCCGAATATGGACCGGCTGGCTGCCGAAGGGATTTATTTTACCGACGCCCACACCCCGTCGGCCGTTTGTACCCCCACGCGTTATGGCGTGCTGACCGGCCGCTATTGCTGGCGCTCACGACTCAAAAAGGGTGTCCTCAACGGCTACAGCAAACGCCTGATCGAGCCGGGCCGGCTGACCGTGGCCTCCATGCTCAAAGAAAGCGGCTATCGAACCGGTTGTGTCGGGAAATGGCATCTGGGTCTGACCGACACTCAACCGGCTGACTTTAACTTGCCCCTGACCCCCGGCCCCAACGAGGTCGGCTTCGATTACTGGTTTGGTATCCCGGCCTCACTGGATATGCCGCCTTATTGTTTTATCGAAAATGGCGCTCCCACCGAACCGGTCACCGCAACTGTCGCCGGTGAACCTTATCCGCGTTTCTATCGCTCGGGCGCGGCATCACCTGGTTTTGATGTCGACGATGTCATGCCGAAAATCACCCAAAAAGCGTGCCATTTTATCGAGGATCATCAAGCCAGACACGCCGGCCAGCCCTTCTTTTTGTATTTCCCACTGACCGCTCCGCACACCCCCTGGCTGCCCCTGGAACAAAATTACCAGCGCAGTAAGGCGGGGGTTTATGGCGATTTTGTCACGCTGGTTGACTGGACCGTAGGTCAGGTTATGAAGACGATCGAAAAAAATGGGATCAAGGACAATACCCTGATTATCGTCACCAGCGATAATGGCTCCCACATCGCCCATATCGGCGAGCATAACAACGGGGTGTCCGATCCCGACAAGTATAATTTCGGCCATGACGCCAACTATATCTATCGCGGCCAGAAATCGGATGTCTGGGATGGCGGTCATCACACTCCGTTTATTGCCCGCTGGCCGGACAGGATCAAATCCGGCACAAAATCCGACGAAACCATCTGCCTGGTTGACCTGACCGCGACCTGCGCGGCGCTGGTCGGTTATCAACTGCCCGACAATGCCGCGGAAGATAGCTACAATATCCTGCCGGCGCTGCTGGGTGAATCCCTTACAAACCCCATTCGTGAGGCAACCGTGCATCATTCCATCGAGGGTAAGTTTGCCATTCGTAAAGGCAAGTGGAAATTCCTGGATTGTGCCGGATCAGGCGGCTGGTCCACCGGCGGCGACAAGCTGCCCGGGCAATTATACGACATGGAAGCCGATCCCAGGGAGACCACCAATCTTTTCCAGAGTCCCGAGCATCAAGCCATCGTTACCGAACTCAAGACATTATTGGAAAAATACAAGTCACAAGGATACAGCCGGCCGATGTAGCGAACCGGATAGTTTATAAGCTGTCCAGATAGCCAGCCATATCAAATGGCTCAATTGCGGATTGATGCGACAGATACAAGGGATGGTGCGGGTGTCCCGCTTTGCTGATTGCCCCGATGGTGATCCAGCTGACTCCAATCTTATCCAGAGTTTTAACAATATCCCGCAAAGCGCCGGGAAGATAGCTCCGCTTGCGAATCAGTGTCCCCCAGGCCGCCCATACATCCACCTGATCATAATCCGACAGATAGCCGGCTATGTAACTCAGGTTCTTTTGGTGTAGTGTCATGTCCATATCCGGATGAAGACCGTTCGGATCGGTCGACCTTTGCGGGTATACATTCAGCATCAGCCAGCCATCGTAGCCGTGAATCTGGGAAAATCGCCTGACATTGGTCAGTGTCCGGTCCAGGTTATCCGGCTCAGCGGTGCTTGGATTGATCCCGATACAGACCAGCGGCCGACGGCCCGATTCGCCCAGAATATACCGGGCCGAGTTGTCGGCGTTCTTCTCGTATAACCAGTTATAGAACAGATTACTCATTCATTCGTATCAAGTTAGCAGTCAAGTCATTTATCTTACTTTCATCCTATCAGATTCTCTTGCTTTGGTAAATATATTTGTACGCAATAACGGTTCATTGACCGCTAATAAATGCACATCATCCACTTTTTGATTGCCCATAATCGACTTGTACCGGCATCGATTATCAGCTATAAAAGGGGAGTTCATAGTCATAGGATACCCGTGAATTGGAGATAAAAGCTATGTTGCCAAAAGTCCGCCCCCCATGGGCATTTCTATTGTTTGTGCTTTTACTGGTACAGATCGGTTCGGCGATTACCCCTTACCAGTCCAAAGTCTGGTCGCCGGAAGATCCACCCGGTTTCTATCGCAATCCCATCATCTACGCCGACTATTCCGATCCGGATGTGGTACGTGTCGGTCAGGATTACTATATGACCGCCTCCAGTTTCGCCTGCATACCCGGCCTGCCCATCCTCCATTCCACCGATCTGGTGAACTGGACCCTGATCGGCCATGCGCTAGGTAGATATCCCAAAGATGATTTTAATACCCCTCAGCATGGCAAAGGGGTCTGGGCGCCCAGTATCCGCTATCACAACCACATGTTTTATATCTACTGGGGCGATCCGGATACCGGCATTTACATGGTCCGCTCCCGTCATCCCGAAGGCCCCTGGGAAGAGCCCATCCTGGTCCTGAGCGGACAGGGCCTGATTGATGCCTCACCCTTATGGGATGACGATGGCAAGGCCTATCTTGTCCATGCCTGGGCCGCCAGCCGCGCCGGGATCAAAAGCGTCTTAACGGTACATCCCATGAGACCGGATGGCGCCTATGTCAGTCCGGAGGGTAAGCATGTGTTCGATGGCAATGACGCTCACCCAACCACTGAAGGGCCGAAATTCTATAAAAGAAACGGCTATTATTATATCCTGGCCCCGGCCGGCGGTGTCAAAACCGGCTGGCAGCTGGCCCTGCGCTCCAGAGATATATACGGCCCGTATGAAACCCAGGTCACCCTGGAACAGGGCGACACATCCATCAACGGCCCGCATCAGGGCGGCTGGGTTGATACCCCTTCCGGCCAGTCCTGGTTCCTGCATTTTCAGGATGTGGCGGCTTACGGACGCATCATTCACCTGCAGCCGGTTACCTGGCAGGATGACTGGCCGTTCATGGGCCGGCGTAATGAGACTACTGGCAAATGGGAACCGGTTCTGAACTACCAAAAACCACAATGCCCGGCCCATAGCCCCATCGCCAATCCGGCCGAATCCGATGAATTCGACAGCGGCGAACTCGGCTTGCAATGGCAGTGGCAGGCCAATCCCAAACTGACCTGGTGCGTGCTGTTACGCGATACCGATTACCTGCGGCTATACTCCGACAAACTGCCCCCGGATACCACCACACTCTGGCACGCCGGCAATCTCCTGCTGCAGAAATTCCCCGCGCCTGAATTTACCGCCACGACCAGAGTCCGCTTCACCCCGCTGGAACACGGCACCCGAACGGGCCTGGTCGTGATGGGCAAAGATTATGCCTGCCTGTCATTCACCGAAGCGGAAAAAGGCTTTACCCTGTCCCAGATCACCTGCCCCAAAGCGGATAAAGGGGGTCAGGAAGAGGTCAATGAGCAAGTAGCTCTGAAAGAAAATACCATCTATTTACGAGTTGCAGTAAAAGCCCCCAGTGCCATCTGCCAGTTCAGCTACAGCCTGGATGGCAAGTCATTTCTCCCGCTGGGAAAAACCTTCAAAGCCAGTCCGGGCATGTGGATCGGCGCCAAAGTGGGTTTGTTCTGTATCAAAGAACAGGATGTTCGTTTCGGCGGTTATGCCGACTTTGACTGGTTCCACATCGATAAATAGAGGGAACGGTTATGCAGCAAGACAGGCTCGCTTTTAATTTATCCATCATCCTGTTTACGATAATCCTGTCAGTATCCGGTAATTGGATTTTGGCAGCCGGATTAACTCCCGGCCTCCACGCTGATGTTGAGTATTGCCGGGCGGCTGGAGAGAGCCTGAGGCTGGATGCTTATGTCCCGGCTGGTGAAGGACCTCATCCAGTGGCCATACTGGTACACGGAGGTGGTTGGATTGGCGGCGACAAGCAGGATATGAACTTGTTCTATGACTCGCTTTCTCAGGCCGGTTTCACCTGGTTTTCTATCAACTACCGCCTGGCGCCGGCCCATCGCTGGCCGGCCTGTCTGGATGATGTCCGGACCGCGATCCGCTGGGTGAAAGACCATGCTCCGGATTATCAGGGCGATCCGGAACGTATCGCCTTGCTCGGCTATTCCGCCGGCGGCCATCTGGCCTGTATGGCAGCCATCCAGGAACCGGTTCAGGCTGTCGTCGGCTGCGCGCCTCCCATCGATCATCTATCCGACTCCATCCGGCGCGGCGGTCTGAGTGAATGCATGCAGCAATTACTCAACCGGCCCACGGCCATCGATAAACAGAACCGCGAGCTCTTACAATCGATCTCTCCGATCAATCAGATCTCTTCAAATCTGCCTCCCTTTCTGCTGGTGCATGGCGCCGCGGACCAGAGTGTCTCCTATTCACAATCCACCCGGTTGCGCGAAAAACTGTTGAAGCATAATGTTCCCTGTCAACTGATCACGATCGAAGGCGCACCCCATCGTATTACCGAATGGGTAAAATACGATCCCGATTATCAACAGCAAATCATTACCTGGCTCGTTAAAACCCTCGGCAACAAAACGGCGACGGCACAGATAACCGTCAGCCCGGATGGCTCCGGCGATTTCACCACGGTCCGGGCCGCTATTGACTCGATCCCTTCCAATAATGCCTGTCGAACAGTGATTCATATTAAACCCGGAACCTATCAGGAAATCATCATCGTTCCGAGAATGAAACGCTATATCACATTCCAAGGCCAGAACGCCGAAACTACGATCTTAACCAATCATTTATATGCGAGCATGAAAGATGATCAGGGTAAGGAACTGGGCACCTTCCGCACGCCAACAGTCACCATTGAAGCGGATGATTTTTCCGCGGAAAAGATCACCTTCGAAAATACCCTGCTGGATAAACTCAAATAGGGCCTTTTAAAGACACCCTTAATAATCATCCCCTTTATAACTGGCAACACATGAGTCTCGCCAGGCACTTAAGGTTGCTTTCATGGCTGTCACCATCTCCGGTTTTTTATCCGCGATATTACTGCTTTCACCAGGATCGTTAATCAGATCATACAGCTCAAAGGTTTTACCAGCATCGAAACTGACAATCTTATATCGATTATCCGTCAAACTGACCGCCTTGCGAAGTTCAAACCCAATGGGAGAGGGTCTTTGAGTGCTTTCTCCCATGATCAAGGGTAACAGGCTGACACCGTCAATCGGTTTAGTCTGGCCGTCTGCCTGAACACCCAGAACATCCATCGTAGTGGGAAAATAATCGCAAGTACTGCAGGGATAATCGCTGTTGATGACACCCTTTTTTATTACCTTCGGCCATTCCAGCAGCCCAGGCACCCGGACCCCGCCTTCGTAAAGCGAGCCTTTTCGTCCCCGGAACGGCCCGGATATCCCTTGCTGCCGCTCACCGGGCTGTTGCGCGGTTCCGCCCCCTTTACCCGCCGGCCCGTTATCGCTGCAAAACCAGAGCATCGTCTGATCGGCAATACCGGCCGCGCGTAATGCCTGACGCAACCGGCCGATCTGCTCATCCATGGCGGTGATACAGCCAAAATAATGTTGTTGATTATCATCGCAATCGGCATATAAGGCTTTGTACTCCGGTCCCGCGATTGTCGGTGAATGCGGGGTATGAAACCAGATCACCGCGAAAAAGGGATTCTCTTGCGAGGCCGCATTTTTTATAAAAGGAAGCGCATGATCCATGATCACCCGTGAATCATCTCCCCGTAATTCAGGCGACTCCCAGGGCACCGGGCTTTCCGGTCCCGTCCAGTACCGGGTGCCGTAGAATTCCATCGTATCCTCTTCATACATCGGATTCCAGGTGGGCACTTTGGCTTCGGTTGAAAAGCAGGTATCGAACCCATTCTCCCAGGGTGGGGAATAATCATCACTATTGCCCGGCTTCCCGCGATTCGAGTCTTTGATTTTCGTTGTCAAACTTCCCAGGTGCCATTTCCCAAAGTGGCCGGTCACATACCCTCTGACTTTCAACACCTCAGCCAGGGTTACTTCTTCCTTTTTCATTTTGCCCACGTTGGCAAAGAAGATCCCATAACGCTGAGGATTCCGCCCGGTCAACGCGCTGCCCCGGGTCGGAGAACAGACCGCGGACCCCGCGTAGAACCGGTCCAGCCGCAAACTGTGCCCGGCCATCTCATCCAGATGCGGGGTTTTGATATGCGGATGGTCATGAAAGCCCACATCACCCCAGCCCAGATCATCACACATGCAAAGAATGATATTGGGCCGGGCAGTTTTTTTATCAGGGGAGGCGTTCTGGCCCAGGCTGGTATTCCAGGTCAGTAGCCCTCCCAGACCCCAGGCCGTTGACTTCAAAAACACACGTCTGCTGATTGGTTTCATTGCTCATCTCTTATGATTGAATTTAGATAGAAAATCGGCCGTCAAATTAACGATCGACCAGCCAGTTATTAATCATAGTCATCAGATCGGGCAGGTTTACATCATTGCTGAAGTCCAGATCCGCCCCTTGGCAGTTTTGTTTCAAAAAACAATTGGTCGTCAACCACTGAGTGGATAATGACAGGATATCGTTCAGATCGATTCGCCCGTTACACGAGATATCGCCGGCGGGAACCACCAGGTACCACATGGTTTTGAGCGCCGGATAAATTTCCAGCGTGGTTATCCCGTTTTCTTCACGAACCGGAACCACTTGCCCGATTGTGCCGTCCGGATTGAGGGCATAACAGATCCGGTTCGTAACCGGTAATTGGATAACCGCCGCGATCGGTTCGATCTGTACCGGTTCACGACCCCAGTTGTTACCTACGGTGGTCCGGTCCGATGAAAAAATCATTCCCTTATTTTCACACCGGCCGCAGGCGGTAATCAATATCTTATTACTTTGCGATAATGGCGCCGGGCTATTATCTTCCGGATACGACACCACAGACACCGCGCAATAAGCCGGTTCTGTAACTACGACTTTGGATCCACTGGCATCGGCAAATTTATCCTGATGCCCGACATACACCCAGGCATTGTCCGACACCGCGCAATAGATCCCTTTGCCATCCGGATCAATCTGCCAGTCAAGGGCGGTATGAGCCGTATTGTCATTTACAACCGTCGATCCGGATTCATCCAGGGTAAGGGCATAACGCTGCTCAAGCAGGTCCGGCCGCGTCACACCACCCAGCTCGGCCATTACTCCCAACAGATTGCTGTCGTATCGCATATGCAGTTGCGTCAGCGTTGTTAAAGGATGGTCCTGACTGGTTAAGCCAATATAATGATATGTGTCTCCGACCGGCGTTATACCCTGATTCAGGAAAATAGCCGTTCCCGTTGGCATAAATCCCCATTTGGCCGGCGTATGGATCAGATCGAAAAAACCACTGAAATAGTTACTGTCCCATTCATCACCGGAATTAACATACGTAAACAGCCAGATCCCATCCCAGTCCTGTGCCGCGCCATAAGAAGCGATCATCGGCACACAGGCCACCTGAGAATCCAGCGGCGCCGGGTGATTATATTCACTGACCGTAAACGGCTTACCCGGCGATTGATCGCCCCGGCCCAGCCGCTTGGCAGACAGGCCAAACAAAGTGGCCTCTTCCATATAATCGGTCATGGGCTTCTGCTCGATATACCAGTCAACCGGATCCCAGGGCTTGTTGGGAAACCGGGGATGCTGCCAGTAGGCGTGGGCGTCGATATAATCCATATCCGATTGGGCCCATAATCCCAACGGACCAAACACAATCGTACCGGTGACCAATCCCTGGTAGCCCAGCTGGTTCTTGATAAAGTCCTTCATCTGGTCAAAATAGTTTTTTTTCCGTTTCCGCCAGAAACCGCATTCGATCAATCTGCCGCTGTTCGATCTCACGCTCCGCGAAAACCCGCACCGAGAAATCCTCCAACGTTTCATCTTCATTCAGACCGGTCTGCCCCCCGGTCCGCAACTGTACATTGGTCAGGTAAAATGGCGTCATATCCGGCCCGCCAAAGCTGATATTAATCCGGGCCGGCTCATCATCTTCCGTCGCTACAAACCCAAACGTGTAGGTCTTCCAGTCCGTAGTCAATTCGACGTTCCGGCTGAAGCCCAGGTTGCTCCAGGGCGAATGGTCCTGCATCACACCTACACCAATGCTGCGCGCTTGTTCGGCCACAGCATCAAAACTGAGGGTGTAATACTGGTCGCGTTCCACCGCCAGCATCCGGTGCTTCACCTGTAAATGCCAGCTGGTATCATCCGCGATAACCGGCGCCAGCCGGGCTGACGGCCGGGATAAATAGCTGCTCCAGACAAAATCCGCCTGACAGCCCTCATGCTGTTCGAGATACCAATACCCTTTGGCCGCAATCTGGGGATCGGTAAAATGATCTTCCAGACTGGTCAGCACATCAGGCCCCAGGGGTTCTACCCCCTCGCTCCAGGCCGCCCGCAGGGTGTCCGTATCGGTATAGGTCTCGATGAGCCACAGGTTATAATACCGCTGCAGCATATCCGCGTAATAGGCCGGCAACCCTCGCAGGTCTGCGTCGCCGCTCCACATGAAAAAGCTGTCCTCGTTGGTAATCTCGACAAAAGCCACCACCGGATCGTTAACATAAGACCTGCCCCGATAAGGATTCGTATGCGTCATCAGTTCCGCGGCATAGACTCGCTGACCGTTGATCAGATGCGGATTATACAAACCGACAATCTTATCGAAACTCGTACCCGGATCGGGCAATCCAAGGTAATGGCTATGATTTCTGCCCACATGCAGATTCAAATTGACATAGATACCGTGGCGGGCAAATTGATCGATCAGGTAATCCAGGCGATCCACCGCTACGGGATAGATGGTTTTGCCATCGTTTGGATGCCAGATCCCGATCGGATACCAGGCCGTGTCCATGTGATGCAGACGCACCGAATTCACCCCGGCCCGGGCGATACGCTCCGCCATCGCCTCCGCCTGATCATGCGTTGGAAAGTTCGCTCCGAAACACAGATTAACCCCCCAAACCTTAAAACGACTGTTGTTCCGATAAAACCGGTCGCCATCGACCGTAATCCGATCCACACTCTCGCTGTATCCAATCGGCGCTCCAGTCTGACCGATCAACGAACGCGCCTGTTGCGAGCCGGGAATGACAAAAGGCGCCATCACACCATATCCAACCGAAATAATGCCGGTAAGCAGGATCGGGGCCAGAATAGATCGCTTGAACATGTTTAGGAAGCCTTTGCTATAAGACGATGCCGAGAACTATGATACTCGATTATACCAGAACGGTCGGTTCCAAGCCATACCCATTTATGAAAATACCTCTGGATTAGATAATGTTGGCGACATCCCAATTAAGCTGTTATACGCAAATAGCTTATAGCCACAAAGTCTTGACCGGTCGTTTTATTGGACGCCTTCTTTCCTGACAGTATCAACTTCCTTTTTAACTTCTTCAAGAATCTTCCACCAGTCCATATAGTGCGTTCGCGAAAAGAGTTGTGGACGATACTGTTGGGTTGCTGATCTGGCATAAGCGGTCCAATCATCAACGGCCTTTGTCAGATAACTGACAGCTTGTTTATGGGCGTCCTTGCGTGACGGATCTCGACGAAAAACAGCCATTGAAGCGGCGCCTCGGATTTTATTCGCGTAGTATTGACCCAGATATGCCATTGCCTCCATATCGCCAAGTACTGAAAGCAGTTCTTTGGACTTGGGATTTGTTTTTGTGCGAATGTTAATTACCCCTTCGAGAGTTTGATCCGCAAAACGATCCAGATTATCAGCCACTTCCATCGGAGTCATACCGCTAAACGGTTTATTGCCAATAACAGCATCGGCGTATTGCTGTACCGAAAGAATACCGGAACCTTGCAGCGGCGGGTAGCTGAAGAACGATTTATCTATCGTCAGAAAACCCTGATCGCTGATACACCCTTCCGGAGAAAATTGAAGGTCGTTGACCCGGAAGAAGAACCGGTTTACCTGGGGCACAATTTTTGAAGAGGCCGCCATGGTATCATACAGTAACGTTGCGTCAACCTTTGGAAACCGGTCTTTGAGCCTGGCCTCAAAAAAGTCGCGAGTCAGTGTCAGGTCATAAGCCAGTCGGCCGAACATCATAAACCGGTACCAGTGTTTATCCACTTCCAGCTGACCGGACAGGACCGGATCTTTCGCGACAAATTCTTTGCCCTGTACAAAACCATCCGGGCCCAGATAAAAACCGGCCTCGCTGCGCATCAGGTCACGGGGCAGGTTGGCCATGAACTCGCGAACATAGTCCGGATCGCCCCAGCGCAAGATAAACAGATCATCGTTACGCAGGTTGAGCCAGCAGGGGACTTTGTTTTTTTCCAGACTCCTCCGATATTCGAAGTCCATATAAGGCGAAGTGGTGGTGGAATGGACGCGGGCGCGGGCGTATTTCTGTCCGGTATTGAATGGCCCGGCGGTATAATCTTTAAAAGCCCCGACAATGCTATCCAGATCAGCCATCAATCGCCGGAATATAAACCGGATTTCCCGCCCGGGATGATCCCGATGATAATCCATAATACCCTGGCCATAGGTCTGCCAGAGCCACTCTTCACGGGTTTGGCAATCCCCGAAATGTTCACCGGCCGCGACGCCGATCCCGTCAATCTGAGGATAGGTCTTGAGAAATTCGGTAATGCAATAGCGCATATAGTCGATAGTTTTTTGATTGTCGGGCTGGTCGGTAATGCCATATTTACCCTCCGCGCCAAAGGTATAAATATTCCAATGGAAGATATAAATTTCAATGCCAAGGTCTTTGGCATAGTCAAAGACACGCTGCCAGAAGGCGATTTTATCGTCGAGCGAAATTTTCTTGATTACCATCGTATTAGCCGGATCGAAGACATCGAGTTTATCCCAGTGGCGATCGCCATGTTCATCCACCGGCTCCTTGAGCACCCGGACATCGTCATAATTGGCTTGGGGATATTTGGGCAGCCGGACCATACCGGGATAAGGATGAGTCGTCCAGAGCGTCAGAACATTGTAACGGTTCCGCACCATGGTATCGATAAATGCTTTCCAGAAGTCCCATTCCCACATGACCGGAATGTTCTTGTGAGCGGATGTGCCGGTATCGTCGTAACTGGGCGCTCGGGCATCCAGCGGAATATTGAACTTGAGTCCGCGACGTAAAATATAGGGCTTACGCGCGATTTCACGAACCGCTTCGAGTTTACCGCCGCCAAGCCGAACCTGTTCGGCCAGTTCCAAACCGCCATACATCGCGCCGACAGAATCGCCATATATAATTCGATAACCTCGATCGCCTTCCTTCTGAATACGGAACGACTGCGGCCCCATGCCGGCCTCAAACCGTTCAAAGACAATATGCAGATCGGCCGGATCGTCAGACGTGATGCGATACTTTGATTTCTCCAGAACCTCCGTCATATCGTTGACGGCAAAGGCCATCATGGCATCCTGCCGGTCATAATCAATTTTAACCGAAGCATTTTGCGCCAGGCCCCGGGTTTGCGCGGCTATCGTCAATCCAGTCACACCAATTAACAGAATATTCCAGATACGCATAGTTTGGTCCTTTAAGTAGTCAGATAATTCTCTGGCTGACGTTGTCATTCTTGGCGGTTTTCTACTGCTTCAACTGTACCGTCGCGGTCCCTTCCGATCCTTTCAACTCAATTGTCGATTCATCCTGCCCGGCGCTAACCCGGTACCGGCCATAGAACGCCCGGATTTCACAGCGGCCATTGGCATCCGCCTTGCCCTGCCACTTCGTCCACCACTGGTTATAGATCAGATCGTGATAGGCCTGTAGCGCCGGGGTCTCGCTCCAGTCCCGCCGATAAAGGCTGGAAGCCGGAATCCAGTTCGCCCCTTCCCAGAACCCCCACATCAACATCCCTTTTACGGCCGGATGGGCAAAACAGATGCGATAATAATCGACGATCAGACCCGCCTTTGAAATTTCTTCTTCCGGAGTCAGCGGTGCTTTCCCACGGCCGACATAATTCGAACGCTGGCCCGGCATATTAAACTCCGTCACCCGGATCGGCAGCCCGAAAACCGCCAGTTGATCCAGCGATTGCTGCAAAACCTCAGGATCGAAGGTCATGCCATGCAAATGCCCCTGCACACCGATCCCGCCAATCGGCACACCCTGATCCAGCAGTGTCCGGATCTGTTTGATATAATCATCCAGCCGCCGGCCGGTCAGGATATCGTAATCGTTCAGAAACAGCACCGCCTCTGGATCTCCCTGCCGCACCCAGTCTGCCATCTGCCGGGTAATATCCTTTCCCAGCCGCTGTTCGTAATAATTGGCATGAATCATCTCGTTGTTCAGGTCATATTCGACAAACCGGCCGCGATAACGCCGCCCGATATCCAGCCCGCGCGCCTTGAGCACCGCATGCAGATCTTCATCACTCAGCTCCTTGACCCAGCCCTGTACAAAATTGGGCACACCCCAGTAAATATTATGCCCGCGCAATGGGATCTGGTTCTGGTCGCACCATTGCAGCATGGTATCCACCACCTCATAATTCACCTGCCCGCGCCGGGATTCCATCGAAGGCCATTTTAAGGCATTCTCTGTCACCGCGGCATTAAAGTTCGCCAGAAACGCCTCCTTATATCGGGCCGTATCGGGCCGCTTGTCTGCGTCCCGGCCAAAAAACGAGCTGGACAGCGCCGCACCAAACCAGAACTCATGCCGCAGCTGTTCCACGCGCACCTGGGCCCCCGGCTCGGTCTGAATAATCAACGTACCGCACCGCCGCTCCCGGATCGCCCCATCCAACTCCGCACGCCGCTCATTTCCCAATAGCGTCGGCAGCGTCGAAACATCCAATTTCTCTTCCCCGGCCACCGCCACCCGATCCAATACCCAGCTGCACGCCAATACTAAAACAAAAACGTATTTCATCATAGTCATGGCCATTAACTCCTTGTATAATATTGTCTTATCGCAAAAGTCGTTTATATCTGTTGATTTTTAATGATTCCGTAACAAACTTATATCCCGCATACTGATAGATAAATCCCTGATTACATAATATCAGCTAATCTTTTTGCTTTGCTTAGCAAAAGCAAAACAAATCAGGGTTGGCAGGTGTATAACGTTACTAACCCTGATTTGTTTCAATCACCAGCGGTATTATTCCCGTTCCTCTCCATCTGAACAATGTTATTTTACCCTTGCAATGAAATAATAAAAATAGTCGTATAATATCCAGGAAACAATCTTGTACCTTTCATAACCGAGGTAATTATGAATCTGAAAACAGGTTTACTGCTCTTGACCGTTATGTCACTATTGGTTTTCAGTTGCTATACTCAGGCGCAACAGGTCTATTCAATCGATAAGCATAACATGGTTTCTCCTCGAAGCATTCCCCAACCGCATCCCGACCATCCGGGCAATGTCTATCTTGCCGGCGAGTCGGTTAAGATCGTATTCCCCAGGGATTTGCCCGATTCCGCCGCGGCATGGCAATTAAGCGACGATCGCCGCCAGGTTCTGCGACAGGGAGACCTTACCGGCGATGAGCAAGCCTTGTCGGTTGGCACATTACCGGTGGGCTGGTACCGGGTCGATTTTCTGGATAAGGACGCCAAGGCGCTGACCCACAGTACGGCGGCGGTATTAGCCCGGTTGAAAGCGGCGACTCCGCCGGATTCTCCGATTTGTGTCGATTCGGCAACCGCCTGGTTTGCCCGCGACGATCGGTTAAATCAGGAATACCTGGCTTCACTTGCCGCGCTGGCAGGGGTAAACTGGGTGCGCGACCGGCTCAGTTGGAATGAAATCCAACCTGACCCCGGCAGTTTCACTGCGGCCCGGACGACTTACGATACTGCCGCGGAAATCCAGAGCCGCTGGGGGCTGAAGGTTTTGCAGACTTTTCACCGCACTCCCGATTGGGCCACCGACAAACAACTCGATCCTGAAGGCGCCGGCGGCCGGTTCCCTCGAGACCTGAGACACATATATAATTTTTGTCGGGGTCTGGCAGGCCGTTTCCGCGGCCAGGTCGGGGCCTGGGAACCCTGGAACGAATCCAATGTCGCCTCGTTTGGCGGTCATACCATCGACGAGATGTGTTCGTTTCAAAAAGCGGCTTATCTCGGTTTTAAGGCCGGAGATCCCGATCTGGTGGTTGGATGGAATGCCTATGCTTCCAGTCCGACCCAGACCCACACCGATGGCCTGGCCTGTAACCAGACCTTGCCTTACTACGACACCTATAATATCCACACCTACGACTGGTCCCATTCCTACGACAAACTATGGCCGCCGGCCCGCCAGGCCACCGGGGGTAAACCGTTATGGGTCACCGAAAGCGATCGGGGCATACACTATGTCGGCGAGGAGCCCTGGTGCGAACTTTCTCCCGAAAGCGAGATCCAGAAGGCTGAATTTATCGCCCAGGAATATGCCCAGGCCCTGTTTGCCGGCAGCAGTCGTCATTTTCATTTTATTCTTGGACATTATCGCGAATCGCATAACCACGTCCAATTCGGTCTGTTGCGCATGGATAATACGCCCCGGCCGGCCTATGTGGCCCTGGCGGCGCTGGGCCGGTTGCTGGCCGGCGCTCAATGCATGGGACAGTTGGCCGTAGAGGATCCTGCTCATGTCTATGTCTTCCGCGCCAAACCCGACGGCAAGGAAGCCGATGTGATGGTTGCCTGGGCGGAAAAACAGGTCGATTGGGATCGACGCAGTCAAACCGCCGTTGCCTGGCCGTTGCCCGATTCGGTTACTGTGCGACAGGTTTACGATTACCTGGGTCGAGATCTCAACGGCAAGGTACCGGAATCGTTAAATGGCCAACCTCTTTTCCTGATCCTGGCAAAAGGGGACGCGGAAAAACTCAACCTGGAAAAACCCCCAACGGTTCCGGCGGTAAAAAGCGACCCCCCTTCAGCTATCGTCATGCAGGCGCAGCTGCCGCAAAAATATATCAAGGCTTATGCCGAAAAAGAATGGTCCCAGGGATATCTTTACCAGATGCCGGCCGACCGGGAACACGAGTTAACCCTCTGGGTTTATAATTTCAACGACGATCCGGTTACCGGGACAATCACAACGAAAGAGCTGCCGGCCGGCTGGCAGGTGACGCCCGGTCAGTGGCGCGTCGAAGTCGCCGGCAACGGGCGAAAAAAAATCGTCGCCAGGTTATCGATGGGCAAAGACGATAAAACCACGCCCGGCGACTGGTTGAAATTCCACGGCAAATTTTCATCCGGCGAAAAATCAGCGCTGGCCTTGCTGATCCAGGCTCAATAAAAACCCTTATTCTAATCCATCCGCCTGTTCACATTGAGAATTCCTTGAATAGTACCATCGTGCTTTATTTCAGGAATGATATCTACCAGCCGTATTATCTACTTGCCGCCAGATTACTCTAATCCAGCCCCCGGCAACGCCTGTTTTTCTCGGTGTCCTTCGGTGTTCTCTGTAGTAATTATCTTCTTATCTAACCACCGGTTCGTTTTATAAAACTATAAGATATTTATTGATTACGCAGACCTTCCATCCTTCCTATCTTTCCAAGTAATTTTGATTTTTCAAAGAATTATGCCTGTATTCCCTATTCACCACACTTGCAAAAATATAACATATGAATTATAATGGGCGATGTTATAATGGAAATCGTAACGAACTGATCCTCACTTTTCCGTTTCTCACATGAGGTTAACAAGATGAAAAAAGGACTGTTTTCCCGGTCATGGCCCTATTGGGTCATTTTATTTTCTGTCCTGCTATCAAGTCTTTCCTGGTCCCAGTGTCCCCAGGGCGATCTGAACGGAGACTGCCGGGTTGATCTGGATGATTTTTCCCTGCTTTCATCACAGTGGCTGCTCAGTTACGATCAAAATGATTTTGTGCTGTTATGCTCACAATGGCAGTCCCCCCCTCAAGATCCCGATGGTCTCGAATTCGTCACCATCCCCGCCGGCTCCTTCCAGATGGGCGATCCCTTCAATGAAGGTGGCACCGATGAACGCCCGGTCCACACCGTCACGCTCAGTTCCTTCCAGATGAGCAAGCACGAGATCACCAACGCGCAGTTTGCCCAGTTCCTTAACGCCGCCAGGGCACAGAACAAGCTTAAGGTGGTTAACGGCGTCATTTACGCCATCACCGACAGTTCCAACAGTCAGCCATGGTGCGATACCTCCACCTCCAGCAGTTACAGTCAGACCGTCATCAGCGGCGGCGGTTATAGCGTCAAAACCCGCGACGGCCGCTCCCAGGTGAACGATCCGGTGGTCTGTGTCAGTTGGTATGGCGCCAAGGCCTTCTGCGATTTCTACGGCTATAAACTCCCTACCGAGGCCCAGTGGGAATACGCCGCCCGCGGCGGGCTTTCCGGCCAGCGATTCCCGTGGGGCACTAACATTAACCATTCCTATGCTAATTATCGTGCCAATGGGAGTGCCTATACCTACGACACCAGTCCCTATACCACCTATACCTATCACCCCACTTACAACACCGGAACTTATCCCTATACATCACCGGTGGGCAGTTTCGCCGCCAATGGCTATGGCCTCTATGACATGTCCGGCAATGTCTGGGAATGGTGTTCCGACTGGTACGGCGCATATTCATCCGCGAGTCAGAGCAATCCATCTGGGCCTACCACTGGCAGCAACCGCGTGCTCAGCGGCGGCAGTTGGACCAGCGTTGCCGGCATCTGCCGCGTTGCCGGCCGCGAATGGTACATCCCCGGCAACCGCAACTACTGCGTCGGGTTTCGGGTGTGCCGGTAGTTTTTCCCCCTGGACTTGATTACCCTTTGCTCTTTTGCACTTTTATCCTTTTGGGTTGCAGGGGCGTAGCCCCTGCCGGATAGAAAAATGAAAACCAGTGAATTGAAAACAAAAAAATTACTATGAATGACTTGAAGATCATGAAGAAAAGAAATAAACTGCCACAGGCTGATTACCCTTCAAGCACTTCATACTACTATGCATTTCAGGTCAACTTGGGTATCATTTGTAAATATACAAAATTGAAAGTAAACTTTCGTACTTTTATAACCATCTAAATCAGCTTTAGCCAGGTTTTTCATTAAGAATTCGAATTTTTTGTCATGAACGGCAGTATTTCCGAACATGTCATTTATTCGTTCGCGCCAAAGTTCCCGACGCGGGCTGGTCAACACATTGGCTAAGCCGGGCGTTGTTTTCCCGGTTCAAGCCACTCGCTCTCAAACGCTAATCCAGCCACGGGCAACGCCTTTTTTTCTCGGTGTCCTCTGCGGTCATTGTCTTCTGATCTAACCACCGGTTCAAATCCATCGATATCGGATAGTTATGCAATTCACGATTGATAATGCCCGCTTGGCCGTAAAAATAATCTTTTAAAAGTTTTTTGTCCATTGATCTTTAAAAAAAAAACAAATTAGTAATTCCCCGCTTTCCATCAATCCCACCCGACCAACGGTTAGTATTATCAAACTTTAAGAAACATATTGATCGCCCAGACTGTCTATCCTTCCTATCTTTCCAATTTTTTCTTTTCTCCCCCAAAATATACCTTTATATCGTAATTACCCTGCTTGAATGTCGTGTTCGTAAAGAATATGATTACAATAGTTGCATTTAAATATTTGGGTGGTTTGCTGGCAATAAGTTTTGCTTTCGGTTCTAATAGATTAATTTGATTAAGAATACAACCATTTTCCAGTATTCGGATAAATCAGTTGCTTACGTAGTAAGGAGCAGGTCATGAAGCAGATGTCGACTATTTTGCTGTTGGGATTATTTTGTTTTTCCAGTGCTATCGGGGAATGGTGTCCTCGAGCAGACCTGACCGGTAATTGCAAAGTGGATATGGAGGATTATGACATCATTGCCGCCGGTTGGCTCGACCTCTACGACACAGAAGCCCTGGCCAGACTGGCCGAACAATGGCTGGAAGAAGGGGAACCGGCATTTATAACTGCCTGGGACACCAGCCTGGCAGACGGTACGACCGTGACCCTGGCGCTGGCCGGTGAAGTCAACGCGACCATCGACTGGGGTGACGGTACAGTAGAAGATGTCACTACTCCAGGTCCGCATGTACACGATTATGGTATTGATGGGATTTATCCGGTTGCGGTTACTGGACAAGTGACGGCATACGACAGCGGTTATAATGGCAGTGGAGATCCTTATATCGACGAAGCAAAACTGATCCGCGTCGATTGTTGGGGAGATTTGGGTTTTACCAGTATGAGAGATGCGTTTTATAATTGCTCCAATCTCGTTTCAGTCCCAATTACATCAGTAGGAATTGAAGCTGTTACTGATATGAGTGAGATGTTCTATGAGGCGTCCAATTTTAATGGAGATATTAGCAACTGGGACACCTCCAGCGTGAGGAACATGAGTGGGATGTTCGACCGTGCGTCCTCCTTCAATCAAAACATTGACGACTGGGACACTTCCAAGTGTCACTAACATGACTGAGATGTTCTATGATGCGTCCTCCTTCAACCAGGGCATTGGTGACTGGGATACCTCCAGCGTGAGGAACATGAGCAGGATGTTTGGTCGTGCGTCTTCCTTCAACCAGGACATTGGTGACTGGGACACCTCCAGCGTGACTAACATGAGTGGGATGTTCTTTTTGGCGTCCGCCTTCAACCAGGACATTGGTGACTGGGACACCTCCGGTGTAACTAAAATGAGTGAGATGTTCTATGATGCGTCCTCCTTCAACCAGATCATTGGTGACTGGGATACCTCCAACGTGAGTAACATGAGCATGATGTTCTATGGTGCGTCCTCATTCAACCAGTCCATCAGTAACTGGGACACCTCCAGTGTAACTAACATGAGCTGGATGTTCTATGAGGCGTCCAATTTCAATGGGGATATTAGCGGATGGGATACTTCCAGAGTGAGTAATATGACCGGGATGTTCTATCGTGCGTCCTCCTTCAACCAGGACATCGGTGACTGGGACACCTCCCGCGTGACTAACATGAGTGCAATGTTCTCTTTTGCGTCTTCCTTCAACCAGCCTATTGGTGACTGGAACACCTCTGGCGTGACTGATATGAGCTGGATGTTCAGTCGTGCGTCCTCCTTCGACCAACCCATCGGTAGCTGGGACACTTCCAACGTAACTAACATGAGTGAGATGTTCTATGAGGCATCCAATTTCAATGGGGATATTAACGGCTGGAATACTGCCAGTGTGACTAACATGAGAAGAATGTTCGGAGGGGCGTCCTCCTTCAACCAGAACATTGGCGACTGGGACACCTCCAGTGTGACTAACATGAACTTGATGTTCAATGATGCGTTCTCGTTCAACCAGGACATCGGTGACTGGAACACCTCCAGTGTGACTAACATGAGCTGGATGTTCTTTAAGGCGTCCAATTTCAATGGGGATATTTGCGACTGGGATACTTCTAATGTTACTGACATGGGTTCAATGTTCGGATGTGCGTCCTCCTTCAACCAGAACATTGGTGACTGGGATACCTCCAGTGTGACTGATATGGGCTATATGTTTGATCGTGCGTCCTCCTTCAACCAGGACATCGGTGACTGGGACACCTCCAGAGTAACTAACATGAGCTGGATGTTCAATAAGGCGTCCAATTTCAATGGGGATATTAGCGGCTGGACTACTTCCAGTGTGACTAATATGACCGGGATGTTCTATGGTGCGTCCTCCTTCAACCAGCCCATCGGCAATTGGATTACCTCCAGCGTTACCTACATGGGGAGGATGTTTTACAACGCGTCATCGTTTAACCAGAACCTGTCTGGATGGTGCGTGGAGCAGATTCCTTCAAAACCTGACTATTTCGATACCGGCGCCGACAATTGGACACTACTACAGCCCATCTGGGGAGCGAGCTGCCCTTAACCTATCCCGGATAAATTCCTATGAAGACTAATCCTTAAACCCCGGTAGCAGTTGGAACACCACCAATGTATAATGTTCGTTTTCGAACGGGATTTACGCCATCCTGTTCAACATAGACTTCAGTCAAGAATTCTAGGAGGGGGTATCGATTTGGATTTTCATTACTTAAGTCTTTCCGCGCCTTTGCGTTCAATGACTGTTAGAACAGATGAGTCATCTCCATAAATAAACAACTCAATCTCTCATTTTTTTATCAAATTAATAAATTTTTCAAATATTGCCCCCATCCCTCAGTTTTTTACTGGTTATTACTTCATCATCAAGACTAGAATATAAAAGCAGTGTGCAACAGTTATAAGCTTGAACTTTCCCATCTAACCGATGTTGTGGAAGGTGGCGTGTATGTGCAGAAACAAGGTTAGCCTGCCTGGTTTTTTTGCGGTCGTCTTATGTATCAGTCTATTGGCTGCTTCAGCCGTTTCCCAGTGTCCCCCAGGTGATCTTAATAACGATTGCCGGATCGATCTGAATGATTTCTCGATCCTTTCATCACAATGGCTGCTCAGTTACGATCAAAATGATTTTGTGCTGTTATGCTCTCACTGGCAGTCAGAGTCTCAGGGCCCGGCCGGTATCGAATTTGTCACCATTCCCACCGGCTCGTTTCAGATGGGCGATAGTATTGGCGACGGCTACAATGATGAAAGACCGGTTCATACCGTTACGCTGGACACCTTCCAGATGAGTAAACATGAGATTACCAACGCTCAGTATGTCCAGTTCCTCAACGCCGCCCAGACCCAGGGCAAACTCAAGGATGTTAATGGTATAATCTACCCCAGTACCGACACTTCCAACAGCGAGTCCTGGTGCGATACCTCCACCAGCAGCAGTTACAGTCAGATCGTCAGCAGTGGCGGCAGCTACAGCGTTAGATTACGTGATGGCCAGCCCCAGGACAACCACCCGGTTGTCCAAGTCAGTTGGTACGGGGCTAAGGCCTTCTGCGATTTCTATGGCTACGAATTACCCACCGAGGCCCAGTGGGAATACGCCGCTCGTGGCGGCCTGTCCGGCCAGCGTTTTCCGTGGGGCGCTGACATTAACCATTCCTGCGCCAATTATCGTGCCAATGGCAGTGCGTATTCATACGACACCAGTCCCTATACCGAATACACATATCACCCCACCTGGAATACCGGCACTTTTCCCTATACTGCCCCGGTAGGCAGTTTTTCCGCCAACGGCTACGGTTTATACGATATGGCTGGTAATGTCTATGAATGGTGCGCCGACTGGTATGGTTCCTATACCTCATCGGATCAGAGTAATCCAACTGGGCCCATCACAGGCAGCAACCGCGTGATCCGCAGCAGCTGTTGGAGCAACGTTGCCTACAGCTGTCGTGTTGCCTACCGCCAAAAGGGCGGCCCCGTCATTTGCACCCGCTTCCTCGGGTTTCGGGTGTGTAGGTAGTCGCCTCTCCTAAACTTTGAATATTCTTTGCTCCTCTGCACCTCTGCGTGAACAGGCTGTTCTGTCTTAAACTACTTGCGTGCCTGCTTCCCCCCAGCGCCCCCTTCATCTCCTCCTTTCGGCATCCCGCTGTTCCTACCATCATAATCCGTCCCGGTTATTCTGATGAAAAGCCTCTATCAAGTAGTAATCCTTCAATCCAGCCACAGGCCTTCGTGCAGCGCCTTAGGCGCCCTTCGTGTAGCCGCAGGCGGCTTCGTGGTTTAAAAAGGCTGTTATATTCTTGATCGTAGCAACTAGTGCTCTGTAAAGATTAAATATTCGGATATAGTGATCTCAATTTACACCTGGCATCTTCCACTTTAAATTGCCAGTTAACGCCTCGTTGCTTTTCGTTGGAGTGGGTAGCCCATGCTTTCGTCTCTTTTTTCAGCCTATCCATGTCGGTCATTTTTCGATCCTTCAGACATTGCCGGGTCATCGCACTCAGTTCATTTTCGGCCACATTGAGCCAACTGCCATGCTTGGGCGTGTAATGAAATTCAATTTTTTCCACATACCGGCGCGCCTGCTCCGGAGGAAAAACCTCGTAAAAAGCTCCCTTGGTATGAGTATTCAAATTGTCGCACACCAGAAGCACTCGTTTCGCTTGGGCATAGCGGCCCTCCAGCAACTCTGCCATTTCAACGGCCCAGTCAACCTTTTTCCGTTGTGGACGAACGCTCACCCCACGCCAGCCGGATTTTGGTTCTGTGAACATGAATAGGCTGGCGGTTCCGGCACGTTCATATTCATAGTCCACTCGACGAGGATGATGCAAGGTCGCGGCCATCGGAGTGCGAGTTTCCTTGAGCAATTGCACCGGCTGTTCATCCATGCAGAGCGCCGGAAAATCCGGGTCATACGGCAGGGAATAGACATTCAGGACATCTTCCATGCACGCGACAAATTCACTGTTTTGCGCCGGCGGTATCACCCAGTACTGTATCTTTCGGTTCGTTATTTCATTTTTTGTAACCGTTCACACATTCTGACAGATTAACGATGGATATTTTATGTTGCTCCAATGAGCAATAATCGATTCATGGATAAAATCAAGGACATTCTGACGCTGTTTTTTGCAGGTTGCTATTGTTGTCCAGATGCGTTCGCACCAGCGCATGCCTGCCTGGCCGCGCGTTCCTTGCGTGATCCGTCGGTCAATCACCACGGTGCGAATTTGGCGCTCCGTGCCATTATTGGTGGGTTCGACAGCCGGCTCCGTCAAAAATCGGAAGTAATCGGTTGCAGCATTGCCCTTAAATCGTTTGGCCAGTTTCTGGGCCAGTTTGTGATTCGGCGGCCTTCGCATTTGCTTCAAAAAGCCGGTTTTGAGGCGCGCCATCGAACGCAACCAGCCCGGTGGCGTCAAGGCGTCCCGCCGATGCAGGGTGTCAAACAGTTTTTTGAGCCATGCCAGCAATTTTGTTCCCCAGCGAGACAGTGCGGGCACGCTATGCTCGGCCAGAAAACGAACGTCTCGAATCAAGTGAGCCATGCAATACTGAACACGAACACCAAACAACCGGGCATACTTGCGATAGGCGCCCCAGTAATCGGCCCCAATGATCCCGGCAAAGGTTTTACCAAGCATGGTTTCCAGCACGCCGCTGCCGCGCGACGGATCAATCTTAAACAAACTGTAGGCGCCGGTATCAAAACACCAGGTCCAGTGCAGCTTGCCATTGTCATGATGGCCTGTCTCATCGATATTGACCTGCGGTTCGTTCGGCAATCGGTCGGCCAGTTCATCATACGATCGGCCCAAGGCGCTCGATCCCTTCTGAACCGCCTTGCCAAGCATGCCGCGAGAAACCTCCAGCTTCATCACCTGCTGGAAAAAACCCTGAATGGTGCTATACGACATATGGCAGGCGCCTTTCAAATAGGACACCAACGCCGTCAGGTCCGCACCCAGCAATCCCCCTTTACGAATCTCGTTCGGCAAGGGGGTGATCTGGACCTTTCCTGTCACAGGGTTTCGGTACTTTCTAGCTCGATGCTCAATCACCTGGTACATTTTCTCCGGCAATCCGATTTGTTGAATGACAAACCAGGCATCCAGAGGCTTAAGGCCCACGGCGTCTTTGTCTGCCAACTCGTATTCAAATGTGTGGTCAACTTCTTCAAACGGTTGACGCGAAAACTTTTTATGCCCATGCTGGCCACCCCGGTTGCGTTTTTTGCGACTAGCCTTAGCGGAAGGCCTCTTGGGTTTGACAATATCACTTGAGGGCGGCTTGGACGAATTGCTCGAATCTTTCTTGAGCCGAGCAATTTCTTCTTTGAGCTGCCTTACTTCTTCGCGTAAGGAAGCGACCTCTTGGAGCAGCTGCGCTATAACAATATCTTTGTCATCCATAACTTATGGTATAACAGATGGTTGTGCAGGGCGCAATCTTTTTTCTTGTTATTTTTAAAAAAAGTGTGAATTGTTACCATTTTTTTAAGCGTCGTGGCAACGGTGGTGTGACTGATGGATTCTACGATTCCCAATTCCACCGCTTTGTCGGCGATCAAACGCAACGACCAGTTACTGTAACCTTCCGGCGGATCGCTCAGCCTCAGGGCAATGATCTTTGCCTCCTGCTCGCCATCCAGCAGCTTGGCGCGAGGCGGCGTGTCACGCTGCTTACCGTTCAATGTGATGTCAAACCCTCTTTCTACCAGCGATTTACGAACTTTGGTTACGGTCCTGAGACGACACAAAAAAGCGTCGGCAATTTGATTGCAGGACCAGTTGGGACCGTCCGCATCCGCCTTAAGCAAGATTTGAGCCCGTTTGACTTTTTGCGAGGTGCCCTTGAGTTTTGTAACAACTTCAAGCAGCTCTTTCCGTTCTGCGTCAGTGAGACGAACGATGTACTTTTTCATAACAAACTCCATAAATATTCGGTTTATGGAGTTATTATCGGACATGCTATATAAGAATATTTAGTTTTTACAGAGCACTAGCTTAAGTCATTGTCAATCTCCAGATCATGCCGGGCAAACTCTATCCGGTCTGATCATCGCGGTTTTCCCGGTTCAAGCCACTCGCTCTCAAACTCTAATCCAGCCCCCGGCAACGCCTGTTTTTCTCGGTGTCCTCGGTGACCTCTGTGGTGTTTATCTTCTTATCTAACCACCGGTTTCAATCAGCCCCGGGATAAAATGAACACCCAAATCATTCGGTTTCCCGGTCGATAAATACCAGTTCTCCGGAATGGTGTCATTATCCACAGCCAGGGTCCATTCCAATTGTTTGTCACGATAACACATCAATTCATAGCGATCCGTCGTTCCGTCCGCATCGCATTGCGCCCGCAGGCATAACCTCATATCTTTGTGTACCAGATAAAAATCCTTCAGACAAGGATCTGATATGACATCTCTAGTTACCCTCTGGCGATAGATTAATAAACCAATTGTCAGCGCAATCAGAATGCCGGTCGTAATGATTATGATGCCTGTCTTTGTTTTCATGGCGCACCCTTTCATCTCATCATACCTGCTATTGAAATTCCAACTCCACTAACACACCTCTTGCGAAACTCATATTATCACTATGCATTTCAACAATACAGGATACTTTAATCAATATCCCCATCAAGCCTCCGGCTCTTATTAACGTTTATTCATCCCGATTAATCGGGATTCGTAGTTCACTTTCCGGCTGTATCTTCTTCACGGCTTAGCGGCTTCGTGTGAGATATTTTTATCTATCCGATGTAAAATCCCCTCACGGACACGACCCCCAGATTGGCTTGGGCAAATTCCAGTTATAGGCCTCTTCAGCGAACAATTCCGGCTCGGCGGTGATCTGCTCAACACACCAGCCGGATAGATCCTGGTTGAAATGTTCAGCCGATTCGAACATGCCGCTCATGTCTGTGACACTGGCGGTATTCCAGCTGCTAATATCCTGATTAAAATCAGCATCCTTGAACATCTCCGCCATATTCACTACCCTGGCAGTATTCCAACGGCCGATGTCCTGGTTAAACGATCGGTTCCCTTCAAACATCGAATGCATATTCGTAACCCTGGCAGTATCCCAGTTGCCGATATCCCGGTTGAAGGATGAGGCCCCCATGAACAGGCAGCTCATATCCGTTACCCCGGCAGTGTCCCAGTTACCGATATCCTGGTTAAAAGAGCCGGCCGATTCAAACATCCAGCTCATATCGGTGACCTGCGCGGTATTCCAGCGGCCGATATCCTGATTGAAATCGGACGCTTCGCTGAACATGGCCTCCATCGTGGTGACCTGCGCGGTATTCCAGTTGCCGATATCCTGGTTAAAATACCCATTCCAGGAAAACATACCGCTCATATCGGTTACCTTCGCGGTGTCCCAACTGCCAATGTCCTGGTTAAAACGCGCGCGCCGGAACATATTGCTCATATTGGTCACCTGCGAAACGTTCCAGTGACTGATATCCTGATTGAATAACGTAAACGCGAACATTTCGCTCATATCCGATACCGCTTCCAGCCCGCGCGTCGTGGTCGGAACCGATACCAGATTCCAGCAATTATAAAACGCGCCATGCAGACTGGTAAAACCAACCCGGCCCCAGTTATTCACCTTCACCAGCTTGGCTTCCTCGTAATTGGGTGTTCCGCTGCCATTGTCCAGGCTGTTATATCCGGTAACTTTACCCGTTACGGCAACCACGTAGATACCCTCGATCCCGTAATCATGGCTGTGCGGGCCGGGAGTGGTCACCCGTTCCGGTTCGCTGTCGTCACCCCAGTCGATCATTGCGTCAACTTCACCGGCCAGCGCCAGCGTCACCGTGGCGCCCGCTTTCATGCGGGTGTCCCAGGTCGTGATAAACGCGTCATTGGCGACCATCCATTGATCCGCCAGCAGCGCCAGATCCAGCTCGTTAACAACGGCCGGAGTCACCAGGTCCGCCCCGGCACAATTCTGGTTGGACAGATCGCATTCCTGCATCCACCACTGGGCGATAACCGCCAGATCATCAAAATCGATAAAACAGTCCCCGGTCAGATCCCCTTGCGGGCACTGGGCCAGGCAAATTCCAGATAAACACAAAACCACAGACACTACCATCATCGCTAATGTTCTCATGTTGCTACCTCTAAATGAAACTATTTTATTCGAACAAACACCATCAAAGATGCACACTATCAAGCTTCAAAGTCTGCATAATTCCCGTTCGATCAGGTTGATACAAAAAAAGTTGTTTCCCGTACAGGAGTGCCGCCTGTCTTTCCCGATAATCCACGTATCCTTTTTCATGACTCTTTCCTTATCAGCCACATAAACCGGTTCAATTTCATAATATATAGTTTTTATTATACCATTGGTTAACAATGAGTCAACATTGAATCAAGAATTGATAGGGAGGCCCAGAATGTATGGATGGCATGCATTGTTTACTTAATTAAATAAATATAATAATGTTTGACATCGATAAAAATAAGTCATATAATCGGATGCCATCGGGATAATCCCACTATTTAGAGCCTGTCCGCAATTCTTGGATTTTGTGAGCCGCGGTTTTGGGAGGACTGATTTTGAATCGTATCATCAGTAGATGACGGCTGGTGTCCAGGTTATTTTCGTTCAGCGGGTGATTTTCCGATTTCTGCGCATAGTAGCCCCATAAACAGGGCAAGCCGGGGTGGTTTTAAGCCACTTTTTGTCGTTCTTTTTCCCGTTCTTCCTCTTGAGCCAGCTTAATTCTGGCCAATACCCAGAGGTTGTGCGATAAAATGCTCAGGCCCATATGGACTTGGCGGTGATCAAAGCCTTTTTGTTTCATGGGCGCCCCGCAAAAACCATGGCTCAGGATGCTGATTCGGGCTTCGGTCTGACTGCGGCGAGTCTGAGCCTGCCGGAACGGCTCTTCCTGAAGCCTTTCCTTCAGCAAGGCCGGGCTGAGCGGACAAACCGCATTAAAAATATCGTGACTTTCCATGTATTGGCGATTCCCGGCGCTGTCGAAGCCCCGATCGCCGGCCAACAGCTTGACTTGATTACCAAGCTTCTCTTCCATACGCCGGTGGCTGGCTTTAAGCATTTTTTCATCGCTGGGACCTTGCTGACGAAATAACTTCCAGTCCATGATTAAGCCATTGGATTGTTCGGCCAGATAAAGTTGGTTGCCAAATTCCGTCTCCGCGCCGGCCTTGCGGCGCACGATCACATGGATATCCGGCTCGTAAAGGCTCAAGATCTTGTCTGGATTGGCAACCTTGCGTTCGCCGATCATGCGTTCGTGAGCCTGCCTGACCACGGCGGCCAACTGACAGGTCACGCCGGTAATCTGTTTGACGATTTGCCGGACGGAACCGAGAGCGATATCGGCCTTTTTCCAGTGGTTTTCCAGGTTTTTCAGATGATTTTCCGCATGATTCAAGACCCGCCGGATCAGTTTTTTCATCTTTCGCAAAACCGCTTTACGCAGTTTTTTCGCGCCCTTTTTGCGGTTAACATAGGTCATCTCCATGCAGAGCTTATTCATGTTTGAAATAAACTTAGCCGGCTCGCAAGGCATGCGACACAGGATCCCGGCTTTACGAATACGGGCCGTCGCCTTCATCAAGGTACGGGTCGCATCTCTAAACAGCAGCCAGTCGATCGGATAATGAATGTGGGCGCCAATGCAGGTACAGTCAAAATAAGCCTGACTGAAATCCAGGGGGGCCTCCAAAACAACCGAACCCTGGGCCACTTGAAAAAACAGTTCTTCCGCCTGAGCGATTAACTGAGGCGAAAGCGCGTTTTCCAACTCGTTGATTCTGGTTTTGCCGGGGATCCGAGGCAGATCAAAGCGGTTAATGCCGCAAAACCACTGATACAGTTCGCTATGAGACAAGGCCACGGCAAATTTACGCAACGACAAACCCAGCCGCTTACGCAGGATCGACATCCGTAACGCCCAAACGGCCTGGGCACGAATATTCATGCGATCCGTATGGGTTAATTTAACCGGCGTGTCAGTGCCAAAGTGCTCGATGGCCATTTCAGCGTAAGCTTTGTCGAGAAAATACTGGAGAAACAACTGCTCCAGATCGCTGTGGCGGATGATCTGGTCCATGGCCAGCAACTGCTGGCGTTCCTGGCGATACTCCAGACAGCCAAATTCTTCCGGAATACCTTTGTCAAACAACTGCTGAACGGGTAAAATCTCTGGCATAGGTGTGTTCCCTTTTTTAAGGAAAAATGATTCGCAAAACATTTTATAACACACCTATTTTACGGTTTTGACCCAAAATAGCACGCTATAACTCCGACTCTTTTACATAATCTTCTGAAATCTATAGGGTTAAAGCTACGGACAGGCTCTATTTACCAGACTGTATTTTGAAATATTGAAATGCTCTTTGAAATCTCAATAGCAGTACAAAGCTCAATAGTCAGAGTGGGTGTAAATTTACCATACAAAGCCATTATCTTTGTGTATGGGCATACCAGATAAACAAAAGAAGACGATGTTGCCAAACGAACCCAATGATAAAAATAATTACTATAACCTCATCAATAACAGTAGGATAACGAAATTTCACCCAGCTTGCCTACTTGCTTCTTTAATCCACGCCTCCCCGAGGCGCAACTGCCGGGATTTCGCACCGGAGGCGAAAGATAGATCATCCATGAGCGCAGCGAATACCAACCCAATCCAATACAAAACGAACCCAATCGTCAAAAAATGAATCATAAGATAAAAATAAGAATAGACTTACAACCAAATTTGAAACCCAACCCAAACAAAGCCAATGATCCCGATAGCCCCAACTGACTAACCGGATAAAAGCCTGATGAAATGGATGATGGGTATAAACAAACCCAATCAGAATATCAATACCTACCGGCCTGCCCCGACCCATCCTGTTTAAATTTTTCGGTCATGATCAGGTCGAACAGATCACACTCTTTCTGATAAAGGTGACTGCCCGCCTGAATCGTATCGCCAAATTCCAGATGGGAATCAGATGCCTGATTATAATTGGGCCATTGCGGCAACCCGGTCCCATTGGGATTACCGTTTCGAGCAAAGTTAATCCAGTATTGCTGTATCTGATCGGACAGTTTGCGGTCAGTCGCCGTGGGCTTGATCATTCCGGTATATGCAAATACATAAGGTATTTCAATACCATGAGTTGCGCCTAAATCCGGTTTACCGGACAGTTCCGGCACCCTGGTAAAATGGTACAGATAAACATCCGATTCCAGGTTAGCCGCCGCCCGCAGCCATGACCGCGTAGGCGAAGTAAAGGTAGCCAGGGTCGTTACTTTATTGAAAGTCTGTTTGGGCGTTCCGGCATATTCGGGCGGAAAGACACCTAAAACGCTGTCCGCAAAGTTGTTAAACACAGACCGCACGATCATGCGATAAGCCAGTGGTCCCGGCACCGGTATCGCGCTGGTAAACAAAGTCGCTTCATCGGCATTAGTACCGGCAATGATCGGAACATGATTAAACCGGCCTTCCTTCATCAGCTTCATAGGGATTTCGGGCACAATTTTGCCATCCACCACCGGACCGAACTTATGGCCCTTTTGCAGAATACCCACTTTAGTCTCAATTGCTCGTAACAACTGTTCCTGCGTACAGTTCCGTGCCTGATCCAGTGTTTGAACTCCCAACCGGTCAAATATCATCTGGCCTTCCGAGCAGGCCTGTTGCAGGGATGAACTTACCCCGATGGGAACCCCGCTTTGTTGAATAACCCGTTGGAATAATCCCTTAGCCTTTGGACACACCAGCAGAATCCCGCAATTAAACGCCCCGGCCGATTCGCCAAAGATCGTTACGTTATCCGGATCACCTCCAAATAGCGCGATATTCCGCTGCACCCATTGCAATGCCGCAATGATATCCAGAATGCCATAGTTACCCGATAACCCATCCGATGATTCCGCGGATAGCGCTTCATGGGCCAGGTAACCAAAAATCCCCAGCCGATACTGGATCGATACCAGCACCACCCCATTATCGGCAAATTGGCTGCCATTATAAAACCGTTGGGAAGCCCCGCCAATTGTATTGCCGCCGCCGTGGATCCAGACCATCACCGGCCTTTTCTCTTTGGCATCCGTTGCGGCCGACCAGACATTTAACGACAGGCAATCTTCACTCTGTGGTCCATTAACCGGGATAATGCCCATTTTGGGCTGTGGGCACACCGGACCAAACGCATCGCAAACACGAACCTTTTCCCAGGGTTGTACTACCTGAGGTGGTCGCCAGCGTAACTCGCCAGTTGGCGGCGCGGCAAAGGGGATTCCCAGCCAGGTCCGAACACCATCGGAATCAGCAGCAATCCCGGATATGGGCCCACTGTCCAGCTTGATGATCTCAGGCAGGCCGGCGCCTTGAAGTGTCGTCGTTACCATAATTAATACGATGATTTGAGTCAGAATTGAGCGCATCGGTATTCTCCTATATAAAAACAACTCAATAGTATATACCGACAGGGTCGCCCGTAATTACTGCCAAACTGCCAAATATTCCAGGGAACTCAATCCCCAAAAACTCGATACGGCAGGAAAATGATAGGCATTTTAGTGATCCGGAGCTGTCAGGAAGTTTTTTTTCTGGAAGTTCCGCCAGATTTCTGTCCGACCAGATCCACCAGGGTCGTTTTGCGGAATACTTTGCGGGTCTGATCCTGGGCGCTGGCATAACACCTGACGGTTTCATTAATGGTCGTTTTGGCGGCGTTACAGGGAAACTGGCCGGCTTCCACGGATAAACCACCTTCTACCGCCTCGAAGATATCGTAAAGATTGATCCGATTAGCCGGTCTGGCCAGTGAAAAACCGCCCTGGGGACCACGAATGGCATCCAGAATTCCATTACGAACCAGATGCTGGAGAACCTTTTGCAGATATTCAACCGGAATTTTGTATTTTGCCGCTATTTCCCGGGCAGCAATAGACTTGGGATGCTTTTTATAAATATATTCCAATGCGGATATCGCATAACCGATACTTCGGGTTAATTTCATTGATAGACTCCAAAATCAGCTAAATCTGGCTACTATGATTTCGATAGAACTTAAAAACTGTTGGGATCGTTACCCGTATTAAACTGATCCATATTTCCGCCGGTATCCATACCCGGTTCGGAAACAGGCATTGAACCGACGTTGGCAGAAGGAACTGAGACCTCTTCTGTGATACGGTCCTCAGCAATAGAGACTGCTTTGCCTTCACTGACGATCCGTTTGGCCAGCTGGTCGTCAGGGATATTCAAAGGGCGAACGGCAATACCATCATACTTGGTATCAAACTTCTCCATAGTTTCGACATTATTCTTACGGCAACCACATAAAGCCAAAGACAGTGCTAATAGACATAAAGTGATATGACAAAAAGTTTTCATGGCGAAAATTCCTGATACAAGCGGCATGATTTTATCAATATGAAGAAAATATAATTATAACCCAGGTTGTCTAAAAAAACACGCTTTTTTTGTCCCGGTTTGATAATCTTCGGCCTAATGAACAGTAATTGACTAGAATTAAGAGAGTTATGTTACATCAGGGATGCCAGTGGCTTGACCAGAGACACAATATCATCAGCGCTGTAAGAGTGATCAAGATCAAATTGGACATAGCACCCATGAGGATGGTCGCTGGCCAGGATTAACAATTGTTCGTGGGCACGCTTGAAACCATTCACCTGTGGTTCATGGCCCATGATGAATAGTATTATGTCCCAGCGGAG
>CAXXFK010000031.1:0-201096 GCA_963663965.2 Sedimentisphaerales bacterium
TAGATACATTCGCAGGCTTTCAGGGATTACTCATAGATTTACACCTCGAATCGCTTCTGCAATTGAACGCTTTGGACATGGCACTGCAAGACTTATTGCTCCTTCTCGGCATGTCATGGCAGATGGTTTTGCTCGTATGGAGAATTTTAGTTCTCCTTGGTGGTGTCGCGGACCTGTTAGAACATGGATTGGCTTGACTCCAATGCAACGAGTTTGGGGAACGACAGTGGCTGCTGGTGTTGGATACGGATCATATAAGATTGGAACGATTATTAGTAATTCAATATTTGGGGAAGAATAATGAAATTTATTTCAAAATTATTTAAAAAAAGTAGTTGGATTAATAAAAATGCCTTAACTGAATTTGAGAGTGTCATTTTTGCGGCAATCATAAGGCAATGGTATTCGAATGTGGCTTATATTTCGATGGCACTTCAATTACGCGATTGGTTAGCTGTTGCTGAAGTGTGCAAAGGACATGGTATGCCAGACTGGTTTAAGAGGAATTTTAAAAAAAATAGAATTAATATTACGGTTGGCCGCATTATTGGTGGCGATTTAACTTTACCAAGATCGGCTGGATGTCAGAAATTTGTCATTCCTTTTTGGCGATCAGGAACTTCTAATGATGGAATTATTCAGATATTATTAGAGGGAGGAATTAAATCATTCACAATACTGGGGATTGGTATTGATGAATATTTGAAACCATCAGATGTTGAATTTAAAAATATAATCATAGAGGATGATAGAAAAGTCTGGGAAAAACAAAAAGTACCAGCGCAATGGCTTTGCCCAATACACGAGGCAATTATTCAAATGTTATCATCTAACAGTTTAAGGGTAATTAAGAATGTGGTGTTACCAGTAAGGCCTGAGGCTTGTAGGGTGACTCTTGAGGGGGTTGAGGTATCAGGTTCTTATGGCTCCTGTATTGCAGTACGCAAATGGTATTCGTATAAATAATACCTCAATTTGGGTATAAATTCTGGAATTAATCGAGTATTTACACACGATAAACAGAAGTATGTCAATATTGGAGTTACTCATGAGAGACTCCTAGTGTTGAAATGTGAAGATGGTATAACAACAGGCGAGAAAGTATTTACGATTGTTTCGGGTAGTCGTTATTTGGAGCCAATTGATGGAGGTTTACAGCGGATAATTATGGAAGCAATGTATATGTAGTTATCTAACAATAAATTATTGCTATTTCGTAGAGAGTCACCAACAAGAGATTTTGCACTTAATGAGCGAGTGGGTACAAGGTATATTATCGAGAGTGCCTTTGGCTGGTGCGGGATGATGCGCGATCCGTTTACCGGGTTGTACCATACCCACTTCCGGGAGTTCAGCCCGATTCACAACCGCTGGCTGAGCGAAGACCCGGCCGGATACGCCGACGGTCTGAACCTCTACGCTGCCTATATGGGGGTAAATGGGGTGGATCCGCTGGGATTAGATGATTATTCGGGATATGGTTGGGGCTCAAGTATGGAGACGAATATCTATGATATCATTAGAATCCGAAGCGGTGAACTGACGCCGGAGGAATATGGCAAGGAGCTCATGGAACGAAATAAATTGGCGGGGATGCTGGTTGAAGGGGCTGTTCGTACACCACTGATGGTATCGGATTTGAATTTCAATACACAATTTTACCGATGCTGATGAAGATATGGTGAATAAAATGGCCGGGATTATGATTGAAGGCCCCCGAAACGGACATGGGCAGGGATATACAAATTTCATGGCGATATCCAGCGGATTTTCTGATGCCACACCGGTGGGGGAAATCGCCGTCAGTCTGGCCGGTGAAGAATTGCTGAGTTACGGCCCCGGTCATCTCGGTGTCAGGGATTTAGGTGCCGGTGAACGGTTTTTCCGGGGCGGCATGGGGTCCTTCGTCTCGCTGGCAATGTATTATGGGCCGAAAGCCACATTGAGAGGCGTTTTTGGCAAAGGAGGCTTGATTCGGAATTGGAGAGCAGGTAGGCTGCGCACAATCAGAACTGCCAGGATTCATTCTTCACAAAATATTTCAAGGGGAACATTGTTGAGAGAAAAATTAGGTATTCGTTACCAGGAATATTTAAGATTTCGCGGCCAGGGTTACAATGCTGCAGGTGCCGCTAGATTGGTAAAACCGTATACGGGAGAAGGCCAACACTTTATCTATAAAAACTATATCGATAATCTTATCGGTCGCTTTGGAGAGAATTCGATCCGTGGCAGATTTCTTACTTGGTATCGTGATTGTCCCTTGAATGTAAAAAGTGGAAGGAATATGAATACGGGGCGATTTTATGAATTTCATGCCCGCCTTCATGCTTCGCCAAAATTTGGGTTAGGTTCTTCTGCGTTAGGAATGAGAATGCCGCGTGGAGCAGGGTGGCGAGCAGCTAATGTAACGCCTCCAATACAACCATACGGACATATAGGGTATTTGTGGCACGGAAGTCCATGGCAATTTAAAGCAGCAGTTGGAGCAGGATTTTTGGCTGGTGGTGGTGGAACTTATGCGATAGTATCTGATTGAATACATTTTTAGATTGGATTGAACGATATGAATACAATAGCTATTTTCAAAAGTAGTATAATAGAAGCAATTGATGAAAAAGCTGAAAGAGTTAACAATGGAGAGCCACTTGGGAAAAAAATGCGCGAATCATATTCTCGCCTTGCTGTATAACAAAGGGATAAGCTTGCGTGGTCCAATATCTGGCGAGCTGTCGTGGTTTTTGTATCCAATCATTGACGATATGGAATGCGAGATCATGATAAGCTGGGGGACTCCACTCGATCATGACGACGATTTATGGGTGCTAAGAATATATCCCAAAATTAAACTTTGGGAGCGATTGTTTAGAAATAAAAGAGTAAAATATTTTGAAGCTGTTAAAAAGCTTGTTGTGATTATTAGTGATTGTATGGAAAAGGAAAAAGAGAGTCAGGTTGTAACGAATTTAATTTGGTTAACTGAGGATGAATTTGCAGATAATTATGCCACATAGTCAAGAATGCTTATGCTGTTCGCAGAAAGAAGCTGTGTAAGGTGGTATATTTCCTTGAAATGGCAGGTTCAGTTAACGTTTAACTTTCTGAACATGGTATAAGGCATCAAGGAAATACACATTTACCGTCATCAGGTAAATTTAAAAGACGTGACAAGATGATGATCAATTGGCTGATGCAGAGACGATAATATGAAAAAGAAAGTAGATGTAAATGTTGGTGACTGGATATATTCTGATTCCCCGGGTATATGGAAAATATATCGGATTATTGAAGGTGTCCAAAAATTTAGATACGATATGGCGCATCCAAAGAGGCTAGACAGAACACAGACTGTATTTAGCAAGCGTTTGGTTGATGGTTCATGGAGGCCATCGTTCAAAACAGAATATTCCGATGGAGGTTTTATTCGAGAGCTTTCTTCAGAGGACCAGATGCGTTTAAATGAATTTATTGCTAACAATCCGCAAGTTATGAAAGAATTTAACGAATACCAACCTGAACAGATTGGTTTTGCGCTGAACTATAGCCTATATGTACCCCAGGCATTTATAGAGCATATTCATAAATTAGTTGAAGACACATTTGCTGATATTGAAATTCTTGGTTTATCAAATGAAGATATCTTGCAAAGGATTGGCAAAACGGAACTGGCTGACTGGGTTTCTAAGGGATTCAGCAACATGTGTTTGCAGTTCTATTGCAGGGACCATGAAATTCGTGACAATGAATATATTTTACGAGAGGTGAAGGTGTTTTAACTTAGTTAGTTGGGGCCCGCCTTGCCCCGCTGGGCGGGTGTGTCGCCGCAGTATCATGTCCTGCTGGGGGAAGACCGGGGTACGGTGGTGGAAGAGGTGGATGGCCGTATCGACATTGATGAGGGCGGCCCAGAGTTGGGGGCCGATTACGGCCGGGTGATCGAGCGGCTGTATTACAATTCAACCGGCTTGTGCAAGGCGTTTGAGTATAACCCGCTTGATGGCGACTATTACCCCAAGAACCGGCCGAATACGCCGTATAATATCGGGATGTCGGATTATTCGCCCTTTTCAGATCTACGGAGAGGATGGGTGGAGATGGTCTGGGGGCGGTTTGCGAACCGCTCCTACTGGTGGCAACCACAGGGGTTGATGGGATGAAAAGGGCAACCACGGGGGGTTGCCCCTACGATTCAATTGGGGGGCGAGAATGGAATGGCGGGGGGGGTAGAATTTGAAATATGACATATGAGATTTGAAAATATAACAGCCGGTTTAACCACAGAGGTCACCGAGGTCACAGAGAGAGAAGGCGGGAGGGTTTTGGGGGAGATTTATGACTGGTCAGGAATTTGAGTTTTGCGATCTGAAATTTGAGATAAAATATAACCGCCGATTTAACTCCGCCACGGCGGATCTTCGACACGGAAAAACGCGGAAAGACACAGGGCGGTCAAGCCGCAAGCAAAGAAGAAATCGTTCACACAAAGCCACGAAGCCGCGAAGATAAACAGCCATTTAGACTGGATCGACAAGACAAAAAGTTCGGGACCATCAAAATATCCTTTAAGATGTTGTCATTAATTCGCGCTTATAAAACATAAGAAAAAAAGCTTGCTAAGAAAACAAAGAATTGAAGGATTGTAGTACGGAAAAGAAACTGGGGAAAAATATCAGATTATAACAGCCGTACTCACCACAGAGGACTCAGAGAGCGCAGAGGGGGGCATGAACTGGCATGGGAAGAATTAACAGCCTTTGAGACAGGATCACAGGATCAGCAGGATAAAAAGTTTGAGGGCATGAAGTTGTCGTATAAGAAAACAAAGAGAGGATAGATTGTTGTATGAACAGTTCATTTTCGTACCTGATGAGGTTAGGTAGTCATATGAAGATAAGCGGCAAGGATTTGTCATGAATCTTTGTCTGTTTTCAGTCGTTGTTTTGGAGGAGCCATTTCAGGTTGAATGCGGCTACGTTTATCTGGTCGTATAGTTTTTTGTCGCCGGATTCGTACAGGAGGTATATCATGCCGTGTTCATCGGCGGCCAGTGATGAGTAGGCGGCATGGCCCGGGTTGATCAGACGTTTGATGGGCCAGGTGGCCGTTGAGTTAAACGAGGCCCATACGGTCATCTGGTAACGCCATCCTCCTTTCCAATCGGGGACGCTGAAGAGGAGGACATCATTGGCGCCGTTGATGACAGAATCAGGGATTCTTATGAGTCCTGCACGGATGCCGTAGGATGGTTTGGTGCCGTATTTAAAATAGAACGGCTCACCGGTTTCGTAAAGATCGTCAGAAACATACCAGTCGACGTATCTGGCGCCGCCGTCATAGCTCCAGGCTATTCTGCGTCTGTGGTCGATGGACATGTGGGATCTGGAATTGTAGTAAATACGGCCGTCTGACAATTCTGCCAGGGCGGCTTCGCCGGTGCCGGTCATGATCCCATCGCTTACCTGCCAGGTCTTGCCCCGGTCGTCGCTGTACAGTGAGGTGTTATAGTTGTACATCCAGTATTCCTGGCTGTTGTCGCCGGCCGGAGGCTGAACACGGGCGGGGATGAGCAGGCGGCCTTGATGCGGACCGTGTTTTAATGGTTCTTCCGAAAAATGAGTAGTTAATGTTGCAAAAAGAGAGACATGACTTTACTGTTTGAGGAAAAAAATAAAACCTCATATTAGGAGCTAAAGTCATGTCCACAAGTATGTTGTATCATACTTTTGGTGTTCGAGGTGTTCAATACCAAAAGACAGAATATTTTTGCGGGCAAGAGCGTGATTCACGGCATCTTGCCGGCGGATAGTCTGCGTTGCCCTTGTTGTAACTCCCGTAATTTCATTTACTTCGGTCACAAGGCCCGGAGGTTTGCCATGGTACCTGCCGGTCTGCGTCAAATGGAGTTGCTTGTCACTATTCCCCGATTGAAATGTCAGGCGTGCGGGGCCATTCGTCAGCCTCATCTGCCATTTGCCGACCCCAAGAAGCATTACACCCATGCGTTGGAACGGTATGTCATCGATTTATGTCAGGCGGCTTCCCTGCAAGAGGTGGCCCGACGGACCGGCTTAAGCTGGGATACCATCAAATCGATTCATAAGTCCTGGCTAGGTCGACGGTACCGAAAGATTTCCCTGAAAAAGGTTCGTTATCTGGGGATTGACGAATTGTATCTGGGCAGGAAAAGCAAATACATCTCGCTGGTAACCGACCTGGAAAGCGGTCAAATTTTGCATATCGGCCAGGGCAAAGGCCAAGAGGCCCTGGTGGGATTCTGGGGGCGTGTCCGACGCAGCCGGGCGGTGATTGCCGCGGTGGCTACCGATATGGCCAGTGGTTTTATGACCAGTGTCCTGAAAGAACTGCCGCAAGCCAAACTGGTGCTGGACCATTTTCATCTGGTCAAATGGTTTAACGACAAACTGACCCGCTTACGCCGGGATTTATACCGGGAGGCCGATACCATGGGCAAAGCGGTACTCAAAGGCAGCCGCTGGCTGCTGCTCAAAGCGCCGGAGAACCTTAAATCCCATGCCGATAGCGCCAAAGATGAACGGCGCCGGTTGCAGGAGGCTCTGCAACTCAACCAGCCGCTGGCCACCGCCTATTACATGAAAGAACGGCTCCGTCTCCTTTTTGATGCGATCACGGCTCCGCTGGCTGAACAGGAACTCAAACGCTGGATCAGCCAGGCGCAAACCAGCGGGATTCGGATCCTGCTGGATGCCGCCAAACAACTGCAACTCTGGAAACCCTTCCTGCTCAATTGGTATGACCATCCCATCAGCACCAGCAAAGTCGAAGTCAATAACCGTAAAATCGGCCTCCTGCAACGAATGGCTCATGGCTACCGCGATCAGGAATACTTCTATCTCCGGATCCATCATATCCATAACCAAAACTACTCATTAACCGGATGAGCCGTTTTAATGTGATGCCTTCGGTCATGGCGCCCATATTCACGGGGATATTGCCGGGTGCGGCGCCGTGGTTCATGGCGTTAGGTTTGATCGTGATGTCTTGTCTGGTCCAGGTATCGCCGTTGTCGGAACTCCTGAACAGGCATGCCTCGGTTTTCGATGCGGAGATGATGCAGATATCGCCGGTGATATCGTCTTTTATAATATTAGCGCCTGCTATACCCTTTTGGGCGAGGTCCTGTTCGGAGGACCATGTCCGGCCCTGATCGGCGCTTTTTCGCAGCGAGGAACAGCCGCGCGCAAAGGCCAGAACCGTGCCATCGTTGGTGACGATGATGTGGGGAGAACGGACATTCTTTTCGTCCGGTTTCTGCTTGAACAGGGTCTGCTCGTTGAAATAAGGCGGGATATTTGCCAGTTTGGAGTTATTGACGAGATAATTGGCGAAGAGGGTATCGGTTTCCTGAATTTTGAAGCGAGCGCTGACTACGGAATGCTTGTTTTTGTCATCTTTGTACTTGATGTAGGTGGTGGCAACGATCGTGCCATCGGGCAGAATGTTCATACCGGGGTAACCGCAATCACGACCGGCATAGCTGTGGAGGAGTTTGATGCGGTACTGGCCCGGTTTGTTGTTTTTGATGTCGTCATAGGTACCCACCCAGGCGACGAAATGGCCATAGGTGGGGCTGTTGGGAGCCATATCACGAAATGAGATCACCAGGCGGCCATCGTGGGTGTAGACTCCCTGATGCCGGTCTCCGGTAAGGCCCCATGGCGTCGCAACGGGGGTAGTCCATGACTTGCCTTCATTGGAGCTGAACATCATCAGGGACAAGCCCTGGTGGGTATTTTCCCGCATGAGGCAGCATAACTGTTTCTGGTCGGGGGCTCTGAAAACGTAGGGTTCACAGGGCTTTTTGTCTTTGACATTGGCGATGACGCGGGGGGCGGACCAGGTCAGGCCCCCATCTTCGGTTCTGGTCTGCAACACTTCAAGCGAATCGTTTTGCCGGCGATGGTAGAAACCCAGGTAGCCGGAATCGGAGAGCCTGACGATACTGCTGAAGGTCATTACACATTCGAAATCGAGGGGGCGGTTTTTCGGTCCAGGTTTTGCCGCCGTCTTCGCTCATGATCCTGGGCATCCGGGGCTGAGCTGAAAAGACCCACAACCGAGCCGTTCCGGATTTGCTGTCGATCATGCGGTAAATGCTGGGGCAGTTGATGTGCTTTTTGAAGTTGGGGGGCAGTTGATCATCCATTCTGGACCAGGTGATTCCGCCATTCCGGCTGACTGCCATGGGGCCGGCCGGTCCGCCGTGGCCTACGGACCAGACACAATATATGGTTTTACCGTCCGGCATTAATAAGGTGGTGGGGTGGCCCTGATAGACAGTTTCGGTACCGGCCGCGATGACAACCTGGCGGTCGGAATCGGCAGAGATGTCAATAAGGGGCAGATTGGGAGTTTGACTGGTCTGGCAAAAAGCGGTCAGGGAAGCGCTGACGATAAACAGGAAAATCATCACACTCATTCTGGAATTCATATATCATCTCCGAGTTTGTGGTACTGCATTTCCATACGAATATCTGCCGCGCCTATGCTATCATAATTCTGATCCCATGTCACGGTTAACTTGAAATTTCAACTTGCCTATCGGTCGTTAGCTTGGATTTTGGGCAGGAGTCGAGCGATGATGGGAATGCTTGCGTGAACAAATTGTGGACAGGTTGCCCCTCGTTCAACGGTCAACCACGGGGGTTTGCCCCTGCGATGTTGTGGGGGAGGTGTTATCGCAGGTTGAAAATTGTTGCAAATGTGGGTGGATTGCGTTATTACTGGGAAACTTAGAGCACCTAATAATTATGTCAATTTATTCAGGAGTGATGTGTAATGAAGAAGTCAGAACTTATTTTGATTGTGGTAGCGGTATTGTTTGTACTTGCGCCGGTGTTGCGGGCGGCTGAGGGGGGCAAGGCGTTTAGTGAGACACCCAAGCAACGGGACGCGCGGATGCAGTGGTGGCGTGAGGCGCGGTTTGGGATGTTTGTGCATTGGGGGTTGTATTCGGGACTGGCGGGGACGTGGAAGGGCAAGTCTGTGGGTGATCGGGGCGGAATGGAGTGGATTCAGCAGCGGGTGAAGGCGGATACCTGGGAGTACGCGCATGAAGCGGTGCCGCATTTCCGGCCGGAGCCGGGCTTTGCCAAGGAATGGGCGAAACTGGCGCGGGACGCGGGCTGCCAATATGTGGTTTTTACGACCAAGCATCATGACGGTTTTTGCCTGTTCGATTCGGAATATACCACTTATGACGCCCATGACCTGGTCGGGCGCGATTTGTGCCGGGAGATCACGGACGCGGTCCGGGGCGCGGGGCTGAAGGTGGGTTATTATCATTCGGTGATCGACTGGCATCATCCGCAATACGATTATGACAAGGCGAATCTGCTGCCGCATCCGCTGAAGGGGATGCCGTCGCCGAACGGGCCGCGCAACCATGAAATCTATCTGGATTATCTGCATGCCCAGGCCAAAGAGCTGATGACCCATTATGGGCCGGTGGATGTGATCTGGTGGGATTATTCCAAGCAGGGGAACGATGGGCCGTTCTGGCGGGCCGATGAGTTGATGGCCATGGTGCGTGCGGAGCAGCCGAAGATAATCTCCAATAACCGGCTGTATCATATTCCGCATATCGAGAAAGATGATTCGGTAGACCGGCTGAAGACCTGGAAGCCGCAGGAAGGCGATTTTACCACACCGGAACAGACGATTCCTTCAACGGGGATACCGGGAGTGGACTGGGAAGTGTGTATGACGATGAACACAACCTGGGGGTATTCGGAGCATGATCAGGCCTGGAAGTCGGATGAGACTTTGATTCGGAATCTGGTGGATATTGTTTCGAAAGGGGGGAATTATCTGCTGAATATCGGGCCGAAAGGGGATGGTTCGATACCCCAAGAGAGTATCCGTTCGATGCAGGCGATCGGGAAATGGATGGCAATCAACGGCGTGGCGATTCATGGGACGACTGCCAGTCCGTATGAAAAACCGCAGTGGGGGCGCTATACGCTCAAGGGAAAGGTGCTTTACGCGCATGTGTTTGAGTGGCCGGAAGATGGCAAGCTGGCGATACCGGTGGAGAAAGCCAAGGCGGTAAAGGCTTATCTGCTGGCCGGGCTGAAGGGGAATTCGCTGAAAATCGAAAAGGCGGATAATGGGATTACGATTTCGTTGCCGAAAGAGGCACCGGATCCAATTGCTTCGGTGATCGCGATTGAGATGAGATAGGCAGTGATCTTAGCGTGGCCAGATTCACCACGAAATGCACGAATTAAAAATCCGAATCAGCACATATAGAACAGGCATCCCAATTTTTGTTGGGGCGCCTGTTTTTGATTTCTAGTAATATGATGCGGCAATAATGCTGAAAATATTATACTGTCGTCCCCGCCTGAGGCGGATCTTCGACCTACGGGACTTATTGATTTTTATTGATGGAGATCCCGCAGTTGAAACTGCGGGCTATTAACTTATGTCCCTTACGGGACAATAAAACAAACGTCAATGAGTCTTATGGTTAGTCCTATGTTTGTACTATTTGTCGCTCTTGTTAGTAAAGTATAGAATATTTTTTATGGGGTTAACCAATTGTGTGACAGGTTGGCCAGGTCGTTGAGGTTTATTAAACCGGCTGAGTCGTTTTCGTCCAGCCAGGAGTTGGTGAGTTCGGTCAGCTTATACAGATAGCGTTCTGAGCGGGTAGCGAATACCTGGATTGAACCGCCGGGGTATTCGGCGCGGGTTTCGGGTTCGTAATAGAGGTAGGCCTTGCTGTCGGGGGTGGTGGCGCGGACCGGGAAACGAGCGATGACCTGGAAGGAGAAGGTTCTGGTTTCGCCGGCTGAGAGGTTATCGAGATAGACAATGACTTTGCGGCCGGCGACTTCAATCCGGCTGGCGATTTTCTGTTCGATCAGGCTGTCGAGCGAATCCTGAACGGGGGCAAAGCCGGTGGGGACGCCGATGTCGACGATCATCATGCCGGAGGAGCCTTGCGGGGCCAGGTAACGGACGGTGGCGTTGACATTGACGATGTCGTTGATTTCAACCTGACTGGTGTCATAAACCACTTCCAGGCCCATGTTGTTATTGACACATTCATCACTGAGCCAGACGTGATAGCGATTGACGAACTGGTAGCGGGTTTCGCCGGAACCGGAGGCCTTTAACTGGATTTCGGAGGCATCGAAGGGCAGTTCAACGGTCTGGAGGACATCGAAATTGGTTTCGTTGACCAGGATTTGTGTTATGGGGGTTGGTAAGCCATCGGGATCGACAGCCAGCACGTCGATTGACAGGTTCATGTTTCTGGTCTGGGACCGGGCGGCGGTCATCAGGGCCTTCAGGGCCATGACGGTATCCTGGGTACTGCCGAAGCCGCCTTTGCTGTTCTGCTGGAGGGCGAGCCATTTGATGGCTTCATTGGCCTGGGGGCGCTCGGTTTCGATCAGGGATAATGCGGCATAGGCGGTGGTTTCGATGGGGTGAGGATCCCAATGGATGCCCTGTTCATCGGAAATGGCCAGGGTTATCAGGCGGTCGATGATGGTATTGGCGAAGGGATGGCCGGTTCGCGTCAGGGCCAGGGCGGCAATGGCCAGTGAGTAGGGATCGTCGATGACGGTGGTATATTGACTGGTCAGGTATTGGCAAGCGGAGGTGAGGGCGGGGGCAGAAGGATCGTAAGAAGTCAGGGCGATGGCGACAAAACCAGTGAGGGCGTAATTGCCGCTCATGCCGCCGATCATCTCTTTATGATGGCTGAAGCCGATGGGTTCCCAGGAGCCATCGGCTTTCTGGTGGCTGGTGATCCAGGCGGCGGCCTGCTGTAAAACAGTGGCATCCATATCCAGAAAATCCCGGGCGCAGCAGAAGGTATCGAGGACAAAGGCGGTCAGCCAGAGGCTGCCGGAGTCATCCTGATCACCAAAGGCGGAGAAAGAGCCATCCTGGCGGCGGTAGGTGAGTTCGCGCTGGTAGCCGCAGGTGATGAAATGCTCGGCTTTGGCGCGGATTTCGGGGATTAGTTGGCCGGTGGCGTTCAGATAGCGGAGAATTTCGATATCGGGGGCCATGAAGATCATGTTCTGTTCGCCGCAGCCATAGGGCATGCCCAGCAGGTCTTCCACGCCGTTGATACTCTGGGCGACCAGGCTGGGGGTGATGGCTAAGAGCAGCTTTTGAGAGTCTGGAACACTGTAGTCGGGTATGGCCGGGTTGAGAGAAATGGTCTGGCCGGTTTTGATCACACCGTTGCTGACCAGTTCACGGGGTGTGCCTTCGGGTTCGACGATGATTTCACGTTTAACGGCATCGGCACGCAGGATCGATTGCAGGGTGACTTGCAGGGACTGGACGCCGACGGTCTGGGGTTCAATGGTGAATGATGCCGAGCCTACGGAGTTGGCGGGGATTTTGACCCATTGGGCCGGGGTGTCGAGCAGGGTAAACCAGGGGGCTTCGGCTAACTGGACATAAACATCCTGGTCAGAGTCGAGATAGTTGTAGATCTGGACACGCACGGGGAAGCGTTCGCCACGGGATACGGCGTAAGGAAGGTCCGGTTCGCCGAAAAATTCCTGAAAAACCAGCAGATCGCTATCGGCGATGCCCAGGCCGGATGGTGAGGTTGACACGGCGTGGAGTTTCCAGTTGGTTATACTGTCGGGAGCTTCGAGTTCTATCGTAGCCAGGCCGTTTTCACTGGTGAGGAGATTGGGGATCCAGTACCAGGTTTCGGGGAAAAACTGGCGAATACGCTGGACTTCGGCCAACTGGTCGGTGGATTTCGCGCCGCCGTTAACCCCATCGACGGCCACTTCCCAGAAGTCGCCAAAGCGCCACATGCCGGGAACCTGAAGCAGCCACCAGGGGGTTTGGGGGATGGTCAGTTGGTTGCTGGAGACCACCTGCAGTCCGGCATCATCGAAAATTTCCCAGGCAGCGTTAAAGAACTGTGGGTGTTCCTCGGCTTGCGGCTGCATGAAGATTTTTTCCAGTTCGTCGAACACTTCCTGCATATTCAAACGGCCACGATTGAGGGCGAATACCGATTCATCGACGATGGCCAGTCCGATCATCGATTGCTGGTCGGTCTGTATCGATACGGTGACAGGGTCGCCGGGAAGCGCCTGAGTTTTATCGAAGTTGACTTGCAGGTTGTCTAACTGCTTGAAGTTAACCTCGAAAGTCAGGGAATCGGCGGAGATTTCATTATTGGGATTGATACAGTATGCCACCACTTTGGATTTGGGGACCATCTGTTCGGTGGCCTGGAAGGTGATGGTGTCGCCGGTGACCGCACCGGACCAGACGGTACGACCGTTGGCGTAGACATCGTAGTACAAAGTGCTTTTGCCGGAATAGATGGCATTGATGGTGATGATCTGGCCCACGTCGACGGACTGTTTGTTGTCGCGGTTGATAGAGAGAAAACTGTCGGTGGAGGACCAGGATTGAAATACCACCAGTTCGGCGGTTGCGGTATCCATTGAATTGGCGGCCTGGCTGGTGATTTCGGACCGGGTGGCGCCTTTGGGGGCATGGAGGATGACCGAATGGGCGCCGGTGAAGTGAATCGAGTTACCATTTTCTGTGGCAAAGGGAGTGCCGGCGCTATCGTAATAAATGGCTTTCAGGTTGGCGGTTACGGTGATCGGGTCCTGTTCCTGGGTTTCGGCTATGAGCATAATTTCATAGGGCTGGCCGGGACAAATGAGCGCGACAGCGCGATGATCTGGTGATTGATGGTGGATTCCACGATGCGCAGGACGGTGTTGGATTTTTCTTCGTGGCCGGAAGGATCGGTGACGGTTAATTCCAGTTGAACGGTACCGCTACCGCCGCCACCGGTTGTACCGGGGATATAGTTGACCGGGGGGATTTCGAAGGCGAGGTTGCCGTTTTGAAGTGTTCCGGTGAAGGTGGCGTATTCATCCCAGTTATCGACATCGCCGAGATAGCGGAGCGCTGAGATATGGGCGGTTCCTTCGACGATTTTCCGAAGAAGTAGCGGGCACTGACCGTTCCGGTGATGGGTTCATCAACCAGGACAATAATCACGCGGGAGTTCGAGGAAGGCTTCAAAGCGTGGCAGGACATAGGTTTCGACTTTAAGGTCGAGCATGCCCTGGGCACTGCCGGAATTGGCGGAGATTTTCCAGGTACCCATATTTAATTCGGTGGCCAGGGGGAGTTCAAAGGGGGCAATGCCATAGTCGTTGGTTTCCAGATCGCGGTGATAAATTTTGATTCCTTTGCCATCGGTAATGGAGAGATCGACCTGATCCTGACGCGGTTTGAGGTTACTTGAGAGGGCCAGGATGCGTCCCTGAATGGTCTGGCCGGGTTTGTAGATGGGTTTATCGGTTTCGATCATAATGATGGGGCGGTCTTTGAGTTGCAGGGAGAAAGTGACGGGTTCTGAGATGGCGTTACTTGCGATCGCTACGCTGTAATTGCCGGGCGGCAGCGCTGTGAGTGTGAAAGCTGCCGTCAGGCGACCGGCGGAATCGGTCTGGCCGGAAAAGAGCAAGGGACGGTCTTCGGTCTGGAGATAGCCGCTGATATCTGTTTGAACGGGTGATAGATCGATGGTGTTCTGGGCAATAACGGTTAGCGATGTCTCTGAATTCAGGTAGGCGACTTTGGGGGCAATGGCTGTTATTTGTGTTTCGTCGGCGGCCAGGATGAAGGATGAACCTGTTATAATCAGGATTAATATGATCAATCCATTGGATTTCATTATTGAATGCATGATAGACTCCTTTTTGAAATTATCCCCAGGCGTGGATAAAACGATTGATGGTATGGGAAACGAATTTATTTCAACGATAGATTAAATGGTTGGTGGAAATGGTTTTTCAAGTAAAATCAGGATTGTGAGTGATACAAATTGTTCAAAATAGGTCAATTTGCTACAAAAATGTAATACATTGCGCATTAACATCTTATAAATAATGGACTTATAATGGTTTTAGCTGTTTGCGATCAGATATTGTGATGCTATAATGAAATAGATGGCATAGTAGACAAAAGCATAGAGTTAAAACTGATATGGAGAATTGAATTAAAATGAGAATGCAGGTTCTGCAACATGTTCCCTTTGAAGATGCGGCGAATATTGGCGTATGGGCTGAGCAAAACGGGTATGAAATCAGTGTTACCAAGCTGTATGAGACTACTAATTTTCCCGATATCGGTGGGGTTGACTGGCTGGTGATTATGGGCGGGCCGATGAATATTTATGAGGATGACCAATATCGGTGGTTGATTGCGGAGAAAACCTATATCAAGCAGGCGATCGAGGCCGGCAAGCGGGTGTTGGGGATTTGCCTGGGGGCACAATTGATCGCGGATGTGCTGGGGGGGAAAGTGACGGCGAACCGGGAAAAAGAGATAGGCTGGTTTCCCTGTCAGTTAATAGAAACGGGGCGGGAAGATTCACTGTTGAGTCGATTACCTGATGAGTTCATGGCGTTTCACTGGCATGGGGATACCTTTTCGATCCCGCCGGGGGCAGTGCATCTGGCCCGGAGCGAGGTTTGTGAGAACCAGGCATTTCAATATGGAGACCGGGTATTGGGATTGCAGTTTCATCTGGACTATTCGGTTGAAAGTATCGCGAAAATGATTAATAATTGCCAAGAGGAACTGGTTGGGTCGCCTTATATTCAGAGTGACCAGGCCATTTTACTTGATGACGCTTATGTTTCACGTTTATGGACTTTCCTGGATATTGTCTTAGCGGCACTGGCGAGCGTAGAATAGGATCCATCCATGAAATTAAAAAAAGCCGTCCGCTATCCTGGATAACGAACGGCCTGGCTTGTTATTAGCTGGTATGGAATTAATAGGGGCAGTTGGCCGGGATGTTACCTTTGGGCCAAGCGTATCTAAAATTGGAGGTTACTTCGCCCCAACCTACATTGACCATCTGGAATGGAATGCTCAACTCAACATGACCATCACCAAAGACCGCATCACCAGAACCATCATCTTTTTTGGTTAACGGGGTATTGTGATAGGTGGCTATGCAGTCACCCAGAAAACCTGCGGGATCCCTGGGATGGCGGGGACGGAAGCAGGTGTCATTCAGTACGTGGGAAGCCTTACCGGGAATCGTCCATAGGGTTTCTTCGACAAAGATAACTACTTCGGTAGGATGTTTCACTTCAGCAGACTTTCTAACACCCAGATAGGTCGTGGCCGTTTTTTTGCCACCTAAATAGTGGTTCTGACTGTAGGAATATTGCGGAACAACGGGAATGGTTGTTACATGGTTAGGATGGGTTTCTCCATAGCGGCGGGCAAAACCTTCAAAGGTGGGACATTGATGGATTTCCATGGTTTTGAAATACTTAAACAACGGCCCCTGGATGTTAGTATTGCTTTCATATCGATAGGAATCATTGTGCCAGTCGCAATAATGCGTGGAATTATCACCACGAGGATTAAACAGCGCATGCCAGGATTCTGGATAATCATCGTTGTTATCTTCGAGGTACATGGCCATGCCGAGGTAATACTGTTTCATATTGGTTTTGCAAACGGTAAATTTGGCCTGTTCGCGCGCCTTGCCTAACGCGGGCATGAGGATGGCGACCAGCAGGGCAATAATGGAAATGACCACCAATAATTCGATGAGGGTAAAGGCTTTTTTCTTCATGTGAATCTCCAAATGCATTTGAGTAGTTTAATACCTTATATTAATGACAAAAAGCCCGGATTGCAAGAAAATATGCAATTTTTATAAAATAAATTGCATAACAATTCAGGGCGCTGGCAATTTAATTCTGTGTTAGTTATTTATTGAAAATATTATCTTATTGGTATCGGGTTATGGAGCCATTCAATCGACCGGACCGATGCTGAATCCAGAGCAATGCGGCACTCCGGCCATCGGGGTTCGGTGGGTCAGGGGGTGCTGTCAACTTAATTGACAGAGCCGATTCGTATCTCACCGGGACTCAGGGGGAGAGCCCTATGCGGTTTGAAACGTTTTGAAGTCTATGAGGCTGAATCTTGACTTTGGTTTCTGACTATTGCTTGATCGGTTATTGCAACGATAGCCATTAAATTTATTTCGCTTTGTATCCTCTGGCCAGGAAATCCACATCCAGATTATTCGTACTGGCAGCCTCGGAAGAGATATCATCAGCCATCCCCACAAACTTACGGGCATATTGTACGGTGCGCGGATCGCGCCATTCCACCGTTTCGGCATGACCATCCGCGAAACTGAACGCGTTCTTTTTGGGGTGCCAATAGGCGATCGGATCGTTGAACCGGTGCGCAGCATAACCAAATATCCAGGACCCCATGTTCCAGCCGCGATTGTCAAAATCATCCATAAAAACATATTTAACCGCGGGTGAGGTAATCTGATTGGACCGGGTGACATAAATATTCATATTACTGGTATCTTCGCCATTCATGGTACCGGAAATACTATACGAACGATAGCACGGTTGCTTAACATTATTCGTCGCATATTTGGATCGATTGTCCAAGGGGCATTTATAGACCTCGACGGTATTGAGATATTTATAGAGCAAGCCGTGTCGAATGCCGTTTAATTCATCCTCCAAAACAAGCACGGCATTGTCACCGGTATAGACACTGCTGCCGAACGTGCCGGTAACGGGCGGTTCTACCCAGGAACGGTTGTCATCTTCCAATGTGCCATAGCGTAACGTGTGACCGTTAACCAGCTTGCCATCATTGTCGGTATTATACAACTCCCAGGCATTGAGCAGGCTTTTATGATTCGACAAACAGACAATATTCTTGGCCTGTTCGCGCGCTTTGCCCAGCGCCGGCATCAGAATCGCGACCAGCAGGGCGATAATGGAAATGACCACCAATAATTCGATGAGGGTAAACGCTTTTTTCTTCATGGGAAGCTCCAATCATAAATGAATGTGTTGAGACACTATTTTAAAGTCGAAATGCCGGAATTAAAAGCGAAAATGCAATTTTTATAAAATAAATCGCAGGCCGATTACACTAATTGAGATACAAATTTGTAACAGTAATTTATGGCGATACTATCTTGTCATTATTCCGTTCCAGGACTGGGCTCTGAAGCCAGCCAGTTGGCGGGATCGTTGCCATACGCCTGGGATTGAATCCGGTGCAGCGAAGCGCCGTTGCCATCGGGATCGGTGGGCCAGGGGTCGCTGTCATCATAGTTGATACGGTCGATGCGCAGCCAGCCGGCGTCTCCGTCGGGCGAAAATTGCGGTTGATACAGATCCACTTTTTCGCCGCCATTAGAGAGGCTGTTGCTGGTCCAGACGATAACCTGGATATCGGTGGGAATCGGGCCAAATTCAGCGGTATAGGCGTTGATATCTTTGATGATCAACAGAATTTCGCCGGGAGCCAGAGAGACCGTATCGGGGAATTCGAGCATAATGCCATCGCTGTCCTGCAAACGCCAGCCAGTGTTCAGGCCGTTGAGGGCATTGGATTCCCAGAGATTGACGGTGTCATTGCTGATATTCAGCAGTTCGAGGTATTCGGCATCATTATTGAGTGCCGGGTGGTACATGACTTCGTTAAAAACGATGGGGCCGACCCGGGGCAGGGTGTTGGGCTGGCCGGGAGTGGGCGAGGACAGGATAACGAAATCGGGATTATCGTTGCTCTTGACATGTCTGCCATAGGACAGGCCGGTGATAGAGGGGCCATAATCTTCGATTGTCTGGTAGCCGGTCAGCTGACCATTCACTCCAGAGGTCAGATAGAGCGTTTGTCCCATCGCGTCCAGCGAGAAGGCTGATCCAAAATAACTGTTCTGATCGATCAGTAAATAATGATGCGCCGGGATCGACAATCCAGGTGGCAATGGGTAGAGCGCCAGGTTATCCGGCGTATTACTGAGGAACCAGCCTTCAATGGAAACGGGGATATCGAGGGTATTGTGTAATTCGATCCAGGGTGACAAGCCTGCGGCATTAACCGCCAGGATCTCGTTGAATACGACGGCACCCAGAGGCAGCGCCTGATCGGCGGCTCCGGGCGAGCCCCCGGTCTGAACACTGGTATGCCAGGCCTCTTTATTATTCCAGGAATCAAGGTCCGGTTCCTGTGGATTGTTAATGGTCAGAGAGAAACCCTGGCCATCGGTGAGAGGATACCAGCCGTCCTTATATTGAAAATCCAGAATCGTACTGCCGGAGGCATCATCCAGTACGATTGTTTCGTCGCCATTGTCCAGGAAACCTTCATAGGGACCAAAGATCAGAGTTTCGCCTGGGATGGCATAACGCTCTGAGAATGCCAGCGGATTTTTCACCAGCAGCGCGAATTGGCCAGGATTTAAACTGGCATTTGAGTCGAACGTATATTGAATTCCATCCGTAAAACTAATATTTGCCAGAGACACTGCCATATCTCCGATATTGATCAATTCAATAAATTCATAATCTTCATCGACATAAGCAGGATTGGCCGAATCGGCAGGGTGATACATGATTTCACTGATCCGCACATAACGCTGCGCGTCCGAAGGCTCGCCGGCATAGCTGGTTTCGACAACCAGATTGCCCTGGGGATCCAGCAACTGGATAGACTCGCCCCAATTGGACAGATGCCCTTTATAGTTACCCAGTACCAGATGGCATTCGCCGCCGGTCGGGGACTGGGAACGGCTGCGGAATGCAACAACATCTGGTGATAAAAACAGACGGTTTTCTGATGGAATGACGGCACCCGCAGGGAACCGATATTCCACTCCCCCGGCTATCTGATAATTGGACAGGTCCAAGGCAACCGCATTGGGATTAATCAATTCGATATATTCATCATCCTGATTGCCGGTCGATGGATTAAATTCGATGGTTCCGAATTGAAGGGCAAACTGCGCGGGCTGGGCATCGGGAATGTTGGCGCAACCGGGCCAGTCGGAGCCCATGGCATGATGCTGATAAAGATGGACACGACGAGGCGCCAGATAATCGGTCTTGATGGCTTCGAGATTAGCGAGGAAATTATCTGAACCCAGTTGGGGCCATAACAGGTCACTTAAAGCGTCAATTTGCTGCTCGAAATGCAATTGATCGGCCGGGGTATCCACCGGCTGAAGCCATTCGTCCATCAAGGTTCGCAACCGCCTGAGATACATTTCGCGGCTGACGGGATTGGTCGTAACGGCATCGATCAGGCGATTCCATTTATAGTCGATTTTCTCATGAAGATAATCGCCAAAGAAAGGATGGCTGGGACCGCGAATATCGCCAATCTCTTCGATCCAGTCCCTATCGGCGGTCAAATTGGGGATGCCACTGTTGACGCCAAAAGTGAGATCCTTGTCCCAGGGCATGAACATCCATTCACCGGAACCATTGGTATCGCGGTAAATGAAGTAATTTTTATGAGTCAGATCATTGTCGTGGATAATGACCGAGGCGGCCATGTAGTTGATCACGGCCGGGATATTGATGTTATCAAAAAGGTACTGGGCGCGTTGCGGATTGCCAGGATCGATACCGGCGGCCAGCGCCTGGGCGTCGCTGAGATCTTCGTAACGGCGGGTTACCTTTCGGAGGGAGGGAGTTTGTTCGCCCGTTAAATTGATATTGAGATCGGTATAGGCTTTATAAAGCGCTCCGTCGTCATCGAGGCCGACCCGGCGGAGGAGGTGGCGGTCCGGCTGCTCGACAAAGAGCCGGAATTCGCCGGCATTATTATTGGTAATTAATAACAGGGGATAGCACAGGCTGGCAGGCAGTCCGGCACGGGCATAAGTATCCCAGGAGATGATCTGGCGAATATAAGCCGGGTCGGAGCCGGCCGTATTCAGGTTAATTTCATCAACCCGTTCGTAATCCGGATCGAATTCGAACAGATAGCCATCGTTGAATTTTATTTTGTTGCCAAACGTGGAAAAACCGCCACGGTGACGAATGAAGATATTGTCATAAAACTGGTCGCGATAAAACACCGAACCGCGCGTGCCCGTATCGGTATTAGCGGCGTAGGAGTTTTGGACAAACAGTTGCAAGACAGGAATATTTTCGGCCAGCCCCGGGTTTTGGACCACTGTGCCGAAATAACGTGGCGCGTTATCCACTGAGAGATAAACAGGGTCACGGGAATAACGTCCAGCGGTGTCATCCGCGACGACGGCCCAGCGAACCATGTCGCCGGGGCCATAGGCTGAGGCGGGAATGGACGCGGTGAAAATACCGTCCAGAGCGGTACTGTCGGGAGTCATGCCATCATCCCGCATGGTCAGTTGGATTTCAGCGCCAAAGCCCACGACGTAGATCAGTGTCACGCTGTCCACCGGCTGATCGGTTTCATCCACCTGAGTGGTGATGATAATATTCTGATCGGCAGCCGGAGGTACAATCTGATCGGTCGTTTGAGCTATGGCCGGGCCGGGATTGTTCATACCCGGCAGATTGGGCATTCCGGGAGAAGCCGGCAACATAAAGGTCGCAATCTGGGAAGTCAGGTCCAGTTTTGATTTTCTCAGGACGGTCAGGCGGGGTGAGATTAACAGGTCGTTATTACCGGACTGGCGATTGACCCCCTGAATCGTCAGGATATTCTGCCCGATCCGCAAATAATCCAGAACATCCTCATTCAATTCGAACGTCTGATATTTGACAGCCAGACTGTCATTATGAGTTAAAGTGGCGCTAGAATTGTATTTTAACGGTTGCGCCACATTCGCGGAAGCGATTACGGGAGACTCATTCATCCAGGCGGCAAACCCATCATCATATCTCATTTGCAGTTTCAGGTTGCTGAGATTCGACAGGTCAGATACTTCAAACGGGATGCGCAAATAAACTGAACTATTTTTGCCATACATGGCCTGGCGTACATCCAGTCCGATATAGGGGATATAAGTTGTTTCCAGATCGAAGCCGACTCCCGGCAGGCCGGAAAGCCAGTTCGTGTCATCAAAAGAGAGCGAACGCCAAATCTGGCCTGATGATTCATCCGTTGGCACCCAGGCCCGGACCGGGCTGGATTCGCCCACCAATTCTACTTCTCTGACGGACGTACCGGCAGGACTGGTCAGGCCGAAAGAGAGATAGCCGTATTGGCGGGGGTAGTCATATTGATGGACAATCGTTTTTCCGTCAGGACGAACCAGAGCCAGATAACCGGAGTCGCTATTGAGGGCAAAATCGGTATGCAACGGGGCATTCGGATTGGTACGGTCTTTCCCGGACGCATAAATAATACGGAATTCTCCCGGTTGGAGAATCAGGCCGGGAATTTGCCAGCCACGCAGTTGCAGGGGGTTATCGGTAAGGAAATACCCGGTGAGATCCACGGCAAGATTGGCGGGATTATACAATTCGAGCCAGTCGGAAGAATCATAATCTTCATCCAGCAGTTCGCCCGGCAGAGGCGGGTATCTGGCGACGTTCAAGGCGACAAATTCGGTGATCAGGGCTTCGGGGCCCGTGGTCAGCCACGATTGGGCCATGCTGGCGTAATCGGTCATGCTGACTTGTCCGGATTGATCAAAATCGGGCAGTTGCATCACCGGAGAATCGGCATGTAACCAGGTTTGGGCCAGCATCAAAAGGTCCGTTATGCCGACGAGGCAGTCACCATCCAGATCCTGAGGAGGACAAAATGATTGCGCCAGAGTAACCGATACGCTGTCCGTCTCATGATAAGGGCCGACAGTGACAGTCAAGGTAAAGGTGTAGGTTCCAGGGATCGCCGGTAAAACGACGCGAGGGTCCAGTATCTGATTATCGGGATCATAAAAAATCAGATTGTTATCGACTCCCTCCGGTTGGCCGGTTAATTCCCATTGAACCGCGACCGGAACATTCGAGTCGCCCAGGGTCTGATAAGCGCCATTCAGGGTTATCTGGTGTTGAGGCAGAACCATGATCTGGTCGGAGCCGGCATCAATGGTTGGCGGCCAGACTCCACCGGGTAACGCCAGCAAATCCACCTCCGCAATCTGCATGCTATTGGCGCCGGAAGGATAGCGTACATTAGGAAACATGACCTGGTAACAGGTATAGATTTTATCGTTGGGGAAAATGACCGGGGTGTTGTTTGGGGTGTATCGCGGCCAGGGAATATCCTGTTTAAAGTCGACGATTTCTCCAGAAGCAATTAATTCATAGGGACCGCTTATTGAGGTGTTGGAGCCATAAAGTTCATAAGAGACCGGATCACGTTCAGGCGCGTCATTGGCGGTAGTAAAAACTAAGGCGGTAACCGGTACGGTGTGGGCGTTGGGGGCAACCTGGAATCCGGTAGACGAGTTCTGGCCGCCAAAGTGAAGGTATTTGGTATTCGAATTGTTATCAATAACATTGGCCGGCGCTTCATTGCCCGGCCATTCATCGTCTTCTGGAACACCAACCACGGTATTGCCGGGACTGGTGATATCGTAAATGGACACATTGGCGGCAGCGGCCATGGCCGACAGGAAGCAAACCAGCACCCCTAATGACAGGAGTTGACGGCCAGTTAAGGTATTACGAGTTTGTTTCAATAAATACTCTAAATCCGCTTGACAGCGATTATCCATATCCATTTTCATGATAAAACTCTTTTTCCTCATGAAGCAATAGCATGATTCGATTGATGCGTCCAAGACGATGAAGTGACTATGTCATCAGCGCCGAACAAAACCAAAGGCAGACCGCGCTAAGTGATACAATATTCGTTTGAGGCAGCGTTTTTTTCCCGGGTTGTAATAATGATCGCATCATTCAGTCCGGTTAAAGAAACCGGAAATAGATGAGCAAGAAGAAGGAGACAGGTTGTCCCCGATACTGGAAACAACCTGTCTTGTGAGTTTAAAAGCATAGCAGAAAAAACTTCAATTCTTAATCAACCAGATAAGGATTTTCACATTCTGCCTTTTGTGGATCATTACATTTGATCCAGTTGGCTGCCATCATGGCAAAGTCTAAAAGGTCAACTTTGCAGTCTTCGTTCAAGTCGCCGGCCATCAGCAGGCCGTCTTCCTTAACGCGGGTACAATCGGCATTGCTAACCAGAATCGTCACATCCATCGTGGTGTCGAATTCGCCATCACTGACGGTTAAACGGAAGGTATAGCTGGCCGCATCGGCAATCGTCACAGTTGGATCTTCAACCGAGGTTGAAGAGAACGCAGCAACAGGACCATCCAGAGGATCGGGCGAAACCTGTTCCCACTGATAAGTAAGTTCATCGCCATGGGCGTCAAACACTTCGGCTTCGAGTAATACATCCTGGGTACCGGCGAGAACGAGTTCTTCCGGAGCCGTGATAGAGACAATAACCGGAGCGGAGTTCTGGCCCATTAAGGTCAATGCCTGAACTTCTTCCAGACTTAACGGATAGGTGTAAATGCGGATGTCATCCATCATACCTTTCATATAGTCACCAATGTAGGTTTCGCTAATAGTACTGTCTTTGGCGCCGATATAAAGAACCTGGCTGAGGTAGTTGAAAATCGGAATGTACCGAGTATTGGTTTTGGAGGCGACTTCAATACCATCGAAATAGACCTTCAGGGTCTGGCCATCATAGGTACCAACGGCGTGATGCCATTCATTGGGATCGAAAATGGGGGTAGTGATTTGATTGTTACGACCCGGTCCAATGGAGAAGACAAAGTTGCCACCTTCACAGAGGAAGCGGAAAATGTTTTCATCATCACTGACGGCCGAGTTACCATACTGCATGATGCGGCGGTTGCCATCCCAGTCCGTGGCGTTGACCCAGGCGGATACCGAAATACAAGCATCCAGATTAGTCAGGTTGGGATCGCCGGCTTCCGGATTGGGAGTAATCGTAATAAAACTCATATCGGTGAAATTCAGAGCCCAGTTATTTTCGCCATCGCCAGGAATCCAGCCCGGTACCCAGTTGGGATCGGTATGGAGGTCCATGTAGTTGCCCAGTTCACCGGAGTCATTGTCTTCGGTGACGTCATTGACAGTTTTAACATCGAAGCCTTCGTTCAAGGGCCAGTAGGCAATCATGGCTGCTTCGGTGGCGGCATCCCAGACACGGATGGTGATCTGGTCAGCGGGGCCCACATTGCCAGTGTCATCAGTCACGTCCAGTTGCAGAACATAAGTTCCGGGTACGGAGGGCATATCGATGGTGGGTTCGAGTTGATTGGCCTGACCGGCAAAATCGACAGTCGCCGGACCAGAAACCTGACTCCACTGGATAGTCCAGGAGGTGGAGTCGATATCATCGATAATGGCGGTTAAGGCCAAAGTGACATCAGGGGTGCGCAGAATGGAATCGGGGGTCTGGATCAGACCGGCAGGGGGCCACCCGGCGGCCGGTTTTTCCAGCAGTTCGATTTCGGCAATCTGCATCAAGTTTGCGCCTCTATTCTTGGGGAACATGAGTTTGTAATGATCGTAAGCTTTTGTGTTGTTAAAAATCATCGGGGTAGTGGTTTTAACTTTACGACCTACACCGGCAATAAAGTCAGGAATATCGCCGGCATGGATCAATGTCCAGTTTCCAGTTTCGGAAGCGGATTCATCATTCGATCCGAATAATTCATAACTGATCGGGTCGCGTTCCTGGGCATCATTGGCTGAGGTAAAGGTGACACCCTGGACAACGGTGTCCTTGGGGGTCGGGGAGATGATGATACCCCACGGACCGGCATTAAAATGCAGGTATTTGGTATCGACGCTGTTGTCAATACCATACTGGGGCGCTTCGGCTGCGGGCCAGCCGCCAGTCACGTTGGGCAGGCCGATGACCGGATTGCCGGGTGCGGTGATGTCACCATCTGCAAAAACCATGCCCAACGAGCTGCACAGCACCAATGCTGCCAGTAACAATAGTCGCTCTTTTTTCATAATAGATCCTCCAAAGTATAGAGAATTAAATTGACATGTCCCAACTGCGGGACATTTATTGATTCGATAAATAAGGGATTTCAGAGATCCATAAATAAGGATTTTCGAAGACTCCCCAGTCGGCATATTGATGGCCGCCATCCAGGCTGGCCAGAGTCAGAAAACGGTCCGTGTCGCTGATAACCACATCAATATCAACACAGCCATCTTTTGTCACATTGCGATAGATCGCCATAGGTTTCGCGTCAACCAGGAGGTAAAAATCACTTGAGCCATCATCCGACTCATAAGCGATTCCACAACGCGAGGTAAACCGTTCAATCCGGAAGAGCGGGTAAGCGCGCCGGATCGCGTCGAGATCAAAAGTGACCCCAACATTGGCGTGCATACAAATAACCTCAGGATCAATGATAGTTTGAGGATCGTCTAAAGACAACCGGGCGTTGACATGCCCGCGAGCCTGGGTTACCATAATCACCCGATCATTGTTACAGATCGGGAAATAATAATCATTTCCGGTATTATTAAACCCTTCATAGTATAAGAAATTTGAAGCAATCTGGACCGGACCATATTCACCATCGGGCACAAAGACCCCGTCGACAAACGGGAGTTGCACCGGGTTGAACTCATAGGATCCGGTATTGGCGGATTCCTGAATCACATTGACCAATTTACCCGTAGCAGGATCCAGACCGCTATCGGGTCTGCCAGTGCCAAAACCATTGCCCCCCGCGATGATATCAGACAAATCCAGGCGTGGCTGACCACGCCATACCTGGCCAGAAAAGGAATCAATTCGCCGAACAAAGTTATCTTTGCCAATATCGATATCCGTAACGGCGGAATTTTCATTATTAATCCGTTTGGCTTTGCCGGCCGGCACCAACTGGGTGTCTCCCAAATGCCGGGCAACCAGCTGGGTTTTGCCTTGAATGACGTGCAAATCGGTATTGCCGGACTTGTCTGCGACGATACCAAACTCGGTACCCAAATCGATAATTTTGGTATTATCGGTATTGACAGTGAATCCAATTGCCTGGCGGGGGACCGAGGCGTAAAGTTTTCCGCTATCCAGATACATGCTGTCCTGAGAAATCAGTTTAAAGTCGATCGGCGCTTCAAGAACGACGTGGGTGCCGTTCATAAAGCTCAATTCGGCAAAGCCCGATTCCAGGCGATAATTGCCCGACCACATCCATTCTCCGGTTTCGAATTGCAGGCCGTTGTAATCCCAACACGCATTCACTTCATTAGTAATGCGGGCGATTTTAACATGCAGATCGGTCTGATGCATGTTGATAATGGCGCGATCGAACCAGAGAATACCGAGCGCGATGAATAAAACGGCGGCCATTTTGATCAGAAACCGGACCAGGTCATTCTGATTAAACCGTTTGATCGGTTTTCCCGAATTGGGATCAGTTAGAGTTTTTTTTTCAAAAGCGCCAAGCGCATCGATAGCATGGGCTGTTTTTTCATTTTCGGCCAGGATTTCCAATATGGCGCCGGTTGGATTTTCTTTTAAAGAAGAGGAGGGGAGTTTGATGGTGGCAGAGCGGTTTTTCAGAAAGGACCACATCGTCAAAAATTCGATATAATACCTCAAGCATGCCGGGTCGTTATGGATTTTATCTTGCAGTTGATTGAAATCCGCTTGAGAAATGGTCTCGTCCAGCAGGTCAGAAATCCACTGGCTGAGTTGTTCATATTTGCTGTTAGAGGTCATCAGAGCACCCCCTGTTCACGCAGAGAACGCATGACACAGCGTACCAACATATCATGAATCCGCGGCACTGCTTTATAAACGCTATCCGCCGTCATATTTAACGATTGGGCAATCGATTTGGTGGAAACGTGCGTGTCATGTTTCAGCAATATCAGTTTCCTATCCTGCTCGTCAAGTTTTTTAAGACAAGCTTGTAATGCTTCAAATCTTTCTTCCAGATTTTCATTAACCGATATCGCACCGCCCAGAATCTCGTCAAAGGTTTCGTCCGTAAACGAGACTTTGTTACGATATTGTTTTTTTCGAAACTCCAATATTTTGTAATGCGCGATTCGTATCCCCCAAGCGGCAAAATCCCTGATATTGGTTTGTTCGTTATATTTTACCCACATTAACGCGGCGGTTTCCTGAAGCAGATCTTCCGCGTCACTGGGGTGAGGCACCAGAGTAAGGATAAAAGCGTAGATCCTTTTTTCCGCAACAAGCATCTGACGCACAAACGTTTGTCCGCGGGAAATAGAATGATCGAGTTGTTTATTTTCCTCTACCATCAAATATCAACAATAAGTCAAATCCCTGAATTAACTAAAAGTGTATTCTCTTATATTAAGAAAGTGGACGGTCACGGTCGAATTTGGAAAACTTTTTGTAAAAAATTTGTATTTTATTCGCAGCAATAAGGAGCCATTAAGAATGGATTTCATAACTATTGTCAGGTCAATGAATTAGGAAACGCGTCGTCCAGTGATGTTAAAAGGACGTTTTGAATAATTCTATCAACTCAAAAAGAACAAATAAAAGTGAAATGCCTTTTTTTCATTATATCCACTATATCAAAAAGGGATTTTCAAAAGAAGAAAGATAATCCTGTAACCGGAATTATTGTTTGAAAAAGAAATGATTGCATGTCAGATTATATGAATTATATTAACTGTTATACCCAATCGGGTAAGGAAACGTCCGAGCGCTCGCAATCAAAGTATTTACTTGTAAAAGACTTATTTTGCGGCCCCAGCGGGCATTATCCATCGTTCATGGCATATTATGGCATCAATTGCGCTTAGATTGATTTTCCTGCAAGAGATCGAACCCAGGCCATCCTCGCCGGGTGCGTTTATCGGACTTGCGTCAAGTTGGCGCCGCTTACTATATATTTCAAAAAACATAATAACTTCATTCAGGCAAGGAAGCGTCCGGTCCGTACATTGATAACCAATTGCCAATAAGAAGCTTATAGATTATAATATGGAATCATTGCGTTCATAAACAAACGTTAAAATTTAAGCAGGGTCATCCAATGAAGGTAAACAGGCGCCAATTTTTAGCAGGATTGGGAGGGAGTAGCATTGGGCTATTCGCAAGCATGCATTTGGGTTGCGCCTCTAAGCGATTTCCTCAAAAGCACAATCATATCCGTTTGCCAAATATCGTCGTGATGCTGGCGGATGATATGGGATATGGTGATGTGCAGGCCATGTGGAACGACTCACAACTTCCCACACCGAATATGAATAAACTGGCGAATGAAGGTCTCGTTTTTACTGATGCGCATTCACCCTCGGCGGTATGTACGCCAACTCGCTATGGTCTACTTACGGGAAGGTATTGCTGGCGAACGAGACTGAAAAGTTATGTACTGGGCGGATATTCGCCACCGCTCATCGAAAAAGAACGTCCCACGATCGCGTCCGTTTTGAAAAAGGCCGGGTATACCACCGGATGTATCGGGAAGTGGCACCTGGGATTGGAATGGCCCTGGCTGAAAGCCGCTGAGGGCCGCGATCGGAATGACTATGGGTATATTCCTCAGTCAGATGAAATTGATTATCGAAAGCCCTTTACGCATACCCCGGTGGATACCGGATTCGATTTCAGTTATATTTTGCCCGGATCACTGGATATGACCCCCTGTCTATTTGTTGAAAATCGCCAGGTTGATGAACCCCATATGGTGGAAATGGCCGGAGAAGGGGGTATTCGGTTTCATCGGAAGGGGCCGGCGTCACAGGGTATCAGACTGGAAGATATTCTGGACAGGCTGACCGATAAAGCGCTGGGATTTATTCAGGACTCATCACAAACCAGGCAACCGTTTTTTCTGTACTTTCCATTAACCGCGCCCCATCATCCGGTGGCGCCTCATGAACGTTATTCCGGGAAGAGCGGGCAAGGCGTTTATGGCGATTTTATCATTCAAGTTGACGATACCATCGGCAGGGTCATGGCAAAATTGCAGGATTGTGGGATCGATGACAATACCCTGGTCATCGTGACCAGTGACAATGGTCCGTTTATGCGCGTGTTCGACCGTGTTCAGGCCAAAGATCATCTGGATGATCCCAATATTCAAAAGTACAACAAGATCAATCACCAGCCCAGCGGAGGATGGCGCGGCGCCAAAGCGGACATCTGGGAAGGGGGGCACCGGGTGCCGTTTATCGCACGCTGGCCGAATATTGCACCCCGGGGACAACGTGTGGATGCGACCATTTCACTCGTGGATTTACTGGCGACGTTTGCGGAATTAGCCGGGCAGCCCATTGACCGAAAGCAGACACCTGACAGTTACAGTTTTCTAAAGTTACTTCAGGGAGAAAAAGTACATCAACGTCCTCCGGTCGTGCATCATGCCATTAATGGCACTTTTTCCATCCGTAAAGGCCAATATAAATTAGTATTTTCGAATGGATCCGGCGGATGGGACGAACCTGCCGGCACGCCCTTTGAAAAACCCTGGCGATTGTTCGATATTGACAGCGATCCCTATGAAGAATACGATCTGGCAGATCAATTCCCCCTGATTGTTGAGCATTTAACCGTTGCCATGCGACGGATTGCCAAAGGCGATGTGAAAGAACTACTATAATACCGTATTGACTACAAGATATCACCAATCAGCGGACGAACGCGATCGATAGCGAAATAGACCAGATATTGATGGATTTCATTTTCTGCCGGGCAATTATTGTTTTCGCGGCGGCGGATCTGTTTGATAATCTCGGGATTGGTTTCTTCTTTGGTTTTAGTCAGGTAGAGCCGTTTGCCCTGGTACCCTTCCTGTTTTTCAATAAAAAGGTACGCGGCATGGGGATTGGTTTGCAGGTTCTGATGACTCAGACGTTCTCGCATAATAAAAGCAATCTGGTCATTTTCCATAAAGTGCGGCCGGGCATAGATGGCGACGTCCACTTCACCCTCGCTGTTGGAGGTGGCAAGGATGCCGGTTCCAGAGGTGGTTTCAAAATAGGAATGCAAGTCCTGCATAGGGGTATCCTTCGCTAAAGAAATTCGGTTAATCGAATAATGGTTGTTGCTGTCTGGGCATTTTCATTATGTGATTATTGGCATTAAAAAGTGAAATGTCAAATCTATCCCCAATGGGTATGAAAATTCCCGAGCGCTCGCAACATAAGCAATGACTTGTAAAAGACTTATTTTACGGCCCAGCGGGCATTTTCAATTGTAACCGGCATCATGATAATCATGATCGAAAACGGCATAAAATCTAGCGAGCCGCCGGGAGACGCAATTCATTGGTCGCCACAAAGATGTTTTCCTGCCGCATCTGTATCCCCACTGCGATTTCCCGGCCGAGGGCGTCGAGGTCGGCCTGAATCATGACAATATCTGTTTCATCGGGCACGGTAACCTGACAAATCACCACAAACTCGCCACCATTGTCAACATAACAATACAGATCCGTGATATTGATTTTTTTGGAACCCAGGTAGCTGGACAGAGCGCTTAGAATTCCCGGGCGGTCCGGGCCAAGGGCTGTCACGATGAAATGTTGGCCGGTTGCTTCTTGACGTTCAGGTTGTGACACGTAGGGAGTGATGTAAATATGCAGACCCGGCTCGGTATTGTCATTGACGTGCTGTTTTAACTCAGAGATGTCGATATTGGATTCAAATTGACATTTTATGATCATGGCGAAATATCCCTGAAGGACGGTCTGGGATGCAGCAATCATATTCCCACCCATGTTGAATATTGCCTGGCTGACACCTGCAACAATGCCGGCGCGGTCGCAGGCAATGATAGATATAATGTATTCCATAAGTAACCTCAATGGTATAATCGTGTTGTGTTTATGAGCATTTAGGAACCGCGCAAAAATAACACCTCCATTTTTCATCCCATCTTGCCGCCATCTTCAGCCGCTTCTCACTCGCGAAATCCTCGACATAGAATAGCACTGCCTGCGGTTTCGCTCAATCGGCGCGACTGAATCTGACAACAAGCTGTGTGATAAATGTAGCAGTTACTTATGCGCGGCTCCTTAATTCAATGGATCAGATATTTATCAAAGCCACTGCTTTGGACAATCTGCATATTATCGCGATTGGTTCCAGCAATTAAGAACGCTTCAACGCCATTCATTTTTTCAATCAGTTGAATCCCTGCATCCGTGCCCATGACGGAAATCGCCGTTGCCAGCGCATCGGCCGTCATGGTATCAGGGGCTATCACTGTCACGCTGGGCAACAGGGTGGCCGGATATCCTGTTCTCGGATCGATAATATGACTATAATGTTTGTCTTGAATCGTGAAATAATGGCGATAATTACCACTGGTTGCGACGGAGCAGTTATTGACCCGAATTATCCAGCCTGCAGTTTCGCTCACGTCGTTTTCGCCGCTTACAGCAAAAGGATCTTGAATGCCTAATGTCCAGTAAAAATCATTTCGTCGGGGGCCATAACAGGCAATTTCGCCTCCGATATTGACAAGGGCGCCTTCAATCCCAGTCGTTTTAATGGCTTGAATGGCTTTATCGACGGCATAGCCCTTGACATAAGCATCCAGATTAAGCTGAATACCGGGTTTTCTGAATGAAACGTGATTCCTCTTCGACAAATCGATCCATTCCCAGCCAATCGGTAACGCTTCGATTTCTTCTTTTATGGGGAGTTGATTGTTTTTCGCAGATTCTTTCCATAATGAAATTAAAGGTGTGATCGTAATGTCAAAGGCCCCATTGGTTATTTTGCTGTATTCGATACCCTGATTAAGGATTGTCCAGGTTTCTGGACTTACAGGCATTGATTCGTGGGCGGCCCTCAGGTTAACCTGTCCCATTTCAGTATCATTTCGCCAGGTACTCAACTTTTTGTCCACCTGATCAATTGCGGACAAAGCCAAACTTTCTGCCTGGTGAAGTAATTCCCGGTTGTCCCCATAGATTTTTACTGAAACAAAGGTTCCAAGTTTCTCCCAGCTCTGGCCACCGATGCGGCCGGTGTATGGCCTGGATAGCCTGATAGAGTATAAACTGATGCCAGAGATGGCCGCAACCACGATAAAAACCATAATTCGTTTATAGATAAGAAGTTTTGTCAATGATTTCATCCGGAAATATGAAACTGCTCTAAGTATTTATTCATTTGAATCGGTATATGTTTATATTTCACAAGTACTTATATACCAAATCCTGATTTAAAGTCAATTAACTAATCAGGAAATTCGCCATGTTTAAATGATACAGGAGATCAGGATAGAGTGAAATCCCGACAGGCGAAAAATAGCTTGCCGGGTGAAAATGCTTACGCTATACTTATTATTTTCTTGTTTTAAACAGGTTACAAAAGTGTTTTGTGTTAAGTATTAAACCTTGGTTCTGTATGGAGGCCCAAATGGGATATACCTCAAATGACATCCGTAATATTGTGTTGATCGGTCACGCTCATGCCGGGAAGACAACATTGGCAGAAGCGATTCTTTATAAAATGGGTAAAACCACTCGATTGGGAAGTGTTACAGATAAAACCAGTATTCTCGATTGTGATGACGAAGAACGCCAACGCGGTCATTCTGTCGATTCGGGTCTGGCTCATGTCAGTTATAAAAACAAGGAAATTAATATTATAGATACTCCCGGTTATCCGGATTTCATAGGCGCGGCCCTGCCGGCGTTAACCGCGGCCGAAACTGCCATCCTGGTCATCAGCGCGGCTGAAGGCATTCAGATGAATACCCGTAAAATGATGCAATCGGCGCGTGAGCGTGGGATGGCTTGTATGATCGTAATTAACAAAATCGATAGCGGCACCGAGAATGTCGAGTCGTTAATCAGCGCCATTCAAGAATCTTTCGGTATGGAGTGTCGATGCGCCAATATGGTGAACGCCGATGGGAGCGCAGTCATAGACTGCGTGGAAAACGAGGCCGGTGAAGGTTTGATGGATATTGGCGAAATCCATATGAATCTGGTGGAAACGATTGTTGAAGCGGATGAAGAACTGATGGAAGCCTATCTGGGTGGTGAAGAAATATCAAAAGACAAGCTGAATGAGACATTCAAGAAGGCCGTTGTTCAAGGCTCATTGATTCCAATTGTGTTCACCAGCGCCCGGGATGGCATCGGTGTCACCGAAATGCTCGATATCATTGTGAAGGATTGCCCAAGTCCGAATGAAGGCGTTCCGCAGAAAATTGTACTTGGCGAAGGCGAAGACAAAGCCGTAAACGATCTGGTCTGCAATGAAAGCGGCCAGATTTTGGGGTTGGTATTCCGGATCAGTTCCGACCCAAAGACCAATATTAAAAATGTCGGCATACGTCTGCAATCGGGCAAGATTGGCAGTGATTCGACTATTCAGGTTGTGGGCGGGAAGAAAGGCATGCGTTGCGGTCATATTAACAAGCTGCAAGGCGACAAGATGGAGCCGATTGACCAGGGAATTGCCGGCGATATTGTGGTACTGGCCAAACTGGACGATGTGGCAGTGCTGGATACCATTTACGCGGGCAATGAACCCGGCCGCATCGAAACGCCCAAATTACCGACCCCCATGTATTCACTGGCATTGGAACCGAAGAGCCGTGGAGACGAGACCAAGATCTCGGGCGTGTTGAGTGAAATTGCTGACGCCGATCCAACATTCCGGATTGACCGTGACCGGCAGACCAATGAACTGATCGTATCCGGAGTGGGCGAGTTGCATACCCGGGTAATTCTCAGCCGCATGCAGCATCGTCGCGGGCTGGAAGTGAATACCCAGCCACCTCGTATCCCTTATCGTGAAACCATCACGGGATCTATCAAATCCGTTGAATATACCCATAAGAAACAATCCGGCGGCGCGGGCCAGTTTGCCCGTGTTGTTATCGACGTTGAGCCGAACGAATCCGGGGCCGGTTATGAGTTTCTGGATAAAATTTTCGGTGGCGCGATCGATCAGCCTTTCCGTCCCAGTGTGGATAAAGGCGTGCAGGCGGCCATGGCACATGGCGTGTTGGCAGGTTTTCCGGTTGTTGATGTGAAAGTTTCTCTGGTGGATGGCAAAACCCACCCGGTAGACAGTAAGGATATTGCTTTCCAGACCGCCGGACGTGAAGCGTTCCGCGAAGCTTTTATGAAGTGTAAACCCACCTTGCTGGAACCGATTGTCAACCTAGAAGTGACTGTGCCGGTTGAGAAAGTTGGCGATATTACGGGTGACCTGTCCGGTCGCCGTGGCAGGGTACAGGGGCAGGACATCATTCCCGGCGGGATGATTACGATCAAAGCCCAGGTGCCGCTGGCTGAGATTCAGCAATACAGTTCACAGCTGAAATCGGTAACCGGGGGACAGGGAAGCTTTACGATGGAATTGAGCCATTATGAAGCTGCGCCGCCAAATGTGGTTCAGCAAGTAGTGGAAAAGATGAAAGCCCTGAAGGCGGAAGAACATTAATGTTGATTATGAGTTAGTAATTAAAAAGCCGATCCCATTATGGTCGGCTTTTTTTGTGTCAATATCCAATTGCAAGCTATAGGAAATCATCAAAATGAAACATGCGTTAACTGCTGTCAATCTGCTGGTCATGTCCATGTTGAGTGTTTGTTTGGGCGCTGGTCCGAGTCGCATTTTGTCAGTTGAGGATAGGGCGGCTGAGAGTCAGTATGCAAATTGGATTTCTCTTTTTGATGGAAAGACACTGGCCGGCTGGAAAGCCAGTGAAAGTCTGAATACCTTCACCGTGGTGAAAGGGAGTATTGTCGCGAAGGGGGCGCGGTCGCATTTATTCTACGTGGGTGATGGCATCAGTGAAGTGGATTATAAAAATTTTGAGTTGGAAATTGAGGTGATGACGAAACCGGGTGCGAATTCGGGCGTTTATTTTCATACCGCCTTTCAACCAGAGGGCTGGCCCGGCCAGGGGTTTGAAGTGCAAGTCAATAATTCGCAAAAGGAACATGATGGCTATCTGGAGATGAAGAAAACCGGCAGTCTATACGGAATTCGCAATGTTTATAAGGCCATGGCGCGGGATAATCAATGGTTTCAAATGCGGATCAGGGTGGATGGCCGGCGGGTTCAGATCTGGCTGGATCGAACTTTGCTGGTGGATTATATCGAGCCGGATTACCCGGCGAACAGCCGGTATCGGCGGTTGGGCCATGGGACTTTTGCCCTGCAGGGGCATGATCCGGGCAGTGAAGTCCATTTTCGCAATATTCGGGTAAGGAGATTGCCGGATAAAGCGCCCAAACCCGTTATCGAGCCTGAGCCTTTTGATGAGGTGGCCAGGCAGTTGCTGGAATTATCGGGAAACAATTTTCCTCTGGTCGACTTACACTGTCATCTGAAGGGGGGGCTGACCCTGGATGAGGTCCTGGCACATATGCGCCGTACGGGGATCAATTATGGGATTGCGATCAATGGCGGGATTGGATTTCCCATTACGGACGATGAAGGGATTGAACAATTTCGCAAGTCGATGGAAGGAAAGCCCTGTTTCATCGCTTTACAGGCGGAAGGGCGTGAGTGGCCGACGTTGTTTTCTAAAGAGGCCATTGCCAAATTCGATTATGTATTTACCGATGGAATGACCATTCCATGGAAAGGCAAGCGGACCCGGTTGTGGATTAAAGAAGAAGTTGAAATTGACGATCCACAGGCATTCATGGAACATCTGGTCGATACTATTGTGAAAATTCTGGATAATGAGCCCATCGATATTTATGTCAATCCCACGTTTATACCGAGTGTAATCGCCGCTGATTATGACAAACTCTGGACGCCGGAACGGATGGACCGGGTGATAGCGGCGGCAGCGAAACGAAAGATCGCGATCGAGATTAACAACCGCTATGAGATTCCCAGTATTGAATTTATAAAACGGGCGAAGGCGGCCGGGATTAAATTTACGTTGGGTACGAATAATGTTGATCCGAATCTTGGTCGCATGGAATACGGATTGCGAGTGATTAAGGAATGCGGATTGAGTTGGAAGGATATGTGGATGCCTGAGCAGAAACACTGAATGGTGAAAAGACGATAACTCAATAAAATAAAGTGTGTTAGATTGAATACGGTTCTATTTATTGGCTGGGCGATTCAACAGGACAGAAATGTCTGAAAACACTGGAAAAGGGGATAATATGAGGAATTTGACAGTAAGAGTGAGAAAATGAATCTGGTAAATGAAAGAATCTCGTACATTGTATGGTTTGATATGAAAGTTTTGTAACTATTAAGGAGTGAAACGTTATGGGCACATGGGGTACGAATCCGTTATCGAACGATATGACGCAGGATGTGATCGATGGTTTTGATGATTATCTGAAGAAGGAGCCGGATATTGATAAGGCGTTGGAGACGATGAGGGCGGAGTTTGAAGAGGAGTTGGAGGATGAGGATACGCGCGGGGATGCGTTGATCGGGTTGGCGGAGCGGTTGTGGCAGTATGGGAAACATGATGAGGCGATTTTTGCTGAGGTGCGGGAGATCTGCCTCGAGATGAAAGGGCAGGAACTGTGGCAGGAGGAGGGCGCGGCGATGTATCGGAAACGGAAAGCGGCATTGGAGAAATTCTGGGAGAAGATTTCAAAACCCAAGGCCAAGCCCAAGAAGTTGCCGAAGATTGTGGTGCGAAAGCCGGTGTATGAGCCGGGGGATTGCCTGGCGGAGGATCTACAGAATGGGTATTATGCGGCATTGCTGGTACTGGATGCGAATGATTCGGATGAGGAATATGGCAGTAATCTGATTGTCACACTGGCGTATTACGATAAGAAAATGCCGACACTGGAGGATTTCAAGACGCGTGATTATCTGCGATTGACCCATCATAACTGGAAGGGAAAAATCGATATGAGGCATGTGGTTAATTATAACAGCCGAAATGCTACGGCGAATCTGACTCTGATCGGTAATGTTGATATTTCCGGCCGGGAGATCCCTGAATGCAATACTTATGGTGGATTTATGGGGCCCAAGCACTTGATAGGAAGTCAGGCGAAATATCAGATTGGTGGTGAGCCGCTAGAAGAATAGCGGGGTCAGGTTTCTACGGAGATGGTAATTTTGAGAGATTGGCTGGGATTATCGGGTAGGGCGCAGGACAGGGGGATGGTCTGGAATCCGGGGATGAGGTTGAAACGGCGTGAGGTGAGAGGGGAATCGATCTGGATGGGCGCGCTGGATTGGATTTTCAGGGTGGCACTGGGTTTACGGATGGATATGATGTTTGATGAGAGGCGCTGAATGGGTTCGGAAATGGCGCTGATAACAGGGAGGATGAGACGGATTTCTGCTAGTGAAGTTGGAAGACTTATAGCGGTCGCTTCGAATTTTACAGAATCTATGTTTATACTATAGCGTAAGTTGCAGCGGGCGTTGTCAGCGTTGGCTTTGGCATCCTTAAGTTGGGTCTGGATGTTAAATTGTATCTGGCCGGACTGATCGGTGGAGGTAATCTGGGCGTTAAGGTCGTATATGTTACTGAAACGGTTATTATCGATTGTGGCTTCGAGGCGTGGAGTCAGGGTGAAGTTGCCTGCTTCTGGCGGGGGTTGCATGTTGTGAGCTTCGACGGGGATATAATCGGCAAGACTGGCGGTAAAGATAGGACCGGTGAGAGGGTGCCACAGGAGCGAGAGCGCTCCTCCGGTGGCATGGAAGACGTTGGATTTATAGAGCCAGTCATAGGAGGTAATGGTGGCACGCCAAGGGCCGCGAGCGGCCAGCCAGGTAGCGTTTTCGGGGAAATGGATAATACCATCGGCCTGTTCGCGCGGGAGTGGCGGCAGGGTCGCGGGAGGTTGGGGGATGCCGGAATCGAGAATTTCGGCGAGGACTTTAGCATGGCAAAAGGTGTGATGGGCGCAGGCAGGCAGGTTGTGCAGGGCGAGATGGGGACCACCCATGAGGAGTCCTTTGTGAGTGCACTGTCGTAGAAGGGACAGATGGCGCTGGGCGGCGGTATAGAATGCTGGATTATCGGTGGATTCGGACAATAGAGCGGCCAGACAGCCATCTGAGGTGCGGCTGCCCCACCAGGTCCATTTAAAATTACGCGTGCCCCAGCTATTGTCCCAGGCACCGTCGGGTAGCATGAACTGGAGATGGGAGGCGATGGATTGGATGACGGTATGGCGTACGGTATCATCGTTTTCGAGATGGGCATAATGAAGAAGAGTGGGCAGGGATTCTTCGATATTGTAGCCGAGATCGATGGGCAGGCATTGCTGGGGGGAACGTTTGTTGGCGGGACGTCCTTCGCCAAAGATCAGATGGCTGGGTTGAGAAAAGTAATCCAGGGCTTGATGGGCCAGTTCGCGGGCACGGGCTTGCCATTGGGGACGGTTGAGCATGCGGCCGAGCAGGGCCAGGCAGTAGGGGGCGGTCATGCCGTAATTAATATTGGCGTAATCAACGGTAAAGTTGTCGAAAACGAACTGGCCGGATCGAGAGAGCCGGTCGAGCCATTTCTGTTGGAGATCGTTTGGGATGATTGAGCGATTGTATTTGAGGGCGTGAGCCAGGGCGATCGAACCAAAGACCGTAATGCCTTTCCAGGATTTGGGATCGAGTTCGTTGGTCCAGCTACCGTCGGGCTGGTCGATGTTCTTCATCCAGTCGATAAGTCGAAATGCGGCCTGACGATAAGACTCGCGGCCAGTCAGGCGGGCCAGGGTGAGCAGCGGATAGGCGGCGTCGGCACAGCGACCGTGAGCTGTTTCGCCACAGGCTGGACAACGTAGCATGCCATGGTGGACAGGATCGTCAGGCGCATCGATCTGCAAGGGGAGTAGTGCGTCACACCATTGCAGGAGTAGTGCGAAGATATCATCCTGTAACTGGGAGTCCTGAATCGTGGCCAGGGAGGGAAATTGCATCAGGAATGGAATGGAGCCTGCGGTGGCCATCTTGAGGAAATGGCGGCGATTCAGATCCATACGATTGTGATTAAAATTACGGGTCATCGGCATATTTGAAATAAAAAGGATTGTAATGAGTAATTGTCAGATTAACGTGGAAAGCGGAGATGTATTGGCAGAAAACAATAAAATATATTGGTGAGACCGGCGTGATACCGGTAGAATTGCGGGAAGTTTGAAAAGAATGTGTTTAGATGCCCCATAAGGAAACTCTATGAAAAAGAAATATAACTTATTGATATTTATTGGCATTATGGCGGTCATGGCCATATCGATAGGCGGTTGCGAATCGAAAAATGAAGGTGGTAAGCAGGGCCCTGAAGCTTCTGTGAGGAGGGACGTCGAACCGCTGATTCTGGGGGTGATGGATCCGCTGGCATCGGATCTGGCGTGTGATTGTATCGCGGGATATGCCCAACGGGATTACCGCTGGCTGGCGGGGAAATTGCAAGCGGCGTTGAAACGTGACGTGAAGCTGTATTTTTCGGAGAGCCTGGTGGATTTATATCGGATGACCGGGGATAAAGTGGATATCGTCATCGGGAAGGATTCGGTGATTCAGTATGATGCCGCAACGACAGCGACGGAACTGACACCGATTTTAAGTTTGCAAAATAAGGAGGGAGTTGGTACGTTCCGGGGATTGCTGGTTGTCAAAGGGGATAATCCGGCGAATTCACTGGCTGACCTGAATGGCAAGCGAATTGTATTTGGGTTGGAAAAAAACATTGAAAAACATCGGGCGGCCATTGAAGCCTTAAATCGGGCCGGAGTGGCAGTAGCCAAGCCGGTGATGATGAGTCCCAGTTGTACCAACGCCGCCCTGGAAGTACTGGAGGACCGGGCGGACGCGGCGGCAATATCGGATTATGCCAAAGCCCTGATGCAGGGATGCCGTGTCGTGTCTGAGGGTGAATTGAAGGTGATCGGTCAGACAGAACCGGTGCCTTTTGTGGCAGTTTATGTGAATAGCGCATTGGATGAGACTGATCAAAAGGCGATTAAAACAGCTTTGAAAGGTCTGGAGAGAGGCGAGGAGCTTCTAGAAAAAATGGAAAGTGAGGGTGGGTTTGTCGATTACCCTTTTGAGTTGGCCGGCCTCGCGCAGGGTTGGAGACAATGGCGCGGGCCGGGCAGAGATGGACGAGTAGCGCGAATACCAAAACAACTAGAGGCAACCCCCAAGGTACGCTGGCGTATTGGAATGACAGGGCCGGGAGTGGGCGGTCTGGCAGTGGTGGGGGATAAAGCAATTGTACCGGATAAAAGTGAGGCAGAGGATGAAGATGTGTTTCGGTGTCTGGCAATGACCGATGGCAAGGAACTTTGGAGCGTGCGTTATGCGGCGAGTGGAGAAATGGATTATACCAATTCGCCCCGGGCAACGCCGCTGGTAGTACAGAACCGGGTATATCTGCTAGGCGCATTTGGGGATCTGGTGTGCGCAGGATTGCAGGATGGAGCGATTGACTGGCAAATCAATCTGGTCGATACATTTGGTGCAGAACTGGTGACGTGGGGGTACAGCTCGAGTTTAATGGTGGTTGGTGATCGATTGATTGTGAATCCAGGGGCACCGGATGCTTCAATTGTTGCATTGGATCGATGGAACGGGGAGTTGATATGGCGATGTGGCGGTGCGGCGGCCGCGTATGGCAGTTTTATGGCTAAGAAGCTGGGCGGCAATTTGCAAGTGGTTGGATATGATGCGGTTACGGCGGGCGGCTGGGATGTGGTGACGGGGAAACGGTTATGGACAATGAGACCGGATCAAGAAAATGATTTTAATGTGCCCACGCCGTTATTTCTGGATGATCTGATGGTGTTGGTGACTGAGAATAATGGGTGCCGGATTTATGCGTTTGATGAGAATGGGGTTTTGAAGGAGGATCCGGTTGCTGTCAATATGGATTACAAGCATGATACGGTAACGCCGGTCTGGACTGGGGGACGGATATTTGGGTGTAATGGTTATAATACTTTAATCTGTCTGGAAGACAGGCATTTAAAACCGATCTGGGAAAAAGAGGATGAGGTATTCGGGGATTATGCCAGCCTGATAGCCGATGATAAGCGGGTGCTGGTGGTGACGGTATCGGGTTACGCCATATTGATCGATGCCGGGGCGGATGAATACCGGGAAGAGGGACGAATGCAATTATATAATGAGCGTTCTGATTTGTATTCACACCCAGCGCTTGCGGGAGGAGCGCTGGTCATAAGAAATCACCAAGAAACAATTTGTATTGATTTATGACCATGAACTATTAAATTCAAACTGGCAACTTAACGGACTCTGATCATGCGGAAATTGGGTTTAAGGGAGCCTCTAATGATTCATTAAGGTCTGCAAACGGTCTGATCTTCCTCGTTTTCGCCTTTAGAGTTACCCTTAAGGTTTGTGCATATATTGTTCGATCAGGAGTGACATCTGTTCAGGGGTGACGCAGGGTGGACATCCTCATTGATCATAACAACAGGCGCCAGTCCACAGGTGCCGAGGCAACGGGTCTGTTCCAGGGTAAACATGCCATCCCGTGTGGTTTCGCCAAAGGTGATGCCGAGTTCTTCTACGACCTTGTTAGCAACCTTGTCAGCACCTTTAACGTAACAGGCGGTTCCCATACAGATATTAATGGTGTATTTACCACGAGGTTTGAGGCGGAAGAAATGATAGAAAGTGGCGACCCCTGATACTTCGGCAGTGGGGATTTGCATCAATTGAGCCACGGCGTCGATCTGTTGGCGGCTGATATAGCCGGAGTGTTCCTGAACTTTGTGCAGGACGGAAATGAGCTGACTTTTAGGATGAGGCAGTTTTGCGGTTTTTTCGATAAACGCAACCACTTCCGGCGGCAGCAGGGCCTTTTGGGTTTCAAGATGATCTTTCAAGCTGGTACAGCAACAGGATTTCGTTTCCATTATTTAATCCCTCTGGGTAATTTGGGTTGGTAATGCGTATGGAGCAGTTCGTGAGCCTTGTGACTGCCGGGTTTTTCCAGGAATTTTTCGTAGATTTTGAGAATGGCGGGATTCTCATGAGATTTACGCAGTTTCTTGGAGGAGTCGATGGCATAAAGAGCGGATGCCCGCAGGATGGTCAGTTCCCGATCAAGGACATGCATATGCCGGGGCGGATAGGGCTGCCCGCCGCCGCCGATACAACCGCCAGGGCAGGCCATGATTTCGATCAGGTGATATTCTTTTTCGCCGGACATGACTTTATCGAGAATGGTTTTGGCGTTATTCAGGCCATTGGCGACCGCCAGATTGATGGTTTTGCCTTTGATATCAATGGAGGTTTCGCGGAGACCTTCAACCGCGCGGACATTTTTGAATTCAACATTTTCGCAAGGTTCACCGGTAATTTTTTCGTAGGCGGTTCGCAGGGCGGCTTCCATGACGCCGCCGGTGGTTCCAAAAATATCACCGGCGCCGGAGGCCATTCTCATGGGGGCATCGAAATCACCATCGGGCAGATTGATGAAATCAATGCCGTAGCATTTAATCATCCAGATCAGTTCGCGGGTCGTCAGCACGGCATCGGTATGGGGGGTGCCATCGGGTTCCATATGTTCCGGGCGAGTCATTTCATATTTTTTGGCAACACAGGGCATAATCGCCACCATATAGATTTTGGCCGGATCGATCCCATTCTGTTCAGCATACCAAGTTTTGGCCAGAGTGGAGAGCATGCTCATAGGCGATTTGCAGGATGAGGCATGGGGGATCAACTCCGGGTAGAATTTTTCCATGAAATTGACCCAGCCGGGCGAGCAGCTGGTAATCATCGGCAGAGGGCCTTTGCCGTTGAGCCGTTCGATGAATTCATTGGATTCTTCGACGATAGTCAGATCCGCGCTGAAATCGGAATCAAATACAGCATCAAACCCCAGGCGCCGCAGGGCGGTAACGGTCTTTTTGACCTCCGGCACTCCCGGAGGCAGGCCAAAGCCTTCGCCGATCGCGGCCCGAATCGAGGGCGCCACCTGGGCAACCACGTGGATATTGGGATCTGCCAGGGCTTTCCAGACATCATCCGTATGGTTTTTCTCAAGGAAAGCAGCTGTAGGACATACATTAATGCATTGACCGCACTGGATACAGACCGATTCATCCATATTGGCGCCATGGGCAGGACAGACCTCGGTGGTGAAGCCGCGACCCTGCTGCTGTAGGTTGCTGACACCCTGGACTTCGGCGCATACCCGGAAGCAACGCCCGCATAAGATGCACTTATTGGGATTGCGAACCACGCTTTTGCCGGTATCATCAATAGGGAACTCTTTACGTTTGCCTTCAAACAATCGTTCCCGCACACCGTAAGAGTAGGCCAGATTCTGCAATTCGCAGTTACCGTCCCGGTCACAGGTCTGACAATCTTTGGGATGGTTGTCGAGCAGGAGTTCGATAATGTCGCGGCGAGCCTGACGGATTTCGGGAGAATTGGTTCTGACTTCCATGCCGTCCCAGACTTTAACGGAGCAGGAGGCCATATAGAAATTGACATTTTTCACATCGACAATACAAACCCGGCAGGATCCTTCCAGATGCAGGTCGGGGTGGTAGCATAAGCGGGGAATGCGAATGCCGATTTTTTCAGCCGCCTGCATAATAGTAGTGCCTTCAGGCACTGACAGGGGCATGTCGTTAATGGTTAATTTGATCATTTTTTTAGGATTGTGGGCCATAGTAACCTCGGTTATTTTTTCAAGACAGCATGGAAGCGACAGACCTGATGGCAGCGTCCACATTTGATGCATTTTTCCTGGTCAATGATATGCGTTTCTTTGGGTCTGCCTGCGATACAATTGACCGGGCAGTTCCGGGCGCAGAGGGTGCAACCCACGCAGGTTTCCGGATCAATCTGGTAACGGACCAGTGCGGTACATTTACACGCCGGGCAGTGTTTGTCATGGACGTGCGCCTCGTATTCCTGGCGGAAATATTTGATGGTGCTGAGGACGGGATTGGGAGCCGCCCGGCCCAGGCCGCACAACGACGTTTTCTGCACCAGTCGAGCCAGTCGTTCGAGCGTATCGATATCATCACTTTTGGCATTGCCGGAGGCGATCCGTTCAAGGATTTCCAGCATTCGGGTGGTCCCTTCGCGACAGGGCGTGCATTTGCCACAGGACTCAGACTGGGTAAACTGGAGGAAGAACTTGGCGATATCGACCATGCAATCCTCTTCATCCATAACAATCATACCGCCTGAGCCCATAATCGAGCCAACCGCCTGAAGGGAGTCAAAATCGACTTTGGTGTCGATAAACTCGGCAGGAATACAGCCGCCGGCCGGTCCGCCGGTCTGGATGGCTTTGAGTTTTTTGCCGCCGGGTATCCCACCGCCAACGTCAAAAACGATTTCGCGGAGAGTGGTTCCCATGGGGACCTCGATCAGGCCGGTATGGTTGATTTTTCCGGCGAGAGCAAAGACCTTGGTGCCACCGCTGTTATCGGTGCCGATTCCGGCAAACCATTCGGGACCATATTGACCGATGACCGGGATATTGGCCCAGGTTTCAACGTTGTTGATTACCGTGGGACAACCCCAGAGGCCCTTTTGGGTGGGGAAAGGCGGGCGGATACGGGGCTGGCCACGTTTGCCTTCAATCGAGTGGATGAGGGCTGTTTCTTCGCCACAGACAAACGCACCGGCGCCGAGACGGATTTCGAGATCGAAACTGAAATCGGAGCCCAAAATATTATTACCGAGTAATTGGTGTTTTCGAGCCAGATCAATGGCGTTCTGGATGCGATTGATCGCCATGGGGTATTCTGCCCGGATGTATAAATATCCTTGTGAAGCTCCAATGGCAAAGGCGCCGATCGTCATGCCTTCGACAATGTTGAACGGATCGCCTTCCAGCATACTGCGATCCATAAATGCTCCAGGATCGCCTTCGTCCGCATTACAAATTACATATTTTTGTTCGGCTTCAACTTGTGCAGCGTTCTGCCACTTCAAGCCGGTGGGGTATCCACCACCGCCACGCCCCCGGAGTTTTGAGGCTATAATAGTATCGATAACGTCACGGGGATTATTCTTATCCAGAATTGACGCAAGGGCTTCGTAGCCGCCGGCACAGGTGTAGCCGAAAATACATTCCGGATTAACGATCCCACTATTCCTGAGCGCGATACGTGTCTGGCGCCGGAAAAAGGCGACATCACCATATTTTTCGTAAAATCGTTGCCCAAATGGAAATGCCTGAGTTTCCTTCAGTGGAATGGTGGTAACATCCTCATCCGGAGGCTGCAACAGGTTTTCATTCAGGGGGTTTCGCTTCATGATGTGGCGAGTGAAGATTTTGTGCACCAGTTCGCGGTCAACCTTTTGATATTTGACGGGCGGTTCATCGGGAAACTGAATGCTGACAATGGGTTCACAACTGCAGCGTCCGGTGCATCCTACCTGTCGTAACAAGATATCCTGCCGGTCCGATGATTCGATATGTTTTTCCAGTTCATCAAAAACCGCACGAGCCCCAGCGGCATTTTCACAAGTAGCAGAACCTACCTGGATTTGAATCTGGTCGGGGGATTGTCGCGCGGTGCAATGCTGGCTGGCTTTTTGAAGGAACTCGCGATAACGGGTCATGATTGGTGAAGACATAGTAATATCCTACTTGCACAATACAATTTAGTCGTCCCATGGGGAATCTGGGAACCGTAATGGTAAAATCTCTCCGTTAAGAGGTATCCGCCAAACTTCGGCGAATCTTTAGTCGTAATGATTAAGATTTAAACAAATATCAGTGATTCATTTTGCCCCGAAATACAGGTGTTCTTAGCAGGGCAACAGAAACGAAGCAAGCATATAAACAATCGGCTCTGACTGATAAACTATAAGAATTTAGGCATACATAATGTAAAAATCAAATAGTAAATTGAATTTAACTTAAATAATTAGCTGTACTTAACGTTTAACTGATATAATTAAATGTGTTTATTTTCACTATTATCGTATCCAACAGGCAAATTAAACCATAACATATTACAGTATAATTCATTATGTAAATGTCAGGTTATAACAAGTTAGTAGTTCATGCTTAAAATTAATAAATTAAATAAATCGTATGGCGATACCTCTTCCACCGATTATCAACAGGTTTTGTGTGGAGTCAATTTTGAGTTGATGACACGAGGAACTGTTGCGATCATGGGGCCATCCGGCTGTGGAAAGAGTACTTTACTAAATATTATCGGCTGCCTGGACCGACCAGATAGCGGGTCGGTAATGCTAAACGATGTGGAACTGACCCGATTGAACGAACAAGAAATGGCCAGGATTCGTAATGAATCGATCGGTTTCGTTTTTCAAATGCACCATCTGCTACCGCAATGCAGTGTATTGGAGAATATTTTGCTACCCGTGCTGGCCGGCAGGGTAAAACAGGTGTCTGGTGCAAGAGTTGACAGGGCATTACATCTGCTGGAACGTGTTGGTATGACGGACTATCAGAATAAGCGGCCAGGTGAGCTTTCGGGCGGACAGTGCCAGAGAACGGCTTTAGTCAGAGCCTTGATCAATCAGCCCAGATTACTGCTGGCGGATGAACCCACCGGTTCACTAGATCAGGCCAATGCTGAAACCTTAATGGAATTATTATTGGAATTGAATCGTGAAGAAGGGACGAGTTTATTGGTGGTTACCCACGCAGAATCATTGGCCAGACACATGAATGATATCTTTCTACTCGAGAATGGACAATTAAAATCGGCATGACCCTCTGGAAACTGATAAGGCAATCACTTTTCCATTACTGGCGTCCCAATCTGGGTGTCATGCTGGGAGTGGCTTTTTGTTCCGCAGTACTGGTCGGGGCATTGATGGTGGGTGATACTGTCCGAAGTACACTGAAACGGATGGTGCTGGAGCGCCTTGGTGATACCCAACTGGCTTTGGCAGGACAAGGCCGTTATGTTCGCAGTGAGTTAGCCCAGGATCTGGCGGAGTCCTTAAATGTAAAGGTTGCAGGAATCCTACAAACAGGCGGCATCGCTATTGAACCCACGCGTCAACTGCGCCTGAACCGCGTGAATGTTTATGGTGTTGACAAGGCGTTCTGGGCGATGGGATTAGAAAAGCAGGCAGTGGAGTTAGACAGTGACGAAGCTGCTATCAATGCTGTGTTTGCGCAACAACTGGGTGTCAATCCTGGTGATGACATTATTTTGAGAGTGGACAAATCTGGATTGCTACCCCGGGAGATCCCATTCGCGGGAAAAGAAGACCAGACCGCAGCCATGCGATTACGGATAAAATGTATTCTGACAAACTCGCAGATGGGGCGATTTGGATTAAAAAATAATCAGGATGCTGTTTACAACCTGTTTGTTTCCCTTGATAGATTACAAGAAAAATCAGAGCTTCAGGGCAAAGCCAATATTATTCTAGCGGGAGAACCTGAAAAGCCGGTTGACCTGAACAGCGCCAATGAGAAATTAAGGAGATGCCTGCGCCCGGATGATCTGGAACTGAAGTTTAAAGTCCTTACAAAGGATACGGTTCAGATACAGAGCGGGCGAGTATTTCTGGATCATATTGTTGTCGAAAACATCAAAAAGACTATACCCGAATCGTCAGGTATTCTGGCTTATTTTGTCAATTCCATTATCAGCGCCAATCATTCCACACCCTATTCGATGATTGCCGGAATTGATCATGACATGTGCCAGGATCTGGGTATCACCCTTGAACCTGATGATATAGTGGTAAGTCGCTGGCTGGCAGATGACTTGAAGGTTGAGACAGGAGATCCCATTCGCCTGAGTTACTGGGTATTGTCAGAGGATGGCAGTGGTCTGGTGGAGCAAAGTCACGAATTCAAGGTGGCCGGTATTATTACTCAGGCCGGCGACCGGGATATGATGCCGGATATGCCGGGTTTATCCGATGCCGGGAATTGCCGGGAATGGAAAGCTGGAATTCCAATCGATTTTGGCCGTATCCGTGCTGAAGATGAGGCTTATTGGGAAACCTATCGAGGCACCCCCAAGGCCCTTATCAGCCTGGAAACCGCTCAGAAGATATGGGGAAACCGATGGGGGCGGCTCACTGAAATACGTATTAAGGGGAATGATATCAACAAATTCTCGAAAAAGGTTCTTGGCGAAATCAATCCAGGAGAGCTTGGACTGCAATTCAGAGATGTCAGGGGGCCGGCGTTAGCCGGAGCATCCGGACAAACCGATTTTGGACAGCTGTTTCTGGGTATGAGTATGTTTTTAATCGGATCGGCCCTGATATTACCAGCAATGCTATTTGCCTTAACGGTTCGCGGACGGAACAAACAGATCGCCCTGCTCAGGATTATCGGCTTTGAAACCGGAACTGTCCGACAGATCATCCTGGTTGAAGCCCTGATTCTGGTTCTAGCCGGGACAGGTCTTGGACTATTATTGGCGGGGGGGTATGCCGGAATCATTACTGCTACCCTGAATTCAAATTGGCTGGCAGTAACCGGTACGAGCGAATTGCGTCTATTTATTTCGCCACAATCAATGATCGGTGGTAGTCTGGCCAGCGTTTTAATGGGGATGGGCAGTGTATGGCTGGCATTAAGACGTGATTTTAAACGGCGCGATCTGGATATGTTACACGGCAGAGTGGCTTATCAAGTTAAATCTTCCCGATGGAAGAAGTGGACTGGATTAATTCTAACTGGACTGGCAATTACCACGATGTTATATTCCGTTATTTCGGCAAAGGATGCTACGGAAATATTTTTCATGAGCGGCAGTCTGCTGCTGGCAGGCGGCATATTTGTGTTTTCGTGGCAGTTATCTAAAACGAATACCACAAAACCGAACTCAATATTCAGTATGGGGCAGTTAATCTCGCGCGGCTTGCAGCGGACACCCGGACGGATTCAGGCTGTCGCTGTAATTGTTGCCTGCGGAGTTTTTATGGTGGTTGCCGTTGGATCCAGCCAAAAAAATCCATTGAAAAACTCAGAAGCGCGCAGTTCAGGAACAGGGGGTTATGCCTTACTGGCTCAGACTACGATTCCGATATCCGTGGATCTTGACAGTCAAGAGGCCATTACCCGTTTCGCACTTGATCCAGAATTAATGCGGGATGTATCGATTCTATCCGTGCGGGTACATGAAGGTGATAATGCCGGATGCCTGAATCTGAATAAGCCGGTGAATCCGGCAATCCTGGGTATTTCGGTGGTTGAATTGGTCAAAAATAAACCATTTACCATTGTAAAAACTGAGAAAGGGCTGAAAGCCGACTGGCAAATTCTGGAAGGGGAAGGAGCGGTTACCCCGGTAATAACTGATCAGAGCGCGATTCTCTGGTCACTGGGAAAAAAACTGGGCGACCGGATACCGTATCCTGATCAGCGTGGGGGGCAGTGTGAGCTTGAATTGGCGGGTGGATTGAATAATTCGATTTTGCAAGGATATCTTATTATTTCGGAAGAACGTTTCAAGGAACTGTTCCCGGAAGACAGCGGATATCGGTTCTTTTTAATCGACTGTCAGCCAGATAAGATACAGGCTTTAGAAACCATGCTGCAACGTTCACTGGCGGATGTTGGTATTGACATAGAAAGAAGTGCCGATCGATTAGGACGTCTTTATGCTTTAGAAAACACCTATATGACAATATTTATGCAATTGGGTGGATTGGGCATGATCCTGGGAACTGTCGGAATGGCTGTGGTTGTTTTCCGTAATGTGATGGAGCGCCGCAGCGAACTGGCATTATTGAAGGCGGTTGGATTCACTTCGAAGAAGATTACGGCCATGCTGATTCACGAGCACAGGCTGGCATTTGGTTATGGAGTGGGACTGGGAGCCGTATCGGCTTTGATCGCCGTATTACCGGGGATGATCGAATGGGGAAGTGGATTTCCGTGGCGGTCGATTATAACAATTCTTGTTATTATTTTAGTTTGTGGTATAATCTGGATCATGGTGGCGACCCATCTGGCATTACGCGGCCGATTGGTGGGTGCATTACGAGATGAATGAGGAGAAACCATTGACGAAATGCAATGGTTTTTTATATAGTAATCTGTATTCATATCCGCTTGAGGCGGATGATTTTTTATGATATCTATGACTTCTGATCTCCTATGAATCGACAAAACATCGCTATTCTAATTGCCTTTGGGCTACTAACGGCGGGCTATATAACGCTGGATAGATGGGTTCTGTCTGTACCAGTTAAGTTGGAGATCAGAGAGCCAGGCGCCGATGGAATACCGGAAGGCGCTTTTGTCGAATCCGGAGAAGAGGCCTGGGAATTTAAGGGGGAATTAACCAAGGGCGATGGGAAGGCGTCCGATATACTAGAAAGTTGGAGTATGTTTCGGGGCGACGATTGTCAGATGTATTACGATAATTCAGCAATTGACCTGGCCCGGGAGTGGCCTGAAAACGGTCCACCGGTTATCTGGGATATTCCGGTTGGCGATGGTTATGCTGGGGCGGCAATACGTCAAGGCAGGGTGTATTTACTGGATTATGATGAGAAAAATCAGGGGGATGTAATCCGGTGTTTATCGCTTGATGATGGTCAAGAAATCTGGCGCTATTTTTATTCGGTCAAGGTCAAGCGGGATCATGGCATGAGCCGGACCGTACCGGCAGTAACAGATGAGTATGTTGTGACGCTTGGACCCCGAGCCCAGGTGGTCTGTTTGAAGGCGGAAACCGGCGAGTATGTCTGGCATATCGATCTGGTGAGCGCTTACGGCACCGAAGTCCCTTTATGGCACGCGGCCCAGTGTCCGGTAATCGAAGATGGCCGGGCAATTATAGCGCCGGCTGGACCCAAAGGCTTGATGATTGCGGTGGAGTGTTCTTCAGGAGACATTGTGTGGACGGCGGCCAATCCGGATAACTGGGAGATGACCCATACCTCCATATTGCCGGTTAAGATCAACGATCAGGCGATGTATGTCTATTGCGGCGGCGGGGGTGTGGCAGGGGTGGCCAAAGAGGATGGACATCTTTTATGGAAAAATACCGATTGGAAAATGCGTACTAATGTACCCTCACCGCTCTACTTGGGGGAAAGCCGGTTTTATTTATGTGCCGGATATAACAAGGGAAGCATGACCATGGATGTAAAGTGGGAAGGTGACCGCTGGCAAGCAGAAACGGTTAACCAGTTCCCGGTAAAGGTATTCGGAACCGTGCAACACAGTCCGGTGTATTACCAGGGCCATCTTTATGGAATCCGTGAAAAAGGCAAGCAATTGATATGCCTGGATCGAAATGGTGCGATCGTCTGGGAAAGCGGCAGCGCTCATACCTTTGGGGATGGACCGGTTCTGCTGGCAAATGGATTAATTTATATTCTGGATGATGATGGCACCCTGTTTATGATAGAGGCCTCGCAGGAAGGCTATCGAGAACTGGGCCAGGCGCAGGTATTTAACGGTCATGATGCCTGGGGACCGATGGCCATGGTGGCCGGCAGATTGATATTGCGGGATTTCGATGAGATGAAGTGTCTGGATATGAGGCAAAATACGAATTGACAAGCTGCTGACAGCCATTTTAATATTAACAACATGCAAAACACAAAAACACAACCCGTTATTATTACCATCCTGTTGGTGGCTGTGGGAGTGGGTGTTTACTCTGCTATCACATTGGATCCCTCGGGAAGTAAAGGGAATCGTCTGGGAAACTCGTTTGAATATGATTTATCGGAAGACCGGAAAATCGCTGCGGAACTTTATGGTTTTCATCAGATAAATGCGCTAAAGGATGAACGATTTAAATGGGCGGGTGGACTGGCAATCGATCATAACAACCTTATATATATCGCTGGCAAGGAATCGATTCTGATACTGGACCGAGAATTGAAAATTTCTCGTTCACTGAAAGTTGAGAGCGGGATTCAGGCATTGACTACTGCTGAGGATGGTTCCATCTTTACCGCCGATCAAAACAGGATTCGGATTTATGGCAGGGATGGGGCATTGATACGACAGTGGCCAATAGAAGGGGATAACACCTACCTGACTTCGATCACGGTCGGTGAGAATGATGTATTCGTTGCCGATAAAGGGCAACGAGTGGTTTGGCGATATCAGAAATCGGGTGAATTCGTCAACGAGATCGGGCGCCGGGATGATGCGCGTAACATACCCGGCTTCAGCATTCCCAGTCCATATTTTGAAGTCGCGATTGCCGGAGATGGATTATTGAGGGTTACCAATCCGGGATCACACTGGATTGTGGCGTATACATTTGATGGCGACCGGGAATTCGCCTGGGGGGAGAGCGGCCGGTCGATAGAGGGATTCTGCGGATGTTGTAATCCATCCCATTTCGCGATTTTTCCGGATGGGCGTTTTGTGACCAGCGAGAAAGGGATTACCCGGATCAAGGTGTATAACGCGGAGGGGAAATTTGAATCGGTGGTGGCGGGTCCTGCTGAATTTATGGATCATGACGGGTTGGTCAGTGAGTTGAAAGGCGAAGCGGACCGGGTGGCGCTCGAGGTGGGGGTTACCAATGATGGAGAAGTGGTTGTGCTGGATCCATTGGTGGGTGAAGTGAGGATTTTTGCCGAGAAAAAATAGTATGCTAAAATAGGGTTTCGCAATAAGCGAAATTTTTAGAGAGAATTGCCATGAATCTAAAAGAGACAAAACCAATTATTGATCGCCGAGCCTGGTTAAAGACCATGGTTCGGAGCGGCTGTTTTGTGGGGCTGGCCGGATTAGGCTGGCGCGCGACCAGTATGGCAGGTTCCGATCAACTGGTCTGGCAGATCGATCCATTGAAATGCATTTCCTGTGGCAATTGCGCAACCTACTGCGTATTGAAAGAGTCAGCAGTAAAATGTGTGCACAATCATGAAATGTGCGGCTATTGCAATCTTTGTACCGGTTATTATAAATCAGAACCGCAGGAACTGGATACGGCGGCAGAGAATCAGATGTGCCCGACCGGCGCGATCATCCGCAGATTTGTAGAAAAACCGTATTTTGAATATAACATTGATGAGGCTCTCTGCATTGGTTGCGGCAAATGTGTCAAGGGCTGCAATGCATTTGGAAATGGTTCATTATTTTTACAAGTGAGACATGATCGTTGTCTGAACTGTAACCAATGCGCGATCGCGGAGTCTTGTCCGGCGGATGCTTTTCGGCGGGTACCGGCTCACAATCCTTATATCAAGAAAGGATTCGACAAGACGGAATGAAAAAGCGATTGGTCCTGTTATTGAGCCTGATATTGCTGAGCATCCTTTTCAGCGGGCTGTTCGCCGTGCAGAATTTTCCACCACCGGAATTTGAATCGGATTATCAAATGCCGATTCTGACATTGATGGAGCAGGGTCGGGCCAGTGTCAGCTGGGCGGATGTCGTGATTATGGCCGTGGCGTTGGCAATCACCAGCTGGCTGGTATTGAAAAAACGTTCTCGACAGGGAATCTGGCTGGTGATGATATTTTCGCTGGTTTACTTTGGATTCTGGAAAAAAGGATGTATCTGTCCCATCGGAGCCATTCAGAATATGGCGTTGGGCCTGTTTAGTGACGGATACGCGGTCCCCCTTACGGTGATTATTATTTTTTTGTTGCCGCTGGTATTTGCCCTGTTTTCGGGACGGGTGTTTTGCGCCGGAGTCTGTCCGTTGGGCGCGATCCAGGATGTGGTTGCGTTTTTCCCGATCCAGATTCCGATGTGGCTGGAAAAGGTCTTGCAGGCCATCGCGTGGTTGTATCTAACCCTGGCCATTCTGTTGGCGGCGATGGGCAGTGGATTTATAATTTGCCGTTATGATCCATTTGTTCCCTTCTTTCGCATGTCTGGCAGTTTTCAGATCTTATTGCTGGGGGGGGCATTGCTGGTTGTCGGTTTATTTGTGGCCAGGCCCTATTGCCGGTTTTTGTGCCCCTATGGTGTATTACTTGGCTGGCTGTCGAAAGTATCCAGACGCCATTTAACCATCACTCCCAGAGATTGTATTCAGTGCCGCCTGTGTGAGGACAGTTGTCCATTTAACGCTATCGAAAAACCGCTTAATTATTCATCGTCCCAGGTATCGGCCAGAGCGCGGATACGATTGATTCTGGCAGTCCTGTCAGTGCCTGTTCTGGCGTTGCTGCTGGGGTGGGCGGGACGCGGCCTTTCGGGCAAGCTGTCACAGAGTCATTACTGGGTCAGGCTGGCTCAAGAGTATCGTTTGGAAGAAATGGGGGTGGTCACTGAGCCATCCGATATGACGGACGCATTTCGAACCACTGGATGGACGCGCGATCAGCTTTATGAGAAGGCAGAAACCATCCGTCAGGGATTTGACCGGGGGTGCCGTTGGGCTGGAATATTGCTTGGAATCGCCCTGGGGATACGACTGGTACGGATGCAGGTTTACGACCGGCATGATGATTACCGGGCGGAAGCGGGGCGTTGTTTATCGTGTGGACGATGTCTGGAGTATTGTCCGGTGGGCCGGGCTGATGAAACTGTGGTGTTTCGAACTTGTAATCCATGAATACCCATAGAGAGAGACGGATATTGCTATGACTGATAATCAAGAGGAAAATAAACAGGACCGTGGTCTCTGGTATCAGGTCTGTTTGAACCTGGCGATTGTTGCCGGGGTTCTGATGATTGGGGCCCTTTTTGTGCTGGCGCGCGACTGGAGTCCAACGATGACCGCCAGTACTATCGATTCGGAGGTAATTGAGTCGCTGCGCAAGGAACTGGCTGATCATCCTGATAATATGGCGTTGCGGGAGAGGGTGCGGTCTTATGACCGGGAGTTGCGGGAGGTGTTTTTTACGCAACAACAACGGGCCAAGCGGGCTGGCATATTTCTGGTATTTTGCGGGGGCATACTGGCTTTGACAATGAAATATGTGATCGATCAGAATACCGCCCTGCCGATGCCGCAGGGCAAGCATGATTCCACCCGTTATGGGTTTAAAAACGCCATGGCCGGACACGCCTTTGTGCTGGTGGCAGTGAGTGTGGTGGTATTTATGGCGGTGCGCCCGAATCCCGCGCCGACTCTGCCCGGGGCCGAATCTACTGTTAGCAGTGCCCCGGGAGATGATACCATTAGTCAAGAAGAACAGCCTGTTGCCAAGCTGACCCAGGTGGTCTGGCCGGATAAGGAGCAGTTCAAGAAAAACTGGTATCGATTCAGAGGGCCGGGAGGTTCGGGGATATCGCCGTGGGATAATGTTCCACTCACGTGGAATATCGAAAGTGGTGAGAATATTTTATGGAAACTCCCCATTGAAATGCCGGGGAATAACTCGCCAGTGATCTGGGAAAATCTGCTTTTTTTCAGTTGCGCCGATGAAACGCAGCGAATTGTTTATGCGGTCGATTGTGTCAAGGGTGACTATCTCTGGCAAACGGCTATTGTCGTTCCCGGAGGGCCGGAGGAAGCGCCGGAGGTTATGGAAGAGACCGGCTTTGCCGCGCCTACGTGTGCGACGGATGATCAACGAGTCTATGCCATGTTTGCCAACGGTGATGTGGCGGCAGTGGGACATGACGGAGCCATCGTCTGGGCGAAGAACCTGGGAATCCCTGAGAGTACCTATGGTCATTCGGCTTCGCTGGAATTATATCAGGGATTACTGCTGATTCAATTCGATCAGGGATATGAAGATGAGGAGAAATCAAAGGTATTTGCCCTGGATGTGTTAACGGGCAAAGTGATCTGGTCACATACCAGGCCGGTAGCCAATCAGTGGTCCAGTCCGATTGTGGCCCATACCGGGGGGCGGGATCAGTTTATTACAATATCCAATCCGTGGGCGATTGCCTACGAGCCTTTGAAGGGCGAGGTGCTCTGGCAATCCAAATGTCTGGCGGGTGATGTGGCGCCCTCGCCAGTCTGCGCGAATGACCTGGTATATCTGATTACTCCTTATGAGGCTGTCAGGGCTTATAAAACCGATGGTCAGGGTGATGTCACCGAGACAAAGCTGGCCTGGGAAGGGATGGATAATATCGGTGATACCTGTTCACCTCTGACAAATGGCGTCTATCTCTATCTATTGTATGGTATGGATCTGGTGTGTTATAAAGCGGATAACGGTGAAGTGCTGTGGACACATTCTTTTGATAATGAATATACTTCATCCCCATCTTTAGTGGGCGACAAACTACTGTTAATGGATATAGAAGGTGAGGTGGCCATGGTTAAGGTGGGGGATGAATTTGCCCTGGATCATACTGGTCATCTGGGTGAACCGGTATTTACCTGTCCAGCATTTGCGGATGGGAAAATTTTTGTGCGTTGCGATAAACAAATCATAGCCATAGGAGTGAAATGAGCGTAATCGATTTAAAGCCGGTAGATCAGATACTTGACCAGATTGGCCGGGAACCCCATAAATTAATTCCGATATTGCAGGCGGTACAGACACAATATGGATACCTGCCTCAAGAGGCACTGGAATCGATATGTGGGCGGACCACCATAACGCCGAGCCAAATAATGGGGGTCAGTACTTTTTACAGTCAATTTCGCTTTAAACCAGTCGGTCAGCACATTGTACGCTTATGTAACGGTACGGCATGTCATGTTAAAGGCGCCGAAAAGGTATATCAGTCATTGCGACGCGTACTGGCGATTCCGGAGGGGGATGACACTGATCCGCAAGGTGTGTTTACAGTTGAGAAGGTGGCATGCCTGGGATGTTGTACTTTGGCTCCAGCTGTACAGATCGATGAAATTACTTATGGCCATCAGACCCCGGAATCAGTGGAGCGGATGCTAAGCGATTTTATGAATGCCAGCAAAAAAACCGGACGTGGAAGAAAGGGAATCGGTCTGACTCAGTTTGCAGGTCAGGATGGCGAGATTCGCATCGGCTTGGGTTCCTGTTGTCAGGCGCGCGGCAGTGGCCTATTACATCAATCCTTGTTACAATCCGTTGAGGATTTAAAGATTCGGGCGACCATCAAATCCGTGGGTTGCGTGGGTATGTGCCACCAAACTCCTCTGGTAGAAATTGTCAAACCGGATGGACGCAGTTTTCTTTACGCCCAAGTTGAACCCAAGGATGCCAGGGGGATACTGGAACGGCATTTCGAACAGGATGATCTGATTATACGCTGGGGGCACAAGGCAGCCAACTGGCTGGACAGCCTGATCGAGGCCCGGCCCCATGAGCCCGTGACGCGCTATTCGATTGATGTCCGTGATAAGCCCGTTAAAGCATTTCTGGATAAGCAGATCAATATCGCCACGGAACATTGCGGCAATATCAGTCCGGTTGATTTGTCTGAATATTTGCATAAGGGTGGCTTTAACGCGTTGAAAAAGTGTTTAACAGGCATGGATCCAGATCAGGTGATTGAGTTTATCCGGGAAAGCGGATTACGGGGCCGGGGCGGGGCCGGCTTTTTGACGGGTCAAAAATGGCGACTGGTACAGCTGACGAAAGATGATCTGAAATACATTGTCTGCAACGGCGATGAAGGGGATCCGGGCGCATTTATGGACCGGATGCTACTGGAATCGTATCCCTTGCGGGTATTGGAGGGTATGATCATTGCGGCGTGGGCAGTGGGGGCACATCAAGGATATCTCTATATCCGCGCGGAATATCCATTGGCAGTCAAGCGGGTGCGTGAAGCGCTGGCTGTTTGTTATGAACATGGGTATCTAGGCAAAGATATTCTGGGCAGTGGATTTGATCTGGATCTACAGATCATGGAGGGGGCCGGCGCATTTGTCTGTGGTGAAGAGACGGCCCTGCTGGCATCAATTGAAGGTCAGCGCGGGATGCCCCGATTCCGGCCTCCCTATCCGGCAGAAAAGGGATTGTTTGGCAAGCCTACGCTGGTGAATAATGTTGAAACCTTTTGTACGGTTTCCTGGATTATCCGTCAGGGTGCGGAAGCGTTTGGCCGGTTGGGAACATCGAGCAGTGCCGGCGCCAAAGTATTTGCGCTGGCAGGCAAAGTGGCCCGTGGCGGTTTAATCGAAGTACCAATGGGAATAACAATCAAAGAGATTGTTGAAGAAATTGGAGGCGGCGTGGCCGATGGACGTACATTTAAAGCAGTACAGATCGGGGGGCCTTCTGGAGGATGTATTCCCGCTTCAATGTCACATCTGGGAGTCGATTATGAAGAGTTGGCACACGCGGGAGCGATTATGGGATCGGGAGGTCTGGTGGTTCTGGATGATACGGATTGTATGGTGGATATTGCCCGGTATTTTCTGGAATTTACTCAGGATCAATCCTGCGGTAAATGCACGCCCTGCCGGATCGGAACCCGACGCATGCTAGAGATTCTGGAACGGTTATGTCAGGGGACAGCCAGCCGCTCTGATCTGGATGAGCTAAAAGAGTTGGCAATATCAATTAAGCGATCCAGTTTATGCGGACTGGGACAAACGGCCCCCAATCCGGTGTTATCAACCCTGGAATTTTTCGGTGATGAATATGAAGCGCATCTTGAGGGGCGTTGTCCGGCAGGGAAATGCACAGCCCTGATTACCTATTCAATCAATGACCGCTGTATCGGCTGTACCTTATGCGCTCAGCATTGCCCTGTAAACGCAATTAAAATGAAACCTTATGAGCGCCATATCATCGATATCCGGACCTGTATCCGCTGTGGCGGATGTAAAACGATATGTCCGGTTGATGCCGTGGAGGTGAAATAGATGGTGCAGATAACCCTAGATGATCGAACAGTCACTATCGAAGCCGGGGCGACCATTCTGGATGCGGCCAGGAAGGCTGGAGTCCATATTCCAACACTCTGTTATCTGGAAGACTGTCAACCTCAAACCTCCTGTATGGTCTGTGTCGTTCGTTTGGAACCGGGCGGTAAACTAGTCCCGGCGTGCGCCTATCCGGTGAGCGATGGACTCCGGGTGAGCAGTGAAGTCGATGAGGTTTTAACCATCCGCAAACGCAATCTGGAACTCCTGTTGAGTGAACACCTGGGCGATTGTGAAGGGCCCTGTACCTCGGCCTGCCCCGCCGGTATGCAGATTCCGTTGATGATTCGACAGATTGCTACTGGTGATCTGGAAGGGGCAATTAAAACGATTAAACGAGATATTCCTTTACCGGCGATTTTAGGTCGAATCTGTCCGGCGCCTTGTGAGGGTATCTGCCGGCGGAAATATCACGATGAGGCATTGGCTATCTGCCAACTGAAACGATTTGTCGCCGATTGGGATTTGGCTAATGAGCAGCCATATTTGCCAGAAATCCATGGCGATTCCGGTAAAAAGGTTGCAATAGTGGGTACCGGACCGGCCGGATTATCCGGAGCCTGGTTTTTACGGACCATGGGACATTCCTGTCAGGTTTTTGAAGAACAGGATCGTCCTGGCGGACGGCTTTATGAATCCGGAACTGACAGATTATCAGAAGAGACCGTACTGGCTGAAATCCGGGTCATTGAATCACTAGGTTGTTCCATACAGTTGAATACAAAAATTGGCAGAGACATCACATTAGAAAATTTACGAAGGCAGTATGATGCGGTTTTAATCGCCACAGGAGATGGACACCTGGATGGGCTGGTATACCATGATACAGGATTGAAGGTTGACATGAAAACCATGCAAACCAGCCTGGAAGGTGTATTCGCAGCAGGCAATGTGATACGCAAGGGACGAATCGCCATTCGATCCATAGGCCAGGCTAAAAACGCAACCAGATCCATTGACAATTATCTGAGGGGTGATAAACAAGATGGCTTGAGAGAAGCGTTTACATGTCATATTGGGAAAATTCGAGATGAAGAAATCAGGACGTTTGCAGATGCAGCATCCCAAAGAGGAAGGGTATTGACAAAAGAACAAAAATACGAGGCATTGACCAAAGAACAAAGCGCCTGGGAGGCCCAGCGGTGTCTGAGATGCGATTGTCGAAAAGCGAGTGATTGCCGGTTACGCCAGGTATGCCAGGATTATGAGATTATGGCCCCTAAACTTAAAGATAACAGGCCAGCATTCGAACAAGCTATTCAAATAAACAGTAAAAATGCCCGTAAAGTGGTTTATGAAAAGGGTAAATGTATACGATGCGGGCTATGTGTTCAGATTACAACTCGAGAGGAAGAGCGCTATGGCTTGTCCTTTACGGGTAGAGGATTTGAAGCGTTTATCGCCGTGCCGCTTGATCATAGCTTGGATGAGGCGTTAACCCGTTCGGCCGAAGCTTGTGTAAGAGCCTGCCCGACTGCCGCGTTGGCATTTCTTGAATAGAAAAACCTGGTATACCCGATTCGATGGCAGATGTTTAAATTCCTTGACAGGGAGTTAGTTTATTATTAGAATTTCGCTCAATTTGGCATTTACTGCAAAAAGCCAATCGCGCCCTAACTGCTTTATTTTACAGTAGATAATTTACGCAACGCTGTAAAAAGATGAAAAGCAGTCAGTTGGGCTTGTGTAAAATCAGAAATTATTGACAGCTATTGAAATGACTTGATATTGATTTTCAATGCACATATCAATGCAGGAGACTGAGCTGATGGATATTGATAAAATCAAGGATTTGATGGAAATGATGAAGGCCAACGACCTGAGCGAACTGGAAGTCGTTGATGGTCAGACTCGTATTGTGTTGAAGCGTAGCCGGGAAGCGAATGGCGTGCCAGTGGTCGTCCATTCATCTGTTAGTCCAGTAGCGGTTCCTTCTGCTCAAGTTTCATCTGCGGCCATGCCGGCAACACCAGAAACTCCCAAACAGCCGGCGGCAAATTTATTAGAAATCAAATCGCCGATCGTCGGTACCTTTTATACCTCGCCCAGCCCCAATGCGGATCCATTTGTCAAAGTTGGCCAGCATGTGGATGACGAAACAGTCGTCTGTATTGTAGAAGCGATGAAAGTCATGAACGAGGTGAAAGCAGAAGTAAGAGGAACCATCAAAAAAGTATTAACCTCGAACGGACAAGCCGTTGAATTTGGACAACCTCTATTTCTGGTTGAACCGGATTAATTTAAACCCGTATCGTGAAATAAAGAAAACATTCAACTGGGTAGTAATTAAGGGCACTATGTTTTCAAGAATATTAGTAGCAAATCGTGGTGAAATTGCCTTGCGGATAATACGCGCCTGTCGTGAGTTGGGTGTTCAGACCGTGGTGGTCTATTCGGAGGCAGACCGAGGCGCCTCATATCTGGACCTGGCAGACGAAAAGGTCTGTATTGGTCCGGCGCCGGCAACAGACAGTTACCTGAACATTCCGAGAATTATCAGCGCCGCAGAAATCACCAATGTTGAGGCAATCCACCCGGGTTATGGTTTTCTTGCTGAAAACGCCCATTTTGCGGAAGTCTGCCGTGATTGCAAGATTACCTTTATAGGTCCAACCCCGGAAACCATTAAGGCGCTGGGTGACAAGGTAGAAGCGCGCAACCTGGCCAAACAAGCCAATGTACCCATTGTGCCAGGCTCTGAAGGGCCGGTTCGAAATGAAGAGGAGGCAGTCAGGCTGGCCGCAGAGATCGGCTATCCGGTGATTGTCAAGGCTTCGGCCGGTGGCGGCGGGCGCGGGATGCGAATCGCACATAACGAAATGAATCTACGAACCGGATTTCACAGCGCACAGGCAGAAGCCGGTAGTGCGTTTAATAATCCGGAAGTATTTATTGAAAAATATCTGGAGCATGCCAGGCATGTTGAAGTTCAGATACTGGCAGATCAGCATGGTAATGTGATTCATTTATGGGAACGCGACTGCAGTTTGCAACGGCGTCATCAGAAAGTGGTTGAGGAGAGCCCCAGTCCGGCACTGGACCAGAAAACCCGTGAAGCGTTGTGTGAAAGCGCCGTTCGACTGGCAAAAGAGGTAGGCTATGTCAATGCCGGAACCGTTGAATTTTTGATGGATAAAAATAAGAATTTCTTTTTTGGTGAGGTCAATACCCGCATTCAGGTGGAACATCCCGTTACGGAGATGGTAACCGGGGTTGACCTGTTAAAATGGCAGTTGCGGATCGCGACAGGTGAGAAATTAACGTTAAAACAGAAAGACATTAAACAGCGTGGCGCTGCGATTGAATGTCGAATCAACGCAGAGGATCCATATAACAAGTTCAGACCCAGTCCGGGCCCCATAGAACGATTTATTGCTCCGGGTGGGTATGGTGTGCGACTGGATAGTCACGCACACAGCGGTTATACAATTACGCCTCGTTATGATTCGATGATTGGCAAATTGATTGTGCATCAACCCAGCCGGGCCGAAGCTATTGCCTGTATGAAACGATGTCTGGAGGAGTTTGAGATCGGACCGATTAAAACGACCATTCCAATCTGCCGGGAAATCATGTCGCATCCGACATACATCAAAGGCGAGGTGGACACCGGGTTTATTGAACGCACCTGGTAAATCGAATTTAATGAGCATGGTACGCGATAATCAGCCGACAAGCTGTTGTCGCTCAAAAATAATTACTTTACAATATGTTCCCGCGTTCTCAGGAAGCGGGCCGAAAATGACAGGAGTGAATTAATGAGTCAGTTAAAAGGTAATGCCATTGTAGGCCAGTCAGGTGGACCAACCTGCGTAATTAACCAGTCGTTGGTGGGAGTGATCGAAGAAAGTTTTGATCATGATTGTATTGAAACGTTGTATGGTTCCCGCCATGGTTCCCGAGGAATATTAAATGAAGATTTCATCGATTTAAAAGCATTGGCATCACAAAATGCCCCAGCCGGCCAGAAATATAATAAGGATTTTCTGGAACGGGTTGCTTTTACCCCATCGGCAGCGTTGGGTTCAACCCGCGATAAACCCGATGAAGCCTACTGTAAAAAGGTATTTGATGTTTTTCAGAACCATAACATTCGATATTTCTTTTACGCGGGTGGTAATGATTCGTCCGATACCGCGCGAATTATCCGGGATATGGGTGTTAAAGCCGGTTATGAATTGAAAGTCTTTCATATACCCAAGACCATTGACAATGATTTGTGTGGTATTGATCATTGCCCGGGATTTGGCTCCGCCGCTAAATTTGTTATCCAGGCGGTCATGGGCGATAATCAGGACAGTCGGTCGCTGCCCGGTATCAAGGTGGATATTATCATGGGTCGCCATGCCGGTTTTCTGACCGCGGCGTCAATGATGGCACGGCAAAGGCCGGAAGATGGTCCGCATTTGATCTATGTGCCTGAAAGCAAAATTTCGATGGAACAAATTATCGGTGATGTCAAAGCCGCCAAGGCTAAGTATGGCCGTTGTCTGGTTGTCGTCAGTGAGGGGATTAATGATGAGAATGGCACCCCATGGGCGAAACGAATGAGTGAAAATGTGGAAAAAGACGCTCACGGGAATATCCAGCTTTCCGGAAGCGGCGCCCTGGGTGATTTCCTGATCGGTCAATTGAAAAAGGCCATGCCGGGTGAGAGAATGCGGGCGGATACTTTTGGGTATCTGCAGCGAAGTTTTGCCGGTCTGGTCAGTCCTACCGATGCCGATGAAGCGCGTGGATGTGGACGCCTGGCGGTACGCTACGCCTGTACGACGGCTGAAATGAGTGGCAGTGTCGCCTTTAAACGTGTCAGTAATAATCCCTATGAACTGGATTATTTCCGTCAGGACCTGGAAAATGTGGCTGCCAAGACGCGCCATTTGCCGGCTGAATATATCAATAGTGAAGGCAACAATATCAACGAGAGTTATCGCGAATATATGGCGCCTCTGGTTGGTGAACTGCCCCAGATGGGATATCTGTATTAAAACAACCCCATCGGGCAGGGTTTATAAATCCAGAAGATGATTACAAAAGGCGAAATTTTTCAATTTCGCCTTTTGTTTGCGCAGTCGGCAGATGACAACTCGTTGAATTTCAAATTCATTGAATTGGAATTGCGGACTTCAAATACAATATCCATTTCATAACCATCGTTATCTTGAGATTCATCACCTCCATCCGACTTGCCATTGCTTGAGACGCTGTATAGTTTATAACCCGTCTTTGTCAAATCATATCGAATGAACTGATTGTCTGGCGTGAAATAATCAACTGGAATTTCCGATATAAATTCGGGCTTAAGGGTAGTCAACATCATAGGATACGCATGATATTTGTTATGATACAATTCTATGGCTAATGCCGTATCACACAGATCATTGAGTGTTAATGTCTTCAAATCATGATTAAACATTTGCTTAATATAATAAGTGCCGAATAGATCAAAATGGGAGATAACATCCTCGAACAAGTCTCGGGATTCAGAGTATTTAATATTCAGCATTTGAATATTTTGCCTTCTCTGAAGCCATGGCTGCCGAACCGCTTCTAGATAATCCAGGGCCATATATCCCGTATTTAAGTAATATTTTTGTGGTCCACCCAAAGCCCGATAAAGAGTTAATGTCCAAGATGAGGTTTTTTTCGGATTGGTCAGGTAAAATGCCATTTCTGGCATTTCAGTATTCATATAATGATAATACGTTATTTCTGACTTCAACGATCTATACAAACTGTCACTATCATATACCTGATCCAAAAGTTCCTTGATTTCTTGTAATAAATCTGAATCCAGCCGATTTTCGCTCAAGACAATTTTGATCGCATTGATACCATACCGGGCAGCACCATTACCCATGATATGACTCAATAAAAAAGGCTGGTTCTTCGCATGTCTGCTTAATGCAAAAATCGCCTTGATACCTGCCTTCATCTCATCTTGATTACCCAGACGAGCCGACCAGACAATACTATGAGGAAGCATTTTAAATAGCACACGAATTGCCCCTAGAGAATTTTCATTATTGGGACATCTCTTATTGTCATATTCAATCGGTAAATAGCAATATTCATATTGAGATGCCTGCTTCAAATGTTGAATTATTTCCTGGAATTCAGCCAAATAACTCAGGTGTTGCCACTTTAATGATTCATCATCTGCGGGCGCAATGTCTTCCCATGGCAATTCGTTGGCTACGCCATTTTCATCATCATATATGGTATCGAGAAAATCAAATATCTGCTGATAAACATCTGCCGCGTTCTTTTCGCTGCAATGGTATTGATTTTCCAGCTCTTCGATGGTCAGCGCAATTCCGGCACGATGCATTTCATTATTTAAATTTTCAACACGAGAATTCAAAGATGAAATATTGAGCCACCAGGCAATTAAAAATACCGTAAGAGTGCCTATTGCTATCAAACAGTCAAAGAACCATTTTTTTCTCTTAAATAGATTCAATATCACTGCCAATAAATAGTATTGTTGAAAACAGAATTATATTATTTATATAGACCGGTCTTAATACGATTTATTTCAAAAACAACTGCGCAAACGGTTGTATTGAGATTGAAAAAGGCAAGAATTGATAAAACGGAGAGGGCGGGATTCGAACCCGCGGTACAGACAAGCCGTACACAGCCTTTCCAAGGCTGCTCCATAAGCCACTCGGACACCTCTCCAAGAGGTAGATCCAGATATTAACATAAATATCTAAAAAAGCAAGGGTTAAAATGAAGACAGCCCAAAGGCCGACATGAACAGAAAGCTAACATAAGTATTTTAATTACAATATATTACGATTTGTTTAGCCATAAAGGTTTAAAACAAAGAAAAATTGATGATATCAAGGCCAGAATCATTACCAGTACATTAAATTTTTTCTGATCAATCTTGTTAACCAACCATATCCCGCAGGCACTTCCGCATAAAATGGCTGGCATTAAGGTCAGATTGGTCAAGAAGGATGGCAGGGTGACCAGATTTAATTTCATGCTGAAAGGTATTTTGGTCAGGTTCAGCAAAAAGAAGAACATGGCTGAGGTGCCGATGAAGCGTTTTTTGTCAAATTTCGTAGCCAGTAAATAAATAGTCATGATGGCTCCGGCGGCATTGGCTAACATACTGGTTGCGCCTGCCAGTATTCCCATGGTGCCCGCAAAGGCGGGATTTGATGGCAAATGAATATCCTGAGCCTGAGAGTGATGATTCAGCCATCTTGATATGAACAGGAGAATAATGGTTAAAATTCCTATGACCGGCATGAGTTGGCTACTGGAAATGACCTTCAGTATAAAAAAACCAGAGATGACACCTGTCAGAGTCCATGGGATAAATAATCTGGTAATTTGCGTATAATCAACATGATTTCGCCACCAGATAATCGCCATAATATCAGCCAGACTTAGAATAGGCAGAAGAAAGCCCGTTGATTCTCTGCTATCCATAACACTTGCCAGTAAGGGAACCACCAGAAAACCGGCGCCTGAGATTCCCATTTTTGCGAATCCGATCATGAAAGCACATAATCCGGCAACACACCATTGAATTAACGAAAAATCTAATAGTTCCATAAATACTACATTAAATAAATAGGGTCTACATCCACTACAGCTTGAATTTTGTTTTCAGACAGAATCCTGGATCGATTGGCTCCCAGGATACGCTGAATATCCACGGCAGAGGGACTTTTCAGTAAAATTTCATATCGATGATAAGTTTCCAGGCGAGCTATGGCGGCGGGAACCGGCCCCCGGATTTCAATTTGCAGTCCCATTTTTTCTTTGGTCTGGTCAAGAATCAGACGAAGATCCTGAGAATAGTTTTGTAAAGGTTCTAATTTATGGTGACGCATGATAATCCGTGCCATGCGATGGCAGGGGGGCATCTGACAGCGATAACGGGCTTTCAACTCCATTTCAGCGAAACGCAGATAATCATGGCGACAGGCCATGGCAATTGAAGGTTCGTCAGGCAAGAAACTCTGAACAACGACAATGCCATTATCAATCGATCTGCCACAACGACCTGCCACCTGGACTATTAATTGAAAGGTTCTTTCCGCACTACGAAAATCAGGTAGCGACAACGCCATATCAGCCGACAAAACACCGACAAGCGCCACATTGGGAAAATCCAATCCTTTACCAATCATTTGGGTGCCCAGCAAAACATCAATTTTCCCTTCTCCAAAGTTTTTCAGTAAGTTTGCGTAGTCAGCGGGATTGACTGAATCACTGTCAACACGTTGTACACGTATGTTGGGGAATTTTTCGTTCAGTTCATCCTCGGCTTTTTGTGTTCCGGGGCCAATCAGTATCAATTTGCCTTTGCACAAGGGACAGATGCCGGGCACACGACAACTGTGCAGACAATAATGACAGACCATCATGCGATGCACACTTTGTTCGAATTCATCCATCTGCCGATGATAGGTTAAACTGACATCGCAGTTGGGACAGGTATGAATATACTGGCAGGATGGACAATAGATGAAATTGCTATGGCCCCGACGATTTAAAAACAGTATGGCTTGATTTCCATGAGCAATACATTGCTGCAATTGTTCTTCAAGCAGACGGCTGAAAAGGTGATTTCCCTTTCGTTCCTTGATTTCTTCACGCATATTTACCCTGAGCACTTTAGGCATGGGCAGTTCCTTGACCCGGTTGGGTAAATGCACGACATTGAAATTTGAGCGGTTCCGACTGTTAAATAATGATTCGAGACTGGGAGTGGCTGACCCCAATATGATTGGAATATTGTGGATTTGAGCTCGTTTTATGGCCACATCACGACCATGATATCGAGGGGATTTGTCCTGTTTGTAACTGGGCTCATGTTCTTCGTCGACCACTATCAGTCCGGGACGACATAAAGGCGCAAATATGGCGGAACGAGCGCCAACGACAACATTGACCGTTCCATCAGCAATCCAACGCCATTGCTGATGCCTTAATGAATTAGACATTCCGGAATGCAAAACCGCCACGCGTCCAAAACGCCGTAAAAACCTGCTCTCCGTTTGTGGGGTTAATGCAATTTCCGGCACCAAAACAATCGCTTGTTTACCTTGTTTAATCACATGTTCAATGCAACTCAAATAAACTTCAGTTTTTCCGCTTCCGGTTACGCCATAGAGCAAGGTAGTAGAAAAATTGCCTTGATCGATCAGATGATTGATTGACTGGATGGCATTTTGCTGGTCAGGATTTAAAACGAAATTGTCAGAACGCTGGAACTCTGGCTCAATGGCATGCAATAAGGGTAATTCATTGGTTTGATAGATCTCAATATATCCAGACTTCGCGAGTGTCAGAAAAGGAGACCGGGTAGCCCCAACTGCAGCAGCAACATCGTCAAGAGCTATTGAGTCTGTTAACTTATTGATATGCTTGTGGATATATTCCAAAATGGTTCTACCTTTTGCGCTTAGTCGACATGCTTCAGATGAGATAATAGTGAAAGATTGTCCCAAATCGGACAGCTTAAGATAAGTTCTTTTGACAGTACCGATATTTTTCTTAACAGCAGAAGGAACCATAGCCGCTAACGTTGAACCCAGCGGGCAGCAATAGTATCGGGATATCCATTGCGCCAGTTCGATCATATTACTGTCTAGAAGCGGAAGGGTATCAATAATCTCCGTAATATGCTTGATTTTGGAACTTTCAGATTGATCCGGAAATCCAACACAAAATCCAGTGTGGATTTTATTGCTCCGTCCAAGTGGGGCTTTGACTCTCTGGCCGATCAAACATTGTGACTGGAGATGGCTAGGAATAGCATAATCATATAACTGATCACCGGCATTTTCAAAGGCAACGCGCACCAGAAACATCGCTTTTGAATCAGCAAATAAATCCTGGGAATCAGTCTGATCAAACAAATTCTTGAATAGTTCTTGTGACATGCGGTGAAGGATACTTTCATAAAACCTTATTTTATAATAATTAACAGAGTATTGCAACAGAATATTCCTGTCTTTGAATTTAAAACCTGATATGATGGCCAGACAGTTACTTGAGTAGATGTGGAAATAGGCTTTACTACTGAGAAATTTCTGTTATTTTTATAAATTGTAAATTAATGACGATAGTTTATAAAAGTAAATAAATATCAGTATGGAGCACGAATGTTTGACGAACCCAAACCATCTCAGTCCAATTTAGCAATCAAGATTAAACTGGCTGTTCTTGCCCTTATGTCACTCGGGATATTTTATTACGCGTGGCAATGGGTACGACCAGCCAATCCGGCCCTGCCAGTTTCTATTGCAGGACATGTCAATATCGGGATGGCAGTAATAATCGCAACAATTATTGGTATCATTCTAACGGTTATTGGATATAAAATCACAGGAAAGCATGGCCCCTATATTGCATTTCTTGGAATCCCTTTTGGATTAGGCCTGTGGAGTATTTTAGGCGGTAATGTAGAAGCGATCTTCGTGAGAATGGACAACCTGTCCGACCAGAAAGCCATTTACCTGCAATTTATTATTGAATCTATCTTATGGTGTATCCCAGTATTAGCCGGTTTGATCGTGACCAACCTAATGATAATAAAACAAAGTAAAACAAATAACGATCTGAAGGAATCAGAAAGATTTATTGATTTTTTGTCAGGAATAAAAAATTGGCAGAACCTTTTAAAAGCGACAAGTTTAACAGCCATTCTGTCAGTTATATTCCTTGTTATATTGTCCAAAGCCCAGTATGAAAAATTCATTCAACTTGATCACTCTGCGGTAAAGCTTTCTGTGGTAATCACTACTGGACAGGCGATATTCTCTATCGTTACATCCTTTTGTCTGGCCACCCTGATCGTGCATCAATTTTTTAGATTGGGGATAATTAATTTCTTTCCATCAATAATTTTAACATCTTTTATAATATACACTTATGGCAAATTTATTCAGGGGGGAGATTCGGATAATATCCCGGCGGTTTTTGTGACACCCCATGGTGTTGTTTCCACGATTTTGCCCATTATCCTGGTTGCATTTGGGGTACCGGCTATTACGTGGGGTTACAGTCAGAGTTGTCAGATGTATAAGAGCCGAGAAAAAATTGTATAAAAAAATGACAAATAATGGAAATATCGTGAATTGAGTGTTATAAATAGGTAAAGGAGCTGGGAATAAAAGAATTAATGAACTCAGTTGGGCGCAGAGCATCTTACGGCAGATCTTTTGATCTGAACCATGGATAGATGCAAACCGTACAATCTGATCTTATGTGTGAGGCTTGCCGGCATGATAAGAAATTGCCGGCAAGTTTTTATTCGGGCTGGTCGCATTTAGCAGCTGAAATTACTTTATATGTTTCCTGGGCAATGACTAACTCTTCATTTGTCGGGATACGGTAAACTTTGACGGTTGAATTGTCAGTAGTTAATTCAATATCATTTTTCATATTTCGATGTTCATCCAACTTGGCGCCCAGATAAGATAGATTTCTGATAATGTCAGCTCGCAGACCTTTATCGTTCTCACCGACTCCGGCAGTTAAGACAATGGCATCAACTCCATTTAAAGCGGCAGCATAAGCCCCGATATATTTGATGATCCGATACGCAAACGCTTCTAAAGCGACTTTGGCCCATTGATCGCCTTTGTTCGCCAATGCATGAACATCGCGCAGATCAGAATGTCCGGACAATCCCAGCATGCCGCTCTTCTTATTTAACAGGACATTGATGTCTTCAGTGGACATATTTAAATTGTCCATCAGGTATAGGATGGCAGCAGGATCAATATCTCCACTTCGGGTGCCCATTATGATGCCTTCCAAAGGGGTCATCCCCATGGAGGTATCTATTACTTTGCCGTTTTGAAATGCCGTAATCGAACCTCCATTTCCTATATGACAGGTAATAATGCGGCATTGATCAAAGGGTTTCCCCAGTCTTTCGGCTGCCTTTTTCGCCACATAACCGTGACTGGTGCCATGAAAACCATATTTGCGAACGCCATATTGTTTGTAGTACATAAGGGGGATCGCATAGAGATAGGCTTTGGGCGGCATGGTCTGATGGATTGCGGTATCGAACACCGCCACATTGGGAATATCGCCCAGAGTTGCCTGGCAGGCTTCGATACCGATGACGTTTGGGGGATTATGAAGGGGGGCCAAATCGAAACGATCTTTAATCGCTTTGATTACTTCAGCCGTAATCAGTGTTGAATCCGTAAAGGCTTCTCCACCATGAACAACCCGGTGGCCGACACCTTCAATTTCACTTAAATTCCGGATTACGCCATATTCCTCATGCAGTAATGCATTTTCGATCGCCTTCATGGCCACCGCATGATCGGGAATATCAATTTTCTCGGTGATTTCGCTTCCTTTGGCCTCATGGATGATCGATGAATCTTTCAAGCCGATTTTTTGAACAAGCCCTTTGGCAATCTGGTTAAATCCGGAACTATCAATATCAAACATCTGATATTTTATACTGCTTGATCCACAATTGATTACTAAGACTTTCATTTTCTAAGCCCTTAAATTATAGTGCTTTAAATAGATTTGGCAGTCAGGATCCCTGAATAGCGGTAATCGCAATAGTCGCAACGATATCTTCAGCGGTACAACCGCGAGACAGATCGTTAACCGGTTTGGCAACTCCTTGAAGAATGGGGCCATATGCATTGAATCCACCTAATCGCTGTGTCACTTTATAGCAGATATTGCCGGCACCTAAATCAGGAAAGATGAATACATTTGCCTTTCCTTTTAATGGACTGTTGGGCGCTTTGGAAGCGGCTACTGACGGGACAAACGCAGCATCAAATTGCAATTCTCCATCGATTTCATAATCCCCATCAAAATTCTCAGCCAACTTTTGTCGTGCAATTTCAGTCGCTTTGATCACTTTAGCGGCGCCATCTCCCTCAGCTGAACCGCGAGTGGAATAACTTAACATGGCAATTTTGGGATTCAAGCCAAACTGTTTTGCCGTTCTTGCGGTTGAAAGAGCAATGTCCGCCAATTGCTCCGCATCCGGTTCAATATTTAATCCACAATCTGAATACAGATAAGTCTCCTCTCCGCGACACATAAAAAACATACTGGATACGGTATTCAGGCCAGATGCTGCTTTTATAATTTGCAGAACTGGTCGGATCGTGTCCGATGAAGAATGAGCAGCGCCGGCAACCATGCCATGAACATCGTCGCATTTAAGCATCATAGTGCCAAAATACATTTCATCTTTACAGATTTCCGTGGCTTTTTCGCAGGTCATCCCTTTGGATTTCCGGAGTTCATAAAAAAGGCTGGCATAATCAGTTAATTTTCCAGACGTTTTGGGATCAATAATTTCTATACCTGATTTTGGCGCCTTAATATCTACCAAACCTGATTCAATGGTGTTAACATTTCCGAGAAGTGTTATTTTGGCCAGCTTTGTTTCAGCAGCAATTTTAGCCGCCTGCTGCATACGAGGATCTTCGCCTTCGGGTAACACAATATGCTTAGGATCGCTTGAAGCCTTATCAATTATAAATGTTTTAAATTTTTCTTTACTCATTTTACTACCTAGTCAAAAAAAATGCCATCTGTTAAATTTTCGTAACACCAACATATTAATAAAGTTATATGATTATTTAAGCTGAAGAAGCCTATTAAGAGCGTATGAGTGTTAAGAGAGGATAAATTTCAAAGGGAATGGGGCAAACTGGGCAGACCAATAACATTCCTGAGGGATTCAATAAAAAACAACTACAACGTCTTTGACTCATAAAAGTATTAAAAAAAATAAATTACGTACAAAATAGTATGGTCATATTCAACTCAGTTCAAGACTTTTTTAGTTTAAAGCATTGAAATTTTTATTATATTAATCGGTATTTACAAAATACGGATTTATCATATTTGATTTAACTAGATATTTTTAGGTGGCAATTGAAATTAACCGTTTCCAAGATTCAGAGGAAAGCAATTTCGTTTGAATCGACAGATTTGTCAGAAAAAGCCAGTCTGGCGGGGCATATCTGGATTGACAAAGGGGGGATTTTATGTAAAATAATAAATTGCTCATAGTTATGTCAAGTCGCTTAATTTTCCTCCTGCGGCTTTTGTTTAGTCCTGCAAAGTTATCCAGCCTTATTTAACAGGAAATTCGAATGAAATCTCAGGTCCATCTCTGTAATGTTCTGTTTTCTATATCACTTTTGGCTGCCGGATTTATCATTCTTTCCGGGTGCGATGACACACCCGAAAATGAAGCACGTAAAACAAATATTGAAAGTATCAACAAGGCTCAGCGTACTATTCGCTCCAGCAATGACAATATATTACTGAAAGAAAATGAAATTCAAGCAGCCGCACGTTCAAAAGTTGATGATTTCAGTGTTACGGTGGAAGCGCTCAAAGAAAGATCACGAACTTCCGGGCAAAACGTCGCTGAAAGGCTAAAGGCGGGTGAAAGCAATTTAAGCGAGCTGGAAGCAATTTTTAGTGATATCGAGAAACTCCGTCAGGAAATTACTACAGAAGGCGAACTGGCCTTTTTGAAAAAACTTGAAGAGGCCGCCAATGGTATGGTTATTCACGCCAATCAACTCAATGAATTATCAATCGAAGACAGTCAGAAACGGTTAGATCAGGCCCGCAAACTTCTTGAAGACGCTGAGAGGAATGCCCGCATGATTAAAACCAGCCGAAACGATATGGAATATTTGTCTGCACCGGAATCAGCTCTTGGTACTTTGCAAACAATTTACGCCAGAAGAAATGCCAGCCTGATGGACATGGCATATAACAATCTGCAAACCTGGCTAATAAAATTCAATCATATACTCAGCATATATTTACAGCAAAATAAACTGGCATCCATACAGGAGACTCTGAAGCCAACCTATATGGTAAATCTGGGTGAGGGGGGGCAAACCAATACTATCAACCAATTAGTGGCCATACAAAAAGATTCAGAAGCTCAGCTTGCAAGTGTAACGGGTGAAATTGCAAAACTCGAAAACGAGATCAGTAATCAAACAGAAACGATGACGGCGTTAATAAGCAAGGCCCGTCAATTGCGAAGCGAATATTTAAAGATTATCGCCCAAGCAGATGATGCCAAGGGCCAGGAACGGTTTGATTTAAAAAAAGCCGCATATAATATTGAAATTGGTGACGATGGCCAGGGATGCATTTATTATGAAACACAGGTGGAACTTGCAGAAAGAAAATTAACTGATCTTAAGAGCAAGCAAGAATATCTGACTAACCGTCAGAAAGAAATAGCGGAATCACTTAAAAAATTAACAGACTCTATTCAGACACTTCAAAATTCTCCCACAACAACAACCGCAATTGATACCATGGCGAAGCATTATTCTGATCAGGCGGAAAAAAGTTTAGAAGAACTTAAATCATTCATTCAATCGATAACAAAAGCAGAGGAAGAATATGGCCAGGTTCGCGTCGCCGCTATTGCCGCATATGAGGAAGCAAGAGCAAAATTTGATAAAGCCGGCAATGGTGTTTCCGGGCGTTTTTATAGTGATTATTGCTCACATATGATAAATACCATAAAACTGGAAATGGCACAGTTATGGCGTCAGGATGCGGCCTATTACGAAAGCATTTTAAATGTAATGGATTTGGATCTTGGCCCTCAAAATGAAGTGATTCGCACAATTACCAGCGGACTTTTTGCGAAAAGCCAGAATCTGGCTCAACAGGCAATCATGGCTTCAGAAGATGAACAATTAAAGGTTGAAGAAAATAATCCCGTTCCCGGCGCCAACATGGGTAATTCACCAGCTATGGATGAAACCATGGGAAACACCAATATGGATGCAACCCTTAACGGCATGGAAGAAGAAAATTCGAACCAGAATTTCTGATGGATGGTTGTTTGAGTGGAAGATGTAAATCTGTTACACTTTGCCGGGCAGAGTGTTTGTTATTCATTGATTTTGTATTGATTTAAATCCAAACGGTCCGGATAACTAATGAAAATAACGGATTCATGGCGGCTATAAGTAATGATAAAATGATCCTGATTATCGGTTGTACAGCTAGTGGGAAAAGTAAGCTTGCGGCTGAATTGGCCAGATTTTTAAGAACTTCAATCATAAGCGTTGACTCAATGAAGGTATACCGGCGTATGGATATCGGCACGGCCAAGCCATCCAAAGAACAGCTTGCCGAGTTACAGCACCATATGATTGATATCATTGAACCATATGAATCCTTCAGTTTGGGTCGATATATAGAATTGACTGATCAAGTCATTGCTAATCTGAAAAACGGCAATAAAGGTCCGATAATCGCGGCAGGGGGTACAGCCATGTATTTACGGGGATTACTGGAAGGGATTTTTGATGGCCCATCTGCGGATATTCAATTTCGAAATGAATTAATGCTGGAATCAGATAAACATGGATCCACTTATTTATACGAACGATTAATCCACATTGATCCAGAAGCAGCCAGTAAAATCCATTATAACGATTTAAAACGTATTATTCGTGCGTTAGAAGTGTACCATTTAACGGGCAAACCGTTTTCTGAGTATCAGGTGCATTTTCGAAGTGGCAATTATCGTTATCCTTGGCAGATTATTGGAATCCGAAGAGAAAAAGAAGAAGCAAATAAGAGAATTAATGCCAGAGTTAAAAAAATGGTAGAGTCCGGCTTATTTAACGAAGTCAGGCAGTTGCTTGATGAGCCCAATGGCATAAGCAAACAAGCCAGCCAGGCGGTTGGTTATGCAGAAGTCATTGATTATTTTAAAGGAAAATGCGAACGAGATGAAGCTATAGAAAAAATCAAAATAAATTCAAGACGGCTGGCAAAGCATCAAAGAACCTGGTTCAGAGGATTTATGGGAGTGAAGTGGTATGATATTCATTCGGAGACAAATATCAATAAATTAGCACTTAAAGTAATAGAAGATATTCAAAAAGATACTTGAAACTGGATGAATCCATGCGAATGCAACATAATATATATTATGGGACCTTATGGGTGGTGTGTTCTTTAGGAAATGTTTGTATTTTAATTTAAAAGTATTCTTCCGTGCTAAACCGATTTACAATATATTACTAAGCTTAGAGACGACTATTTTATGGAAAGACTACAGAAATTTATGGCAGATGCCGGCGTTGCTTCGCGTCGCCATTGTGAAGAAATGATCCGGGAAGGATTAGTAAGAGTCAATGGTCAAATCGTAACCCAATTACCTGTTTTAATCGATATTGATAAAGATCGTATTACCGTCGAGGGGCGACGAATCCGGCCTGTTACAAAAGTTTATTATTTGCTAAACAAACCCAAAAAAGTTGTCTGCACTAATTACGATCCGGTTAACAAAAGAAAACGGACGATTGATATTCTGGGCGGAGTATCCGAGAGAGTTTATCCGGTTGGCCGTTTAGATCAAGACTCACAAGGCCTGGTGCTTATGACCAATGATGGTGATTTGGCCAATCATTTAATCCACCCCAGATATGGTGTGCCCAAAACATATATCGCAGAAATTCCACAGAAGATTGATGGGGCTGATATTGAAAGGCTTAAAAAGGGCTTTTATGTCGAAAAGGGCGCTCGAACAACGATGGATCGTATCAAAATCATAAAACGCAGTCATACATTTACTGCGTTAGAAATCACCTTGCGTGAAGGTCGCAACCGTCAGATCCGGCGAATGCTTGCCAGACTGGGATACTCGATTAAAAACCTTACCAGGATTAAGTTTGGCCCCCTTTCATCCCGGGGATTAGGAGTCGGACATTACCGACAGTTAAAACCAGAAGAAGTAGCGGAACTTAAAAAGATTGCCAATCGCGCCGAAAAACAAGCGTCAGCACGCGATTTAAATGCTAAAATTAAAAAGAAACCCATTAAGACAACGCAACATAAAACGCCCAAATGATATTATGAATGATAAAGAATTCATCAAGTGGATGGCATTTCCGGGGATACTATTTTTTATCCTTATCGCAGGGGGGTGTCCCCCCCCACCTCCAAGATCTGGAGATCAACAAACGATTGTCACTTCAGATCCAAAAATTCTTATTGAAACTGGTCGGTACTCAGAGGCAAAACAAGCGATCGATCACATGCTCCGCCAGCCTGGCCATAAATATCCATTAGATACTCTATATTATTTAAGCGGGTTATGTAATAGAAATCTGGAAAGCAATTCTGCGCATGCCATTATGGATTTCAACCGTGCTCTCCAGCACTCATCCAATACAGAGGTTGTTGTTCTGGCTAATATCGCATTGGGGCATATCTATTTCGAGGCGTCCAATCCAGAATATTCCCGTGCCATTCAATGCTATCGAAACGCATTAAAAAGCATGGGGCAGATCCCTCCAAAGGATTTGATATTGTATCGGACCGGTAAAGCGCTTCAGAACCTGGGACAATTCGGCGAAGGACAAAAATATTACGACCAATGCATTAAAGAATTTCCCAATTCGACTTACGCGGAGATGTGCCGTAATAACGAAGGAGCCGAATTCTTTGCGATTCAATTGGGTGTGTTCAGTACCGCAACGCGAGCCAACCAGTACATACAAGCTGTTTCAAATACAGGTCTGAAAGCGACATCCGTGAAAATTATCAAGAATGGTAAAACGCTTTACGCAGTAAGGTCCGGTCGCTTCAACACCCAAGACGCGGCGAATGCTGCCCTGCTTACTGTTCGGCAGAAATGCCCTGATGCCATTGTAACACCATCGTCTAAATAGGAATTAATTCCGGGTTAGCGAACATGCATTTGGCTTGTCCTACGAGATAGAAACTGCCGGTAATACATATCAGATCGCCCGTATTTACCGCCGGGCGGGCAATCATCAGTGCTTCTTGCAGGGAACTGGCGGTCTGACACATCTTGCCACAAATCTCACTATAACGCTGGGCCAGATCTTCCGGATAGGCAGAACGAGGCGAATTTACCCGGGTAAAGATGACTTTGTCCGCGCCATATTGCAGTTCATATAGCATTCCGTCAATATCTTTATCCTCACAGCAGGCAAAAATAACAACCATGGAATCATAAGGGATATGCTGGCCTGTTGCCTGTATCAAAGCTTTGATACTGGCGGCATTGTGAGCGCCATCCACTAAAATCCGAGGATCATTCCAGATGATTTCCATACGCCCCGGTAATTTTACGTTTGTTAATCCAATCATCGATTTACGGTCATCCAGTTTGAAGCCCCTGGATTTCAGACTATCCATTAAAGTCAGGGCCAACCCACAATTAATGGCTTGATGTTCTCCCAACAGAGGAACAGGCAAATGTTCAAATCGACTGGCAGGGGTTGTCAGGCAAACGCGGTTATGAGGTCCCAGGGAACGAGAGGATTCAAATCGATAAGAAAAATCGATATCTTTGCCTGCGAATTTAAGAGGAGATCCAACCACCCCTGCTTCTCTTTTAAGAACACGCATGATTTCGGCATCTTGTAATACTGAAAATGCCGGCACTCCTTTCTTGAATACTCCGGCTTTTTCTCGTGCAATTTTTGCAAGATTATTCCCTAACTGAGCCTGGTGATCCAGGCTTAAACTGGTAATACCAACCGCCTCGGGCATCAAAACGTTTGTGCTATCCAGGCGCCCCCCCATTCCAGTTTCAATAATATTAATGTCTGTTTTCTGAGTTGCGAAATACAGAAAAGCAATTGCCGTTAATATTTCAAAAAAGGTTGGCTTATCATCCACCATTTTTCGAATAACCAGTGACGCTTTTTTGACCATTTTGGTCATATCTTCTTCCGGGATCATTTCTCCATTGATACGGATACGCTCTCTTAAATCCACCACATGAGGCGAGGTATAAAGGCCAACTTTAAGATCATTGGCCATAAGCATTTCTGAAAGCATGGTGCATGTGGATCCCTTCCCTTTGGTTCCGGCAATATGGATTGTTTTAATAGTTTTATGAGGATCTCCCAATCCAGCCAGAAGCCGTTCCATGCGTTCTAGATTAAAGGTGTCTGTATTATATCGAACCCGTTTCGCCGTCTCGTAATTGGTATTACTAAAAAGAAAATTCAGGGCATCCGAATATTCTTTTATTGTCGACGGCCTCTTTTTGCAAATTGTCATTCGATGCTCTCAGTCTGATACACATAAGTTTTAGTGTACAATTGTATCAATTAAAATACATAGAGCTATTATAACGGTAAAACCGAATTAATCAAGGATTTAATGCAAATAAAGAGATCGCCCAAAGACTCGTGCCGTCATAAGAGATTGTTATATATAGCCTTATAAATATTGTAAAATAGCTGTAAATCAGCCTATTGGGCAGCCCTGGCAATATTTATTCATCCGAACTATCTAGTATACTCATAAAAGCCTCTTGCGGAATATTTACAGAGCCTACGCTTTTCATTCTCTTTTTTCCTTCCTTCTGTTTTTTAAGAACCTTCATTTTTCGAGTGACATCCCCCCCATAAAGTTTTGCCGTTACATCCTTTCTGAAGGCTTTAATTGTTTCCCGGGCAATTATTTTGCCCCCAATCGCAACCTGTAAAGGGATTTCGAATTGATGTCTTGGAATACTGCGTCTGAGCCTGATGAGCATTCTCCTGCCGCGGTGTTCCGCATTGCTACGGTGAATAATCATTGATAATGCGTCAACCGCAACGCCATTGACAAGGAAATCAATTTTAACCAGGTTGCTTTTTTCGAATCCCAGTAATTCATAATCCATGGTCGCATAACCATGGCTGACCCCTTTAAGTAAATCATAAAAGTCATAAACAATTTCAGCCAGAGGAGCTTTGAATTCCAGCATAACCCGGGTAGTACTAAGATAATCGGTTTTTACGAGTTCGCAACGACGTTCATCCGCCAGTTTCATAATCCCGCCGATTGTATCGGTAGGTGTTATAATTTCCAGTCGGACAAAAGGTTCGCGCAGTTCTTCGATATGGTTAGGGTCCGGTAACTGACTGGGAGAGTCCACACGTTGAACCTCCCCATCGGTGGTTACCACGTCGTAACTAACTGTCGGGGCGGTTTGAATCACTTCAATATCATTTTCCCTCTCCAATCGTTCCTGAATGATCTCCATATGAAGTAGCCCAAGAAAACCGCATCGGAAACCAAATCCTAAAGCCGGCGAATTTTGAGGAACAAAACTGAAACTCGAGTCGTTTAATTGTAATTTATCAAAAGCAGCACGCAACTTATTATAGTCGGTATTGTTACCGGGATAAAAATCGGAAAAAACCATTTGGACAGGTTTTTTGTATCCATGTAAGGGCTGGGAAGCCGGATGATTGGCATCAGTAATCGTGTCTCCCACGGTTACATCAGCCAATGTTTTGATACTGGCAATCAAATAGCCAACCTCACCCGCCGCCAATTCATTGACCGGAATCATCTTTGGAGAGAACTTGCCTAATTCTGTGACGATGTAGTCTCTTCCTGCCGCCATCATACGAATTTTCTGGCCGGTTTTTATATGTCCATCAATTACACGAATATAACAAATGACGCCTCGGTATTCATCAAAATGACTATCAAAGACCAGAGCACGGGTTGAAGCCCCTGGGGTTGTTTTGGGAGGTGGCAAAAAGGTTAAAATCGCATCCAGCAGTTCTTCAATACCTATGCCTGACTTGGCGCTTACCAGAAAACATTCCTGTTTTTTGATTCCTAACACATGTTCGATTTCTTCAGCTACGACATCGGGTTGGGCGGCGGGTAAATCAATTTTATTAATTACCGGAAGAATCTCCAACCCAGATTCCACCGCAAGATACGCATTGGCAACGGTTTGTGCTTCAACCCCCTGGGTGGCGTCGACAACCAGAAGCGCTCCTTCACACGCAGCCATTGATCGCGATACTTCATAATGAAAATCAACGTGGCCAGGAGTATCGATCAGATTGAGCATGTATTCAACACCGTCGCGTTTGCATACCATGGTAACGGCAGACGCTTTGATCGTAATGCCTCTTTCCCGCTCGATATCCATGTCGTCGAGTAATTGTTCCTTCATTTCCCTGTCGCTTATAGCGCCCGTTTTTTGTAAAATCCGGTCAGCTAATGTGCTTTTACCATGATCGATATGAGCTATAATTGAAAAATTGCGAATATTCTGGATATCCATAGAAACGTAAATATCTCCAATAATTTTATAAACCTGTTACATTTATTATCGTAACATCGAATGTCCCATGTTATACAGGCGTGTACTTTCAGTTTTTGGCGATCTTTATCTTAAGCCAATCAGCCAATTTCCGAATATTATTTTGAATCCCATATATTACCGTAAGTCTATAAAAAAAAAATAAAAATCTTGTTTTATACCCAATGGGCATAAAAATTCCTGATCGCTCGCAAGATAAGTATTTCCCCGTGTAGAACTTATATCGCGGTCCAGCGGGCATTTACATTCGTAATCAGTAAACAATTGAATATTCCACACCTGAATGCTTTTTTGATCCGTTGTGGATTACCCATATTTTGAGACCATTACACACAATGGAGTTACTATGATACGCAAAGCCAAACTGAACGATGTTCCTCAGATTCGTGAATTGATCAACTCTCACGCCGAGCGGGAACGAATGCTATTTCGTTCATTATCAGATCTTTATGAAAATATTCGTGATTTTTTTGTCTGTGAAGTTGACAATAAAGTGGTCGGTTGTGGCGGGTTGCAAACCATATGGGCCGATCTGGCCGAATTGAAATCTTTAGCAGTTCATAACGATTATCAAGGCCGGGGAATCGGTAAACAACTGGTACAGGCTATTTTAACTGAGGCTCGCGAGTTGGGGTTGCCCAAAGTATTCACTTTAACCCTGGAAGAAACGTTTTTCTTGAAGACCGGATTCAAAACAGTCTCAATGGATACCCTTCCCATGAAAGTCTGGTCTGAATGTATTCGTTGTCCGAAGCAGGCCCATTGCGATGAAATCGCAATGACTTACGAACTTGTTTAAAAAAAAGTTATCAACTCGTTGATAAATATAGAGTTATATTGTGATAGAATGATTTTGGGTTCGTTTAGTTTCGATAGTTTATACCGGCTAATCGACGTTGGGCTCTGGATTGATATGCCTTTTAAAAGAATAATCGCACATTTGGGCTGCCCTATAAAGAATGATAATGATTCATTATAACAAATCATTGATATAGAAACGGTGTGTCATTAGATGATTTGCATTAAGGTTTTTTTGCCGATTATCTGGACACAAACCAGATAAATTTTAAATATTTGATATAAACTCACTTGACGTGTTTCATGCTAATGTGTAAATTGTTCGCTTTGTTTGCTTTTTGCAGACAGATTTTCCGCCTGCTTACAATCCTGAATAACAATCAGCCTCGCCCGGAAAATAATGTCCGGACCATGATTTAACTGGAAAATAGTACGCCTTGGTAAAATCCGATCTAAAACCGGACCCTGAGTCCAAGCCCCCCCCATTGCTGGATAAATATTCACGACGTTGGCTGGGGTACGGAATCGAGTTTGGCGGTGTAATTGGATTATTTACCTGGGCCGGCTATCGTGCCGATGATTATTTTGGAACAATGCCCTGGTTAACGATTACCGGAATGCTATTTGCGTTTATCGGAATGATCTACTTGCTATACAAGGAAATCAGTTCCGATCCGAATTATAAATCCGGTTCAAGCCGTGGCAGCAACAATAACCAGGAATAGTTACCATGTTAGTCAGATATTCGCTGGCGTCAACGGCCATGATCATTGTTCTTACAGCGCTTTTTGCTATAGGTTCATGGTATCTGGCTGAATCGCCAGAACATCATCTGGTTAATATTATTATGGCTGCTATTATTAGTGTTTTTGCGACCATAGCAGGATTTATACCCATGGCGACTGTGTTGCCTGACAGTAAAATTGACAAGTTGATTATGGCCTGTTTCAGTGGCATGGCAATACGAATGCTATTGACCTTAATAGCGATTATTATCGTATATTTTCTGGTTATTGACCATGACGATATCACCTGCTTTGCCTTGTGGAATACGGCATTTTACTTATGCGTTCTTGTCTGGGAAACGGCAGCAGTAGTTCTGATAATCCAAGAGGATTGCCAAAGAGAGAGTAGTCAAATTAAAAGTAAAGAGTTTAATGTTTCTCAGAAATCTGCCCATACTTGCGTCTGATGATCCACTGGAACATGTCGTGCAACATGATTTGTTCACGGTTCACATTGGTCAAGGTTTCGCCTTTTCGAATCATATGCTAATGGTATTATTAGCATCACTAATTCTGGTTGTCGTATTTCCTTTAGTATTACGACGCAAATCAACCGTTCCATCCGGCCTGGCCAACTTCATTGAGAGTATCTGCGTTTATTTGCGCGAGGAAATGGTATATCCGGCCCTGGGAGAACAGACGGATCGTTTTGTCAAGTATATCTGGACCTTGTTCTTTTTTATCCTGACCTGCAATCTGCTGGGTCTGATGCCTCTTGACAGCATTGTCTTTGTCATTACCCGCAAATCATTCATTGGCGGAACGGCAACGGCGAATATCTGGATCACTGCAAGCCTGGCGATCGTCTCCTTTCTGGTAACGCACGTTACTGGAATTATACATCAGGGTCCGATCCATTACCTCAAGAACTTCATCCCGCCGGTTCCCTGGCCCATGATTCCGTTCATGTATGTGCTGGAAATCATGGGCGCCATTATCAAGCCATTTTCGCTGGCGATCCGGTTATTTGCCAATATGCTGGCCGGCCACACTGTGCTGGGCGCCCTTATTATGATTGCGATGGCTTCGCACAATTATGGCGTGACTGCAATGACCTTACTCAGTTGTGCCGCGTTTTCTTTGCTGGAATTATTTGTAGCCTTTTTACAAGCGTATATATTCGCATTTTTGACCACGATTTACATAGCAAGCGCAATTCATCCTGAACATTAAATAATTAACTTTTGCTGGAGACTTAACCATGATTCATCTTTTAGCAGAAACCGGATTAACGCCCTTTCTGGGAACCGGCGTTGGAATTCTGGGGGCAGCCGTTGGATGCGGCCTAACAATAATAGGGGCAGGCATTGGTATCGGTATGATAGCCGGCAAAGCCGTGGAAAGTACTGCCCGTCAACCGGAAGCGGGTGGCCGGGTATTTACTACCATGTTGATTGGCGCCGCACTGATCGAAGGTGTAACGTTTTTCGCGATCATCATCTGCCTGCTGGGCATGAATAAGATCGAAAAAATGTTAGAGATAACCCTCAATATCCCTCACTAACCGGAAAAACACCCTATATGAAACCGCATATTCATTCCAAATATATCTTTGGGGCGGCAACGTTTGTGTTGCTGGCGGGTCAGGTGTGTTGTTTGGCCAGCGGCGCTGATGAAACCGGCGGCGACTCCGATATTTTTGCCGGCGGGTTATTTACCGCCCTGTTCAATATCGTTCTATTTCTTGTAGTGCTGGCGGTACTGGGGAAATGGGCGTGGCAGCCTTTGTTAAACAGTTTACAAAAACGTGAAGATTACATCAAACGTTCGCTGGAAGAGGCAGATCAGGCCAAAGAACAGGCGGAACGTTCCTTAAAATCGTACGAAAGCAAGCTCAAGCTGGCCAATGAGGAAACCCGCCGCATTCTGGAAAAAAGCAAACAGGACGCGCATCAGGCGGCTGAGGCAATTATTCAGGAAGCCAAGGCTTATGCTGATGAAATCCGGCGTCAAACCAAAGCCGACATCGACCATGCCCGTGAAATGGCTCTGAAAGAAGTATACCATCATGTTGCCACCCTGGCAACGGATCTGGCCGGCCAGATTATTCATAAAAAACTCGATCTCGAAGAGCAAAAGCAACTTATTCAGGCTTCTTTAGATCTTTACGAAAAACGACGAAACTGAACGATCCATTCGATTGAACCGGAGAAATTTAATTGCCTGCGTCGAACCAGACATCCATCACCATGACATACGCCATCGCATTATTCGAACTTGCCGAAGAACGCCAAGCGCTGGATGCTGTGCTGGAAGATATTCAGGGATTGAAAAGTCTGGAAACGGATTATTCCGATTATCTACGCTTTCTCGATTCACCTTCGATTAGCATCCATAACAAGGAAATCTCTCTAGAGCGCGTATTCTCTCAATTTGTTCATCCGATGACCCTGCAATTTTTAAAAGTGGTCTGTCGCAAGGGACGTATTGCCTCTTTGCCGGGCATTTTAAACGATTTTGAGACACTCAATCGTGGTAAACATGGCGTCATAATGGGCAAATTAACTACGGCCATCGAATTGAGCGACGAGGAACTGAGACAAATAGCAGATCGTATCGGACAATATGCTGGCAAAATGGTTGAACTGGAGCATCGAATCGATCCGGATCTGATCGGGGGTATGACCCTGGAAATCGAAGGGACTCGAATCGATGGTTCCGTCAAGAACCAACTCAAACGCTTCACCCATTATATCGTTAATCAGATGCAGGGCCAGACCGATCTGGCCGAACGCTTTACCTTATAGTAAATTCTGAGGCTTCTTTCATGAAATTCAAGATAGATGAAATAGCCAGTGTGATCAAACAGGAAATCGCCCAGTTTGAAGAACAACTGGATATTTCCGAGACTGGTCGCGTTCTGGAAGTAGGCGATGGTATCGCCCGGATTTACGGATTGAAAAATGCCATGGCCAGTGAGATGCTGCTTTTTGAAAATGGCATCTACGGACAGGTTTTCAACCTGGAAGAAGATTCCATCGGTGCTATTATTTTTGGGGATTATCTGAAAATAAAAGAGGGCGACAGTGTGCGAACCACTGGCGAATTATTGGAAGTACCGGTAGGACCCGAACTTCTGGGCCGAGTAGTCAACCCCTTAGGCCAACCGATAGATGGTGGTCCTGCTATTAAGACACCCCGTACCCGTCCAGTAGAAATGATAGCCCCGGGGATTTCTGGTCGTCAACCAGTTACCCAGCCTTTACAAACCGGAATCAAAGCGATCGACGGAATGATTCCAATAGGCCGGGGGCAAAGAGAGTTGATTATTGGAGACCGTAAAACCGGTAAAACCGCGATTGCTATCGATACGATCATCAATCAGAAAAACTCAGGCGTCATTTGTGTCTATGTGGCCATAGGCCAGAAGGAATCGACGGTCGCCGGTGTAGTTGAAACATTGCGTAAACATGGCGCAATGGATTATACTATTGTCGTATCGGCCTCAGCGGCGAATTCCGCGCCTCTGCAATATATCGCACCCTATTCGGGCGTGACCATGGCAGAATATTTCATGTATGAAGAGCATAAAGACACCTTGTGTGTTTATGACGATTTGTCAAAACAGGCCCAGGCTTACCGTCAGGTCTCTTTGTTAATGCGTCGTCCACCCGGTCGCGAGGCGTATCCCGGTGATGTTTTTTATCTGCATAGCCGTCTGCTGGAACGAGCCGTCAAGCTTAACGATGATTTGGGCGGCGGTTCACTGACCGCCCTTCCCATTGTTGAAACGCTGGAGGGTGAAGTGTCCGCGTATATTCCGACGAATGTGATTTCGATTACCGACGGCCAGATCTATTTGCGTCCGGACCTGTTTTTTGCCGGGGTGCGGCCGGCAATTGATGTCGGTATCAGTGTGAGCCGGGTGGGTGGCAAAGCCCAGGTGAAAGCGTTGAAAAAAATTGCTGGTATGTTACGATTGGACCTGGCATCGTTTCGTGAGTTGGAGGCATTTGCCCAACTGGGGACCGATCTCGATAAAGCCACTCAGGCCCAGATTAATCGGGGTTATCGTATTGTCGAGTTGCTAAAACAGCCTCAGTATCAACCCATGGATGCCTTCGATCAGGTTATCAGTATTTTTGCCGGTGTCAATGGCTTGCTTGATGATGTAGCGGTCGAAGCAATTCGAAGATTCGAAACGGATATGCATGCCCACCTGAAGGAGAATCATGCTGACATACTCACCCGGATCCGGACACAAGATGACATCGATGCCGAGACCAAGGATAAGCTGATCAAAGCCATTGTGGCATTCAAGAAAACCTTTAAATAATATGGCCAATACCCGAAAAATCGTTAAGCGACGGAAAACCGTCAATAATATCTGCAAGATCACCAAGACCATGGAGATGATTGCCACTTCACGGTTCAAGAAAGCCAGCAATCGGGCCAGTTCCAATCGGTTATATACCGAACAATTGGAGCATCTCTATGGCATTTTGATACGTCATGCCAGTGAGATTGACCATCCATTGCTTCAGGAGAATTCGGACCTGTTACCCACCATCGTCCTGGTAGTATCCAGCAACCGTGGCTTGTGCGGCGGTTATAATGGGAATCTGCTTAAAGAGGCCGCCCGCCAGATCAACTTATTGCGGTACGAAAGCCATACGATTGATTTACATGTATCGGGTAAAAAAGGGATTAATTTTTTCAAATTTAAAAATGAACCCATCAACCGCGCTTATACCGAATATGACTACCAGACCACCTGGCATGATATTAACAAAATTGCCAGTGATTATGTCGAACAATACCAGGCGGGTGAAATTCGCGGCGTGAAGGTCGTTTATACCCGTTTTGTGTCTTCCGCTCGATTTACCCCTGAGATAATTTCTCTGCTACCTGTTGTACCGGAAGAAATTGCCGGAAATACACCAACCGGTGATTATCTTTTTGCCCCCAATCCACAGGAAATCGCCGATGAGTTGATTCCGGCTTCAGTGAGCACCCGTCTCTTTCAATGTTTCGCTGATTCCATTGCCAGCGAGCAGGTCGCCCGCATGCGTTCCATGAAGGCGGCAACCGATAATGCCGGCCAGATGATACAGGATCTGACCGCGACCTACAACCGTTTGCGTCAGGGACAGATCACCGGAGAATTGCTGGATATCATCGGGGGCGTGGAAGCCATCAAATAATTAAACAAGAACCTATATTACAGATCAGACAAAACATATGAACAAAGGCAAAATCATTCAGGTCATCGGCAGCACCTTCGACGCTCAATTCGAAGAAGACAACATTCCTTCCATTTATAACGCACTGAAAATACAGTCCGACTTCAAAGGCGTCAAGCTGAACCTGACTGGTGAAGTGCAGCAACATCTGGGCAGCGGCAAAGTGCGCGCAGTCGCGCTGGGCAGCACCGATGGGCTGGCACGAGGAATGGAAGTGACTGACACGGGGCAACCCGTTTGTGTGCCTGTAGGCGATGAAACATTAGGCCGGGTGTTTAACATTCTTGGTGAACCTATCGATAACCGGGGACCCGTAGAAGCCAAACAGACCCGCCCTATTCATTCCAATCCACCTGATTTTACTGAATTATCATCGAAAACCGAAATGTTCGAAACGGGTATCAAAGTGATTGATCTGCTATGCCCACTGGTGCGTGGCGGTAAATGCGGATTGTTCGGCGGCGCGGGCGTGGGCAAGACCGTTATTATACAAGAACTCATCGCCCGTCTGGCACGATTCCACAGCGGGTATTCCTGTTTTGCGGGTGTGGGCGAACGTACCCGTGAAGGCAACGATTTGTGGCTGGAAATGCAGGAGGCCATGATTGGCGATACCGGAAAATGTGTACTGGACCAGACAGTTATGGTCTTTGGCCAGATGAATGAACCTCCGGGCGCCCGGTTACGGGTGGCTTTGACTGCCCTGACCATGGCGGAATATTTCCGCGATCAGACCGGCGCCGATACCCTGCTGTTTATCGATAATGTCTTTCGGTTTTCCCAGGCCGGCTCAGAAGTCTCCGCCTTGCTGGGACGCATGCCATCGGCAGTAGGTTATCAGCCGACCCTGGCGACTGAAATGGGCGCATTACAGGAACGGATTACTTCTTCCAGCCGCGGCGCGGTTACTTCGATTCAGGCAGTCTATGTACCCGCTGACGATTATACTGATCCGGCGCCGGCGACTACTTTTACCCACCTGGATTCATCAGTGAACCTGCAACGCTCCATTGCCGAAAAAGGCATTTATCCTGCGGTGGATCCGCTGGAATCAACCAGTCGCATTCTCGATCCAAACGCCGTGGGCGAACGGCATTACGCCGTGGCCCGGCAAGTACAGCAATATTTACAGCGTTACCGCGACTTGCAGGATATTATCGCCATTCTGGGTGTGGAAGAACTGTCTGAAGAAGATAAAGTCATTGTATCACGATCTCGAAAGATCGAACGATTTTTGTCGCAACCGTTTTTAGTGGCGGAAACCTTTACCGGTATGCCGGGTAAATATAGCAAACTGGAAGATACTATCGCCAGTTTTGAAGAACTCTGTGCCGGCAAATGGGATCATCTGCCGGAATCCGCTTTCATGTATGTGGGCAATATTGAAGATGCCGAAGTCAAGGCACGTCAAATGGAGAACGCGGGGCATTGAGCATGAGCAAAACGATAATACTCAATGTGATAACCCCCCAGAAACATGTCCGGGGGATGACCGCCCTGGAGGTGATTTTACCCGCTAGTGACGGTCAACTGGGAATCCTGTATAATCACGCCGCCATCGCCGGGAAACTTGACATTGGGGTGGTGCGTTATTTCGATGAACATCAGAGTGAGCAGTTATTTTATATTGAAGGCGGATTTTTTCATGTTCGCGATAATACCATAACCGTGATTACCGGCGATATTTTATCCCCAATAGAGCTGACCGATGAATATGCGCAGGAACAAATGGAGTATGCCAAACGTTTACCGGCATCAAATTATGAAGAGCTGAATATCCGCCGCCGGGCGATAAAACGGGCCAGCGGTCTGGCTCGAATTGTCAAATCCCGGGAATAACGGGTTTATTCCAATATTTTAAACAGCCAGGAAATCAGCCAGGAAATGGCAATAAACACCATAAATAACATCAGCCAGATCCACATATGGCATTTATCCGTTTTTTCGCCACTTTGACAGTTACTGTCGCATTTATTGTTATTGGGATTACATCCACAAGCCATTATAGCCTCATTTCGTTTCCCAACAGGCTGCCAGATGATCCGCCTGGTCACCCTTGGGAGTCAGTTCAGGTTTTTTTATGGTACACCGTTCGGTTTTCATAAAACAGCGCGGATGGAACGGGCATCCGGCCGGCGTATTCACCGGACTGGGACTTTCGCCGGAAAGAACGATACGTTTTCTTTCCCGATCAGGGCAGGGTTGAGGAATCGCCGAAAGTAATGCCATCGTATAGGGATGTTTGGGGTCCCCATAAAGGTCTTTGGCGCGGGCATACTCAACGATGCGCCCAAGATACATGACCGCGACATAATCGCTGATATATTCCACAACGGCCAGATCGTGAGCGATAAACAGGTAGGTCAGGCCAAGTTGCTGTTGAAGTTCCTGCAAAAGATTTATAATCTGTGATTGAATAGAGACGTCCAGGGCGCTGACCGGTTCATCACAGACGATGAATCTGGGATTAAGGGCCAGAGCCCGGGCGATACCAATTCGCTGGCGCTGACCACCGGAAAATTCATGAGGGTAACGCCCGGCATGTTGTGGCGACAAACCGACCTGATGCAGCAGTTCATTAATCCGTTCCCGGAGTTTACGCCCCCGGGCCATGCGATGCACCTGCATCGCTTCGCCAATGATCCTATCGACAGTCATCCGCGGATTTAATGATCCATAAGGATCCTGAAAAATCAGTTGCATTTCCCGCCGTAATTTTCGCATCGATCCGGTTGATTGACGGAAAACATTCCGATTATCAAAATACACAGCACCTTGAGTTGCCGGGATCAGACGCAGGATTGATTTGCCAACGGTTGTCTTACCGCAGCCCGTTTCGCCGACCAGGCCTAATGTCTGGCCGCGTTTAATCTGGAATGAAATATCATCGACCGCTTTCAGAAACGGTGTTTCCTTACCAGCCCGGTTCTTTCTCACGGGAAAGTACGTTTTCAGATGATCCACTTTCAGCAGGATATCATCACTCATACCTCGGTATCTCCAGCCGTCGAGTCATGTGTTTGAAGATTATTCAGTATGACTTTCGCTTTCCAGCAGGCACACCAATGATCCGGTTCAATCTCAATCATGACCGGTTCCTGAGTTCGGCATTTTAAATCTTCGGGGGTATAAAACCGGCAACGGGGGTGAAATTTACATCCGGTTGGGAATTGGGCTGGATCGGGAACCACTCCCGGTATTACTTCCAGTCGTTCGCGAGTTTCACCCAGACGCGGCAACGAATTCAGCAATCCCATCGTATAAGGATGACGAGGTTGGGCAAAAATTTCTTTCACGCTGGTTTTTTCGATGATTTTAGACGCATACATGATCGCGACATCATCCGCATTTTCTGCCACGACACCGAGATCGTGAGTGATCAGTAATACGCTCATATGATTTCGTCGCTGCAACTGGCGAATCAACTCAAGAATTTGCGCCTGGATTGTGACATCCAGCGCCGTTGTCGGTTCGTCAGCAATCAGTAATGTCGGATCACAACTCAAGGCCATGGCAATCATAATGCGTTGTCTCATGCCGCCAGAAAGTTGATGGGGGAATTCATCGATACACCGTTGAGGATCGGGGATGCCCACTAGTCGCAACATATCGATCGCATGATTTCGAAGTGTCTGGCCTTTTTTTCTTTGGTGCAGATGGACGGTTTCCATGATCTGCTCGCCCACTGTCAGAACCGGATTCAGGCTGGTCATGGGCTCTTGAAAGATCATTGCAATTTCATTACCGCGAATCGAGCGCATGCGTTTTTCGGTAAAACTAAGCAGGTTTTGACTTCGGAATAGTATTTCACCTTGAACGATCCGGCCCGGCGGATCTGGGATCAGGCGCATAATCGATAATGCCGTTACGGTTTTACCACATCCGCTTTCCCCTACCACTGCCAGGGTACGTCCCTGATATATGTCATAACTGACTTCATTGACTGCGGTAATGGTGCACTGGTCGGTAGAAAAATCAACCGAAAGGTTTTTAATGGATAATAAAATATCGTTGTATGCCATAGCGTATATTTATGGTGTCGTTATGTAACAATTGGAAAAGGGAATCATGGTCATAGTACTGTTTTAGGATCAAAAGCATCCCGCAATCCATCGCCAATAAAATTCAGACATAACAGGGTTAATCCCAGCATGCCACAAGGGAATATTACCATCCACCAGAAACTTTCAACGGTATTGATGGCTTTGACCGCGTCAGAAGCCAGAGATCCCCATGACGGTATGGGGGCCTGTATCCCAATCCCAAGAAAACTTAAAAAGGATTCCTGAAGAATTGCCTGAGGGACAGTCAGGGTGGCATAAACGATGATCGGGCCGGTCAGATTCGGCAAAAGATGCTTTAAAATAATTCGATAAGTTGGTAAGCCCATGGCTCGGGTCGCTTCAATGTAAGGCATTGATTTGAGAGATAAAACCTGGCCACGAATGACTCTTGCCATAGTCAGCCAGCTGATGCTGCCTATGGCCATAAAAAGGAGCACTATACTGGCAATTTGATCGTATCCCGGTCCACAGCGCTGATTGAACCAATCGATTAACCTGGGTTCGAAGGCCATTTTAAGCAGAATGATTGTCAGAATGTAAGGAAGACCATATAAAACATCGACAATACGCATCATGAGATTGTCAATACGACCACCATACCATCCTGCTATCGCCCCCCAGCAAGTACCTACGGTCATAGAAATAAAAGCGGCGGCGATTCCGATACTCAAACTGACCGCCCCCCCCATCAGGCAGCGCCAAAGTATATTACGGCCCAGTAAATCAAAACCAAACGGTGCAAAATTCCTGGCAAACGTATTTAAAGAGCTAGATTCAACCAAACCGGTCTGAGAAACCATCGATGCCTTCTCTCCCAGCCATAACGAGGGTCCCTGTCTATTCATGTCCAGATTCTGTCTCTTATAATAATCCATTTTCCAGGCAACGGGAAGAGTTCCCAGACAGAGACACACGAGCAACACTAGGATCAGACCGCATACAAATGCTTTGCGATTTCTGGCAAAGCGGCTCCATGCCAGTTTCCATTCAGAACGTCTGGCGCTTTGGGGTTTGATGATTAACGCAGATTGGGACACGGTCTAAACTTTCCCTGTCTGGATCCTGGGATCCACAATAGCATATACAATATCAGTTATCAGATTGAACAGAATAATCAAAACCGAATAGACCAGCACAGTACCCAGAATCATCGCACGATCTCGATTCAAAATACTGTTGACGAAGTGAGTGCCCATGCCGGGTATATTGAAAATCTTCTCAACTACAAACGATCCGGTAAAGGCCATCGCGCAAGCCGGCCCGAGATAACTGACTACTGGCAAGATGGCATTTTTCAAAGCATGTTTCCAGATAACCACACCTTCACTTAAACCTTTGGCCCGGGCCGTGCGTATGAAATCACTGTTTAATACATCCAGCATGCCCAAACGGGTTAGACGAGAGATATAGGCCATAAATGGCAGTGATAATGTAATTGCGGGCAATATGATTTGAGACAGATGGCCCCATCCTCCCAATGGGAATATCGGGATACAGATCGAGAATAAAATCAATAAGGCAATGCCCGTTACAAAGGTTGGTAACGATATCCCAAGTAAGGCAAAAGATAATATCAGAAAATCCAGCCAGCTATCCCGGTGAACAGCAGATAATACTCCAATGGGAATGCCAATGATGGTTGCCAGTAACATGGCGGTTAATCCCAGTCCGACTGAAACCGGCAAAGCCTGGCCAATGATTTGATTACAGTTCCAGTCCGCATATTGCCAGGAGGGACCAAAATCGATCAGAGGCCCCAGGCCACGGATGGCTTTGACCGGCTGAAAGAGCCCCTTGAGGTAATCGAAGTAAAATGTCCAGTTATCATCAGCGCGATAGCGCGCTTTGATGGCAATTTCACTGGCTTCGTCCAGCGCCCGTTCACCCATTTTGAAAGGGTTACCCGGAACTGAAACTACCATCACGAAGGTGAGGGTATAAATCGCCCATAAAATGATGGGACATAACAATAATCGTCGGGCAACTTGATGCCACATATCCTAATCAGCTCTGAATAATGGGATAAATCTCGTTGTGAGGCCGTAAGGTGATGTTTCACATCTAAACGCTAACTCACTATTTACTAACGAACTATAATTAATCTATTTGTAAATTACAGAAAAAACCAATCTAAAATTTTTTGTTGAAATATTAATACTCAATTCCTTTACGAGCATGAATTGACTTTTTGTATGGATGTTTAATTGCCGAAATTTCCGATACCAGATCAGCCAGAGCGGTTATCGATTCATCCGCCCCCCTGCCGGTTAATATGAGTTCTACATGGGGCGCTTTGTTTTTGATTACATTTTTTAATAAGTCTAATTTAAGCAAAGATTTAGACAGGCAAAAAATAATTTCATCCAGTACGATCAAATCATACTCACCTTTTTGGGCCATTGTTTGGATTTTGTCCATTTTCTTTTCAATAGCCAGAGCCATAGCCGTGAACTGATTGGAATCATCAAAAGAGCGGCTCATATTCCAGTCGATTTCGATGGCATCCCAAATGAGAGTATCATTGAATTTTTGTGCCAGGTTTTTTTCGCCGGTTTTCATACCGGCAGGTTTAAGGAACTGACATACATATACCATGCCGCCCCAACCCAGCATTCTCCATACTGCCCCCAAGGCAGCTGTTGTTTTACCTTTGCCATCACCCGTATAGACCTGAACCAGACCATGTTGTAATACCGGCATAATTGGGAAGAATCCTTTCTATTTTATTTTCCATTGCTCTAGGAGATGATTAAACCCTTCGATATCCCCTTTCTCTGCCAGATCCAGTGCTTCTGATTTAACAAAACCTTTTAATATCTGGCTTCTCTTTTTTTGATCATCTGGATAAACCTGTTTGACATGGTGGCGTAATTCCTGAAGGCCATCCAGGATTCTGGTATAATGTCGTCCAAAATGAGGTTCCAACCGCTCTCGAATCCGACGAGCCAGGGCCGGACTGATCCCACCAGTGGAAATGGCGATTTTCAAAGCACCTCTCTGTAAAATCGAAGGAACCTGAAATGTACATACCTCTGGCTTGTCTACGACGTTACAAAAAATCTTCAAATGACAGCAGTCCTGATAAATTGATTGGTTAATCTCCTGATCATCCGTTGAGGCAATAACCAGCCATGCATCACGAATATATTGTTCATGATAACTGGATTGGATCCATTCAATTTTGCCTGAGTTTGCCAATTCCCTGATATCACCAATCATTTCTGGGCTTACCACTCGTACGATAGCGCCTGAGTTAATTAAGGTTTCAATTTTTCGTTTTCCAATTAAACCTGCGCCAATGACAACAACCAGTCGCTGATTCAGATCAAGAAAAACTGGATATAAGTGCTTCATGTTAAACTACCTTTTTCTGCTTGAATAAGGAATAACAACCAATTATAGTTGGAATAATCAGTTGCGTCCAATTTTTTACCAGATACTGAATGATTATAAATGTTTGTACATTCTAACAGCGACTTAAAGCAAATAATCAAAATACGTTTAAGAATTCAATCAATAAACGTGGCTGGAAGTGAGGTTATGGCATGAGTGTAACGATAACCTGGATTGGACATGCCAGTTTTAAAATACAAGCGGCTCAATCGATAGTTTATATTGATCCATGGAAAATTGACCAGCGATTGACCGATGGCAATATAGTGCTGATCAGCCATAGTCATTATGATCATTATAGTGCTGAAGATATTGAGCTAGTCTCAGGAAAAGACTGCCAACTTATTGCGCCACAGGATGTTATCACAAAAAACCGTACTGGTACAGTTATTGAAGCCGGTCAGACAATTCAAACAGGCGAGGTAACCATTACTGCAGTACCGGCTTATAATGTCAGTAAAAATTTTCATCCCAAAGAAAATAACTGGATTGGTTTTATCATCGAGCTGGACAATAAAAAAATATACTATGCTGGCGATACGGATGCTACAGATGAAATGATCTCGTTGGATAATATTGATCTGGCCATGTTACCGGTGGGCGGTACCTACACATTGGATGCTCGTGAAGCAGCCCTGGCTGTTAATCAACTGAAACCCAAGATTGCGGTACCTTATCACTGGGGTGACATTGTCGGAAAACGCCGCAATGCGGATGAATTTGCGGAGATGGCTGAATGTCAAACCGTGGTATTATTGCCTGGAGAAAGTATTCAGATATAAAACATAAGGGCACCTCTAAAAATTCATTCAGGGCTGCAAGCGGTCTGATTTTCCTCTGGACGGCGTCACAAAAAACCGTGAATATTGACGAATATGCCCGGTTCTTTGTTCCTTGCCAGAGAAAAATCATCCTCGCTTTCGCCTCTAAAGCAATTATTTGAGGTACCCATAAGACTTGAGACAGATAGAACTTGAGGAAGCATTTGAAAAAAAAGCTGGATTTATAGCCGGCTGATATTAAAATATCCCTTCTTTACATGATAAAATATTGCGACTTGGATAGTAATATGTCTTATAAATCATTATTTTAAAAGTAATTAAGTTGAAATTTATACTATTTGACAAAGTGACAGAAATTGAACCGGGCAAAAAAATCGCCACGGTAAAAGCACTCTCTCTGGCCGAAGAGTATCTGGGAGATCATTTTCCCGATTTTCCTGTTTTGCCAGGCGTGATGATGATCGAAGCGCTTGTACAAAGCGCCGCCATGCTGGTAAGGGTGACAAACCATTTCAGGCACAGTATGGTTGTGATGAGTGAGTGTCGGAACGTAAAATATAAAAGCTTTGTCAAACCCGGTAATTTGCTCCGGATCCAGATTGACGCCAAGTCAATTGATGATCAAGAGAGTTCTTTTACCGGACAGGGCTGGGTGGATGATCGCTCAATGGTCGAAGCCCGCTTTAAGTTGAAACATTATAACCTTTGTGAACAGGAGCCATATCTGGCCGATGTCGACAACCGAATCATACAGGAAATGAAAAAGCGTGCCGCACTGGTAGGCGCATGCCGATAATACATATATAATTAAACGAATAGATCTGGAGGTTTACCCGATCATGTCAATGTCTCGTGAAGAAATTTTCAATATTGTCAAAGAAAATCTGATTGACGCCTTGGGTGTCGATGATGATGAAGTAACCGGTGAAGCAACGATTATGGGCGATCTTGGGGCAGAAAGTATTGATTTTCTCGATATTATTTTCCGTCTGGAAAAGGCTTTCGATATTAAGGTGCCGCGTGAAGAGTTATATCCGGACAATCTGCTCAATAATGAAACGTTAGTCAAAGATGGTAAAGTCACCGAAGCTGGCCTGGCTGAATTGAAAAGCAAGATGCCTCATGTTGATTTCGCCGATTTCGAATCGGATCCTGATATTAACAAAATCAGTGATCTGTTTACTGTGAATTCGATTGTATCTTTTGTTGAGAATAAACTGAAAGGTTAAGCTGGTCCCAATCCACGTCAGGACATGAGAAATGCCTCAATTTGAGTGTAAAACACCATGTTCTATGGGTGTTGGCGGCATTGGAACTAAAATAAATGCGTTGGTTCTGGATTGATAAATTTATTGAGTTTGAATCGGGCAAGCGAGCTGTATCTGTCAAGAATGTGACTTTGGCAGAGGAACATCTCCATGATCATTTCCCCGGATATCCGGTCATGCCCCAATCCCTGATGATCGAAGCTATGGCCCAAACGGGTGGAATTCTGGTAGGTGAGCATCGGAATTTCAAGGAAAAAGTCATACTTGCCAAAGTAAGCAAAGCAATTTTTCATGACCTGGCGCGTCCAGGAGATCAATTATTTCTAGAAGCAGTCGCCGATAATGTCACGCAGGAAGCCGCAAATATCAACGGCACAATTCGGTGCGGCGATAAAATAATCGCAGAAATCAGCATGTTATTCAGCCATATCGACCAGAACATGGCCGGTTTGGAATTTCCTGAGGAGAATTTTGTCTTTAACGAACAATTCATGAATCAGTTAAAATTTTATATCCCCTCAGAAATTGCCAAGATCCAACCAGCCTGAAGCCAACTAAACCGGATTAATTCTCTGATGAAATCGACATTCTTGACCGACCGGCCATTTTAAATATACCATGAATTTCAGACAATCTTTTCAGCATTGTCTACTTTTGCCAATGAAGTAATTAGCATTCAGGAAAGATGTTATTATGACGAATCGTCGTGTAGTCATTACGGGCATTGGTGTTGTCAATGCACTTGGACTCAACAGCCAGGACTATATTGAAAATTTGAAAAACGGGGTGTCGGGTGTCACTCGCATAAAATCATTCGATCCATCCGGTTTTACCTGCCAGGTTGCCGCAGAAGCGCCTGAGTTTTCCATAAATAAAATCGTTCCCAAGGCACAGCGGAAATCGTCAAAATTGATGAACAAAGACATTCAACTGGCAGTGGCCGCCGCGGATGATGCGATGCGAAATGCCGGTTTGAATACTCGCGCCAATAATCCAGATGGTCCTGTCGATATTGAACCAACTCGTAGCGGCGTTAATCTCGGGGCCGGTACAATCTGTTGTGACATGACGGAGTTTGGCACAGCCACACATCAGGCGGTTGACGATAACGGCCAGTTCAGTTTGGCTGAATGGGGTACTAATGGAATGACCAATCTGACCCCATTATGGATGCTGAAATATCTGCCCAACATGCTGAGTTGTCATATCAGCATCATTTATGACTTACAGGGTCCCAGCAATTCAATCACTACCGCTGAAGTATCCGGCATGCTTAGCGTAGGAGAAGCCTACTTACATATCGCGCATAATCGAGCCGATTTGATGGTCGCCGGCGGAGGAGAGGCAAAGGTTATAGCCATGGGATTGATTCGTTACAGTCTCATGCAACGGGTCGCAACGCGATATAACGATAAGCCGAGTCAGGCATGCCGCCCCTTCGATTCGGACGCCAATGGTTCGGTATTAGGTGATGGCGCCGGCATTCTGGTTATGGAAGATATGGAATTGGCCATGAAGCGCCAGGCTCCAGTGTTGGCTGAAGTCGCTGGTTTCGGGGCCTCTCAGAATTTTTATCATCAGTTTATTGAAAATGAACCGGATTTTGCCGGTACTGTATGTGCCATCCGAAAAGCCATGGAAGCCGCAGGGATCACACCACAAGACATTGACCTGGTTATTCCACAGGGAATTGGAGCACCTGCTTATGATCGAGCCGAAGCCCTGGCTCTTCGTGAAGTATTTGGCTCATTTCTTAACAAGCCGGATATTCTGACGACTAAATGGGCCATTGGTGTTTGCGGCGCTGCCAGCAGCGCGATCGATCTGGCAACCGCCGCTATGGCTATTCAAAACGGTATTGTTCCCGGCAATGTAAATACACCCGATCCAGTTGCTGAGTACGGACTCAATATCCCACTGAAAACTCATACCCGCAATATTCGTTATGCGTTGGTATTATCGCAGACTTATGGTGGTCAAACGGCAGCGATGGTTTTAAAGAAATATTCAGATTAATTTTAAAATTCAGGACAAAGCTCATGATGCGACGCGTAGTCATAACAGGAATTGGATGTGTGACGCCCCTGGGAAACGATATAGACACCATGTGGCGTAATGTATTGGATGGTGACTGTGCCATCGCTCCCACAACGTTATTTGACGCCCGGACTTTCCCAACTCAGTTCGCCTCTGAAGTTAGACAGTTTAACCACATGGATTATGTGCCTGAGGCGTTCCGTAAGGGACATGAAGTCGTTAGCCGGAATTCCGGCTTTATGATTGGCGCGGCCATGCAGGCCTGGAAAATGGCAGGCTTACCGTTTCCTTATTCCACTGAGAATGAACTGCCTGAAGCCGGACGTATCGGTGTTTACCTGGGCGCGGGCGAAGGGCCGGCTGATTTTGAGCCTTTTGTCGCTGCGATTACCCAAAGCTGGGACAAGGAAAAACAGGATATCAACTGGCAACATTGGTGTGAATTGGCATTTTCAAAAATGGATTTACAGCGTGAAATGGAGCAGGAAACCAATATGCCGGTTTCACATATCGCGCGATTGTTCCAATTAAGAGGTCCAAGTATCGGGTGCCTGACCGCATGCGCCGCCAGCACACAAGCCATTGGCGAAGCTACTGAACTGATCCGTAACGGCCAGGTGGATATGATGTTAACTGGAGGCGCTCATTCAATGATTAATCCTCTGGGAGTCACCGGTTTCAACCGGCTGACGGCCCTGTCCACTCGCAACGATGACCCAAAAACCTCATCACGTCCTTTCGATCGGACACGAGATGGGTTTGTTCTGGCTGAAGGCGCCGGCGCGCTGGTCATTGAAGAACACGAGTGTGCTATCCGACGAGGCGCCAATATCTTATGTGAGATTATCGGCTATGGCAGTACCGCCGATGCGTTTCGGGTGACGGACCAACACGAAGATGGTCGAGGCGGTATTGCCGCCGTTCAAATGGCTTTGAAAGATGCCGGCGTGACAATTAATGATATTGATTATATCAGCGCGCATGGAACCGGTACGGCCGAAAACGATTCCATCGAAACCAAAGTGATTCGATCGGTTTTTGGGGAAAGGGCGTATCAGATCCCCGTGAGCAGCGTAAAAAGCAGCCTGGGCCACCTGATTGCCGCCGCCGGGGTTACGGAATTAATCACCTGCATCCTGGCCATCCGTGATCAAATCATCCCCCCTACCATCAATTTGAACACTCCCGATCCAGATTGCGATCTCGATTATGTCCCCAATGTGTCCCGCAAGGCAATGGTGCATACCGCCCTGTCAAACTCCTTTGGATTTGGGGGCCAGAATAATACCTTGATTATTCGCAAATATGAAGACATTTCTGCCTCATAAAGGGATCCCCCCCGGATTCTTGACCATCCTGGTTATCAGTCTGGTTATACGAATTGCATTACCATTTCTTGGGGGTTTTGAAAGAAACTTTTATAAAAGCCCGGATACGGATGATTACCTGATATCAGCCCGTACTTTGTTGCAGAGCGGGTGTTTTAATAATATGGATGGTCCAGAGATTAAGCGAACCCCGGGGTACCCATGCTTTTTGATGGCAGGCATGGTTACTCCAAAACCAGTTGCGATTGTGATTGTACTTCAGGTCTTGATCGATATCTTTTCTGTAATTTTAATTTACCAAGTTGCTTTCTTTCTTTCCGGCAACCTGCGTCTGTCATTGTTCATTATGGCGCTGGCCGCCTTCGATCCATTGCATATTATCTATTGCTACAAGTTGTTATCCGAAACATTATTTTCATGTTTATTTCTGCTATTCCTGATATTTGCGGTACGCTGGTTAAGAAAGCCAGCCATTGACGCCGCTATTCTTTCAACGACCTTTTTGACATTAGCAACTTTTGTACGTCCCGTAACTTTTTATCTGAATATTCTATTCCCCTTTATGATCCTGATCATTTCCCTGATAAAAAAACTCCCCCTGAAAACGAGTGCTCTTTCATTGCTTCTGACTGTACTTTTTGTTTGTCCATTATTTGTCTGGCAATACCGGAATCATGCTGTGGCTAATTATCATGGTTTTTCTGCCATCCAGGATATCAATCTGTATTTCTACAACGCCGCAGCCGTGCAGGCCAAACTGGAAAATAAGCCTTTTTATCAGAAACAGCATGAACTGGGTTTTAATAATCCTATCCAGTTCAAAGCCTCTCATCCCGATTACCCTGAACTCAATGATGCAAAAGTATATTCCTATTTAAAAAAAGATGCGGTCCGAGTCATTTTAAGTCATCCAGTTCTATACGCACAGATTCATTTAAAAGGAATTTTTCGAATATTGATTGATCCCGATATGGTTGAGTGGTTTCGGATGACCGGGCAATATCCGGAATCGGGAGGCTTGCTGGGAGAAGTGGCTGATTCGGGTTTAATAGCAACAATATGTAGACTGATGGAAGAACGTCCTGTCTTTTTCTTTATTAATCTTGGAGCAGGATTGCTTTTGGCATGTCTCTACATACTGGTTGTCATAAGTCTTATCCGACAATCCGGTCACCCGGTTTTATGGTTCCTGTTTTCGATATTGTTGTATCTGCTACTGGTATCAGGGGGACCGGCAGCCCTGGGACGATTTCGCCATCCCATCATGCCACTTTTCTATCTTATTATTGCCATTGGATTCATTGATCGAAAAAAAAGAATCGCATCACAGGGCCATGAAACTGTCTTGTAATTATCAACCTACTCCACGGGTATATATCAAAACCCAGTTATCATCTCTCTGTTCAAGGCGTACTATTCCATCCAATACCTGCCCATCCAACCGAACGGTCAACCTGTCCGCCCCCGATTCAATCAAGATGTACTCCCCCGCATCCACCTGCCGAACCTCTCCACGATTTCTGCTTACCGGTCCTTCATATCCCAGGTAAGTTATTCGATGATCCACTAAACGGCAACAAGTTAGAATGCCGTTCCAAGTCTCCACAGGTTCTTTGACCTGCCAGGTCCACAAAACGCTATCCGCCTCTAACATGAAATCCCAATGGACACGCCCATCATCAAGACGATGTTCTAATACGACATACCTTGACATTATTTTTTTCGCTTCTTCCTGATCTTGCCCATGACCAGATTCGAATTCGGCAGATCCCGCAATTCCCGTATCCGGTCCCGCAACTCTGCGGCCCGTTCAAATTCCATTGCCTCGGCCGCCTCATACATCTCTTTCTCAAGGATGCCAATCAACTCCTCGCGATCATATTCCATCTCATCTTGTGTCAAGGCATCCTGCGCGATGCGGCGTGCCTTCAGTTCATGATCGAATGTGTTTCGTATCGCTTTACGTATTGTTTCGGGAGTTATTCCATGTTCCTGATTATACGCCATCTGCAATTTTCGCCGTCTGGCAGTTTCATCCATTGCCCGTTGGATGGAAGGGGTTATCTTGTCCGCGTACAGGATCACCTTGGCGTTTACATTCCGCGCTGTCCGTCCTATCGTTTGTATTAACGATGTCTCACTCCTTAAAAACCCTTCCTTATCCGCGTCGAGAATTGCCACCAGGGAAACTTCCGGTAAATCCAGGCCCTCCCGCAATAAATTCACTCCAACCACTACATCAAATTCGCCTGCCCGCAATTGACGCAAGATCTCCACCCGTTCCAAAGTATCGATCTCACTATGCAAATAACTGCATCGAATCCCTTTCCCCTTGATAAATTTACTCAAATCCTCCGCCAGCCGTTTGGTCAATACCGTAACCAGTGTTCGTTCGCCGATTTCAACTCGCTTGTTGATCTCTTCCAGTAAATGGGGTACCTGTCCGGATGCCGCTTCGATAAATATTTCCGGATCCAGTAATCCGGTTGGTCGGATCACCTGTTCCACTACCTGGCCTTCACATAATTCCAATTCATAGGGTCCCGGCGTTGCCGAGACAAATATGACCTGATTCCACTTCTCAAAAAACTCCTCAAAGCGAAGCGGCCGGTTATCCAATGCGCTGGGCAATCGAAATCCGTGATCCACCAGAACCGTCTTACGACTGCGATCACCCGCGTACATGGCCCGTAACTGGGGTATGGTCACATGAGATTCATCGATCAGCAACAGGAAATCTTTGGGAAAATAATCGATCAAGGTATAGGGTGTCGCCCCTGGCGGCAGTCCTGCCAGATGCCGGGCATAATTCTCAATTCCCGAGCAGTAACCCACCTCTTTGATCAATTCCATATCGTATCGTGTCCGCGCGCTCAACCGCTGAGCCTCCAGCAATTTGCCATCTCCCCTCAACTGCAATAGTCGTCGTTCCAGTTCCTCACCAATCCCAGTCAAAGCCCCTTCAATGCGGTCTTCCGGCATGACATAATGCTGAGCCGGATAGACGAAAAATTGCCGATCTTCTACCAGAATCTCTCCGCTGATCGGATTAATTAGTGACAATCGCTCGATCTCATCCCCGAACATCTCAATCCGTACGGCAAATTCATCATATGCCGGCCAGATCTCCACCACATCGCCCCGTACCCGGAATCGCCCTCGCTCGAAAGCAAAGTCATTGCGTTCATAACGGATCTCGGTCAGGCCCTCTAAAATCTGGTCCCGATCCACCAGCATCCCTACCCGTAACGGTACCATGGCTTTCTGGTATTCCTCCGGTGAACCCAACCCGAAAATACAGGAAACTGACGCAACCACCACCACATCCTGCCGCGACATCAGCGATGTCGTCGTACTCAAGCGTAATCGATCCAGATCATCATTCCGCGAGGCATCCTTTTCAATATAAATATCACGCTGAGGAATATAAGCTTCCGGCTGATAATAGTCGTAATAGCTGACAAAATACTCTACTGCGTTTTCTGGGAATAGCTCCTTGAACTCTTCATAAAGTTGAGCCGCCAGAGTTTTGTTATGACTGATCACCAGCGTCGGTTTCTGCAATCTTTGCATTACATGGGCCATCGTAAATGTCTTACCTGACCCTGTCACCCCCATCAGAGCCTGAAACCGCTGCCCCTTTTGAGCCTCTTGTACAAGTGCATCAATAGCCTGCGGTTGGTCGCCAGCAGGTTCAAACTGACTGATTACTTTCAATTCGGACACAACTATCTCCTTAACTCAAACTTATTTAAACACTTAGATCATAGCACCTCAATTCTGGATAATCAACTCTTGTTTAACGCACCTTTTTAACCCCCCTTAAATGGTTTTCTGTTGACATCCAATTTTTCATAAACTATCATTATATATAGATTAGCATATCGTCTAATCACCCGATAACCAACTTAAGCGCTCGTAGCTCAATGGATAGAGTCGCGGACTTCGAATCCGAAGGTTGGAGGTTCGAGTCCTCCCGGGCGCATTGATATGAAAGCAACTTTTATATTGGTCAGGTTAATTATGTCAATTTCGGTCAGTGGCATATCCGAGTATACCCAGTTAAAGCCAATGATCATTCGTTAAAAGAAGTGAATTCCTATATTCCCGATCTTTAGCTGTTTTAAATGGTATATCGTCAGATTTAGTAGTAAACTATCGGGTTGAATCACCGGACTCATAAGACTATTTAGGTTGTTGATTCTCTGTGACTATTAATTGGGAGAATGTAAAAATGTCAAAATTGTCATCACTTCTTTTTTGTCTGATATGCACTCTTAGTTCGTATATTTTTGCTGATAGTGAACTTGTGACCCCCACTATGGCCAACTCCTATCCTGTTCGGGAATCCTTGGCCCAATTTTATGGCGCCATACCCATATCCTTTACGCAATTGACCGAAGACATAAATAATGATATCGATATACTTGTGTGGGCATGTCATAGCAGACAATTGCCCCCGGAGTCAAACAATCCCAAAGTTATTGCCTGTCTACGCCAATTTATTGAAAAAGGCGGCCACTTGTTTCTGGTTAGCTTTGCTCAATCCTATGTCGTCGATTTGGGCTTGGAGACAGTCGCGCCGGATCGAATGGACTTTTTTCGATATGGTTACAATGATAGCAGTCAATTTGGGGGGTATTTTACCATAGGTATCAAGGGCGACGCAAGCCATCCTCTTTTTCAACATCTGGCTTGCTCCGAAATTGATGAAAACGCTTTTCTTATCAGCGGAAGTTCTCATATCAACCTGGAGAATTGCTTCTGGACCAGGAACCCTCTTCAGCAGGGCCAATCATTGGGGAATTACTTTCGCATAAACGAGAAAGGTCAGGTACTGGATCAGAAACAGGTCCAGGTGCTTAATTTGTGGACACTGGGGCAGGGCAAGGTGCTGGGTTACGGCAACAACGTACTATTGGAAGATTTCTGGTTCAGCCGCGATCAGGAGAATTTAAAAACGTTTCTGGGTAATGTGGCATGCTTTCTCAGTGACAAAAAGAATCCTCGAATTGGCGCATTGCCTGAGACCCCCTCCCGTTTGCATGCCGACACCTATATGTCCCCCCCAGCATTTCCTGAAGTTCAGCCACATACCCTTCATCGGAAACTGCCAGGGCTTCCGTATATCGGCCATTGGGGTTGGCATGCCCAGATCCAGTATCAGCGTGCCGACCGCCAGTGTGTGGATCTAACGTATTTTAAAGAAAAGATGATTGATGAACCTTTTCGCTGGGGCGCTAATCTGTTAGAGTTTTATGCTCCTGGAATGGGTCGTAATGAAGGTTATCCATTTATCTGGGAAGATGATGATCCGATGACCAAACCTGGAGAGGGATTGTCATATTGGGGAGGTCAATGGATTCCCGGTTGGAACAATGATACCGTAAGAGAGCTTTTTAAGACAGCCCATGCCAGAGATATGCTGGTGCAACTATTTTATCATCCCAATCCTGTACGTATTCCTGGAGGGACAGAAAGCGCCCGGGAGACTGAAGCGTATCAGAAATTCTGCCGTTTTCAGGCGAGAGAATTTCAGAATCCGCTTTTATACGGCTGGCAAGCCTCACATGATGGTGTCGGATCGGAATGGTGGGGAGATGGTCAGCATGGCGAATACATAAGCCAGCTATGGCTTTATAATCCGGGTTCCTATCGATACAGTACTGCCCTCCTGCCCGGAAGCGGGCCCTATTTCCATGGCACCTGGATGTGTGCGTTCGGTCGTACCGGTAATATAAACGCATGCGGCTTTGGCGACCAGTGGCGTTATGTTTTTCATCCTCCGCTTTACCTTTCCTACCAGGCTGACTGTCGAAGCATGAAACCCAGTACCGGCCAATGGGGTGGTTGGGCCAATTTTGGCGGTGGTTCCACTCCGGATTGGATTTTGCGTCAGATGTATGATTTTGCCCGTGATCGTCTTTATCTCGACAGCGGTATCTGGTGGCTGGGAGAGCCCGCAGCAACCATGAAGGAAAGTGACCGGCAATATGTTTATGGCTGTTCTGCGGATCCCTTGCGTTGCGCCGTTACAACAACGTTGCGCGCCACAGGCGCGGATGGCTACCGTGCAAAAGCTTACCAGACCGTTTCCAATCTGCCCCAACAATATCTATGTGATGAGCCTTTTCCGCAAGACACTGCTTTGATACAGAATAACTATTTCCGCCTGCTACGTATGGCTGGAGAAGATAAAGGCATCCTGCAATATGATCCCACTCGATTAGCCAACTTTCAAAAAACAGGTCGTCCAATACCAGCAGAAATTCTATCGGACAATTTTTTTACGGCTATGCCTGTGGACATTGCCATACCCAATAAGAATCCTGATCGTATTGCATTTAAAATCGGAGAGGTTGACGGTAGTTGCAACGAATTCAGGGTGGCAGGCGGCTATCACCGGCAATACGAATGTTCTGCCGATACCGATCAGTTTCCCGCTCAAATCCGTTATGAAAGTGAACCTGACTGGCCCCACGAAATCCAGATAAACTTTACCGCGGACATTGGTCGCTATGATCTGCAAATCTACACGCTACCCAATGACTACACCAGTACAATGGAAGTTGAAATTGATGGACGTCCAGCCGGTGTCTATTTCCCCGGCCATGGCGATACCGGCAAACACATACTGCCGGTCAGTCTGGATTCAGCACGGCAGCATCAACTGCTTTTCCGGGTACAGAAGGCCAATACCAGCAAACAGCGAAGCGACGGGCAAGCTGGTCTGGCTCATGCTTTTGATGCGGTGATATTGTCTCGAACCGGACAAGAGAGTGTAATCCATCATTTCAATCAACCCATTGGTCATCAGGCAGTACTTGAAGAGGTGGTTTATAAGGATCCAACGGGAGCAATTCGTCAGAGCCGTACTTATACTGTTGACAGTGATAGTCCAGTACTCAAGATGGCCATTACTAATCATTCACTAGAACCCACCAGATGGTTGACACGGATGAGGCTGCCAGATCATGACCGGTTAATACCCTTCCCGGGTCAAACGGCCGCCCTATGGAAACTACAGCCACGTCAACCATCCATTCCCCCACTGTTACTGATTGATTACTCAAAGCATCCCCTGTCTATTATCAAAGAGGGTGATGATGTTCTGATTGCCAGCGAAAAAGCCATTGAATCAACCATGAACCTTGGACTTCTGATCGATGATGGATTGTACGATGAAATGGATTATGGTTCGATCGCACAAATGTTAAACGCCAACGAAACGACTCTTTGGATTGGTGAACAAGCCATTACCCGCGTAAATAGCCTGGGAATACCCCGAGTCGAGGTGGTTCGAATAAGAAATCCTTTGGGGGGTCCGTATCTGGTCGCGGAAGAGAACCAAGAAGGTGAAACCTTCTGGTTGGCTCGTGGCGCTCAACTGACCGGTGATATGGATCGGCTCAAGCTTTATCTGCAACCCCGGGGTAAGGCGCGTATCCAACGCTATGGCTATATTAACAATATTGTCAAACCCGGCTACGGCTGTCAATATTCATTGGCTATCCGGGATAATATCCAGTCGGGTAAATGTGAAGTGGAGGTCGTTAAAACAGGACCATTCATGTTCGCGCCCCGTATTGACTGGAAACAGCCTTTCGATACCGTGAAAGTCAATGGCGAAGACTGGTGTTATTTCGATGATCACCTGGTCTATCTGCCTAACAAACCCGGCCGCTATACTGTTGAAGTCCTTGAGACTGGCCGTAAATATCCTTCCCTGGGCCGGACATTCTTAAGCGTCGAAAGCGCCTTATGGAATGAAACAGAAATGACACTTGAATTGAATACAACCCATCCCCACTGGTGGGAAGGGCCCCTGCCGGGCAATATTCCTTATACCGCTCTGGTGTTTGGAAATGAATATCGCCCCATGATGATCGAGGGCGATGGTAGTTTAATTGATTGGAGTCATTATGAAGTGCGTGATAATGATCTGGTTAAAATGCAAGACAATGGCGCGATATTACAATTGAATCCGGGTATGCTGAAAATCTATTTCCAGAGAAAACAGGATTGATTTCGAGTAATCTGTTCTTTTCCACGTGTAAAGAGAATTGGAACCAATCCTCTCAGTACTCACTAAATCCATCCTGTCATACTCAATATTATTAACGCTTGTCTTTTGTTGACTCTTTTCTCTCCATAGTTGTTAAATCCCATTCATTGGTATTAAATGGTGAGCGGGTAAGCGGTCCTGTCGGATAACCACCGACTTCCTTTTCGCTATCAATGATTTTTCCTTTATCGTCAAGCACCCCTTGGATAATACGTTTGTCTATGGCATCCCGATCCCAAGGCCGTGCCCCGGCCTCTTTTAGAACCTGGCTACGAACCTGACCAGACGGCATAACTTGAATCGCATCCGGCCATAACGGTGGCTTTTTCACCTGCTGATACTTCCGTTTTGAATTGATTATTTTAACCTTTTCACCGGCTTGATCGACTGCAATATTATCTTTTACGTAGACTTCCAGTGGGCCAAACCAGCCTAGTGATAACAAGGGAATATCTTTCGGGGTACTGGGGCCATATTCAAATACGTTTCCTACCAATGCCAGTTGGCCGGTTTGCCATTCATGCCCTTTCCACTCGCTTTCCGGTGAACCAAAATGAACCGCCCTGCCGCCGGGATTATAGATATAATTATTGACAATCACACCACCTGCTCCCGCCTTGAATAGCGGATTTCTTTCAACATTATTTGCATAAAGATTGCCAATTATAGCAATCTCGGTACAATTATCATGAATCAGGCTTCCCTTGGAATGTTTGCCTTTGCCATGGGTGGAATTGTCTAATCCCTCGGCAATAATACAATTACTGATCGTTATCCTGTGGGAAGTATTTTCGCGCCACTCTTCGACGGCATTACCGCTGAAACGCGGTCCGGAAGCGGATAAGTTTTCATCAGTCGCCCAGGTGCAGGTACAATGATCGATAATAATATCATGGGAGGTCGTCGTGATCCCATCCGCCTCCCAACCGCTTTTTTTTGCCGCCCCGGCTTCACCTGGACGCACCCGAAGATGCCTGACAATAACATCGTGAGCGCTTATTACCATCCCGCCCCGAATCAAAGTAATGCCAGGACTTGGGGCGGTTTGACCGGCTATTGTTAAGAAGGGTTCTTTGATTACCAGCGAGTGTTTTTGCAGATCAATAATACCTCCCACCTCAAAAACGATGATTCGCGGCCCCTTTGTGGCTACTGCCTCGGCCAAGGATCCCGGACCTTCCGCATGAAGATTCGTCACCCGAATAATGGCGCCACCACGCCCCCCCACCGTTGAAGCCGCCCAACCCATCGCCCCTTCAAAGGCCTTATCTTGTTCTGCTCTCAACCGAACTGAAACGCTAAATAAGATGGCTGTAACGCATATCAGGATATATAATAACTTTTTTGTCATAACCGATTCCTTTCATTATGCAAATAGTATGTAATCCGCGCTTTAATAAGACTTTACTCTTTGGCAACTATCGGATTCATTCCAAATCAAACAACTCTGAAAGACCGCCAGTCTCAGAATCGCCATCTTTACTAATTAAGATTCGAAATCGTTTTCCGTTGAATGCCGAAAGGTCAATAAAAATTTCCGGGGCATTATAGGGGATAGCTTCAGCCAATTTCCCTATGGTACTGGTCTTATCGTTATCAGCGGAAACCTGCTGCAAATAAAGCGACAGTTTCGCCTCTGGATCTCTGTACCAGTCTCCGGTATTCTTCCAAACCACCTTCGTTTTCTTTTGGGGGCCGGACAATTTAATGTTGTCAATAAAACACAGATTCTGTTCGGTGATATAATGCCGTGGTAATTTCCACAAATCGGGCATGTCATAGCGTCCTTGTAAATTATAACGCTGGTCGCCTCCGCAATTGTTGTTTTCTGCCAGCTTCGCATCATATTCAAATTCACGATATAATGGACGAATCAGCTGGGAACCGACATTGAAAACGATGCGCTTATCCAATAAGTGTCCCCTGGCCGCCCGGTTCATATAACGCCATTGTGACTGAAGTGGCGGAACAGGATCGTAATCTTTTGACTCTGGTCGTATCGGAGTCGCGTCAAAACAGGTCCAGCCATAGTGACTACCCAGCCAGACTTGAGTGTATCGATGGCCGTTGGAACAAGGCGCCGATTCGGTTTTGTCCAGTAAGCCGTTATGGTTTACATCCCATTGAGATGGATCTTTTTCCACACCGGTGCCCAGCCAGCGGGCCGGGTGTTGTAAATGACGCATGGCACCGGCCAGCATTACGCTAGTCCCCGAACAAGCCGTTATTTGTGTTTTATCATAGGGACGTTCAGACAGCGCCAATTTCAGATTTCCCGGATTGGCGTCAAAATGATTCCGGTCATAGTCAACTGTCGCTGGAATTCTTTCATCCGGACCAGGGTAATAATAATGATCCAGAATATACTCCAAGGCGTTTCGGACTGCCCAATAAGGATGATTCATATCAGCAGATACACAGTATTTGTCTTCAATATGTTTTTCAACCCGCTCGGTAAAACTTTGATAAGTCTTGGTGTCACTCAGGTTATACAGTTCCGCATCGTCCGCCAGATAATTCGAACCCGCTAATGCGGTAAGATTTTTGTCAACTCTGTGAGGATAGACATATTTTCGGTATGGATTAGTCCATAAATCGATCTCATATTGAGAACTATAGTTTCGTGCGGGTGCATCAGCGTATTCCACCAATCCCAGGTATTGACGGCTGGCTGCATCATTGCCTGGATCGTAGGTTTGTTTTCTGATGGTTGCATTTGGTGCGCCGGTTAAATCCATGATTTTTTCCGTTTCCGGCCATACTCCCTGATTAAATAACTGTTCGTAAGCATACGGTCGGGAATAATAATGATAGACCTTGCCAGGATTTTTAATGTTACTTTCAGGTTCGGTCTGGATTTTCATAGTCAGATGACGAAGAATACGCGGTCCTTCGTAAGCCATATCGAGATTTTGAGTAACATTTACCCGATAAATATGATCGGCGCCAGATACGGATACGGGAATCCAGAGTGAGTTACGACCGAATGTCATCCCCCGACATTTTTGATTGGAGTCATTGGTCCTGGGTCGGTCAAAATAGAATATTCCCCTGCCGGTGCGGGCTTCTGCCAGATAAATCGATTCATAGCCAGCCGTTCCCCAGAGATAACGCCCTTCTTCCAGAGTCATAAAGGCCAGACCTTGTGATAGATACTCGCCAGTATCCGGCATATGCTTAATAAATACAAGTTTCTCTTTGCTATCCGGTTTCCATTGATACTGGATGATGCCGCGCAAAACACGAACATTGTGATCTATATAGCCCGACGCGTCAAAACACAGGTAGATTTTCTCCTGATCAGTGGCCAGATCCATCACCTCACGCTGTCCGATTCGATACCAGTAATTTGTCAAGTCGATAGAAGTAAAATTCTGTTCAGTAAAATTACCCCGCCATAATTGCGATCGGACATTTCCACCGGACTTCTCCCAGTTAAGGAAATAGAATATATCCTGACCATTTTCACGGACAAATGACAATCCGCGCGGCCCCATCAGTTTGGTTTTGTCTGTATCAGATGGCAATGGATATTGGTCCAGCAATTTCAACTCATCGGTGCCATTATCCAGATTCTGATTAAGCTGATAGGAAAAAATAATCCCTGAACGATCCAGGACAAAAACCCGGGGCGCCAATGGCGATATATCATCAAAAGCAATTCCTTGAACATCACGGTTTTTATCCGCAAGCGTATATTTCTTTTCCGTTTGTCCTATGATCGGACCGGTGTGGCCTGAACAAAGGGCCGTTCCTGCCGTTATGAGTAAAAAACATATTCCCGCATAACATCGAATTGATTTATACATAATTTCTCCGGATATTGGATTACGAAAATTAATTCTGTATTTTAGGCTCCCAAAGACGGGAACGCGATCCCCGTGATTTTTTTGTTTCCGTTTGTTTCCCGGTAATATCCTGCGGTAAGCTGCTGACATAACCAGGAAAACCACCGGCAGTGTCTTTTACCTCGACCAGCCAGGCATCCGGCAATTTTCCCTTGACATATCCCTCATAAAATCCATCCGCGCGTTTAATCATGAATTCCGGATACCACACCAGATCCCGCCAATAAGGTTCATCATCATTATAGACATACCAGATTTTTGCCTGAATAATCTTATTGGAAGATTCGATGCTCGCCCGAAAGACGGTACCGGCTTCCTGTGACCGGCCGCCCCATTGAAATCTCTCAGGCACCTCTCGATAACTCAGGTCAGAGATTTTTGTTAACGGGCGATTTTCAAAGACATGTGCAATCCACATACGCCAATCGAGAAAATGTTTCTCTGACATGGATGCATGCCGGTAATTCGGAATATATTCAATTGTCCAGGCGCCTCCCATCATCTTCTGAATCTGATTGATTCCATACATCTGGTAACCATCTTCATTCGTGGCTCCCAGATACAGAACCTTCGCATTAATCCAATCTTTCGTATATGCCGGACAAATGGCCCGCCATGGACCATCCAGCATTCCATTCCAGTTTGATTCGTTACCCATATAAACCACACCGGCAATTCGATCCGGATCGATGGCAGCAGCCGTATATGCCGAAGTCGCACGCTTGCTGTGACCGCCGATCACCGCCCTGATTTCGCTTCGCTGAATGTTCAATATATCGGCCATGATATCCAGGGCACGGATGTATGGGATGGCCAGACGAAAATAATTATGATCTATCGGATCTTTCGTATTTTGAGCCAATTCCCGCAAAAATCCGATCGATATCTCCTGCCCCTCTGTGTTGTCATATTCTCCAGGTACTGGACAGATCATGGTGGGATAACCGGTTAATGCAGCAATGGGTTCGCCGTAATTGCCCAGAAAAGAATCCCGCCAGGGTCCTGTCGCCAGGCCGTCCCAGCTGCGCTGACCAACGATGACTACCTTGCCCTTTCGGTTGGGAGCCTGGATTATTTTCGGGTCCGCCGGCAGGAAAATCACGCAGGGATGCCCCCATTTTTTATCATTCAGCTCCTGGCTGTAAAATTTGACCTCAATACGCCGTAATTTGATTCCGGGATTGGAGTCAGCAGGGATGATTTCATCCCGTTGCACCGTATAATTTAATGGCAGCAGATTCTTTTGACATCGTTGCCAGAGTTCCTGACAGGTTTCAACATCACGGTCAGGTAAGACTGATTTGGTTTGCGGTTCCTCAACCGGTGCCGTTTTTCCCTCATTTTCCCGTCTGGTCTTTTCGATCCATTCATCCGTCATTTTATCAAAGGGCACTTTTCGGAGCGATAGAACATCCGCTGATAAATTGTACCCGGGCAGCCCGGTTTCAGGGTAAAAAGATAATGGATTGGCTCCGATACATACCAGTTTCAAGCTATGGTCACCCGGATCAAAATCAAATAATCCAATCTTCCTCTCCCGGCGCTGGCCGTAGATATAATCTTCATGTTCATCCTTTCGATAGACGTTGAAGAAGTCCAGAGTCTTATTGATCTTTTCAGGTGGAAGTTGATTAACCAGACTGACTCGATAACCTCCGGCAATATGGGATTCTCCCGCCTCTTGGAGTTCTTTTCCATCGATATAAACCTTCCAGATTCCATTGTCTTCGCGCAGATGCTGGAAGAGAGACATGGAGTATTTTCCTTTTTCATGGATTGTAAAAGGAATTTCGATCCAGCTGCCGATTTTATCGTTCTGTACCCGGAACCAGGGCTTGGTGTAGGTCGCCCGATTATAAGGATTGACCTGTAATTCAATATTGGCCGAATGTCGGATGCTTTTAACTACTTCCGGCAGATGAAGTACAGTCTCCGGATTTATCCGGTCCGGATAAGCGGGAAACTCACACCAGGGTTTGGCAATGGTATCCTGATACCAGAACGAGACGGAAGACCAGAAATCGGGACGCGAACCAGATGGCGTCACGACTTCACCCTGAGAATCCAGAATGAATCCTCGCCGTTCAAGTTCGAATTTAAGCGACTGGTTAAAAAGTACAGGATCGGCTATATGCCATCGATATGCGGTCACCCGGGCATCGGGGGCTCGGGGTTCAAACACGGTACAACCCGTATACAGGCTGGAGTGAACCCGCATATTCCAGGCTTCATTGAAATAGTCTTCGGTTCCTGTTCCTACGATGGAAGGCGTTTTTTCTCCGTCAATATAGAAAAAGTCATCCCCTTCGCCAAACCAGTGACCGATGCCGTTCTGCGAGGATAACACCGTTCCCACGTAATGGCCTTTCCCTTTGCCAACAAAAACCGTGTATGGCTCTCCATAGATTGGGGGATATTCCTGATGATAACGCGCGTGAAAATACATGGTCGGATCCGTTGCCTGATCGTATTGAATCCAGTCAATTTGATAATAACTGGCCGCTCGTTCCGTATCCGATTCATTGGACAGCGTAATTTTTGCCTCTTTTTTAAAAGGCATCTGCCAGTAACAGTTCAGCCCCCTGCCATATGAACTGACTTTGACCGGTAAAGAATCGACGTTCGCACACATGCCATTGCCAACGGCAAAAAAATCACCAAGGGGAGTCTCCACGGATGGCACATTCGATCCATCCCAATACATACGTAAAACCATCGCGCGCGGATAGCGAATGTTCGGTGAATAGGGAGCCAGCCAGATATGGGTAATTTTACCCGCCCCTTTCAGTTGCGCAATGACTTTCGTTTCACCCGGGGCCAGTTTGATGGAATCTTCATTGTTAGTCGAATTGCCGCTGGATGTTCGCATCGAACGGCCTGATTGTGGTTTAGAAATCGAATCCAGAGATTGAGAATAACAAATAGTTCCTTCATAAATTCCAAGCACGACCAGGCAAAAAAACAGTATTGTTCGCTTCATAACCCCATGCTCCAGTTCTGGTGTTTGTAAATATCATATCACTTAACTGCTTGTATTAAAATGAATTACAATATGATTATTTATTAATATTTACATTTTGAGGCTTTACCAGGCTTCGCAAATATTAATATTGCCTTTATCCATTGCTATCCTATCATAATAGAAGATGATACAATTACAAATTATTTTTTATAATATCATCTGTAGATCGACGTACGACAAGCTCTGGCTTCAATACTTTCTGGATTTTTTTTCCAGACCAATCATTTTTTGTTTTTATCAAATCGAGCAGAGATTTTACGCACTCTATCCCCATCTCCTGTTTGGGTTGAGCCACGGTTGTCAGGGTTGGATTCATATAAGCCCCAAATTGCAGATCATCATGACCTGCAACCAGAACATCTTTCCCTACAACCAGTCCGCTTTCCTGCAAGGCAAAGATCACCCCCATAGCAATTCGGTCCGTTGCGCAAAATATCGCTTCAGGGGATTTTTGATCTTTAAGGAAGGCCACAATATTGTCATAACCAAATGCCTGATTATCTACTGTTTCCCGGCTATTATTTGTGGATATGATCATCGGTTTGAAACCGTGTTTTTTTAATGTGTCAACATAGCCCCCTTTTCGATTTTTTATCGCCAGATTCATATCTGGATGAACGCTGCCCAGATAGGCTGGGACCCGGCCTGTCGTCAGCAGATGCTCGGTTACCAGCCTGGCGCTGAGGTAATTATCATTGATCACATAGTGGCTGTCTTTGTTAAGATAACAGTCGAAATTGATAATGGGCAGTCTTTTTTCCAGTAGAGCCCAGTGTTCAAACTGACCTTGCCTGACAACAGGCGCTACGATCATTCCGCACACCCTAAGTGACTCATAATTTCTGATTATTTTTGCCTCTTCCTCCAGATCGCCATGCGAACACTGACAGATTAATTGATATCCATTATGGTGTGCTTCCCTTTCTGCGGCATTGATGATTTCTCCAAAAAAAGAATCAAAATTCTGTGATATGATCATACCAATGGTATAACTTTCATTCCTGACCAGATTAGTCGCATACAGATTACGAGTATAATTCAACTTCTTACAGGCATTCATAACCTTTTTACGGGTAATATCCGACACATTCATGCCATTCAGCACCTTGGACACCGTATAACGGGAAACCCCCGCCACTTTAGCCACCTGGGTCATTGTCGCCATCGTTATTTTTCTCCTGTAAGCTATACCTTTCCACTCATTCGATATATTTTATGACCTCTAAAGCGAACGCTGAATGATCACTTAAAATTTATCACAGTAAATGAATAGGCAGGAAAAGTATATATAAGATCACAGACGCCTTTATCGACCAATAATTTACTTTCCTCACAGATAACAGATTTTGGGTGTTCTGCAGTGTTTCTCTGATTCAGATCGCCTTTTATCTGCAGCAATTGAGCATCCAACCCGTCTGGAGTATAATCCAACAGGGTAATCTCCGTTGTGATGTCCCATCGGTCCAGATTGACTACCCTTAATGACAACACCTTGCCATCGACACTTCGGCAAGCTGTGACATCCAACGAATTTTGATAACTATCAATAAAACTCTCTACACATAATGGTTGATAACTGCGGGATATCATCTGGGTAATATAATAGGATGGCTGTCCCCATACTCTGGATTGATTTAAAAACAGCAATCCCTGATCCCACCCATTATCATTGTGTCCATCCGGTTGAAGGCAATTGGCCGCACAGAGGATAGGCATCTCGTGAGTGTATCGCTGAATTTCATTGATGGCATGGGCGTGTCCCAATCCACGTCTCAACCGGTGATTATTCGCGTTTTCTTCGAAAACACAAACCTTGAAATCGGCGCCCTCACCGATTCGCTTCAGTGCGTTGACATAACTCATCATCCCCCCGATTCCCTTATCAAGGCGATCCGGATCACGCGGTTCATCATTCCAGATATGAACATCAAACCAGACCGGCTTGCCCTGCATTTGGGCAAAACGAAGTATTTCCTGTTGGGCAGTCAGGGTTCTGATTCTGGGCGCGCCATCAAAATTATACGGATCTGAAATATAATCATTGTAAGCGAAGTCACCCACTATCGGGATAATATCTGGATCCTTTGACCAGATGGCAGCCGCCAACTGTTTAAAGCGATCAACATAATGGCTGTCCACAGTCTCTTCATTGCCGATCTGGATATACTTGATATGATACGGTTGCGGATGACCCGCTTCGATGCGTTTACGGCCCCAGATGGTTTCCGGTCCGCTGTGAATATAGTCTACAAAATCGGCCATATCTTCAGGTGTCTCTTCTATATTAAAATCCGGCACGCATTCAAAATCGGCCGCTTCACAAAAATCGATAAAATCAATGATCCCCCAGCCATTAGAAGAATAGGGATACCACCAGCCTTTATACGGCGGACGCAAATCACGTGGGCCCACCATGTTTTTCCAGCGATACTCCGATGCGTTTGCCATACACCCACCATAACGTAACACGGTTAACTGTTGATCGATCAGGCCTTGTGCTACATCCAGACGTACAGGAAGCCCCTTAAACCGACCCCATTCACCTGGTTGCAGGAAACAATAGCCAATCGCGACACTACCCGGTTCCGATAAAGCGATACTGAAACGGCCTTTGGTATCCTGACCAGATGAAATCATGGTAAATTCGAAACGTTGCCAGGCCGAATCCGAAACGGTTATCTTTGTTTCGCTATAGCGCGTCATTCCATCGCCCGATTCCAGACTTAATAACAGTGAAACCGGTTTTTCTGCGCGTGCCCAGAGAATACCCTCGTAATCTCGATCTTTTTCGAATGCCATACCACGGTGATTCAATCCGGAATTAGCGATTCCAATTTGGCCATTTCCGGATTTTAATATCAACCTCTGACTCTGCAAGCCACTGATAGGATTATTTTTTTCAATTACAAAACTGCCGATAGTATTACCCCGTCGGAATCCAGTCCACATCTTGCTGACCTGCTCTTGTTCTGCTGAATCGACCTCATATTGAAATGGAATTTTGCGAGTACTGCTTAATGTCTGGATTTGCAAATTGCGGTACTTCGCCTCCCGTCCCCATGTCCGAAAGCCCACGGATCCTGCCGGCAAAGGATCTGGATCTGTGTAATTGACATAAGATATGCCATTGACAGCAACTTGAATTCGGTCTCGATTTATATCTATCCGCAATGGTGTCCAAGTAGCAACCAGCAATGGACAATCAATCCGGCTGATCGGTTGCCAATTCTGCTGATGCTTGCCCAGGATAATTTGGTTTTTTTGAGGATCGAGTGATATTTCATATCCATCAAAATGGTCCGCGCCCGGTCCGGAACGGTTAACTGCCACAATCAATCCTGCGACCCCGCTGCTGCGATTATCAAAAAACAACTCTACCTCGACACACCCTTCGGAAATCTTCGTATCCTTTGCCAGCAGTTTTGGCCCCTGACCAACAGGCCCATTGAGAATACCTTCGTGAATAGTCCAGGGAAGCGTGCCGGTTGATAATTCATATCCCGGCCCCTCATACATGAATCCTTCAACAGGAATCGCGGGAGCCGGCTCTTCAAAACTCTCGCCAAAAATCATCTGGCTGTAAATACCCCCGTAGACCTCATGATTAACATCTTCCAGGCAGGCGCCAATAGTGAGACGACTTATCTTGTTAGTCACTTGATCCGCACGAATGAGGATTCGCCCTTTACTTGGTTCGCCTGCATTTACCATCATTGACAATGTCAAAAAAGATAAGGTTAGTTTAAATAGATTCTTCACCGATGATCTCCTGAAAAACGATTCTGGTTTAAATCAAGATGACAAAACGGATTTCCATAATATTTTATCGAACCAGGTCTTCAATTTACCTTGGAACATATTATAAGCAAACCAAATAATTTGACACGTGTCAATTGTTTTCACAATTGTAGCCCTGATGGATACGTAACTAATGATAATATAATAAGATATCAACAGGAAATTGGATCGCCGAACAGAAAGACGAGTGATAACGAATTATTAATAAAAGGCTTATTAGCATTAAGTTTATAATTGCTATATGCATAAGTACCAGTTAGAATGAATATCATAAGTCACTATCTATACGCACAGGGATAGTGAAAATAACCGACTCGGGGGCGACAGGTATCGACCGGATGAGTAGAGGTTTGAGTTGCGTGTCCAGGATGACAGTTGGCCTGGTAAATCATCTGTCACAAAATTTAAATGCCAACAATCAGTTGCGCATGGCTGCCTAATTGAGCGGCCCGTCCGACCGGTGACGCCTGCTAACCGGCCCGGACGACGCTAGCAGGATGCCCCGTTCCGTATGCCTTACGCGGCGCGGGTAAGACTTAGTCAGGCTGGCCAAGGAAGTATCCTGTCTGTCGGAGACTTTCGCGGCGAGATCCAAACGACCGACTACACCCGTAGACGCTCAAGCCAAAACATCACGGGACGGGGGTTCGATTCCCCCCGCCTCCACTTTTTGATTCTATAAGTCTTTGTATATCAATCACTTATAAATTTTCAGGCTAAGGGAAATGCCCCCCAGCCTGGCTTTGGTTACAAAGTCTATAATTGTTTATATTAAAAACAGTTAAATGTATTTAAATAAATACTTTCAATGGCTTTAGCACATATTGGGTAAATTTTATGGCTCATCCGGTTAATGAGTAGTTTTGGTTATGGATATGATGGATCCGGAGATAGAAGTATTCCTGATCGCGGTAGCCATGAGCCATTCGTTGCAGGAGGCCGATTTTACGGTTATTGACTTCGACTTTGCTGGTGCTGATGGGATGGTCATACCAATTGAGCAGGAAGGGTTTCCAGAGTTGCAGTTGTTTGGCGGCATCCAGCAGGATCCGAATCCCGCTGGTTTGCGCCTGGCTGATCCAGCGTTTAAGTTCCTGTTCAGCCAGCGGAGCCGTGATCGCATCAAAAAGGAGACGGAGCCGTTCTTTCATGTAATAGGCGGTGGCCAGCGGCTGGTTGAGTTGCAGAGCTTCCTGCAACCGGCGCCGTTCATCTTTGGCGCTATCGGCATGAGATTTAAGGTTCTCCGGTGCTTTGAGCAGCAGCCAGCGGCTGCCTTTGAGTACCGCTTTGCCCATGGTATCGGCCTCCCGGTATAAATCCCGGCGTAAACTGGTCAGTTTGTCGTTAAACCATTTGACCAGATGAAAATGGTCCAGCACCAGTTTGGCTTGCGGCAGTTCTTTCAGGACACTGGTCATAAAACCACTGGCCATATCGGTAGCCACCGCGGCAATCACCGCCCGGCTGCGTCGGACACGCCCCCAGAATCCCACCAGGGCCTCTTGGCCTTTGCCCTGGCCGATATGCAAAATTTGACCGCTTTCCAGGTCGGTTACCAGCGTGATGTATTTGCTTTTCCTGCCCAGATACAATTCGTCAATCCCCAGATAACGAACCTTTTTCAGGAAAATCTTTCGGTACCGTCGACCTAGCCAGGACTTATGAATCGATTTGATGGTATCCCAGCTTAAGCCGGTCCGTCGGGCCACCTCTTGCAGGGAAGCCGCCTGACATAAATCGATGACATACCGTTCCAACGCATGGGTGTAATGCTTCTTGGGGTCGGCAAAAGGCAGATGAGGCTGACGAATGGCCCCGCACGTCTGACATTTCAATCGGGGAATCGTGACAAGCAACTCCATTTGACGCAAGCCGACGGGCACCATGGCAAACCTCCGGGCCTTGTGACCGAAGTAAATGAAATTACGGGAGTTACAACAAGGGCAACGCAGACTATCCGCCGGCAAGATGCCGTGAATCACGCTCTTGCCCGCAAAAATATTCTGTCTTTTGGTATTGAACACCTCGAACACCAAAAGTATGATACAACATACTTGTGGACATGACTTTAGCTCCTAATATGAGGTTTTATTTTTTTCCTCAAACAGTAAAGTCATGTCTCTCTTTTTGCAACATTAACTACTCATTTTTCGGATGAACCAATTTTATTTGTGATGCCGGTAGTGATTTTGATATAATCTCGAGATATGGTCTATGGATAATAGGCTTATATACGCGAGGTTTTTCTTTCATGATTTTATCATAAATTTTTAAGGGGAGACGAGCGTCTCATTTAGGTGCAATAATGATTCGTTATTTTATCTTGGTGGCGTTTCTGAGTATATACATTGTTTCTATTGAAGCTGCTACATTCACATCCAACACCTTGATTGATTCAATGGATACAAGTTTTGCCGGCGAGGATATTGTTGTCAACGGTTGTACTGTGATTATTAACGGGCAACATACCTTTAATAGTGTTCAAATTAGAAACGGCAGTACGATTACGCATACTCCAAAAACACCTGGTGGTTTAACGTTAACCGTTACCGGTGATCTAATCATTGATGCTGGCGGCAAGATTGATGTGACGGATTGTGGCTATGGTCCCAATGAGGGTCCGGGAGTGGGAGAATTGCTAGCCAGTGGCGCTTGTGGTGGCAGTGGCTATGGCGGCATGGGCGGTATCTGTTCGGATGCTGCTTTATAGAAGGAATGGCCCATGAATACACGCAAGTTTGAGGAATTGCCGGCTGATCTGGCGGCGGTCACGCTGGTCATCATCGTGTCTGCCGGGTTTTGAATCAAACGGTGAGATTTTGATAGTAATGACAAACTTCCTGTTAAAAATCGGCAATGCTTTGTCCTTGCAAGCGACACAGGTACTGAGGATGCGCATGACCACACTCGCTCTGCGTGCCGAAACTGCCTTTCCGCCACAAAACCGCTTGACGGACGGCTCGTTTGGTTCGATTATTGCTCGGCTTCTGTCGGCAGTGGGCCGTTAATATCTTTCTGCTTATACCGACCTTCGGCGATCATTTTATCTAAATAAGACTGGGCTATTTTATGACCTTGATCGGCCGCCTGCTGTAACCATTTCACGGCTTCGGTATCGTCTTGAGGCAGATCGTAACCCGATGCATACATGATCCCCAAGATTAATTGGGCCGCCATCATCCCCTGCTCAGCCGCTTTTCGATACCATTTAGCAGCCTCGATCTTATCTTGGATAACACCCTGCCCCTTGGCATACATCCACCCCAGATTATAATATGCCGAGACCTCGCCCCGTTCGGCGGCATTGAGGTATTCCCGCAGTGTTTCACCATTATCTTGCAAGGCACCCTGATCGGTATCAAATCGCACCTCAAGATTATCCTGAATATTGGCGGTTCGCCGACTCGGATTTTGCGATTCTTCATGAATACCATCTAAACCACGCAGTGCCTCTCCAGCCGGATTTCGATCAGCATGCGGACAGGCTCTGCCATCCCCCTCCTCTTGGTTGAAGTTACAGATTGTAGGTTTGTCTTTTCGATTAACTCTTTTGAGAAAAATAACGCAACCACCAAAACGGTCACAACCAAAATCACCGCCACGATGCCAATTTCAACCTGATATTGAGAGAGCATAACATTCCCAAACGCCGTTTCAGTTCCTGAATCTCCTTTTTCAGCATTTCAATTTGTTGCTTCAAAAGCGGAATCTGGGCATTTTCCGCCTCAAGCTTTTTAATGTACGCGTCCTTGTCCATAAAATACTTATCGGACAGGGACGCATGACTTTATAAATTATGACCTATTTTGTGTGAACGCTTACGTTTTTTCAAGCTTCTAACATTCAATAATCCTGACTTAATCACAAACACTTCACTTCACATTGCCAGATCAGTCGAGTTGTCAGTTCACCTTTTCGTCATCGAAATATAAACTCGCCAAGGGGTAAGTAAATAGTCCGACAAAGGAAGTCGTCAATTAACTTACGTTAAAATGCGGGTCTGTACTGATTTACATTGGCAGCGAATGCGGCTACCATCTTTAAGAGCGATATAATTTAAAATATAATTACTATTTGTGATAGTAATATCGCAATTAAAATAACAACTACCTGTTATGGAGATCACATTATGACAGAGAAGACAAACACCATGGTGGCCGTATATAAAACACATCTCGAAGCCGAAGCTGGTATTAAAGAACTGCAAAAATCAGGGTTCGTCATGAACAAGCTTTCGATTGTGGGCAAGGACTATCATTCTGACGAGCATGTCGTTGGATACTACACTACCGGTGATCGGATGGCCTTTTGGGGCAAGCAGGGCGCTTTTTGGGGAGGGATCTGGGGTTTGTTATTCGGATCGGCCTTCTTTATGATTCCCGGAATCGGGCCGATTTTGGTGGCAGGCCCGCTGGTGGCCTGGCTGGTGGGAGCGTTGGAAAGCGCTGTCGTGGTGGGAAGCCTCAGTATCCTGGGCGCCGGCCTGTACAGCATCGGCATCCCGAAAGACAGCGTACTGAAATATGAAAAGGCGGTCAAGGTGGGCAAATATGTGATTGTTGCTCATGGAACCGCCGATGAGGTGGCCCATGCCAAGGAAATCATTGATAATACCGATGCGCTTGAATCCGATTTGCACCAGACCGAACCGGTAAAGGTTTAACTCAGCGTTTCACCTGTAAAAGCTGTGGGTGGTGCATGAAGAGGCAGGCTATGCTAACGAGATATGACCTCTTGAAAAGTAAGGCTCATGATTGATTCAGAGACAAGATTGACTATTACACCCAAATGTATCGGTGTCGCCGCCGATCACGGCGGATTCGAGTTGAAGGAACACTTGGCCGGAAGATTGCGCATGGCCGGGTATGAAGTCGTCGATTTTGGCAATCGTCAACTTAAGGCTGACGATGACGACCCGGATTATGTCGGCCTCCTTGCCCATGCAGTCGTCGGTGGAAAGGTGGAGCGGGGCATCGTCATTTGTGGCAGTGGGGTGGGCGCGTGTGTGGTCGCCAACAAAGTGGCGGGTGTCCGGGTGTGCCTGATCCATGACACATTTTCGGCTCATCAAGGGGTTGAAGACGACGACATGAACCTGCTCCGTCTGGGCGGCCTCGTGGTTGGCCATGCGTTCGCATGGGAGTTGGTTAATCCATTTCTTCGGGCTCAATTCAGTGGCGCCGAATGCCACCAACGCCGTTTGATGAAAATTGTGGCACTGGAACGATTAAAACAGGCTCAATTATGAGAAACAATGCCTTGATGCAATTGGGTACGCTTGGCCAGTCTGTCTGGCTCGACTATATCCGGCGCGATCTGATCGCAAGTGGTGAGTTAAAGCGCTTAATCGATGAGGATGGACTGTGCGGGATGACCTCGAATCCCTCCATCTTCGAGAAGGCGATCGCAGAAAGCCAGATGTACGATCAGGACATCCGCGAGATGGCACTCCAAAAAAAACGATGTAAATACCATCTATGAAGCGCTCACTCAGCGCGATGTACAGAACGCTGCCGACGCATTCAGGATGATATACGAAAAGACGAATGGTAAGGATGGCTATGTCAGCCTGGAGGTCAACCCTCATCTGGCGCATGATGCCCCAGGCACAATTGAGGAAGCCCGTCGATTATGGACGGCGCTGGACCGCCCCAATGTATTTATCAAAGTTCCGGCAACCGCTGAGGGTCTGGTTGCCATCCGGCAACTTATTGGCGAAGGGATCAATATCAATGTGACATTGCTGTTTGGATTGCCGCGTTACCGGCAGGTGGTGGAGGCTTACCTTGCAGGACTCGAAGCGCGAGCCGCCCAAGGCAAGCCCGTACGCGCTGTCGCCTCGGTGGCCAGTTTCTTTTTAAGCCGGATCGACGCGCTGGTTGATCCGCTGGTGGAAAAATTACTTAAGTCCGGTGGCAAGGAAAGGGACTTTACAAAAAAAGTGCTTGGACAAGTGGCGATTTCAAGCGCAAAGGCCGCGTATCAAATCTATCAGGAACTATTTGGCGGCAGTCGGTTTAAGGCGCTGGCCGATAAGGGCGCTCGCCCGCAGCGGTTGCTCTGGGCCAGTACAAGCGCCAAGAATCCGGATTTCAGCGATATCAAATACATTGAACCACTTATTGGCCCGGATACCGTCAATACAATTCCGCCGGAAACCTATGATGCCTATCGCGACCATGGCGATCCAAAGGCACGCCTGGAACAAGAGGTTGATCATGCCAATTGGGTTATGGCACAACTGCCAAAACTTGGGATCGACATCGACGAGGTGACCCGGCAGCTTGAAGATGAAGGCGTCAGTAAATTTGAAAAGCCATTTGATATGCTGATGGAGGCCCTGGCAAAAAAGTCATCAGCCTGATTAAGGAACCATGACTTCTGTCCGGTTATAATCCAGTGACGATTCAAAATTGAGCGAGTATCTAATTTTAATGGACACATGGATGATTAAAAAAATAAGTAAACTATTCCTTCAGGGCCTGATAGCCATTTTACCAGTGGCTTTGACAATATACGCTCTTTACTGGCTGGCTGTTTCAGCGGAATCTATTTTAGGAAAAGCGATAAGGCTTATTATACCTGAAAAATTCTATCTGCCTGGAATGGGCATTTTAGCCGGTATATTTGTAATACTTTCAATAGGTATTCTCCTGAAATTATGGCTTTTTAGAAAAATATTTCAATGGGGCGAAAAGATCATTAAAAAATTGCCCTTGATAAAATTCTTTTATAGCTCTATCCGGGATTTAACCGACTTTTTTGATTCATCTGAAAACAAAGATTTCAACAAAGTCGTAATGATTACATTAGTCGAAGATGATATTAAAATCATGGGGCTTGTTACTCGTGAAGATTTTAAGGGTTTGCCTGAAGAAATTTACAAAGACGACAAGGTAGCTGTCTATTTGCCGTGGAGTTATCAGGTGGGCGGTTTTACCGTTATGGTTTCAAAATCGAAGCTTGAACCAATAGAATTAAGCGTTGACCAGGCACTGAGATTTATGTTAACAGCCGGCGTTTCCACTGAAAATGAAAAAACCCAATACCCCACGCCAAAAGAAGGATGTTGACGGTTATACCATTTACAATTGAATTTTCCCGATTAGCCGTGAGATAAATATTTGACGAGTAATAGGTTAACTTCGAGCGATCAGGAATTTTCTTACCCATTGGGTATAACAATATAATTTAAAGAGGTAGTCTATCTTGAAAGAAATCATGAACAAACAAACATCTGTAAGTAAGCTGAACTCTTTTCTACCCACAGAAGTGGATGGATGCAATTCTCTTATCGAGCTTGCTCTGGACATGCGATGGTCGTGGAGCCATTATGGGGATAAAGTCTGGAAACAGCTCGACCCGGAATTGTGGGAACTGACACAAAATCCGTGGGTCGTTTTGCAGACTGTTTCACGGGAAAAACTTGAAAACATCATTGGCTAACACCGAATTTCACAGGGAAGTGGATGAGCTTTTGGAACTCAAGGGCCGCAAGTCGGCAGCACCAGCATGGTTTCAGGCAAACTCATCCGCAAAACTCCGTTGATCGTGTGTCGCTTATTTCTGTATGGAATTTATGCTAAGCGAGGCCCTGCCCATCTATTCGGGCGGGCTGGGTAATGTGGCAGGCGATCAACTCAAAGCCGCCAGCGATTTGGGGGTGCCGGTAGTCGGCGTGGGACTACTATACCAGCAGGGCTATTTTCGCCAGGTGATTGACAAGGATGGAACGCAGCAGGAACTGTATCCGTATAACGACCCAGGGACAATTGCCAATCACACCCCTGCGAAAACCAAACGGCCAGTGGTTGCGGCTGGAAGTCGTAAGCTTCCCGGTTATTCGGTGTGGCTGCGCGGGTGGCAGGTCTCAGGTCGGTCAGAGTTAAGGCTTTACCTGCTGGACACCAATGATGCGGCGAACTTTCCCGCTCATCGAGGAATTACCAGCGAGCTTTACGGAGGCGGGCCGGAGTTGCGACTTAAAACAAGAGATCATACTCGGGATTGGGGGATGGCGATTGCTCCGTGCGCTAGGCATCCAGCCGGAGGTCTGCCACCTGAATGAAGGGCATGCTGCTTTCGCCGTGCTGGAACGCGCCACGAAATTTCATGGAAGATACAGAGCCAACCTTTTGAAACTGCGCTGGCCGTCTACGCGGGCTGGAAACCTCTTTACCACCCATACGCCGGTTGCCGCCGGCTTTGACCGTTTCGCTCCAGCCCTTATCGAGCAATACCTTGGTTGGTATGCTCAAAACAGGCTTGGTGTATCCAATCCATGATTTGCTCGCTCTTGGACAGGCAAAACTCGGTAACGACTCGTCAGAGCCATTTCAATATGGCTTATCTGGCCATGCGAGGCAGCGGCGCAGTCAATGGCGTGAGCCAATTGCATGGGAAAGTGAGCCGACGCTTGTTTCAATCTCTTTACCCCCGCTGGCCGGCAGGACGAAGTGCCCGTCGGGTCCGTTACCAACGGCGTTCATATGTCAACCTGGGATTCGGCGGAGGCGGATGAGCTCTGGACCGAGGCGTGCGGCAAAGAGACCGATGGCTGGGAACAACGGAAACCCTGGAGCAGGATATTCAAGCGCATTTCCGATTCGAGGCTCTGGCGATTTCGCACCGATGCTTGTAAGTCTCTCGTTGCCTACGCCCGTAAAAGATTAGCGCGGCAACTGGAGGAGTCTTCTTCGCTGCCAGAAGCGGTCGAGGCTGCGAAGAATCTATTTGACTCCAACACCTTGACGCTGGGTTTTGCGCGGCGTTTCGCGACTTATAAAAGACCGAATCTATTACTGCACGACCCCCAGAGGCTGCTTCGCCTGTTGAGCAATCCCCAGCGGCCGGTGCAACTGATAATCGCGGGTAAGGCCCATCCTGCGGACCAGGCGGGGCAAGACCTGATTCAGGAATGGATACGTTTTATCCGACGGCCCGAGGTACGCCGGCATGCGGTATTCCTTAGCGACTATGACATGCATGTTACCGAACACCTCGTACAAGGGGTGGACGTCTGGATTAACACACCACGGCGTCCGTGGGAGGCCAGTGGAACCAGCGGCATGAAAGTGCTTGTCAATGGAGGCATTAATCTGTCGGAGTTGGATGGCTGGTGGGCTGAAGCATACACGCCGGAAGTTGGGTGGGCGCTGGGAGACGGTCAGGAACACGGTGATGACCCAGACGTGGGATGCGGTCGAAGCACACGGAGCTTTATGAGATACTGGAACATGCAGATAATTCCTGAGTTTTATACCCGCGACGAAAAAGGTGTTCCTGTAGCCTGGGTAAAACGCGTATAAGGGAAAGCATGGCGAAGCTGACGCCGCGTTTTTCTGCCAACCGCACGGTGCGTGAATACACCGAGCTGCATTATCTTCCTGCCGCAGCGTGACATATCACAAACGCGCCGCTGATAAAGGCGCGATGGGCAAACAAACTGGTAAATTGGCAGGCATACTCTCGAACAAAAATGGGCTGCGATACGTTTCGGCGAAACAAAGGTTGAGACCGACGGGCAGCAGCACCTATCATTGAAGTTGAGGTTTATCTCAACGACATTGCCCCGAATGCGGTTCGAGTGGAGCTTTATGCGGATGGAGTCAATGGGGCTGGCGCGATACGGCAGGAGATGAAGCGAGGCCAACAACTGACAGACGCAGACAGAAGTTATATCTACAGCGCAACGGTCTCAGCCGCCCGGCCTGCAACAGACTATACCGCCAGGGTGATACCAAACTACGATAGTGTCGCGGTTCCCCTGGAAACGGCTCAAATATTGTGGCAGCGTTAATCGACGAAAGAAAAGACGATGAGAAAAAATACTGGAATTAAAAGTTTGTTTGTGGATATTGGGGGGGTCTTACTCACCGATGGATGGGGGCATGTGTTCCGCAAACTGGCGGCCCAGACATTTGATCTGGACCTCAATGAGTTAAACGACAGACATGATATGTTTTTAGATATATATGAGTTAGGCAAGCTTACCATTGAGGAATACATGAACCGGGTGGTGTTCTACGAGAAGCGGTCATTTACTCCGGACCAGTTCCAAAAATTCATGTTCGACCAGTCAAAGCCATATCCCAAAATGATCGAGTTGGTCCGCCGGCTTAAGGCACGCTATGATTTGAAGATTGTCGTGGTCAGCAACGAAGCCCGGGAAATGAATTTGTATCGGATAAGAAAGTTCAAGCTTGATGGGTTCGTGGATTCTTTCATTTCCTCCTGCTTCGTTCACATGCGAAAGCCTGACGCGGTCATCTTTCGGCTTGCGCTCGATATCTCTCAGGTTTCAGCTAATCAGGTAGTCTATATTGAGAACCTCATGATGTTTGTCCAAATCGCAGAAGGTTTAGGAATTCGAGGCATTTGTCATACCGACTATGAGTCCACCTGTGCAAAACTGGCTTCGTTTGGATTGGAGGTTGCAGAGTGAAAAACCCGTCATCCGCAAAACCAACCCACTCCGGCCTGCTGACGATCAATGGCGGCTCATCGAGCATCAAATATGCCTTGTATCACACAAGTGAACCAATTAAACGGATTTTTCATGGAAGCATCGAGCGCATCGGTTTGCCGGATATGAAATTAACTTTCACCGATTCAGCGGGGAACCGACAAGATGGTATTCTTGAATCGTCCGATACCAGGTCGCCGGCCAACATCTTGATCGATTGGCTTGAAAAACAGCTTGATTTTTCTTTAATCCACGGTGTCGGACATCGCATCGTATTCGGCATGAAACATACAGAACCCGAACGCGTCACACCGGAATTGCTGAATGAACTGCACCGCATCAGTCTATACGACACGGATCATCTGCCTGCTGAGATTGAATTGATTGAAGTATTACTTCAACATTATCCCAAACTGCCTCAGGTGGCCTGTTTTGACACAGCGTTTCACCATACCATGCCGCGTGTCGCCAAATTGCTACCTATCCCTCGCCGCTTCGATGCTGCCGGGATTCAACGATATGGTTTCCACGGATTATCGTACACCTATTTAATGGAAGAACTTGCTCGTGTCGCCGGTACAAAAGCAGCCCAGGGCCGCGTGATACTGGCTCACCTTGGTAATGGTGCAAGTCTAGCTGCCGTCCGCGAAGGTAAAAGTATGGACACCAGTATGGGTTTCACACCGACCTCCGGATTACCCATGAGTACTCGATCGGGCGATTTAGATCCCGGTGTGGCATGGTACCTGATGCAAGCGGAGAATCTGACCCCCAAGCAGTTCAATCATCTCATCAATCATGAATGCGGTTTGCTCGGAATTTCTGAAATCAGTTCAGACATGCGTGACTTGCTTGACCGTGAACCTCAGGATGTACGGGCGGCCGAGGCGGTCGAACTGTTTTGTTACCAGACAAGAAAATGGATAGGCGCATTTGCAGCGGCGTTGGGCGGACTCGATACGCTGGTGTTTGCCGGTGGCATCGGTGAGCATGCCCCCACAGTCCGCGCCCGAATTTGCGATGGGCTGGCATTTCTTGGTATCGAACTGGACGAACGGCGCAATATGGCAAATGCGGGTATTATTTCCTCCCAGACCGGCCGGGTTGCAGTGCGTGTCATCCCTACCGACGAAGAACAGATGATTGCACGCACGGTGTGCCGCGAACTCAAACCAGACAAAGAAAGTGAAAAAGGGTTTTCCGGTCATCCGTCCAAGGGGGTATCCCGGCCGGACGAGAACAGCCTCAAAACACAATATTAACTAACAAAAGGACCGCTGTGATGTTATACAAAGCGAAAACGCTGCAAGGTTACAAAATGGACAGTCTCGACGGCGAACTCGGAAAAATTAAAGAATTCTACTTCGACGACCGGCACTGGGCGATTCGCTATTTGGTCGCCGATACTGGCAAATGGTTGCCAGGCAGACAGGTGTTGATTTCCCCGTGTGCCTTGATCGGAGTGAATCGAAACGATCGTCTTATCGTCATCGATTTGACTAAAAAGCAGATTGAGGAGAGTCCCTCCCTGCTCAGCGACCTGCCGGTCTCGCAACAATTCGAGGAGGCCTTCTATCAGTATTATGGCTGGCCGATGTATTGCGGCGGACCCTATATGTGGGGGGATTATTCCTATCCGATGCGCGAGCGTGCGAACTGGCATAAACCCACACCAAACGAAAAAGCGTGGGATCCCCATTTGCGCAGCACGCACGATGTGAGAGGACATTATATCCAGGCGGCGGACGGCGAGATTGGTCATATCGAAGATTTTATCGTCGATGACGAGACCTGGGCGATTCGTTATCTGATCGTCGACACCCGGAACTGGTGGGCAGGAAAGAAAGTACTGATTTCACCCCATTGGATCGAGCGCGTAAGCTGGAGTGAGTCGAAAGTCTTCGTAACGGTGCTGCGCGAGACCATCAAGCAGTCGCCGACATACACAGAAGACTCTCTGCTGGACCGCGATTATGAAGATAAACTTTATCAGCATTATAAGCAGCAAGGCTACTGGGTCGATGAACCGGATGTCATGGGGCATACCCAGTGAATCATGTGCGAGAATAGGGCTGGCTGTGCGGATTGCCCGCCCCCACCCTCATGCCCCTGTTTGCTTCCGGCATTACAGGTTTATGGTGTATTTGGAATTACCGTGAAAATAAAAAAAGCCCTTTTAGATTTGAAAAGAACGGGCCTGGCGGATGAAAATAGAATTGGTTCGACACAATATTGCGAAAACCACCGCCACCAGAAAAGTATACGCATTGCGTATGATTATTCCCGGATCTCCCGTATATAACCGTCTTCCATATAACCAGTTATGTCATTTCACGGTAAAACGGGAAATCTCAACTAAGAAGAGTATAAAACTCATGAAACTGTCTATTAATCCAAAACATCTGAAACGCTACAAGGACATCACCCTGCTTTTGATCAAGCATGGGCGATCGGATGTTGTGAAACAGGCCGGGTTGCAAGAGGTGCTGAGGTTGGATGCACCGGCGGAGACGGTAAACGGCGAGGTTAAGGCGGATGAACTGGCGCGCGATCTGGAGAAAATGGGGCCAACCTATATCAAGCTCGGTCAACTTCTGTCCACCCGCGCCGATTTCCTTCCTCCGGCCTATATTCAGGCACTCACACGATTACAGGACCAGATCGATCCCTTTCCGTTCGAAGAGGTGCAAGCCATAGTTGCTGACGAGTTGGGAGTACGGATATCAAAGGCCTTTTCCAAGTTTGAACCCAAGCCGCTGGCGACGGCGTCGCTGGGCCAGGTCCATCGTGCGACCATGCATGACGGCCGGGTCGTGGTGGTGAAGGTGCAGCGGCCGGGAATCCGGGAAGTTATCGCGGATGACATGGAGGTGCTGGCGGAGATTGCCTGGTTTTGGGATAAGCACACGCAGTGGGGCAAGCGGTACGAGTTCGGCAAGATGCTCGACGAATTTCGCCGGAGTTTGTGGCGCGAGTTGGATTATCGGCAGGAAGCGCGCAATCTCAGCGCCTTGGGTGCCAATCTGCTGGAATTTTCAGCAATCGTCGTCCCGGCTCCGATTGAGGATTTTACCACTTCACGCGTGTTGACCATGGACTACATTCAAGGTAAAAAATTCACGGAACTCAGCCCTTTGGCCCGTCTCGATTTCAAGGGGGCGGATCTGGCGGAAGAACTGTTTCACGCTTATCTGAAGCAAATTCTGGTGGATGGTTTTTTTTCACGCCGATCCCCATCCGGGCAATGTCTTTCTCACGGATGATCATCGCATTGCCCTGCTTGACCTGGGGATGGTGGGGGCACCTCTCATCCCCGTTACAGGAGAACCTGCTTCAGTTGCTGTTGGCGGTGAGCGATGGACGCGGTGATGAAGCTGCAACCATTGCGATTAAAATCGGGGATCGAAAAATAGATTTTATAGAGAATCCATTCAGGCAGCGCGTGGCGGGGTTGGTTAGTGAGTATCAGGAATTTAAAATGGACCAGATTCAAGTGGGGCGCGTCGTACTGGAAATTACGAAAATATCGGGAGATAGCGGATTGCGGGTGCCTGCGGAGTTGACCCTGTTGGGCAAGACGCTGCTGAATCTGAATATGGTTGGTCAAACCCTCGACCCGAAATTTGATCCCAACGCTTCGATCCGGCGCAACGCGGAGAAAATTTTAATGCAGCGAATGTGGAAGGCGCTCTCGCCAACCCACCTGTTCGGCGGCTTATTGGAGATGAAGGATCTGTTGGTGCGACTGCCCAGCCGGCTCAACCGGATTCTCGATGCGATAACGCGTAATGAGTTAAAGATAAAAGTGGATGCGATTGAAGAGAATGTCATCATCGAAGGGCTGCAGAAGGTCGCCAATCGGATCACCCTGGGTTTGATACTGGCCGCGTTGATTGTCGGGGCCGCTTTATTGATGCAGGTGGAGAGTTCGTTTCGCATCTTTGGTTATCCCGGTTTCGCGATCTTGTGTTTTCTGGGCGTTGGTGTCGGCAGTCTCTTTCTGATTGTTCCCATTCTGATACATGATCGACCAAAGAAAAAGAAAGACTCAACTTGAAGCAGGCCTGGTCTGATGCGCCGCTGAAGACCATCGGCCGGATCAACCGGTTGATGATTATGTGACCAGGCAATGCTCAAACGGCAACCAAAGTAAATTGCCGAGTAATCAGCCTTGACACTATTAAAGGAATCGACCCATGAATGAAAACGATCTCACCCCGGAATTGCTTCATCGGATGGATGCCTACTGGCGGGCGGCCAATTATCTGTCGGTCGGCCAGATTTATCTGTACGACAATCCGTTGCTGCGGGAGCCCTTAAAAAAGTCGCATATAAAGCCCACACTGCTGGGGCATTGGGGCACGACGCCGGGTCAGAATTTCATTTATGTCCACTTGAACCGGGTCATCAAGAAGTACGATCTGGACATGATTTACATTTCCGGTCCCGGCCACGGCGGTCCGGCGCTGGTGGGAAATACTTATCTCGAAGGTACTTACAGTGAAGTCTATCCGCACATTACGCAGGATGAGGCTGGACTGAAAAAGCTGTTTACCCAGTTCTCCTTCCCCGGCGGGATCCCCAGTCATGTCTCACCGGAATGTCCGGGATCGATTCACGAGGGGGGCGAGCTGGGCTATTCCCTCAGTCATGCCTTCGGGGCGGTGTTCGATAATCCAGACCTGGTGGTGGCCTGTGTGGTGGGCGACGGCGAGGCGGAAACTGGGCCGCTGGCCACGGCGTGGCACTCCAATAAATTCCTCAATCCGGTTACTGATGGCGCTGTGCTGCCTATTTTGCATCTGAACGGCTATAAAATCGCCAATCCAACTGTGTTGGCGCGCATCCCCCATGAGGAATTGGACCAGTTGTTTCGTGGTTATGGCTGGATACCGTATTATGTGGAGGGGGACGAGCCGGAAACGATGCATCAAACCATGGCTGCTGTCATGGAAAAGGCGATTGAGGACATCCGGAAGATTCAAAGCAACGCCCGCGCCCATCAGGATGCCAGCCGTCCCCGCTGGCCCATGATCGTGTTGAAGTCGCCCAAGGGTTGGACCGGCCCGAAAGTGGTTGATGGCTTGCCGGTTGAAGGCACCTTTCGGGCGCACCAAGTGCCGCTCCAAATCGATGCGGATCATCCCGGACATCTTGAGCAGCTCGAACGCTGGCTGCGAAGTTACCGGCCCGAGGAGCTGTTCGATAAGCAGGGCCGGTTCCGCCCGGAACTGGCCGAGCTGGCGCCGAAGGGCGGCCGGCGAATGGGCGCCAATCCGCACGCAAACGGTGGTTTGCTGTTACGAGATCTGAAGATGCCCGATTTTCGTGATTATGCGGTCAAGGTAACGATACCCGGCTCTGTCATGGCGGCTGATACCCATGTCCTCGGCGAATTTCTGCGGGATGTGATTACGCTAAATAAAGAGCAGCGGAATTTCCGCATTTTCGGTCCTGATGAGACCTTGTCAAATCGTTTAAATGCTGTTTTCGAGGTGACCAACCGGCAGTGGGAGGCCCAGACCGAAGCAAATGATGAGTTTCTGGCCGCCGACGGTCGGGTGATGGAGATGCTGAGCGAGCATCAGTGCGAAGGGTGGCTGGAGGGGTATTTGCTAACGGGGCGACATGGGCTGTTCAATAGCTACGAGGCTTTTATTCACATTATCGATTCGATGTTCAACCAGCACGCCAAGTGGCTGAAGGTCACGGCTGAGCTGCCGTGGCGAAAGAAGATAGCGTCGCTCAATTATCTACTGGCTTCCCATGTCTGGCAACAGGCGCACAACGGCTTTACCCATCAGGATCCCGGATTCATCGATCATGTGGTCAACAAGAAGGCGTCGATTGTCCGGGTGTACCTGCCTCCGGACGCGAATTGTCTGTTGTCGGTTTGGGACCATTGCCTGCGCAGCCGCCATTATGTCAATGTGACGGTTGCGGGCAAGTACCGGGCGCCGCAATGGCTGACCATGGATGAGGCGGTCGCGCATTGTACCAAGGGAATTGGCGTTTGGCCGTGGGCCAGTACGGACCGGGGCGGGGAACCGGATGTGGTGATGGCCTGCTGCGGCGATGTCCCGACGCTTGAAATCCTGGCCGCGGTTTCCATACTTCGCAAGTATCTGCCTGAACTGAAAATACGAGTGATTAATGTTGTCGATCTGATGAAACTGCAACCGGATACGGAACATCCGCATGGATTGAGTGATCGTGACTTCGACGCGTTGTTTACTCAAGATAAGCCGATTATCTTTGCGTTCCACGGCTACCCCTGGCTGGTCCACCGGATGACCTATCGCCGCGCCAACCATAAAAACATGCATGTGCGGGGCTATAAGGAAGAGGGCACGATCACGACGACCTTCGACATGACGGTTTTAAACGATCTGGACCGGTTTCATCTGGTGCTGGATGTCATTCACCGGTTGCCGCAGTTGGGGGCCAAAGGGGCCGCGTTAAAGCAGGCAATGGAGGCGAAGCTGATCGAGCACAAGCAGTACATCGACCAGAACGGGCAGGACATGCCGGAAATCCTGAACTGGAAGTGGAGCAGGAACGAAACTTGACGAAACTACGCACCAACTGGAAAGGACTGTTGTCATTTATCCTGACGATGATTTTGCAAGAATAACTATGAAGACCCTACCCCATCCAATGAACCTCGGCGCGGTTGTCTCAGTGCGCGGAAGTGTTGTCGACATCCGGTTCGAGGCCCATTTTGCCGCCCATATACTCGATATTGCATGCGAGGGAAGGGACTATTGTCATCGAGGTATTGGCGCAACTCGATGCGCATCGCGTGCGTGGTATCGCACTGACTCCCACCCCAAGGCCTCGCCCGCGGCATGACGGTGGAAGATACCGGTGGGCCATTGATGGCGCCGGTCGGCAAGGGAATTCTCGCGCGAATGTTCGATGTTTTCGGCCACGCCATCGACCGCCAGGCGGAACTGACCGATGTCCAATGGCGTACTGTTCATCAGGCACCGCCGGCATTAGCCCGGCGCTCCACCCAATCCGAGGTGTTCGAGACCGGGATCAAAGTCATTGATGTACTGGTACCGCTCGAACGAGGCGGTAAGGCGGGTCTCTTTGGTGGAGCCGGGGTGGGAAAAAACCGTCTTATTGACCGAAATGATTCACAATATGATCGGGCACCAGGAAGGTGTCAGCATATTTTGCGGCATTGGCGAACGGTGTCGCGAAGGCGAAGAGCTTTACCGCGACATGAAGGAGGCGGGCGTTTTATCGGATATGGTGATGATTTTCGGGCAAATGAACGAGCCGCCGGGCAGCCGTTTTCGCGTGGGCCATGCCGCGCTGACGATGGCCGAGTATTTCCGGGACGATGAGCATCGCGATGTCCTGCTGCTGATCGACAATATTTTTCGCTTCATCCAGGCTGGTATGGAAGTGTCGGGCCTGATGGGGCAGATGCCATCGCGGTTGGGCTATCAACCGACCATGGGGACGGAGTTGTCGCGGCTGGAGGAACGCATTGCCAATACCGATGCGGGCGCCATCACCTCCATTCAGGCGGTGTATGTCCCGGCGGACGATTTGACCGACCCGGCGGCGGTGCATACCTTTTCGCATCTCTCTGCTTCGATTGTCCTGTCACGCAAGCGGGCGAGCGAAGGACTTTATCCGGCAGTCGATCTGTTGCAATCCAGTTCCAAAATGGCCACGCCCGGCATTGTCGGCGACCGCCATTATCTTCTGGCACAGGAAATCCGGCGAACGCTCGCGCAGTATGAAGAACTCAAGGATGTCATTGCCATGCTGGGCTTGGAGCAACTGGCGTCGGAAGATCGCAATGTCGTTGCCCGCGCCCGACGATTGGAGCGATTCTTTTACCCAGCCTTTTTTTCGCCACCGAGCAGTTTAGCGGCATCAAAGGGAAACTCGTCAGTCTCAAGGATGCGCTCGATGGCTGCGAACGAATCTTGCACGATGAATTCAAAGATTACCCGGAAAGCGCGCTCTATATGATCGGGGCGATTGGCGAAGCCGTGAAAAATAAACCGCCCGGCCGACCCAAAACCAAGGCTGGTTTGCAGTCTGAGTCCGAAACGAAACCCAAACCGGAGGACGATCATGCAACCATCGATACCCATGACGCTTAAGGTTCTGCTGCCGTTTGGAATCTATGCCGAGAAAACCGATGTTTTGCGCATCGTTGCCGAAACCCGCCAGGGCTCGTTTGGACTCCTGCCGCACCGGCTTGATTGCGTGGCCGCGATTGCTCCTGGAATTCTGATCTACGAAACCAAAACCGAGGGCGAGTTTTATGTGGCCGTCGATGAAGGGGTGTTGGTCAAGACCGGTTTAAATGTACTTGTTTCCGTACGCAATGCCATTGGCGGAACAGACCTCGGCCAACTACGGGAAGCGGTGGAGCAGGAGTTTATGCTCCTGAACGAACGGGAGCAAAGCGTTAACGTGGCAGTCGCAAAAATGGAAAGCGGTTTCATCCGCCGCTTAGTGGAGTTTAATCATGAGTGACAAATCCCAAAACAAGCTTTTGAAGACGAAGCCGTCGTTCAGTCAGGAAGTCGGTGCGAAGGCGGCGCGTAAGCTTAAGGCGCGGCGCCACGCGACGCAGGGCGTCTGGTTTGGCATGGGGATGATGGGGCTGATCGGCTGGTCGGTGGCGGTTCCGACATTGCTCGGTGCGGCGTTCGGTATTTGGCTGGACAATCGACATTCCGGCAGCCACTCCTGGACGCTCATGTTGCTGGTGTTCGGCCTGGTAATCGGTTGTTGGAATGCCTGGCATTGGGTATCCAAGGAAGACCAAGAAATGCGAATGGAACAGGAGGATGACGATGAATGAAACGGTGACATTGTTGTTGGCATTGACGGCGGGCTTTTTGCTCGGGGTACTGTTCTTTGGCGGCCTTTGGTGGACGATTCAGAAAGGGGTTTCGTCTCAACGGCCGGCGCTGTGGTTTTTCGGCAGCCTACTATTGCGGATGGGCATCACTCTGACGGGATTTTACCTGGTCGCCGACGGTCGTTGGGAGCGGCTAACAGTAAGCCTCTTGGGATTTATCATGGCCCGTCTGCTCATAATGCGGCTCACTCGGGCGGCGGATAAACCAACTTGCTTGACACAGGAGACCAGCCATGCGACTTAGTCCCGACGAAATTGTGTACTGGCAACACGGATTCTTCAAGCTCAACGCCACCATTGTCTTTACCTGGGTACTGATGCTCGTACTGGCCGTCGGCTCAAAAGTCATTACGCGCAAGCTCTCCATTGACCTGAAGCGTTCCCGCTGGCAGAATTTACTGGAAATCATCGTCTCCGGCATCGAAAAACAAATTATCGAAGTTGGCTTAAGTCAACCGCGAAACTATCTTGGTTTCCTGGGCACGCTCTTTCTGTTCGTCGCCGCCGCCAGTCTTGGCACGGTCTTCCCCGGCTACGAACCGCCCACCGGGTCGCTCTCGACCACGACGGCGCTTGCGCTGTGTGTGTTGGTGGCCGTGCCATTCTTTGGGATCAAGGATCAGGGGGTGGGCAACTACCTTAACTCCTATCTGAAGCCAACCATCATCATGCTGCCGTTTAATATTATCAGTGAAATTTCGCGCACACTGGCCCTGGCCGTCCGCTTGTTCGGCAATATGATGAGCGGGGCGATGATTATCGGCATTTTGCTTACGATTACGCCCTTCCTCTTCCCGATTGTTATGACAGTTCTCGGTCTGCTCACCGGCATGGTGCAGGCCTATATCTTCAGTATCCTGGCCGCGGTTTACATCGCGGCCGCCACCCGTGTCCGTAAACCCAGGCATAAACCGGAACGCGCGACTAGAAGCAAAAATATTATCAACGAAAGGATCTCTCATGGATAGCATGACACTTATCGCGGTGGCATCCATTGTCACTGCCGGCATTACCACCGCGTTTGGCACCATGGCCCCGGCGTTGGGTGAGGGCAGGGCGGTCGCAACGGCGTTGAGTTCACTGGCACAGCAGCCTGATGCCTCGGCCACCATCACCCGAACCTTGTTTGTGGGTCTGGCGATGATCGAGTCCACGGCCATCTATTGTTTCGTGGTCTCGATGATTCTCATCTTCGCCAACCCGTTCTGGAACCATGTCATCGCCCAAGCCACAGGAAAGTAAACCTATGTTAATCGATTGGTTCACGGTGGGAGCGCAGCTAGTCAACTTCGCCATCTTGGTGTGGTTGATGAAACGCTTTCTTTATCAGCCCATTCTCCATGCCATCGATGAGCGGGAGAAGCGGATCGCCGCGGAACTCGCGGACGCCGGCGCCCAAAAAGCTGAGGCCCAAAAGCAGAGCGACGCCTTTCAGATCAAAAACGACGCGTTCGAACAACAGCGCGCCGCGCTCTGGAGCAAGGCGACCGTCGAGGCGAAGGCCGAACGACAGCGGCTCCTTGACGAAGCCCGGGATGCGGCGGCGGCGCTGCGTTTAAAACAACAGGAAACGCTGAAAACTGACGCCCATAACCTGCAGCAAGCCCTCAGTCATAAAATACGGCAGGAAGTATTTGCCATCACGCGAAAAGCGCTGACGGATCTCGCCACGACGAGTCTGGAAGAACGCCTGGGGGAGGTGTTCACACGCCGCTTGGGCGAGATGGACGGCAAGGTGAAGGAAAGTCTGGCCGGAGCCTTCAAGACGGCGTCAGGCCCCGCCTTGGTGCGCAGTGCGTTTGAACTGCCCGCAGAGCAACGAGCAGCGATACAAAATGTGCTCAATGAAACCTTGGCGGCCGACATTCCCGTTCGGTTCGAAACCGGGCCAGACCTGATCGGCGGGATCGAACTGACTACAAATGGACAAAAGGTGGCATGGAGCATTGCGGATTACCTCGCGGTGATGGAAAAGGATATTGATGAATTTCTGAAGGAACAGGACAAACCCATAGTCCCAGCCAAACCCAAACCGACAGTGCCGGAACCAAACAGTGTCGCCGCAGCATCCGGCTTCAAGTAAAGATATACGCATCGCGTAGGATGATTCCTGGATCGCCCGGATTTAACTGTCTTCCACGCAATCAGTTATCTCACGGCGAAACGGTAAATCTCAATTGAGAGTATATCTTGGCCATCTTGTGCAATATTTCATTGGTAAGAGTCTAAAGAATCCAACCCTGAAACGAACAATAAATGAACATGGAACCCGAGAGTCTTCAGTGGGGTATTGACCGCGCATTTGCCGGAATTGGCAAGGTGCGGGAAGCGTTTACACCACAATTAACCCCACGAGAGGTGGGTACGATTACCAGTATTGCCACCGGCATCGCCAAGGTTTCCGGGCTTCCCGGCGTTGGTTATGATGAATTGGTGAGCTTTCCCGGGAATGTGTCCGGTATTGCGTTCAATGTGGACGAGCATGAAATCGGCGTCGTTTTGCTGGGTGAATACTGGCGCCTCCAGGCGGGGGACGAAGTACAGCGCACGGGCCGGGTCATGGATGTGGCCGTGGGCGATGGTTTGCTGGGGCGCGTCATCAATCCGCTCGGCGAGCCACTGGATGGCAACGGACCAGTGGTCGATGGCGAGCGCCTGCCCATCGAACGGGTCGCCGCCCCCATCATGGATCGCGCGCCTGTCAGAACACCCCTTCAGACCGGCATTAAAGTCATCGATGCGCTTATTCCGGTTGGGCGCGGCCAGCGCGAGTTGATTCTCGGCGACCGCCAGACGGGCAAGACCGCCATCGCGATTGACACCATCATCAACCAGCGGGACCAGAATGTCCTGTGCATCTATTGCGCCATCGGTCAGCGCGCGTCCGCCGTGGCGAAGGTTGTGGCAACCTTGCGGGGAAAGGGGGCCATGGATTACACCGTCGTCGTCGTAACCGAGGGCAATGATCCGCCGGGACTTGCTTACATCGCTCCGTACGCTGCGACCAGCATTGGGGAATATTTTATGGAAGCCGGCCGGGATGTGCTGATCGTTTACGACGATCTCACCCAACATGCCCGCGCTTACCGCGAACTGTCCCTTCTGCTCCGCCGGCCACCCGGACGCGAAGCGTTTCCCGGCGACATTTTTTATATCCACTCGCGGCTGCTGGAGCGTGCGACGCACTTGGGCAAGGAACTCGGTGGCGGCTCCCTGACCGCCATGCCCATTATCGAAACCGAAGCACAGGATATCTCCGCCTATATTCCAACCAACTTGATCTCCATCACGGATGGGCAGATCTACCTTTCGCCCTCGCTGTTCGAATTGGGCGTCCTGCCTGCGGTGGATGTCGGGAAATCGGTTTCGCGCGTTGGCGGCAAGGCGCAACGATCAGCCTACCGTGCGGTCGCGGGTAACCTCAAGCTGGCCTATGCTCAGTTTGAGGAGCGCGAAATATTTTCCCGCTTTGGCGCCCGGCTGGATGACGAAGCCCGTCAGATTATCGAGCATGGACGGCGCATTCGCGCCTGCCTCAAACAGCCGGAATTCGCCCCGGTGTCCGTACCCGCGCAAATCGCCGTACTACTGGCATTGGCCACGGAACTCTTCGACCAAGTGCCTCTTGACCAGATGATGGACGCTGAGCATGCCGTGCATGAGGCGGCGGCGACCATTCCGGAGGATGTGGGCGAACGGCTGGATACCGTCGACGCTTTAAGCGACGAGGATCGACAAACACTTATCGGAATTGCCCGCCGGGCGCTCGAAAAATTCCAGCATAAGGAGGAGACGGTCGCGGAATATGTACATAAGACCAGGCAGGAGGGTGAAGAGAATATAAAAGCCAAAGATGAGCCAGAACCTGAGTTTAAGAGGGTGTCCGAGGAGAAGCCATGAGCGATTCCACAGCGAGTCTGCGCCGAAAGATCGGTGGCGCCAGGGATCTTCAATCCGTTGTTCGCACCATGAAGGCCGTGGCCGCCTCAAGCATCGGACAATACGAGAACTCGGTGCGGGCATTGGCCGACTACTTTCGCACGGTGGAACTCGGGTTGGGCGCTTGCCTGCGGGAAAGCGGGCCGCCCCCCCCGGTGGCAGAACGAAAAAGCCAATTGGGTACGCACGCGATTGGCGCGGTTGTATTCGGTTCGGACCAAGGACTGGTGGGACAGTTTAACGATGTGGTGACCGATTACGCGGTCGAGACGCTGGCGGCGCTGACCGCCAAGCCTGTGGTATGGGCCATTGGCGAACGCGTTCATGCACGCCTGTCGGACGCGGGCCTTCCATTGACAGGACTTTTTACCGTACCGAGCTCCGTAAAGGCCATCGTTCCGCTCGTTGGCCAGATTATCATAGAAAGCGAAATTCGCCTTAACCAGGGTGAAATCGCCGAACTCCTTCTTATCTATAACCGTCCGGTGTCCGGAGCCGTTTATACGCCCATAGTCCAATATCTGTTGCCGTTGGACGAAAAATGGCAAAGCAAACTGGTGGCACTGCCCTGGCCGACAAAAAGCCTACCCGAGGCGATGGGGGGTGGTATCGAACCCCTGCGGGCGTTCATTCGCGAATATCTGTTTGTCTCGCTTTTCCGCGCGTGCGCCGAATCTCTTGCCAGCGAAAATGCCAGTCGCTTGGCGGCGATGCAACGCGCTGACAAAAACATCGACGAATTACTGGAAGATCTCAACGGATCTTTCCATCGTTTACGCCAGAGTGGCATTGATGAGGAGTTGTTTGATGTGATCTCCGGCTTCGAGGCGCTGAGCGGAAAGGAAAAATAATATCAATGGCCATAATGAGGGGTTTGAGTAATAATGGCACGGACAGCGATGTTCATGGCCAGGCGGATTCGACTTTCACCCGGACTCTTGTGTTTTCAGGGTATCCAATTGCACCGCAATCAGTGAAAGCTCCAAAGATCAACCGCCATTATCCTGACTCTTTGCCCATTTGATAGCATACCGGAGCAGATCCGCGGCATTCAACAAATCCAGCTTTTCCCGGATGCGCAAGCGATATGTTTCGATGGTTTTTGGGCTCAGAAAGAGTTTTTTGGCGATCTGGGTGGTCTTACTGCCTTCACCGATCAGACGGAATACCTCGATTTCCCGGTCGCTTAGCGTTTCGATCGGCGTTTTGGCCGGGCATACGCCATCGCGAGCGATGGCATGAACCTGGTGGGCGAGCAGGGCAAAGGCGAAAGCGTCTGGCTGGGATTTTTTCTATACGATGTTCTCATGCGCTTCGCTGAACTGGCCCGTGCGCATGGGGATGAATCATTCGCTGAAACTTGCACCCAGGAAGCGGCGGGGTTAAGCCGTCAGATCGCGAGACCCATGGCTGGGATGGCGGTTGGTACCGTCGTGCTTACTTCGATGATGGCACCCCACTGGGTTCGTCCAACAATATCGAATGCCGGATCGATTCGATTGCGCAAAGCTGGTCGGTACTGTCAGGTGCGGGCAATTCCGAACGGGTGCGTCTGGCCATGGACGCGATGGATGTGCACCTCGTTCGCCGTGAGCATGGGCTGATCCAACTGCTGGCTCCGCCCTTCGACAAGTCACCGCTGAATCCCGGTTATATTAAAGGCTATGTCCCTGGCGTGAGAGAGAATGGCGGCCAATACACGCATGCAGCCATATGGGCGACGATGGCCTTTGCGCGTCTGGGTGACAATCGACGCGCCTGGGAGCTTTTCAACATGATCAATCCGGTGAACCATGCCAGATCGGCCCGGGAGATCGCCATCTACAAAGTGGAACCCTATGTCGTAGCGGCCGATGTCTATGCCGTGGCGCCACATACCGGTCGGGGTGGCTGGACCTGGTACACCGGTTCTGCCGCCTGGATGTACCGGCTGATCGTCGAATCGCTCCTGGGACTCAGCTTGGAAGTGGATAAACTACGATTTACACCCTGTCTCCCAGCAGATTGGGAGGGCTTCAAACTCCATTATCGCTATCGGGAGACACTTTACCATATCGCTGTTCAGCAAGTACCGCCTGTAGAGCATATGATATGCGTAATCCTGGATGGTCATGAACTGTCCGATGAGACCATCCCGTTGGTTGATGACCGTAAGGAACATTGGGTCGAGTTAAAACTGCCTTTAGTGGACGGCACCGTTAAGTAAAATTCATAACCATTTATTTGTCGTACGGTGCAAATACTCCGCGGCTAACTACTTGTCAATATGATAGTTGTTTTCAATAATTCTGTCTGTTGCGTGACCACCTTGCCCTCATGCCTCAAAAGCACCAACGCGATAAACCACCAGATCAGGTCTCGCTGGAGATTGTCAATCAGGGCCGGTATCTTGCGAAAATTCACCGGCTCCACCTCCAAGACTCCGGTGATATGAGCCTGATACCAGTGGTAATCGAACCGATTTTCCCGCTGCCAGGTCTCTGTAACTCCGGTACCCACCAATTCATTCGACACCGCTTCCAGGCCGGGAATTGCATTAAAATCAATTCCCGCCAGGGTAATCGCCTCCGACCGCTCGGGCAGGACCACAGATTTTTCCCACTCCATCTATTGATGTCGCTGGCGTGTGTCGTTGTTCCGTGTCCTTTCGGCAAGGGTGAAAAATCTTAAAAATCCCCAAAATTGCCAGGCGGCGATTGGTGAGGGCAGATGGTTAGGTGGGAATATCATGCCGGTGCACTTGCCTGGAGGGTTTTCTGGTAGTTCCAGGGTAGCCATTGGGCGGGTTCGGCGGTGAGGCGGGCCTGATTTTTCTGCAATGCGGTCAGGTAGTCGAACGGATTGACCTCATTTAACTCACAGGTATGGATCAGACTCATATAGAAGTCACCCACCCGGGCCCCGGTCTCGGTCTTATAAAAGTAGGCGTTCTTGCGATGCAGAATCGCCTTCTTCAACGCCCGTTCACAGATATTATTGTCCAGCGGCGCGCCCGGCTGGCGCAAAAACAGCGTCAGTTCCTGCCAGTGGTTCTGCATATATTGGATCGCCTCGCCCAGCGAACTGTTGGGCTCCACCAATCGCTGATCGATCTGCTCATGCAGCCAGGCTTCCAGCTCCGCCATCTTCGGACCACTGTATTGCTGATGCCAGGATAATCGTTCCTCGTCCGTTATCCCTTTCGCCTCGTCATCGATGCGATAGACCTCTTTCAAAAGCTCCAGCACATACCGGCATTCATCCGGGAAGCTGACGGCCGCCTGCACAAAGCCACGCCGGCCATGGACCAGGCAATGGCCCACGAGCGTCTTCATCTTCTCGGGCAGGTTGCGGCTCAAGGCATCGCACATCTGCAACGGCTTATCCAGACGCTCATCGCGCCGGCGCAGCAGCTCGGCCAGGTTCTCACCGGCGTGCCGACGGCCGGTAAAGAACAACGCAATCCGTTTGTTGTCAACCGACACCGAGATGATGCCGGAAGTAAACAGCCCTTTGCGGCCCGACAGCGGATCCGGCGGATTTAAGATCTTCATGCCCGTGTCGTCGTTGTGAAGCGTTTTACCCTGAGCCGTTTAGCGTTGCTCCGCCGTATATTATCCCATTATTTCCCTCGATACTGTCATAAGCGGTTGTTCCGCTTTGCTCGTCAAAAGTCCAGCGACCCACGAGCCCCGGATTTGCAGGAACATATTCAGTTAACCATTGGTTTAACAGTATCTCGAGGTCATTTACATCGACAACTCCATTCTTATTAAAATCACCCGGACCAGGGGTTATAGCTTTTCCTTCAGCGGATACACCGGTTTCGTTGCCGTATTTATCCCTCATTTTAACTGTATATGTATACTCGTAGCCGGGTTCCAGACCTGTATCATTATAAATTGGATCGGTTTGCCAACCGCTGCCATTACCGCCGGGATTGCCGCTTGTCTCATCGAAATAGTATTCGATACCTCCGCTTGCATCTGTGCCCATTTCAGCAGCCATTGTGATTTCTGTTCCACCAAGTGCATGCGGACCAGAGGCCCATTCAGCGGGATCGGGTGTCGGCGGCTGATTGTCACCTAAATTGAATCTATCGGAAATAGTTATATCCTTTATTCTTCCATCAAAATAATACTTGTTGCTTCCCGTGTCCATTGCAAATCCGATTCTGTAATTCTTGCCTGCTACATCATTTTGTGTTGCTGTATAGGTCCTCGAAGCCTTCAAAACATCGTCAACATAAAGCTCGGCAAAGCTACCGTTAAAACCGACCATGATCTTTTGCCACTGCCCTAAAGTTATATAAATACCCGTTCTCCAGAAGCCGATATTTTCAAGCCTGACTAGAATCTCTCCGTTATCAAGACCAAAGCCGGTTCCTTCGAAACTGCCGTCTCTTTCATCAGTACAATCGAGAATTCCTTCGTAGTAGCCTACATCATCCGAAGTATCAGGATAAATCGAGGCCTCAAGGACACGCTCGATCCCGTTATGAACACCAGATTGAGCCTCTGTAGTTAAACCGTCAAAATCCTGAGAGGAATTATAGTAAAATACACCAATGGTATCTCCGCACCTGCGTATTTCATTGGCGATTTCATCTGCAGTTAATGCCACGTTATAAAAACGTACATCTTCGATGTCACCAGTGAACAGGTTGCCGCCCCAGTCTCTACCGACATAGAAGGCTTCCGGCTGGGTATAGTTGTTCGAACCGAGGACATCATCGGGAACCAGTGTTATTGCGGATGAATCTTCGGGTGTACCGCCATTTATATAAAGTGCTCCCTGGCTGCCGTCAAGTGTTATTGTAATATGCGTCCAAGAGCCTGTCGGGATTATCGATGATGATATAAGTGGCTGGTTGTTGAACTGTCGGTAATTGTAAATCTTGCATAACCTGAGGCGTCAAGGGCAATTTGGAGATATTTAGAAGCAGAGCTTCCCATAAACAGGACCGGAACATTGGTATTATTAGCAGGTTTTACCCAAAGGCCGAAAGTGCCATCGGTTAAGTCGCAAAGGCTGCGATCCAAAACCATATAATCATCGATTCCGTCAATCCTTAAAACCTTGCTGTTCATATCAAGGTCGGTGACACGCTGCGGACCGCCTCTTAATAGAGCGTGCTGAGCACCGAATTCGTCCCAGCAGACCTGGCCTTCAGATTCCTCAATTCTGTAGGATGCAATGAGCCCGCGGGTTTTTTTCTTCGTAACAACATAGAAATCCATGTACCATCCACCCCACGGAATATGGCTGAAATGAACGCCGTCCAATACAGATTCTGCAGAAGAATAATCGTAACCGAGAATGGCTGTTCCTGAAACAGTGGTATCCCTGGGCAGACAAACACCACGTGCAATACCGTTGTCCTTGACATTCGTCGAGCCGTACGTATGGGAGTAATCTTCAACAAGACCATTTCCTTCAATAATGCAATTATCCTGCAGAATTGCCCGGTCGCGGACTTTGGCGTTATTTCGGACAATTGCATTATTTCTCACAGCAGCATAACCTGAAACAACAGCATTATCCCTGACAGTTGCATTTTCCATAACAACCGCATAATCTTCGATTCGTGCATAGTTATAAACCTTGGCGGTTCCGAGTACCATGGCGTTGGGCCCCACGTATGCAGTGCTGTTGACGGTAGCTGTATTATCGACCCATCCGCCGCCGTTGGAATGTGTATGCCCGGCCCCCTTAGACCAGCCCAACTGCCTTTTTGCTGGCGTTGCTCCGACGATTCTGACTTCGTAGGCATAGTGCAGCCTGTCATAATGCTTGTCTGGTGGAAATCTGTTATCGGGATATTCGAGATTGAGTGACGTATCGCTTGGTGTCGCCACAACAACAATAAAAACCTTTGTCTCGCCGGGATTAAGGAGCATAGAATGAGTTCCAGGCTCCCACAGGTCGCTGAAACGCACGCTGCCGCCGGTATCCACAGCAGCAAGTGACCATCGCCAGCCCTCGGTGCCACCCAGTAAATCAAAACCCTGCAGCTCAACCGTAACATTCGTATCGGTCGGCTCAAGCTCATGATACATATAACCAAATTTTTCAGGCGCTCTTTCGAATGGTACTCTCCACCAACCAGGCCTGTCCTGGGTGGGGATTAAAAGAGAGCCTGTAACATAATCATGCCAAGCTTTATCATTGGCGGTTGACCACAGTTGATTCTTGAATTTATCGCCGTCAGCAAAATCGAGGAAAGGCCAGTGACGCAAGCCAAAAGCCACAACATTCTCCACCTCATAATCTTCAGGCAAGAAACCTTTTAGCTTGTCATAGACCGTTTGGTTGCTTATTCCATCAAACCACAATTGTGCTACAACGTTATAGTTAAGCCCGATATCGTCGGCATAATCCTGCAAGGCCTGGTGAATCCTGAAATCCCGATAAATCAGACGGCCGTGGTCCTGACGCAAATTTGACATCTCATAAATCTGGAGATCAAGCTGACACTGCTGATTGCTTGGAAACCGCTCGGCATAATGCATCTGCCAGGCTTGACGAAGGTAGTTGGCGTGTGACTCCCAGTGTCCGCCAGACAAGGAGTTTATCTGATGGCCGTCAAGAACATGACCAAACTCATGAGGAACAGGATTACCCCAGCCTTCATCCCATAATCCGCCTGCAGGAACGTTGAGCCAGCCAAAGCCGTTTCTGCCGCCCATCCAGAATCCACCGAACCAGGTTGTGTGATTTACCTTATACCTATTGCCGTCCCGTCTCCATAAATCCCAGCTTTCAAACGGCTCATTAAAGCCAAGTTTTTTGCAGTAAACCTGGTAAGATTCTTCAATCATCCGCAGTACCCGTCTGCCCATCACCTGTGGATTAAGAGCGGGATCGATTGTGTAGGATGCCGGAGACCACCAGAATACAGCGTGCTTGGATTCTATATAGTTGCAGTCAGCAAGTGTTTCACCCTCTGCCAATCCTATATCAGTATTGACCATAAGAATATCGTCCGGCAGGTCACCGATTTCAACATAATCAATGTAAAATGTCTGCCTGTTGCCTGAATTACCGAGGGGAAATATTTTCATGTCTGTCAGCGAATCCCGCCACCAGACAACCAGTCCCAGATCGAGACGGTATGTATGCCAATCACCATCTTTGGGGATATTCGCGTCCGGAATCTGAAATTCTCTGTTTGTGGCAAAACCTCCGTTTACAGTAGTGCCGAAGTATAAAACGATATCATCATTAAATGATGCAGGAACCTTTATTCTTATTTGGAGATAATCGAAAAAACCAAAGTCCAGGTCTGGCCCTGCTATACCTGTTTTCTGAATGCTGGAATTGATTGCTGCTCCGATGCCTGTAATATAACCGCCCGTTGAGCTTAAGCCTGATATATTGTTTCCTGTCCAGCCATCGAGATTTCCGGGTGTTGCCCATTCACCTAAGACTTCAGAATTCATTAGTCTGTCCGGCGGGTCAACATTAATTAATATCTCGTTATCAGCTAATAAAAGGCTGTCTATTGCTGCAAAAACAAATAAAACACAAATTGCAGATATCAGTTGGCCTGATTTTATCATTCATAATCTCCTGAAAAATATCGCTACCCAGACTTCGTGCGGCAGTTGCATTGTGATCATGAAATTGCAGTGCACTGATCAGGCAAACCACGCCTTGGGGAAACTTGCTGTACACCTGAATAATTCCATGATATTCTGTTGGCTGATAATTCTTGTCTGCATAAACATTTCTGGAGAGCCTTATAATCTTTTTATCCCGGTAGAGCCGATAGAGTATTTTGTGGAGAAATGCCTTGCTTCTCAAAATCTCGAGGTTTTATGACGCCTTATCGAGACAGCAGTTTCAGTATTATTTTCTGTCTTTCTGTTGTCATATTACACAATCCATATAGAATACACATAATGATAAGTGTATGCATATTCTATTGTCATAATATGTCTAAGACAATAAGAAAATCCTATGGTTTTGGCAATTCCAGTCTGGATTTCAATAACTGGAACCAGGATGGGGGAATCGATAATTTGGGCTGGATAACACGGGATCCTCACGGGAGTAATACGGGAGTATTTGGGAGGAAAAACCTGGCAAAATGTGAAAAAACGTGATAAATTATGAGAATATTTAAATGCCTGCAAAAAAGAGACTTATCTCGTATTTCATTACAATGCAAGGACTTATAAAAAGGCTATGACGGGGGTTCGACTCCCCCCGCCTCCAGTGCCATGAAATGGCGTAAGTGTTTTCGAAATAACATCTTACATCATATCGTCGTGTGCCAGTAATTATTTAGTACACACATTTAGCACACTTAATCTGTCAAAGGAACAACTCAAATACTCGTTTAAACATAAAAAAACGGGGTTTCTCTGCAATTTAACACGAGTAGAAATTCTTTTACCCCCCGCCCGAGTATTTCAGTACCCAAACTGGACGGGGATCATCTTTATCCACGGCAGCAATAATCATCTCAGAGCCCGGGTTGTCTTTGCCTGTACCTACATCACCCATACCATAACCCCTTTATCCCAACACAGAGATGGATTTAAGGTATTCAGGAGTGGGATAGCCCTCAGCATGTACCTTGAGATTGTCATACACCTGCTCGTATGCGTTAACGATTTTGTCGAGCATGGCGGTTGAGCTTTGGTTCTTCCTCCAGCATCCGGTCGCAACAATCATACCTTCGACATCATATTCATTGGAACAAACCAAAAAGCGTACCCAAGATTGATCATCATCTGGGTCAGCGCCGAGATCGGAGGTGTTAATGATACGGGGTTTTTGCAGTATTGGTTTATCAGTTGGTATCGGCTCAATGCACCAGTCAGCACGTTCTTGGAATTCTTTCTGGAAGTCTTTACGCCACTTGGAGATACTTGACCCACCGGGACCATCAACATAATGATTCGTACCGGTTACGCGCTTGTATTGTCCACCCCAACTTTCCTGTGTAGGATCTTCTGGATCGTTGATGCCGCGATTAGCACTGACAAGGTACATAAACGCCGGTGAATCCCCTTCGCATACCCCGGTGCATCCCATGCCTTCATGAGGGTAAATATCACAGAGAGAGCCATGATTGTTACGGATGTTTTCATTGACCCATGCAAGGTTCGAAACCGGGTCACTGCCTCCGAAAAAGCCCTGATAGGTTTTTCTTGATTCGATAATAAACAACTCAGGAAATTCATCCATGAGCCAACTGTGCGTGCAGTCCTGATAAGCGATCAGGAAGATGCGAAGCTTGCGGAGAAATGACTTGAACTCTTCTTCGCTGCGATCATTTCGAACCCTCCAGATGGCCTGGGAAAGCTCACGCGGTGTGCCCCAGACCTCCGATCCATAACGGCCGTGGATCCGGTTTATCCGCGGCAGCTATGATTGCATTGGAGGCCTCACTGTCCTTGCCTTCGCCAATAATGTCAGAAACCGGTTGACTATTGCTCCCCCCATTGAATGCTTAAACCGTGATTATTACCCAGCCCCTCGTAGGTGACCGAACGCAGGTAGTCCGCTGTGGGATACTCAGGATCATGGCTCTTTAAGTTCTCATACACCATCTCGTATCGGTCAAGTACGCCCAACATATTTATCTTATGAGCTTCCATGGCGAAGGTGCCTGCTCCGGCAACCAATCCCTCTACATCAAACTCATTGGCATACAACAGGAAACGAACCATCGACTGCATATCATCAGGATCGCTTTTTTGCGTGTTGGGTACATCGCCACTCTTTACGAACGCCTATTGGAGGGAAATCAGACATCATAATTACACGAAGTTTTCCGGGAGCACTTGATGATCGGTCAGTCGGGGCCGGATCGAATGGAGCAGTCAAGCGCGATTCAATGAAACTGGATATCTCATCATGAGGGGCCTTCTGGTGGAATCCAAATACACAAACTGCATCCGTTCCCGTATAAGCCCGCTTATCCTCATCCCTGCCGAAACTGAAGATTACCATATTCAGGCCTTGCCTCCAGCCTTCGTCCCCGGCGCTGTCAGGCCCGACATCCTTTACTCCGACATAAAAGACCTGGGGATCCTTCGGATCGCTATCTGCCAAATAGAAGAACGGCGAGGGGAACTTGTTTCCAAACTCCGGTTCAAGATATCCCAATCCGCCAGTTTTTGCACTCCCGGTGATTTCCCGTCCTTAAGGACATAGTAGTCCTTCTCGACTGAGACATCTCTGCTCTCCCCCAATGGGTCCTTCGTAGAGGAAAGCGTATTTTTTGTTTGCTTTCAGAACCTTTATCGCGGCGTGAGTTGTGAAGAAGTGATATTCCAACTCGTAATCTGAATTGGCGGATCTCATGATTAAGTGATCCCCTTCAAGCTTGTCGGTGAATGCGATATCATTGCCATTTGCATCCACCCAAAGTGTCTGGGCACCACTACTCCTTTGAGGATGGTCAAAATTACCTTCCCCGAAATTCGGCCAACCCCGATACTCGTGTCTTCCACCCGTATTTGGAGATATGTTGAATCCCCTGTCCGCGTCATTTCCAATCCAATCATTTCCGGCTTGATCGAAAGCACTGCTGAAGCCAGACTTTCCCTGGGTCTCACCGTTTTCGAAGTACCAAGTACCTCCCGCCGCCGCAATTTTCCAACACATGTTGCCAAAGTGCTCGACCTTTGTCACCACGACTTTATCCGGATAAGGCATATAGGATGTCCCAGCCGCGGGCTCCTTTTCTTCTTTGTCAACCTTAACCGGATCTGCCATGCTCTCTGCCACATTTGCAGCCAGTTGCAATTTTTGGCCGGACTGTGAAGCGATCTCATCGGCCTTAAGAGCACCATTTCCGTCTTTAGAGCTGCCAAAAATCTGCAAGGCGCGAATCTCACCGCGAAACTGACGATCCATGCCGTAGGCCTTCATGGTTTCGTTAAAGTTGCCAACCACAAGAGGTCCAACATCACTATCAACCGGACCAGGATTATAAGATGTTTTTTGGTCCAGACTGACAGTGGATTGCCCGGGTGTGTCAGAGGGTGTGCTGAAATACCAGCTCATATTGTCGCTGGACGCTGTTGAATCATAGCTTACAGCAAAGAATGTCCATTTGCCAACCTGCAGCTTGCCGGCGGAACTGTCATTTTGAATCTGATCCGGCCATTCGTTAACAGACAAACGCATACGGCCATCGTTATGATGAACGAGGTCGATGCCGGATCGATTTTCCTTGAGGCAAAACAGGATTCGATTGCCGCCGTGGCCGATTTGGAGGCTATCGGGCTTCACCCATCCCATAATGGTAAAGGAACGCAGAACTTTCAAGCTTTCCATTGCATCTTCACCAACTTTAATCCACCCCCATGGGGCTCCATCGATAAGTTGAAATGAACCATCGCCGGCACGTTTTGCTGTACCTACGAACTTTACTGAAGGTGTATCTTTATCGTCAGCTATACCTACATGTACAATAGGCTTAGCACTCACCTTGCTGTCTGTTTTCTTTAACTTGGCCCATGCCTTAGCTATATTTTCTGCAAACTGTTCTGCGTCACCGTCGAACTGAATTACTGAAAGCCCTTTACCATCCCAGCTGCCCATAGTGGCTGGATCGTATCCGGAGATATAGTAGCCGGCTCCTTCGTAGTAGGTCACTGCTGGATGGTCAGCCCAGGCTTTCTTTTGGCCTTTCTGTTCAATGAACATTGCTTTACCCTGCGTCAGGTTATGGGCTTCCATGGCTTTCAGCGTGGAATCTTCATCAGTCCACTCCGTCCAGTTCACCACCAGATCCTCAGTTATGTGCGACTGCAACCAATAGGTATGGTCGGTCATTTTAGCATCAGGATATTGCGTCGAAATGTATTCATACAGCCATTGCCTGAAAGATAGATTCGTACTGATCGTATCATTGCCCGTTGGTTTAAAGATTATCCTGCGGTAATCGCTAAGGTTATGCGTACCATCATCAATAACCTCGCATATCAACATGAAAGCTCTTCCCACCGGAATCGGACGGGATATCTATCATGGCAACACTTGAGCTGCTGTTTGAGATATTGACATCATCAGTATATGTACCCGCTTCGGATAATACCCACCACTTGAAGGTCAGCTTGTCGTCATCCGGATCAAATGTATCAGATGCGTCGAGTGTGATAGTCGAACCCTCCTGAGGCCTTTTCGTAATTATAGCAATACCGTCGTCACCATCAATGACAATGACCGGATTCCGGTTACCTGCACCGTCTTTTGCCCAGTCCATTCGGGCTGCAAAGTTGTTAAATGTTGCCTGGTAAAAATATTGTTGATATTTTGAGGAAATGTTTCTTGCATTGCCGCTGTGGTTTTGATACGCATTGGTTGCGTTGTCCTTGCATTGACCAAATTCAAAATAACCGCCCCAGCCGACTTGATTTGGGATCTGCGGATCATTCAGTCCAGTAGGCATGAGATGAAGAAACGCGGGAGTATCACCTTCAACTCCATACTTATATTTCGGATACCTGTTGCCCAAATTGCCATGGCCCTGGATATGGTTTGATATTCATCCCATCTGCTTCTGCCGGTGCCATTCTGATAGCCCCACGCGGATTCATCCCAAATGAAAAACAGGTCCTTCTCAAACTCTTTGCGCATCCATTGGTGAGAACTTTCCGGCCAATTGATTACATTACCCGATTTTTGGGCTCCATCCTGATCCGTGATTGTATAGACGCGAATCTTGCTTAGAAAAGCTTTCAATTGTTCGGGGGTTCGCTCTTGCTGTACCTGCCAGCATGCCTGGGCAAGCGTGTTTCCTCCACCCCATACCGTTACCCAAATGGGACGATCATCTTCTTCATCAGCCAGTTCAATAATTCTTTTGCTTCCATCGGAATTGTTATTTTCGCCGATATACTGCTGTCCCCTGTTTTTACTGCCTAACAGGATACGCTCTCTTAAATAATCCGGGCTCGGCCAGTATCCGATTTCCTGAGGCTCGGCATCGTGCAGATGTCCCTGCTGGTTGGAGCGTTTCATTAAGTTGGGTAAATCTTTTTCGTATAAATCAATCGTTTCCCGGATCAGATTCAGACCGGTATCTCCAGCATTGGCCCATACGCTCCAACCGGTTGAATGGATCAGAGCTTCTATTTCATACAAGTCGGCATGGACAAGAAGCCGAATCATGGATTCCATGTCGTCAGGTTCAACATTGTCGGGCGAGATATCTGTCAGCACAACAAGACGCGGTTTAAGCGGAGCTGCAATGGATGAAGCAGTTATCCCCAGGGAAAGCAGCATAAGCATCATTATTAAGTTGTTCTTCAATGTAATTTCTCCGTTAACAGTAGTTCAGTATTCACAGTTACTTTTGTGTTTCATCAACTGTATCGAGCATCTAACCATTAACTAGAGTTTAATTAAGAATCCAGCAATTTCTTCCTTTATTTAAGAAACAATCTGTTGTATTCATAGGTCTAAACATAAAATGCATATCCCCGGCGGTTCAATTCTTTCAGGGCAAATGTACTCGGGAATTAGTTTACATTAATAACCACGCGACGATAGGCGTAAAGATTGGGAGAGCCATTGTCTCGCAGCGTTAAGATATATATAGATCGTCTTGCCCCCCGCATCAGACGGAACTGATACTGTTGCAGATGACGAAGTACTGCCCGAAATCGACACAGGGCTTTTATAGGAACTGGGTTCAGCGTAAACTGCCCATGAATAAACCAGTGAATTGCCGTCCGGGTCGCTGGAACCGGCTGCGCTGAGAGCAACGCTGGAACCGGCGGAGGCCGAGACGGTCAGCACTTGCCTTGTGCTGTCATCATTGACAACCGCAACAGGATGATGGTTGCAACTGGAGTAGTTGCTGGTTAAAGTCCAGTCCATGCGGGCGGCAAAATCATTCTCAATGGCGGTTTTCCAGCGACTTATCGAACTGCCGCCTTCCGAAGCATCGCCGTACATATAGTATGGATCGTATGCCGATTCACCAGTGACCGCCGACATTCCTCGGCTGTTAGCCACTTTGGTCAGAATCATACGTCCGCCCCAACCGCCCCAATTAACATGCTCAGGATCGTTGAGGCCATTGAGCAACTGGTAGAAAAACGCAGGGGTGTCACCTTCGTAGGTCCACTCTTTTTCCGGGTATTGAGCCCCCAGCACGCCGTGATTTTGGATGTTATTGTCATAATAACTATCGCTGGATTGCCAATTATAGACCCCCTTGAAGCGGATATAGAAAAGACTCGGAAAGGTTTTGGTCATCCAGGCCCCGGTTTCATCCTGTCCCAGGATGTCATACACCCGCAGTTTGCTCACAAATTGATCAACCTGGGCCGGGGTCCGCGTGTTCTTAACTTTCCACAGCGCCTGCGCCAGGGTGTTTCCACCGCCCCAGAAGTTAACCCAAACAGGGCGGGGGTCGTCTTTATCCACCGCGGCAATGATCAGTTCCGAACCGTCGCTGTCTTTACCTTCGCCAATCCCAGCCATACCATAACCGGTTTGACCCAGCTTGGAGATGGACTGCAAATATGCAAGGGTGGGATACCCCTCAGCATGTACTATGAGTTTGTCATAAACCTGCCCATAAGCGTTCAGTCTGGGATTAAGCAGGTTGTTCATATTGGTTAAGGTCTGAGACTTTTTCCAGCAACTGGTCCCGACAATAATGCCTTCAATATCACACTCATTGGCCGTCACCAGCATGCGAACCAACGATTGCAGGTCATCGTTGTCGGCGCCAAGGTCGGTGGTGTTGATCACCCGATGCTTCTGAAAAACGGGTCTTTCCCATAGCCAGTTTTGGCTGAGCACACTAAAATCTCTCATATTTACACAGCCGTCACCAGTAACATCGGTTATGGGGTCGCTGCATGACAGCCAATCGGCAGCCAGTTCAGTCAAATCATCGATATTAATTCTGTTATCGTCAGTAAACTCCGGGAAATCTGCTGATATTGTCGTAAAACTTCGTGTCCCCGAAGCATAGGGAGTCGTCCCGTCATAGGCAATCACAGCCCAGTAATAGGTCGTGTCATTGTCCAATGCTTCTGCCGGATCAAATGCTTCGGTCCCAACACTATAGCTGGGATTTTCGCTAACGACTGAATTGGTGCCAAGGAAAACCTCGTACGATGTGGGCGTATATGCCATTGGCGCCGTCCATTGTAAAGCGGTCACAACTGACACATCCTCCTGAACACTGGAAGGATAGATTAAAACAGGCAGATTCGGGTCCGGTTCTTGATTAAATTCAATTTTAAAACCATTCATCACAAACCACGCCTCATTATAGGCCGTCGAATACGGCTGACAATCAAAGACAAGGGAAACATCCGAACCGTCAGAAACAAGCGTCGTTTCGAACTTCGCTACGCTGTCAAATGTCGTGGCGCTGCTGTTGGTACACTGAATATCTGTCGTCGTCACTGAACCGGTCGCATCATTGACCGTGACATCGAATGTGCCAATATTTGCAGTCGGTTCTGTATCCGTATGGTATGACACCCAGGTATATTCGCCCGCCGGCAGGCCGCTGATCGTCAGCGTCAGAGGATCGCCGGCCGAACGGGTATCCGAGCCGATCCAGTCCTGCATCAGCGCTTCGGTCGCATCCTCATAGGCCTCCGGGCCCCGGTCGAGCATCTGCATCACCGCATCCACCGCACCGGACGCCCAACTGGGAGTCACGCTGACGGTTGTTTCAAACACAGAATAGCTCTGCGTGGTAAAACTGCCTGAACTTTCATGACTGGCCGTATATGCCGCATAGTCACTCTGCACTGGGGAACCGGATGTGCCAAAATCAATCCGCAGGGTTTCACCCCCGACGGGAGTGTCGTTAATCGTGGTAAAACTCCAGGTCTCCTCGGACATATATCCAGTCGTACTGTCATAGGCAACGACGGCCCAATAATAAGTCGTTCCCAAGGCCAGCGGTGTCCCCGGTGTGTACTCTTCGGTGGATGCAAAATAAACCGGATTATTGGTGACTGTTGAGTCGGTTCCCAGATAGACATCATACCCAGTGGGAGTATAGGCCGTGGGTGATTCCCACTGCAACATGGGCAGGATTGATATATTGCCTTGGCCGTCCGACGGTGCTGCCAACACCGGAAGGTTCGGATTCGGAGGAGACACTTCCGGACCATAGACAACAAGATCGTCAATGTAGATATCGACACCTGAGGCCGGTCCTTCAATGTAAACATAAAGCTCTTCATCAGTGATCTCTGCGGGAACAGTATAAGTTCCTGAAATGTATGTCCAGCCGCTACTGTTAGCGGTACCCCCAATATGACCTGTCCAATTCCCATTGACTCTCCATGTGATAGAAATCGTCGAATCACCCGCGGTACTGGTTCTAAAGTAACCTGACACATTATAGGTTGCCCCGGGCACTACTTTGTCATACAAATCCTGCTGCATGCCCTGGTAGGTTCCGGTTCTGCCGGTCGAAGCTCCGCACCAGGAACCGCCGTGAGGCGATGGTGTCTGTACACCGCTGACAGTGCTGCCGAAGTGGGGAACCCACGGGGATGCATCAGCTCCATTTTCAAATCCGGGATTGGCCAGGATATTCGTATCACCAAACGCCGGCAGGTTTAGCATCATTAGTAATACGGCTGCTATAAAAAGAGGGCTTCTCCATATATGCTTCGGTGAATAACACTTGCACATTGCGTGATTGGCATCACCCACCCAGGTAAACTTATTAAACATATGTCACCCCCTTAGGTTGCATTTAATTGACATTTTTGCGGTTCTTCCGAAAAATGAGTAGTTAATGTTGCAAAAAGAGAGACATGACTTTACTGTTTGAGGAAAAAAATAAAACCTCATATTAGGAGCTAAAGTCATGTCCACAAGTATGTTGTATCATACTTTTGGTGTTCGAGGTGTTCAATACCAAAAGACAGAATATTTTTGCGGGCAAGAGCGTGATTCACGGCATCTTGCCGGCGGATAGTCTGCGTTGCCCTTGTTGTAACTCCCGTAATTTCATTTACTTCGGTCACAAGGCCCGGAGGTTTGCCATGGTACCCGCCGGTCTGCGTCAAATGGAGTTGCTTGTCACTATTCCCCGATTGAAATGTCTGGCGTGCGGGGCCATTCGTCAGCCTCATCTGCCATTTGCCGACCCCAAGAAGCATTACACCCATGCGTTGGAACGGTATGTCATCGATTTATGTCAGGCGGCTTCCCTGCAAGAGGTGGCCCGACGGACCGGCTTAAGCTGGGATACCATCAAATCGATTCATAAGTCCTGGCTAGGTCGACGGTACCGAAAGATTTCCCTGAAAAAGGTTCGTTATCTGGGGATTGACGAATTGTATCTGGGCAGGAAAAGCAAATACATCTCGCTGGTAACCGACCTGGAAAGCGGTCAAATTTTGCATATCGGCCAGGGCAAAGGCCAAGAGGCCCTGGTGGGATTCTGGGGGCGTGTCCGACGCAGCCGGGCGGTGATTGCCGCGGTGGCTACCGATATGGCCAGTGGTTTTATGACCAGTGTCCTGAAAGAACTGCCGCAAGCCAAACTGGTGCTGGACCATTTTCATCTGGTCAAATGGTTTAACGACAAACTGACCAGTTTACGCCGGGATTTGTACCGGGAGGCCGATACCATGGGCAAAGCGGTACTTAAAGGCAGCCGCTGGCTGCTGCTCAAAGCGCCGGAGAACCTTAAATCCCATGCCGATAGCGCCAAAGATGAACGGCACCGGTTGCAGGAGGCTCTGCAACTCAACCAGCCGCTGGCCACCGCCTATTACATGAAAGAACGGCTCCGTCTCCTTTTTGATGCGATCACGGCTCCGCTGGCTGAACAGGAACTTAAACGCTGGATCAGCCAGGCGCAAACCAGCGGGATTCGGATCCTGCTGGATGCCGCCAAACAACTGCAACTCTGGAAACCCTTCCTGCTCAATTGGTATGACCATCCCATCAGCACCAGCAAAGTCGAAGTCAATAACCGTAAAATCGGCCTCCTGCAACGAATGGCTCATGGCTACCGCGATCAGGAATACTTCTATCTCCGGATCCATCATATCCATAACCAAAACTACTCATTAACCGGATGAGCCATTTTTGCTTATAACAACACACCAATTTTAATAGTATAGCTTAAGAATCCAGCAATATCCTGCTGGATATATGAAAATGCCTGTCGTATTCATAGATTTTACCTTAACTGATTAAAGATACCTGATATGAAGTACAAAACGGATATTTCAAAAAAATGTGTGCGCTTTCACTGTACTCTAATCCCTGATGATTTTCTGGGTTTAATTGAGTTTTTTCTCCCTGAAATCCTTCAATTTGCTGTAGATTGCTAACTTACGGTCATCTTGCTATAGCCATATTACAGATAGACTATCAGCAGTATTGAGGACCTATACAGTGTAAATCGAGATGTCTGCGGTACATGGACTTTCAGGTTGAAAGTCGATGGGCGTTTCGATACTCACGGGGAGTACAATGGCACAGCTGTTTGAAAGATGAATTGAATCTGCTAAGTGAATTGAAACCGGATTCCAAAGCTATTTCAAGAACCTTTTTGTTGGATGTAACAAGCAAACGTTGGGCATGCTGGACACGATGCTGAATGACAAAGTTATTTAATGTGATCCCAAAGGTTTTCTTGAAGATGTATGCCGCATAATCCGGGTGTAAATCAACTGATTGTGCGATATCTGAAAGATTAATTTTGTTTATATAATTTTGAGCAATGAATTTTGCCATGCTTTCAATTTTACTGAAATTATAACTGCCGCTTGGTCTCATTGTGGGACCAGAAGGCAATTCCCCTGATTCTGTCTTGTTCTTTTCCAAGTTTTTTGCAAGGCGCAGAAGACGTGCTTTTATTTCAAGTAGTACTATTTCGTGAATTGCTGTCGAATCTTGATTAATATCTTGAAACCAATGTTCAAACAAGAGTTTATCATAAGAAGTAAATGTTTCTACTTCCTGTATCAGTCGGCCATTTAGAATCAGGGTTGTGATTCTCTCTGGCAAGTCGAAATCCAGTACCCACGGCAAGGGAAGTGTTATGACAAAATAGGACTCCAAATCTTTATAATCCACAATCTGATGCGGTGTCGCTGCCCAAAACAATGCGAGTTTTCCACCTTCAATTGTGATCCGTTCTCCCCAAAAAAGGTATGTTAATTCACCTTTGGCAAAAAAGTTCAACTCGATTTCAGAATGCTTGTCAGGGCGATTCATCAATCTGGGTTCCCATTGTTCGCAGGTAAAGCCATATGGCGTAAATTCTTTTCTTTTTTGGTCGAAATGTTCCATAAATCTAAGTATATGATAAGTGTTTTAAGAAATCAAGGCAGAATGCCCTATTTATCTGTTGTTACAATGCAATTTATTACTATAATCAATCACTATATGAAGTTATTTTGCGTATTTTTCTAAATAAAGAGCAGGTGATCGTAAAATGAAAAAAAAACTAATGTTAAAAGGTCTGAGTGTCTTGATGGCTGTTGTCATGATGTGGTTGTCCGGTTGTGAGAAGAAAGGGCAAAAACCTCAGGAAACAAAAAGGATTGCAGTTGTTATTTCGACTTTGAATAATCCCTGGTTTGTAGTTCTGGGGGAAACCGCGAAGGCGAGGGCAGAGGAACTGGGCTATGAAGCGACTGTTTTTGACTCAACAAACGATACAGCCCGGGAAACATCGCATTTTGAGAATATTATTGCCAGCGGCTACAGCGCCATTATTTTTAACCCAACAGATGCTGACGCTTCTATTTTCAATGTAAAGAAAGCAAAAAAAGCCGGAATTCCCGTGTTCTGCGTGGACAGGGAGATTAATTCCAATAAAGACGCAACGTCACAGATTTTATCTGACAATTACTCCGGATGTGTGGCTATAGGCGCTTTTTTCGTCAAAGAAGTTGGCGAAGAAGGGGAATATATCGAATTGCTCGGTTTATTGGGGGACAACAACACGCAGAATCGGTCGGATGGTTTTCACTCCGTTGTGGACAAGTATCCCGACCTCAAAATGGTTGCCCAGCAAACGGCCGGATTCGACCGGACGAAGGCATTCGATGTTACATCGGCGCTCCTTGGGGATCATCCGGACATTGACGCTATTTTCTGCGGCAATGATGCTATGGCTATGGGTGCGTATCAGGCACTTGTTTCTGCCGGAAAAGACAAATCTGTCAAGGTGTTTGGTTTTGACGGTGCTGCGGATGTTTTACAGTCTATTGCAGAAGGTAAAATCAAAGCCACCGGTATGCAGTTTCCCAAACGAATGGCTCGAACTGCGGCAGAATTTGCAGACGAATACATTAAGGGAAAGCGTGATTTCGATCAGAAAATTCCTGTACCGGTAGAATTAGTCACGATAGAAAATATTGATAAATATCACGACTATGACAAAAAGGCATCAGAATGAAGCAATGGTTTTCCCGGAAAATGGCAATTTGGCTGTTCTTGGGCGGCTCAATCATAGGTGTGTTTATCACATTTCCACCTTTTCGTATCGTATCTCTGGAAGAGAACAGAAACAGGTTAAATGAAGGTGTGTTTGATCCACTTAAATTTGCCCGGCAGTTTTGGCAGAACGATTTACCTTCAACATTTGAGAAGGCGTTTGATGCTCAACAAGTGTTAAATGTTATGCGTAATAATCCTAAAGAGGCCAGAACTCGATACGGACGAGTGATAGGGTTGGGTGGCCCCTGTTATTATTACTTGAATGGGGCTGGCACGATAACAGCGATTGAACCCAGGCAGATTAAGGTCCGTTTGGATGTGGAAGATACCGGCGCCGAGATTATCCTCATGACATCAATGGTCTTCGGTAACGAGATTCTTGATGCGACAAACATCATCAGCAGAAACCAATTCCAAAAAACGAACGATTATAATGCGGTCAGCGCCGAACTTAATAAGATCGTGGAGACGCAGCTTACAGAACCGTTTTTACAGCAAATAAAATTGGGCGAAACTATCCATTTCATCGGCTGTTCAACGGGTATGACGGATGAGGATTCACTGGTTCCGATGCGTCTGGTGCCTGTCAAATTGGAGACCATCCGGTGAATGCAGTTAAAGACCAAATTACGAATTCCTTATCAGTCATTCTGGAGGCAAAAAATATTGAGAAATCGTTTCCCGGTGTTCATGCTCTCAAGCATGTTGACTTTTGTGTTTATCGCGGCTGTCTGAATGCTTTGGTTGGCGAAAATGGAGCAGGCAAGTCGACGCTGATGAAAGTGCTTGCGGGCATTTATCAACCCGATTCAGGCAGTATCTTTCTGGATGGCAATCCAATCCAATTCAATGATTCGCGGCAGGCCCGGCAGCACGGCATCGCCGTCATTCATCAGGAGCTTAGCTTAATTCCATATTTAAGCATCGCTGAAAATATTTTTCTTGGATATGAATTCCGGAACCGGTTTGGATTGGTTGACTATAGTAAAATGCATCGTGAAGCATCTCGTCTTCTGGAAATGCTGGATCTTCATATTAAACCCGACCGTCTTGTATCCTCCCTAAGCGTAGGACAGCAGCAGATTGTCGAAATCGCCCGATCCCTTTCAATGGATGCCAATATTATTATCATGGATGAGCCGACATCAGCGATCAGTGAGCATGAAATCGACATTCTTTTCGGATTGATTGAAAGTTTAAAACATCAGGGCGTGTCATTTATTTATATTTCCCATAAGTTGGACGAATTGTTCAGAATTGGAGACACTATCACTGTCATGCGTGATGGTGAGGTGATCGGTAAAGATTCGTTATCCAATTTGAATCATGATGCTGTTGTCCGCATGATGGTAGGCCGTGATTTAAAAGATCTTTATCAGCGAGAGGCATCCGTGACACACGAAGAGGCCCTTCGCGTGGAACAGATATGCCTGGATAATAGTCGTCACGAAGGGTGTTCAGTCAAGAATGTCAGTTTTCATGTGAACCGGGGTGAGGTTCTCGGCATTTTTGGGCTAATGGGTGCCGGGCGAACGGAACTGCTGGAGGCAATTTTCGGTTGTCATCCGAAACGATCAAGCGGAGATATTTTTATTCAGCACGAAAAGCTGTGTTTGCAGTCCCCGAAAGATGCCATTAAGGCGGGGATTGTTCTGGCACCGGAGGACCGGAAAGAGCAGGGGCTTATCCTTGGTATGACTGTGGTGGAAAACACGACTTTGGCAAATCTGCAAAAAGTACAGCGATTTGGGTTTATCCAGACACAAGCTGAGGCACGAATGGCTGATATATATATCGAACGATTAAAAATAAAAACCCCGTCCGGAAAGCAGAAAGTAAAAAATCTCAGCGGAGGTAACCAGCAGAAGGTAATTTTAGGAAAATGGCTGGCCACACAGCCCCTGGTCCTGCTGCTGGATGAACCCACACGGGGAATTGATATCAACGCAAAAAGAGAAATTTACCGTCTCATTGATGAACTGACAGAGCAGGGTTTGGCTGTGGTGATGGTTTCATCTGAGTTACCTGAAATTCTCGGGCTCTCTGATCGTATATTGGTTATGTCTGAGGGACAAAAGACGGCCGAATTCTCGCGAGCCGAAGCCACGGAAGAGGCCCTTTTAAATGCTGCACTGCCTAAAAGTGCATAAGTCGAAAGGTGACATGGAAAAAAGTACAGTAAAAACTATAATTTCTCGATTACAATTGCCATTGGTTATTCTGATCATGGCAACAGTATTGAGCATACTCAGTCCTACATTTCTGAAACCGACGAATATTCAGAACATTCTTCAGCAGATATCAATTAATCTATGTCTATCGATTGGAATGACCCTGGTGATTTTGACTGGAGGAATTGACCTTTCGGTTGGCTCGATACTGGCTTTCTCCGGAATTCTGATGGCGGGATTTCTCAAAAATGGTATCGAGATACCCGCTCTTAACATCGCAATTCAGTTCACTTTTTATGGAGCTGTACTGGCAGGATTGCTCACAGGACTTCTGTCAGGAGCCATTAACGGATTTGCAATTACTCGGTTTAAAATCCCTCCTTTTGTAGCAACATTAGGAATGCTGAGTATTGCCCGAGGGCTCACTAAACTATGGACACGAGGCGAACCGATTACAAATTTAGGCCCCAGATTTGAGTACCTCGCTGCAAACTCGTTGTTCGGCATCAGTTTCATAGTATGGATTCCTGTGATACTTATTATTCTGTTTATTATTGTAACCCGCAGGACCTGTTTCGGCAGGCATTTATATGCTGTCGGAGGAAATGAACAGGCAGCAGCATTATCCGGCGTGCGTGTTGACCGGATTAAGCTATGGGCTTATGCACTGAGTGGTTTGCTGTCAGCTGTCGGCGCACTGCTTTTAACCGCGAGATTGAATGCAGCTACCGTTGTCGCGGGTGAAACATATGAACTGGAAGCGATTGCAGCCGTCGTCATCGGTGGGACTTCACTCTCGGGAGGGCGAGGTTCGATCTTTGGCACGGTATTGGGATGCCTTGTGATTGGCATCCTTGCGAATGGTTTGGTGTTGATGGGTGTTCGTGAAGAATTGCAGTTAGTTGTCAAGGGCGGTGTTATTTTACTGGCTGTCGCTTTTGATAAATTACAAAATGAATATTCAACTTAGACTTTATTAGGAGTTTATATGAGAATTATAAACAAGAAAATTATCTTTGGATTGATCATTGGAACAAGGAACATCTTCAATGCCGAATTGGCATCAGCAGAACGTACCAAAATACTGACGCTGCTGGATAAGCTCGGATTCGGATATGTTATACCCGATGAACATGCAACGCCTGCAGGAGCGATTGAAACTCGAACTGACGCGAAGATATGCGCGGAATTATTTAAGAAGAATCGAGATGCAATTGACGGAGTCATTGTTGTGTTGCCCAATTTTGGTGATGAACTCGGAATTGTAGCAACACTGGAAATGGCAAAACTCAATGTGCCGATACTGGTTCAGGCATGTAATGATGAGGTTGATAAGGTCGACATAACAAGTAGGCGCGATGCTTTCTGCGGTAAGATTTCTGTCTGCAACAACCTCTATCAGTATAATATTCCGTTTTCTGATACAACAGAGCACACATGTGATATTAACAGCGATGTGTTTGAAAAAGACATTCGGCAGTTTGCTGCTGTTTGCCGTACTGCAAAAGGTCTTCGAAATGCAAGGATCGGTGCTTTCGGAACTCGCCCGGCTGCTTTCCAGACAGTACGATACAGTGAAAAAATTCTCCAAGCATCGGGGATTACAGTCGTTCCTGTAGACCTTTCTGAAATCATAAACAGAGCCAGTTCTATGAATGTCGATGATGCAGCAGTACAGGATAAACTGGCACAAATCAAGGCTTACGGGAAAATACCAAAAGAAATTTTACCTGAAAGTGTACTGCGTCAAACTAAGCTGTCAGTCGTATTTGATGAGTTGATGGAAGAACACGAACTGGATGCCAGTGCGATTCAATGTTGGGATTCTATCGAGAATAACTATGGTTGTGCAACCTGCCTGTCCATGTCCATGATGGGTGAGCGTTTGATGCCCAGCGCCTGTGAAACAGACATAACCGGGGCTGTTTCAATGTATGCTCTCCTGCTTGCAGGGGGCTTTTCTCCGGGACTTTTGGATTGGAACAACAATTTTGGAAAAGAACCAAATAAATGTGTTTGCACACACTGCAGCAATTATCCTAAAAGCTTCATGGGAAATGAAGTCGAGATTTCAAAATTAGATGTTTTGGGGACTGTCATTGATCGAGAAAAATGTTTTGGAGCGATTAAAGGTAAGGTCGCTCCGGGTTCTATGACTTATTTCAGGGTATCTACAGACGATACAAACGGCAATATTAAGTCTTATTTGGGTCAGGGACAATTTACTGATGATGCATTTGGGATGGATGGTGGTATTGCAGTATGCCAGGTCAGTAATCTTAGAGCGCTGCTTGGCCATATCTGCGAAAACGGCTATGAACATCATGTAGCGATGACCCGCTGTCACTGTGCGGATGTGATCTATGAAGCTGTGACGAAGTATCTGGGATGGAAGTTATATTATCACAAATAGGAACATAAACACAATGGTTGACAATACACTGATCATAAAATCAATCCAGTATCGAATTCGTATATTGGAATATATTAAAAAAGCGAAGGCCGGTCATACCGGCGGAAGTTTATCCTGTGTGGACATCTTAAATGTTCTGTATAATCGGGTATTGAATGTTTCTCCTGAAACTGTAAACGACCCGCAGCGAGACCGTTATGTCCAGAGTAAGGGGCATTCGGTTGAGGCATTATATGTCGTTTTGGCAGACAGAGGATTTTTCCCGGAATCAGACCTGGAAACACTGTGTAAGTTCAAATCGCCTTATGTTGGACATCCTACACGTAAAATTAATGGAATCGAACAAAATACGGGCGCTTTGGGACATGGCCTGGCATTCAGTACGGGAGTTGCCTTAAGCGGTAAAATGGATGGGCTGAGCTTTCGCGTTTTCACATTGCTGGGCGATGGTGAATTGGCAGAGGGTTCTAATTGGGAATCGATGATGACTGCAGCACATTATCGTCTGGATAATTTAACTGCTGTCATTGACCGTAATCAACTGCAGATAACCGGTCACACTGAGGATGTCTGTGCATTGGAAAACCTGCGTGACAAGTTCACTGCTTTCGGATGGTCTGTAAGACATGTTGACGGGCACGATACAAGCGCTCTTAGAGATATTTTATGTACAGTACCATTTGAATCAGGCAAGCCCACTATGATTATCGCCAATACCGTCAAGGGCAAAGGAGTGAGTTTTATGGAGCATGCTGTTAAATGGCATCACGGCGTACCCGACGACCAGCAATATGAATTGGCTATTACAGAACTCAAGTCGCGACTGCGGGAGGTGAGCGTATGAGTATGAATGCAACTGAAAGCTGTAAAGCAAATTTGGAAGTGTTTGCTGAGACACTGCTGGGTATTGCCCGAACGAATAAGGATGTATTGGTGGTTACGAGCGATTCACGCGGTTCAGGGAAATTGAAACCTTACGCCGAAGCATTACCGGATCAAATCATTGAAGTTGGTATTGCCGAGCAAAATCTTGTTGGCGTAGCCTCCGGATTAGCATCTGCCGGCAAGATTGTCTATGCAGTATCACCGGGCAGTTTTCTGACAACACGGTCCCTGGAGCAGATTAAAAATGATGTATGTTATTCAGATCAACCCGTTAAATTAATTGGCATCAGTTCCGGCGTCAGTTATGGTGCGTTGGGTTCTACGCACCATTCACTGCATGATTTGGCAGCTATTCGTGCAATTCACAATTGTACCATTATTGTCCCGGCGGATAACTTTGAAACAGCAGAAGCGATCAAAGCGGTAGCAGACATGCCTCATCCGGTCTTTATTCGTTTTGGTAAGAGAGTTCTGCCTCATCTCCACAAGCCTGGCACCTCATTCATGGTTGGTAAATCCCTGCTTGTTCGCCCAGGTGATGATGTCGCATTTATTGCCACAGGTGAATCCGTTGTGCAGGCGGCATTGGCCTCTGAAGCATTGGAGCATAAAGGTATTAACGCACGCGTGGTCAGTATGCACACCATTAAGCCTTTGGACGAAGAGGTTGTATTAAAAGCAGCCAAAGAATGTCGAGCTGTCATTACGGTCGAGGAACATAGCTGTTACGGCGGCCTTGGAGAAGCGTGTGCATCGCTACTGATGCAGGCGGGGATATCAGTGCCTTTTAAAATCGTGGGCTTTCCCGACGAGGATACGATCACGGGAAGTCAATTGGACATCATGGGGTATTACGGCATCTCGCAAGAAGGCCTTATCCAAACTGCAAAATCTATGTTGAAATAGGAAATGTTCGTGAAAAAATATATTCTTGCTATTGATCAGGGGACAAGTTCAACAAAGGCCGTAATATTTGACACTGAAGGCCGAATCGTTGCCAAAGGCACTGAGCCGCTGGCTTCATATTATCCGCAACCTGGTTTTGTCGAACAGGATCCTTTGGAATTATATCAAAATGTATTGTCGGCGATAGAATCCTGCTTGGACATGTTTCGCGCCGAGATATCTGAGGATCTGAGTCAAATAGCTACATGCGGTATAAGCAATCAACGGGAAACCTTCTGTTTGTGGAACGCAGATGGAGCCCCGATACATCCTGCTATCGTCTGGCAATGCAAGCGATCAGTAGATATCTGCAAAAGCCTGAAAGACTCTTCGTTGGAACAGGAAATAAATAAGCGTACCGGATTAATTGCTGACCCCTATTTTTCTGCAAGCAAGTTAATCTGGCTCTGTGAAAACGACAGCAAAATCAAATCTGCCGTAATCGCAGGAGATGTATTTTTTGGAACAGTAGACACCTGGCTGCTTTATAAGTTTACAAACGGTCAGCGCTATTATACCGATTATACCAATGCTTCACGCACACTATTCTTCAATATTGATAATCTGGAGTGGGACAATTATCTTTTGGAACATTTTGGACTATCAGGATTGAAACTCCCCCAGGTCAGACCATCCTCATTTGATTTTGGTACAACTGATTTTGATGGTTTATTGTCTTTGTCAATTAGTATAAACGCAATGATCGGAGATTCGCATGCTGCAGCTTTTGGCGAGGGATGTTTTTCTCCGGGAACAGCCAAGGCAACATTGGGAACCGGGTGCTCAATTTTATTAAATACAGGGAGCAAACGAGTCGAATCGACCAATGAAATGATGACTACGATCTGCTGGAGTATGGGAAATCGTGTGGATTATGCAATTGAAGGGATTATTGTAACCTGCGGTGCAACCATCGTTTGGCTGAAAGATAACTTAGGACTGCTGAGTCGAAGCGAAGACAGTGAGAAAATGGCTCTATCGGTTCAAGATACAAACGGGGTGTATTTAATCCCCGCTTTTAATGGTCTCGGAGCCCCTCATTGGAAAATGGATGCAAGAGCCGTGATCTCAGGATTAACGCTGGGGTGCAATCGCAACCATATTGTACGGGCTGCATTGGAGTCGATACCGTATCAGATTATGGATGTGATTACTGCAATGGAGACATCCAGTAATATCCCTTTAGAGCAATTACGAATCGACGGAGGCATTAGTCAAAATAAATTTCTTATGCAGTATCTTAGTGATTTGCTCCAAAAGGAAATCACCAATATCGGGATGCAGGATGTCTCAGCGTTTGGTGCGGCGTGCCTGGCAGGATTACAGAAGGGTGTGTATCGGGACATAGAACAGCTTCCGAATAATGTCCTGAATGAGATCAAATATATTCCCTCCAATGATAAAACGGTCAGTGTAATAAAAAAGAATTATCAAGGATGGCTGAAAGAAATAACAAAACTATGATAGTGCTATCAATCTGGATATGTTTGGCAGTACTCTTTTTCCAGTACATTAGAAACCCAAAAAGAATGGTGTAAGAAAGATGAAAAAGACAACATTACGAAATATGTCCTCGATAAACAAAAACGACTCAAATCAAGGGCTGATTTTCAGTTCACTTTTTGTTGTTTGTATTTTGGTGAGTATCTCCCAAGTTTATGCTGTATAACAGGCGGACAGAACACATTTTCGTTGGTAGTGGACGGTCAGTCCGCTCCGCTTTGTGTCAGCTCAGAGGATTTTTCGGCCGTGCTAAAAGTTGCCGGGCATTTGCAAACAGACATTCAACAAGTCACGGGTGTAAAACCAAAAATTCTCACCGATGAAACTGCTGGAAAAACTGCCGTCATTAACGGCACAATCGCCAAAAGTCCGATGATTGATAAGTGTACCAGCAAAGAGGTCTTTATGCCGCTGAATCATCCGCCGGGCGAAGCTCAGGTCGACTATTTTCAGGCCCTGGCCAATATGGATGGTGTTTTGCAGAAGACATGCTGTTTTGTGATGAGTTTACCCTATTCGGACATGTTTTTTGTCCGGGCTTATCCTCGTGAATGTACGGAATCCTTCTGGGACGGCCATGTACAGGCGTTCAAGTTTTTTGGAGGCGTTCCCAGTCGGATCAGTTATGACAATTCCCGGATCGCGATCCAGCAGATCACTGGCTGTCACAAACGGGTTTTAACCGATGGTTTTTTACGATTACAAAGTCATTATCTGTTTGTGCCTCATTTTTGTGCTGTTCGCCGTGCCAACGAAAAAGGGGTGGTCGAGAATATCGTTCGATACGCCCGCTGCAACTTTATGGTTCCGGTTCCCCAGGTCCGCAGTTTTGATCATCTCAACGAATGGCTCTGGGAATCCTGTTACAGTGAGCAATACCGGCAATTGCGTGGCAAGGCCAAAACCAAGCTGGAACTCTGGCTGGAAGAGGATCAGGGATTTTTAGAATTTAAGTAACATTTTAGCCAACTGAAGCAAATTTTCTAAAATTGTCAAGAAAACGCTTGCGCCCGTGTTTGTTTTGTGTATGCTTAACAAGCATGAGCATGCATAGTAAAGCCCAACAGATTCTGGCCAACCTGAACGGACCGATGACGGCCGAGCAGGCGCGGGCGATATTTGCCTTGGGAGAAGAGGCGGTGGTGTTTGCTTTGCTGAAATTGTCGTCCCTTCAGACCGTTTCGCCCGCTTCCACTACGGGGGCGTTGGGGCCTCACGATCCCTCGTGCCCTTCGGGACAGAAACCGCCGTTTGTCAAAGACAATCTCTCGGACAAGCGGCGTAAGAAACTCAAGGGACGCAAAGCGGGTCATCCCGGCGTTCGCCGACCGGCTCCTGACCGGGTCGACCGGACCGAAGCGCATCGGGCCGACTGTTGTCCGGATTGCGGCGGCCACCTGAAGCGCTGTGCCGAGACCCGCGAACGACTGATCGAAGACCTGCCCGCCTCGACCCGCATTGAAGTCGTTCGCCATATCATTCATCGCGACTGGTGTTCCAACTGCCGCAAGATGGTTGAACCGGTGATTGACGCCGCTCTGCCACGCGCCACCGTTGGCAATGGGATGCTGGTGTTGTGCGCCTGGCTGCATTTTGCCCTGGGCAACACGATTTCGCAGATTCTGGCGGTGTTCAATTACCATTTGCAATTTAAAATGTCCGGCGGCGGCCTGGTGCAGATGTGGCACCGGCTGGCGACCATTCTGGAAGCCTGGTACGATGAAATTCTGGCTGACATTCAGAAGGTCGGCGCCTTGTTTGCCGACGAGACGGGCTGGCGGATGGATGGCAAAACCCATTGGCTCTGGTGCTTTACCAGCGCGACGGCCACCATCTTTACTATCGAGCAATCGCGGGCCGGGCCGGTGGTGCTGGCGTTTATTAAAGAATGGTTCGACGGCGTGTTGGTGAGCGACTTCTGGTACGCTTACCATGTGCTGGATTGCGCCAAACAAAAATGCCTGGTGCACCTGTTGCGCGAGTTGGAGCGGGTCAAAAAATATAAGAACTGCGACAGCGACTGGCCCCGGTTTGGCAAATCGCTCAAGCGGTTGCTGCGCGATGCCATCCGTCTGAGCAAGCGGCAGGCGGACCTGGAACCGGCCATCTACCAGCGGCGTTGCGCCCTCATCGAAAAACGACTGCAAGCGATTCTGGATCATGCCTGGTCCCATCCCGATGCCAAGCGGCTGATAAAACGGCTCAAACGTCATCAAGCCGAACTGTTTACCTTTTTGTATCATCCGGAAGTGCCCTTCGACAATAACTTCGGCGAACGCAGTATCCGTGGCGCAGTGATCATGCGCAAAAACAGCTACAACAACCGCAGCCCGCGGGGCGCCCGCATCCAATCCATCCTGATGAGCGTGTTCTACACCCTCAAACAGCGTGGTCTCAACCCGGTCGCCGCTGTCAAAAAAGCACTGCAAATCTATCTCCAAACGGGTAAATTACCTACTTTAGCCCAATTACCTGCTTCACTTGGCTAAAATCTTACGAATTTAACCATTTTTCAAACAAATCCAACAAGAAATAGCAATAAAAGCATCAACCAGACACCAAAGTCCTGAAGGATTGTTTGAGCCAATGCCCCTGTTGGGTATTCATCCCGGAAGGGAACCGGATTCACAGATGGGGCCACGGTAAAGACTATCACCATGTGAGTCCATCAAACACCTTGACAAAAATGTTGACGAATTTCTTTCTGCAAATGAAGCATCCCATAGATCGCCGCCCTTGCGAAATATCCGCCAATCACGGCTTGAGCAAATTTGGAATCCTGGCAACTATCCTGTCGCTGATTTGACAAGGATATTTATTGATGCTTTGATACTCTCGGGTAATTCAGACCATTTACTGATAAGCTACTTTAAATCATCCGGTAAATTCTTGTGCACACATTTAGCACACTTTTGATGCAAAAATGTGTCCGAAGAGTGTTCTGGAACTGTAAGGAATTGTTCAGAATCGACGTTTTTCGATTTTTCGTAAGTGTTAGTATTTGCAAGGGGTTGTGAGCTTTCTGTTGTGCTTTTGTCATCGCTCTGTAATAAAACGTCAAAAGTATCCAAGGAGGTTCGATTCCCCCCGCCTCCAATTTTAAATTCTAAACGCCTTTATATTTCAATGCTTTATTCGTTTATAGGCCGGAGAACAGCAATCCCCGTCCGTAACCATTTCAGTCAGCCACCTTTTATTACATTTAAACTGCATATGAATATGAATATGAATTTCCCATCGAAACCATATCCAAGTAATGTGAACATTTGGGGTACATTTCAATAACTCAACATTCGTGGGTAACCGAACCGTCAGGATAGCTGACCGTTTGCAGACGATCATAATCGTCATAGTTCGGACGAACCTATGCCCTTCTATGTCAGCCCCTGAACTGATTTTTCTCTTGAACTGTTATCACCGCAAGTCATATAATCGCGGCATGAATGTAAAAGCAAAATTTCTATCAGCGATTCTTTGTTCTTGGTTACTGGCCACCATTCAGGCGTTCGCCGGAGAGCGGGTTGCGCTGTGGCCGGAAGGGAATATCCCGGATTTTCAGACCGGTCAGATCGCAGCGACCACCCAGGAAGTGAATACTTTAGGATTCGAGGCGGCGGACCATACGATGCCGTATCTCGACTGGTACGAGGCGCCGGCGGAAAAAAATGGCGGATGCATGCTGCTCATTTCAGGCGGCGGTTATCAGAGTTGCTGCGATGGGGTGTGGATTGACCGGGTCGCGAAGAAGTTCACCGAACTCGGGTTCGTTTGCGCGAGCCTCACCTACCGTACGCCGCGTCCGCAAGGGTTGCCGATCTACCAGAGCGCGTGGGAGGATGGGCAACGCGCTGTCCGTCTCGTCCGCAACGATGCGCAGAAACGAGGATTCGCCCCGGAGAAGATCGGCGCGTTCGGGTTCTCTGCGGGCTCGCACCTGACGGTCCTGCTCGCAACGAGCGCGCTCACACCGGCGTATGAGCCGGTCGACGGACTCGACCAGCTTCCGTGCCACATAAACTGGGCTGTGCCGATTTACACCGCCTACGCGCTCACGGACGGACTCACCGGCCCCAACACGCGCGAGGGCGAAGCGATCGATGTCAAGCTCTCGGATGTGTTCAAGTTCGACGAAAAGACCTGTCCGATGGCGCTCTTCCATGGCGGGGCGGACATTTATTCGCCGAACGGCTCCACGCAGATCTACCGTCAGCTCCGCAGGATGAAAATCCCGGCCGAAATCCATCTCTTCGCGGATCGTCCCCACGGGTTCATGGGCAACCCAGAAAAGGGCGAGGACGGCACCGCCTATGACCACTGGCTTGACCGTATCGCCGAGTTCATCCGCCAGATGAATTTTGACGGGCGTCTCGGCGATGAAATCGATCTGATGTCCCGCTATCCGAACAACGATGCACGTGGCGAATATCTCAAGGAGACAGTCTGGCCGGAAGGCAAAATGCCGGATGTGCAGACGAACCAGTGCGAGCCATATCTCGAGTGGCACATGCCGAAGGAACTCAAGACGAAGGCCATCCAGATCATCTACTCGGGCGGCGGCTACATGGGCAACAATCCGGATGGATTCGAAGTCGCGCCGGCGCGGCGTTACCTGAACGAAAAGGGCATGACGGTTGTGACGATGAAATACCGCACGCCGCGTCCGCTGAATGGGCTGGCCAAGCATACGACGGCGTGGCAGGATCTGCAACGCACCGTCCGAATCGTCCGCAGCCAGGCAGCGGCGAAGGGGCTCGACCCCGACCGCATCGGCATCATGGGCTCCTCAGCCGGCGGTCATCTGACACTCATGGGTGCGACCAGTTCGAAACGCCGTTCCTATTGGCCAATCGACGACCTTGACAAGCTTCCCTGCAATGTGCAGTGGGCGGTCGCGATCTATCCGGCGTACGCGCTCACAGACGGCGCACAATCCCCGAATGCGATGGGCGGCAACGAAGACGATGCGCGGCTCGTTCCTGAGTTCTCGTTCGACGGCGCGACCTGTCCGATCCTGTTCATCCACGGCGACAAGGATGGTTGGGCGGCGATGAATTCGGTGAAATGCTGGGAGCAGCTTCGCCGGATGGGCATCCAGTCCGATCTCCACACGCTCATCGAACGCGATCACTGCTTCCAGAGGAACGCCGCTCCGGGTACGGGCAGCTATACCTGGATGGGGCGCATTTGGGAATTCATGAACCACAAGGGTTTCAACAAGTAAAAAAGCAAACAAGGCAGTATCAGGATCTTGGGGACAGGCAAACAATTGCAGCCCAGTACAACGGCAAAGGTAATCTCGAACCAGGTACTATGGAGGAATGTGAACGCGTGTCAGCCAGGCTGCGCGATATCAGTCCCTTCACGGGTGAACTCCAGCACTTGCCCCGTACGCACGACACATTCTTCCCGTAAGGGCACACAAATTATGGTTATTGAACTTCCCTTGCTTAAGGAAAATTGGGATGGGTTAAGGATATAATGGTTAGAATCCTTGTCGAAATTCAGTATAAAAGTTTGCTGATTTGACAAGAATCTTTATCATTTTCTTGATGCTTTCCGACAGGTGCGGCCAGCGTAGAATGATTTCCTGTAAATTGGCCGGTAAATATTTGGGCACACATAGGACACACTTTTTGTGTTTATATTCTGTATCAGAACTGTATACCTCTGTTGTTTGATCATCAATTCCGGTATCTATTACATGTTTCCCATCTGGATTTCGGGCCGGCAACTTCAGGGTCTGGACTCCTGAGCCCTTTAAGATCTCCGCAAATCCCTCAGTGGTATGCAAGGGATCGCGATCGTAGATCAGATAACGTTTGCCATTCAGGAAGCCTTGATCACTATCGGTTAAAATCCGGGAGACCCGGCGTATATCCGAGCCATCTGGCTGAGGCTTGATGGGAGCAAAACAGAACATCCCTTATTTGATTGACTGGGATGAGACAAACCGTATTCCGCCAGTATTTCCATAAAACCATCCATACCGACAGCCCCATTCAAATTGTAATCGCCGTAAATACCAAACACCGGATTATACTTGTTACAGTGTAACCGTTCGGCAAACTTGTTTTTGTTGTCGATGCTGACATGATTCAGTTATCAAAATAAGTCCGACTGATCTTCTTCGTCCAGTTGGCATCGACAATCTGGCATTTCTGGGCCGTAAAACCGTGGGAACGCAGAAATGCGTCAAAGCGTTCAAACGATTGTCTGCCAATCGAAAAGTCCTGCTGGCATAACCGTGCTTCTTTCACAGGAGGGTGTTTTTCAGGTCCAAGTCTCCAACGAAACCATTATCATGGCTGCATAGCCGCGATGCACAAAAAATTACCTGTTTTTAGAGATTCCCTGAATATTTTGAGTACGACATCCCCTGGCATCATTATTGGTGCTTTGTGGCGACAGTTCCAAAGTAAATTGCATATCAGCATCTGTTTTCCAGGCGGCTGATTTATCCTCCGATGTTCGCATTAAATAAGGGGATAGAGTTTTAATCTGTACTGTTTTCCCATCCGGCATGAATTGAAGCAAACGAATCCATCCATTTCCACCCTTGGGGGCCCATTGAGCATTAAATAACATCTGATGCACAACTCGACCATTATGATAGGTATCCCGACGATACGAAACCGCCAGATCATCCCTGATCTCCTCAACATCTTCTCTTGAAGGCCCGGTTTTTTTAAACGCTTTATAATGACCGTTCAAGACCATTTCAAAATTAGAATGTCTGCTTACAAACGCGTCCCAAAGTTCCTGGCCGCAATGAACCGATCCGATTTTGCTGATATCGTAACTGTATGGACTGTTTTTTGAGTCAGGTTTTGTATGACAAGCCATGCTGTCATCGCTGAAAAGAGCGGATTCCTGATCGATAAACTCATGGGTTACTAAAATAAAAGATTGATCAGGATGCTCATCAGCCACTGCATTTGCCCACTCAACAACTTCGTTTCGCGGGCCGAATTCAAGGGAGAATATCACATAATCTCGATTATCATACTGAAAATGATACCAGGCATTTTCCAAATGACCTTCTTCGAAATACCCACCGAATATTTTTTCATTTAAGGGGTTATCTGATAACTTGAAGTACTGATTCAGCAGGGTGGATCGGTCGCTGGAATTTTTTCCCAGGTCATGGTTGCCAACTGCAAGTATATATGGAAGTTTACCATCAAATACTTTCAAGCTTTCCTTGGCATTTTCCCATTGTTTAGTCTTATTTTGGTCAACAATGTCACCCACATGCAGGATTAATTGCAGATTATATTCATCCTTGTGCTGAACCAGCCATTGGGTTATTTCCGTAAAGATTGGAGCATTTTCATCGCTTCGAACATAATACTGAGTATCGGGAATCACCGCGAGTGTCCATGCCGGATGCGTAACTGCCTGATCTTGCGCAAACGTCAGACCCGCGCAAAGCATCATGCTCCCATATATATATATCGTAATAATTGTCCGTTTAATCATATTGTTCCTCTGTTTTTATGCAGTATAAATAATTCATCCTCAACCTAATTTCTTCTCCATTAAAACATAGAATCATATCTTTATTAACCTATACTTGTCAAGACCACAAAACGTATATTTCCTCAAACCGACTTGGAAGCGCCAGCTATCAACCGGATGATTAGAGGTTTGAGTTGCGTATCTAGAATGACCGTTGTCTATGCGTGCCTGATTAAGCAGCACGTCCGACCAGTAATGCCTTCTACTCTATCCGGAAAACACTATCATAATGCCCCACCCGTACGCCTTACGCAGCGAGATCCAAACAACCGATGATACCCGTTGTATAAAAGCCCAAAGATAACGGAACAGATGCTTGAATCTTAGCATCTATAACCATAAAATGATGTATCTTCCTTATATTAAGATCCTTACACATTTCGTCTATAGGTTTCAATTCTAACTTTTGCACATAAATCAGTATATTTTTGCTGCTAAAAATTGCTTAAATTGGGTTCTGGAACTGAAAGTATATGAGAATACATTTTTCCTTTTTTCCTCCTCAGGGATCCCTGAAATCCAGCAGTTTGCACTTGTTCGTAATTCTGTGCGGCCCAATTTGTCTTTCTTCAACATAGTCGATTTTAATCCCTTCTTGACACTTGGATACAACATAATTATAAAAGGTTAGATATTTCTAGACTGCATGGGCCTCAGTCGATATCTCATTTTGAAACTTGTGAATTTACCATTAAAAGGGCAGATTGATGATTAATAAGACATTAACTCATAGACTGTATTGGTCAACGTATTTATTCATATTTTTATTTGTCTATGTTTCCACCGCTTATGGTCAGGAACAGATATATGTTCCTGATCCGGATCCTTTAGTGCAGCAGCGGTTGGAGGACTGGCAGGATCTGAAATTTGGCCTGCTGATGCACTGGGGCGCTTACAGTCAGTGGGGAATTGTAGAATCCTGGTCGCTGTGCCCAGAAGACTACGGCTGGTGCGCCCGCCAGGCCGGCCGCCATCCAGATCATTATTTCGAGTACAAGAAAGAATATGAAAGCCTTATCCACACCTTCAATCCTGTCAAATTCAACCCATCTAAGTGGGCTGAAGCCGCGAAAAAAGCCGGTATGAAATATGTCGTGTTCACAACGAAACACCATGATGGATTCTGCATGTTCGATTCACAATACACCGACTACAAGATCACCTCGACGGATTGCCCGTTTCATACCAATCCGAAAGCTAATGTGGCCAGGGAAATATTCGATGCCTTTCGAAGCAAAGGCCTCTGGACAGGCGCGTATTTTTCCAAACCAGACTGGCATAGCCCATATTATTGGGATCCCTATTTTCCACCGCTCGACCGTAATGTTAATTATGACCCGGCCCAGTATCCGGATAAGTGGGCTAAATTTGTTGAGTTTACCCACAACCAGATTCTGGAGCTGATGACGGAGTACGGCCAAATGGATATTCTCTGGCTGGATGGCGGCTGGGTCGCCAAAAAAGCCAAAGAGGATATCGAACATTGGATGGGTGAAAAGGTCGCCGCGTCACAATCAGGATTTCTGAAAAATACTATTATCAACCAGGATATACAAATGGATGAGTTAGTGGAAAAGGTCCGTCAAAAGCAGCCGGGCATTATTGTGGTGGACCGCGCGGTTGAAGGCAAAAACCAGAATTACCTGACACCGGAAAACCGTGTGCCTGAAAAGGAACTGCCATTCCCGTGGGAGTCATGCATCATTGCCGGCGGCGGCTGGTCGTGGGTACACGATGCCAAATATAAAACCTCGAACGAACTGATCCGGACGCTGGTGGATATTGTATGTAAAGGTGGCAATCTGCTATTGAATATCGCTCCCGGTCCCGACGGCACATGGGATGAGGCCGCGTATGAGCGGCTCGACGATATCGGTACCTGGATCAAGATCAATGGTGAAGCAATTTACGGAACCCGGGCCATTGCGCCCTATAAGGAAGGAAATGTTTGCTATACCCGCAAGAGGAAAACCGGCCAGGCGTATGCGATTTATCTGCCGGATGACGGCCAGTCATCAATGCCGCCCCAAATCATTTTGAAATCGCTGACTCCCGCCGCCGGTAGCACAGTGACTTTGTTGGGTACCAGTCAGACGCTTCAATGGACCCAATCGCCTGTGGGAACAGTCATCCAAATCCCCACAAACCTGCAAAAGAATCCTCCCTGCGAATACGCATGGGTCATAATGATAGATAAAATCCAAAGATAACAATCCGTTCTGCAAGAACGCTTCTTTTTAGAGGTTCACTCTATATTTATGCCTGAAAAACTAATCGCAACCGGTGTTGTACATAGTGTCCCAGCTGACCTGGAGAAAGCCCTGATAGCTGACAGTGAGGCGCTATCGCTATGGGAAAACATTACCCCACTCGCGCGTAATGAGTGGATCTGCTGGATTGAAGACGCCAGAAAACCGGAAACGAGGCTCAATCGGATAAATAGAGTCCAAATAGATCTCAAAGAAGGAAAGCGCCGTCCTTGTTGCTGGCCAGGTTGTCCTCACCGAAAAAAACAAAAGTAGGCATTCTTTCTAATCTGAATCGCAATAAAAAAAGCTTATTATATGTTGTAAAGCATATGAACGATTCAGGCAAGATGTTCTATTGCTGGTTTATCCTTAGAATTTGAATAGTTTCCCATTTTAAATCCTTAACCTATAGAGTACACCAAAATGAAAAAAACAGTATTAACCATCGTTCTCATCCTGAGTTCAGTAGGATGCGCGTTTGAATATCAGAGCCCAGACCTGAATCCCATTCTGGAGAATTTTAAAGCGATCAGAGCCCCTGAACCTACTGGACTAATGCTCAAGAAAGGTGATCGACTGGCTATCTGTGGCGATTCAATCACCGAACAGAAAATGTACTCTCTGATAATCGAAACTTATTTAACGGTTTGTGAACCGGAACTTGATATCAAAGTACGCCAGTACGGATGGGGCGGAGAAACGGCTCGTGGCTTTCTCGGTCGCATGAAAAATGACTGCCTCCGATTTAATCCATCGATCGCAATGACTTGCTATGGCATGAACGATCACCGTTACCTCCCCTATCAAGATGAATTTGGAAAGGAATATCGTGACAATACGACTGCCATCGTCAAACTATTCAAAGAGAATGGCACCCGGGTCATTTTAGGATCGCCCGGTTGTGTCGGCAAAAAACCCTGGTGGCAGAGCAATCCGGATATAACCACCAAAGATCTGAACCTAAGCCTGTTAAAATTTCGTAATATCGATATTGAAATCGCCGCAGAACAGAATGTTGCCTTTGCCGATGTCTACCTGCCCATGCTGCTGGCAACCTATCAGGCGCAAACGCTGTATGGCTCAGATTTCAAAGTTGCCGGTGATGATGGCGTTCACCCCGACTGGGCGGGCCACATGGTTATGGCATACGCATTTCTGAAAGCCATGGGTTTGGACGGCCAGATTGGTACCCTTACCGTCGACCTCAAAGGCAACAAAGCGGCTACGACCAAGGGCCATGAGGTCACTAACTTTGCGGATAACACCATATCGATCAAAAGCTATCGCTATCCCTATTGCGATACTGGCGAGCCCGATAAACAAAACAGCATCCGGGCCGGCATGAACCTTATCCCTTTTAACCAAAACTTAAACCGTTTCATACTGGTAGTTATAAATACCCAGGCCAGTAATTATAAGGTCACCTGGGGTAACTGGGAAAAAACCTATCCGGCTGAACAATTGAATAAAGGTATCAATCTGGCCGCGGACTTCAAATCCAATCCTTTTGTTGAACCGTTCAACAAAGTAAACGAAGCGGTCAAGAAAAAACAGGAATATGAAACCAAACAGATCAAATCGTTATTTCACGGCCCCGAGGGAGGCTCTGATATGGAAACCGTGGTCAATATTACCGAGAAAGCCCGTGGTGTTTTAGCAGACGAGTTGGCCCGTTCGTTTAAACCGGTTGAGCATACCATCCGCATTACTGCTGAGTAAGTCCAGAGAGACGCAATGATATCAATCAACAAAACATTCATAGTTACATCTTTGTTCTTATTATCATTGATCGAATTACCCTCTATTCTCTTTGCCCAGACCCGCTATGGTGGAACCAATCTTGCCGGCGCCGAATTTGGCGGTGGGCAACTGCCTGGAATTCCTAATAAAAACTATACGTATCCAACCAAAGCGGAAGTGGACTATTTTACCGGTAAAGGCATGAATATCTTTCGCCTGCCCTTCTTATGGGAACGGCTTCAACCGGAACCCAACGCCGCCCTGGATCAGGCTGAGTTGGGACGGATCAAAACCTTCGTAACCTATGCCACCTCCAGAAAGGCCGTTGTCATCCTTGACCCACATAATTACGCCCGTTATCGCGGTAATGTCATTGGTGAAGCAAAGTTGCCGGTATCTGCATTTGAGAATTTCTGGCAGCGGCTTGCTCTGGAGTTCAAAGATGATCCCAATACCATCTTTGGCTTGATGAATGAACCTCATGGTATGAAAACCGAACTCTGGCTATCAGACGCCAATACCGCCATCCGGGCCATCCGTTCTACCTGTGCCTCCAACCTGATCCTGGTACCCGGCAACGCCTACTCCGGCGCCCATTCCTGGACCTCCAACTGGTACGGTTCATCCAACGGTGTCGTCATGCTGAATATTGTCGATCCCATGAACAACTATGCCTATGAAGTGCATCAGTATTTTGACAGTAATTCTTCCGGATCTTCCGATCAATGTGTCAGTACCACCATCGGTTCGGAGCGCTTGAAGTCCTTCACTGCCTGGCTCCGGTTACACAAAAAACGTGGTTTCCTGGGCGAATTCGGCGCCGCCAATAACGAAACTTCTCTGGCAGCTCTGGAGGACATGCTCACCCACCTGGATAACAATACCGATGTCTGGCTCGGTTGGACCTACTGGGCCGCCGGACCCTGGTGGGGCAATTACATGTTCTCCATCGAACCAAGAAATGGTATCGATAAACCTCAACTGACTATTCTGACCAAACATTTAAACCGTGTTGCCAATTAATACTGCCCACGCAACCTCAAGATAAGTATCTTACAAGCAGTAAGTTAGCTTCATATTCACTATTAATAAACATAGACAACTTCCCAAAACGATCATAATATCAATCTTACAGGCCGGCCATTTCCCTCACAAGGTCCGGGTACCATTAAAACTACTTGACAAGACTGCGAAATAGCAGCTAGATTAACTGAAAGACCAGTTTTACTACGGAAATAAACCTGGTTTCGAATTGACAATGGTTTTACAACACGAAGAAAGGCATTACCATGAAAAACATGTTTTCCTGTTCCCTCCCACCCTGCATCATTATCCTCTGCCTGTCACTAAGCTGGTTCTGTCAAGCCGGCAATGTTGATATCCGGATTCATTGCGATCAACCGACCGTGCCGATCAGTCCGGTACTCTATGGTATTTTCTTTGAAGATATCAACTTTGCCGCTGACGGTGGTTTATATGCCGAACTGATCCAGAACCGCTCTTTCGAATATTACCCGGTCGAAGGGGGTAATCCATTAAGCGATCAATATCATACGCTTTATGCCTGGGAAAAAGTTGAACGCGATGGGGGCCAGTGCCGGTTGAGCGTAGATCGCGGTATTCCATTGAACCGAAACAATCCCAACTATCTGACAATCCGGATCGAACAGACTGGATCGGGCGTTGGTGTAATGAACGAAGGTTATGATGGTATCCGGATTGATACTGATAAAAAATACGACATCTCGTTTTATGCCCGCCGTAGCGGCAGGCAAAACGCTGCCATAACCGCAGCCCTTGAATTAGCAGACGGAACCGTATGCGGCTCAGTGAATTTCGAAGGAATTGGTGTTGACTGGCAGAAATACGAAGGTGTCATCACCTCAAAGTCCACATCAGACAAGGCGCGTCTGGTCCTCACCACCCCCAACCGCGGCCCACTCTATCTGGATATGATTTCGCTTTTTCCGCAAGACACCTTCAAAAAACGTAAAAATGGCCTCCGCGCGGATCTGGCCCAGGCGTTGGCGGATCTCAAACCGAAATTCTTCCGATTTCCAGGTGGCTGTATTACCCATGGCCACAGTCTGCAAAACGCGTACCGATGGAAAGATACTGTAGGAGATGTCGCCGAACGATTAGGTAACTGGAACCGCTGGGGATATCATCAAACCTATGGTTTGGGATATTTCGAATATTTCCAGTTATGCGAAGATATTGGGGCTGCCCCCCTGCCCGTTCTGCCTGTGGGTGTCTCCTGTGGATTCAATCAGCCCTATCAATGCGTACCGATGGATGAATTACAACCCTGGATTGATGATGCCATCGATTTAATTGAATTTGCCAATGGACCGGCCAACAGCCGCTGGGGTAAAATCCGTGCCGAGATGGGCCACCCTCAACCGTTCGGACTGGAATATGTCTGTCTCGGCAATGAAGAACATGACCGGCCGGAATTCCACGAACGCTTCCCTCATTTTGTCAAGGCCATCCGGGAATCTCACCCGGAAATCAAAATTATCGGTACTTCCGGGTTGGGAACCGGCATACCGTTATATAGCATGATGGCTGATCTGAATGTTTACAGTTCCGATGAACATTATTACATGAATCCCCAGTGGTTTCTGGCCAATCAGAACCGCTTCGATACGTTCGATCGCAGTCTCCCCAAAATTTTTGTAGGAGAATATGCCTCGGAGGGCAATTCCCTGTTTAATGCCATCGCAGAAGCAGCCTTTCTCACCGGTGTTGAACGCAATGGCGATATCGTGGATATGACATGCTACGCCCCGCTCTTCGCTCATGTCGATCACACTCAGTGGCCCAGGGCCGACCTGATCTGGTTCGATAAACGCACCGTGGTCAAAACGCCAAACTATTACGTCCAGCAACTTTTCAGCTGTAATTCCGGTCATATTTATCTTAAAAATTCCGTAACTCAAATATTGGAAGACAAAATCCCCACGATCAAAGGCGCCATTGGCATCGGCGCCTGGAGCACTGCTATCGAAATGAATCAAGCGTCCGTAAACGGCGCCATTCTTGATCCGTCCCAATGGCGGGCTGTTAGTGGTAATTTCCGTATGCAAAACAACCATTACGTACAATTGGATACGACCCAACAACCGGCCATTAGCTTTGCACCAATAAAATACCAGGACGACAAAATCACCTATACCGTCCGGGCCAGAAAAACCGGTGGTAGCGAAGGTTTTCTACTGGTCTTTGGTTGTGAAAATGATCAGAGCTACTGGTGGTGGAACGTGGGCGGCTGGAATAATACCCAGCATGCCATCGAACGTATTGAAAACGGCAAGAAATCCGTCCTGACCGAACGCCGTGGCTCCATCCGTAACGATACCTGGTATACCATGAAAGTTGAGTTAACGCCTGGACGCATTCAATGCTTCCTTGATGGCCAACTCATCCATGATTATGAGATGCAGAAACCGTCCATCAGCGTATCGTCCACACTGGATAAGAAATCCCATGAGGTCATTGTCAAATTAGTCAATCCCACGGATGAGGTAGTAAAGTCGATTATTCATCTTGACGGTGTCTCTGGTCTGAAATCCCCGGCAAAACTGATGCTCCTATCCGGCCAGGCATCAGCCAGAAATTCAATCCAGAATCTGGATCAGATCAAAACCCAGACACGTCAGATTACAGTAGATAAACAGTTCGGATACACCTTGCCCGCCATGTCAGTCCAGTTCATTCGGATTTCCACACAATAAAGTCCCTGTCCATCAAAACAGGCTATGTCTTAACGCATAGCCTGTTTTATCATTGATATGCTTCACTCTAGTGTGATATCAAAATACACAGAATACCGACCGTACATTTCATAAAAAGGTTTTAAATTCACACCATTGGTACTGAACCGCAACTTGTCGGCATCTCCTTTGATCGACTGACGGATATCCGCAGCCTTCAATGTAATGGGCCGCCAATCAGTAAGCGCTTCCGGCTCCTCTCCGGCCAGCAGAATCGGGCCATAAAAAATACTGGCTATATTGGGCTGGTCCATGACCGGACATAAATGAAAATCCATAGGCAGCTTTATTTCAACCACATCGCCATCTTTCCAGTTTCGTTTCAGCTTCAGATAGGATCCTGCATTGGCATTAACGCGCAGGACTTCGCCATTAATCTTAAGCAAAAATTCGTCATCAATCCACCTGGGCACCCGAATATACATATCAAAAGTGCCCTCTCCCAGCAGGGTCAGGGTGGTACGATCATCATAAGGAAAACTGGTACGCTGCTTAATCGTTACCTTTTTTTCTTCCCATCGCAAGGTTGAAGGTACAAAGAGATTTATATACAACGCACTGTTATCGGTACTCTTAAAATAAATAGAGTCCTGAAGCTTCGTACTACTTTCCAGGGCCGTCCCGTTACAGCAGGTAAAACCATCCATCCGGGCATTACCAAAACTCTTACGCGCGCCCGGATTCAACGGGACATGATAAGTATTTCCCGGATTGTCTTCATCGACCGATGCTAGAATATGGTTATAAAGCGCCTGCTCATAATAGTCCATATACCTGGCATTCTGATCAAACATAAAGAGTTGCCGGCTGAGCTTTAACAGATTATAGGTGGCGCAGGTCTCATTCTGGCCACCCCGGGCAAATCCATTATGAAACAAGGTATTGGGCTGGGCCGTAAAGCATTCAGCATTATTCGGATTCCTGGCCCCCGCGACACCGCCAATACTGTACATGTAACAATGGGTACAGATATCCCAGAAATTCTCAGCGATCTGATAATAGGCGCCATCTCCCGTGCCTTTAAAGGTTTCCAGTGATCCGGTAATCTGCGGGATATGCTGGTTGGCATGTTTACCCCGGATTGTATCGACATTTTTGGCAAGGCCATGGTCATGAGCGACGTCTCCAAAAAAGAAGTCGATATTATCAAATAACCGTGCACACGCCAGAAAACGGTCATCCCCGGTCAGCCGATACATTCGGGCCATCACTTCATTCATACCGCCGTATTCGCCGGCAATATACCGGTTCCACATCTTAATCCGGGTTTCCTCGGGCAGCACATTCAGGCGTTTATAAACCCAGAGACCCATCCCCGTGGCGATTTCCAGCGCTTTGGTGTTACCTCCCACTTCATAGCAATCCATCAAACCCGCCAGAATTTTATGCAGAGTGTAATAAGGCGCCCAGATTTGGTTATTACGCCCCCCATAAGTAGCGCCCTGTTCCAACATAATAAACTGATCTGGCGGATAGCCGCTGATAAATCCTTCACCCCAGTTCCAGTAATCCGTACGAATACCGACTTTGCTCAAATCTGAATCATAACCATCCCGTCCTTCTCCCGGCGGAACGGTCGCCGGATCAGTGTTACATGGTCCACCCTCACTCCCTGGCCGTCCCGATTTCCGTGCCAGGTCAGATAAGATATCAATCATATAATTCATTTTTCTGGCAAAGTCTTCATGTAATTCAGAGTCGTAGGTTGTGCTGGCATAGGCTTGAGCGATAGCAGTCAGGTAATGCCCGCTGGCATGACCGCGCAAACGCGTAGTCTGACTATCCCAGCCACCCAGTGGCCGTACTCCTTCGGGTTGTTTCTGGCCAAAAGCATCGCGAAAATTGTACAGGAAAGTATCTGGATTGGTCCTGGCCAGCCCCAGAATAAATTTGTCGCGATTCTTCATAAACGGCGTTGCGTGTCCTTCCATATCAGGCTCCAGAACCACCTGGCCTAACGGAAACGATTCCAGCGATATCCGAGGCATTGGTCGATCTTCTGATTTATCCAGAACGATGACCGTTGCTTGAGGCTTAAATGAGGTACCTGGTACGGTCCCGGTTATGGTATAGGTTCCGGGCTGATGAACCTCTTGATTATCCAGTGGAGCCGGCCAGATCACACGCACCAGAGGACCGTCTAAACCGTCACGATAGATACCATTTAAATAATAAGGTAAATGCGGTAACTGACCCACCTTTGTTTTCAATTCAATATCTGGAACATTCATTAATCCACGTGTCAACAAGCGCCCATCCGACATTTCAACACCTTCAGTCGGTTTTTCATCCTCGGCCACAGCAATATCTTCATCTGAAACGGCATTGTGGCAGATTACCGCCACCTGCTGATCAGACAGGGCGATGCGGTAAAACCGAACATCATATAATTTTCCGCTCAGACAGGAATCCTGATCAAAAAGCGATTTGCCCAGGCAAATCCGGTTGGTTGCGACATCATTCTGATTGATGATCTCCGCAAGCGTAACATCTTTTATGACGCTTTGTCCAACGCGTATCCCATCCACATAAAGACTGAGAGTCTTTTTGGCGCTATCCAGCACCGTCGCCAAATGCACCCACTGCCCGGTGGCCACCCTGAAAGCCGCAGGCCCCTGCTCCCGTCCATAACCATCGGCGGTGATCCGAACCCGGCAACCATTCGACCGTTCTTCGCCAACCGGCGTGCAAAAAAAGTAGCGGTTTAAATCCTGGCCCAGATCAAAAAAACGCTGCCAGGGAATCAGGTCATTAACCCAAATCCATCCCGTCACACTTAAATTTTCGATTCCATCCAAAGCCTGACCAGGAACCTGAACATAGGCCCCATTTCGGCCTCCCGGCAATGACAACACCTTACCAAACTGATCATCCTCCACAAACACCCCCTGCCGCCCCTGTAAACTGGCATGCAGACTGTTCCTGGAACTGTCATTCACATTACCATTAAACAGATATCGGGCAATCATCGCCGTTTCACCGATACCGTCGAGAAATTGATCTCCTTCGCCGCTTTGAGCATAGATTAATGACTCATAACCGATTAGAACTATTAATGATAATATCCAGAATTTCAATAATTTGCACACAGTTATCGTACTCCTTAAATTATGCGCAATTCCATTTGTTTTTTGAGCACTATGCCTATTGGGGACTCTGGCCAAACGTTGTCTTTGCCACTCCCTCAGAAGTCATTGTTACCGGTTTGATCAATCCGGCAGAATCATACTCGAGCTTGTCAATAGCCGTTTTTCTGGAATCCGGATAGGGCCCATCCCCGGAAACATATTCCCAGCGATGATAAACAATATACCATTGATCCGTAACCGGATTGCGTAAAAAAGAATGATGACCCGGCCCTTTAAACGTTTCATTACTGCTTAATATACAACCTTGATACTTCCAGGGCCCCATGGGCCCATGGGCTGTCGCATAATGAACCGAATAAGAACTGGTCTGCCACCCTCCATGGCTGTAAGATAAATAATAGGTTCCGTTTCGATAATGCATAAAAACGCCCTCGGTAAATGCCGGCGGTGTCTGGACTTCAATTTCTCTGGCAAAAGTAGTCATGTTATCGTTTAGTTCAAACATCCGCAGTTTAGCCCCGGCGCTTCCTCCGGCGTAAAGATAATGCTTACTGGAGTTGGGATCTTGAAACACCATCGGATCGATGGCTTCGAAGGCAGGATCGTTATTATCAGACAGCAAAGCCCGGCCGCTGTCTTTGAAAGGGCCCATAGGAGTTATCCCGGTTGCGACACCAATATGAGAAGGCTTAGGCCCCACGGAATAATAAAAATAAAAAACACCTTTTTTTTCTGTGATGGCCGGCGCCCAGGCATATTTTCCCCAGGGTATCCAGTCTATCATGCTGAAATCAAGAATTGGCCCTTCCCGCTTCCATGATACCAGATCGGATGATGAAAATACATAAAACTTCCCCCGTGAGCCATAAGTGGGATAGATATAAACCGTATCGCCATAAACAACTGCGTGCGGATCTGCAGCAGTAAATACAGGATTGACAGCCCATAACTCAAAGGGTGTTATTATAATAAATAAGATCGATAATTTATGGTATGGTTTCATCTTGGATACTCTTTAAAGTAAAAAACTCCCATGCTAATTTTGTTTCGACCTGATAATCCGTAAGTCAAATATTCCGCCGGCCCAGTTGCTGGATTTGGGTTTGAATAAAACAGTAATGGTTTTTTTGTCTTGAACCATTTTTTCAGGCAATGCATACCTGACCTCAACAAAGTCATCAAGATTCCATTTGTTTACTGTATTTTCGGTGGTTAAAAGCTGGCCATCGATGAAGATATCGAACGTTCGCCTTCCTGTTTCATGTCCCCAGTATAGCACCATCAGTTCAAGGTCAGCATGGGAGCCCGTTTCCATTTCATAACTGAACCACCCGGGCGCCATCACATGCCGAAAACGAATCCCGCGATAGAGTCCTGAATCTGATCGTTCCGATCGAAGGTGATGATCCGCCTCGGGCTGCTGTTCACCAGGAATTACTCGATCTACGGTCAGGCTATCCAGTAGCAACTTTTTCTGTTCCTGTTCCCTGATCTCACCTCTGATTTTTTCGTATTGATCTGGCTGAATGATCCGCCAGTACATCATATAACGGCTGTCATGAACTCGAAAAAACGGTTCAAGTGTCAGTTCCTTATACTGTTCCGGCCTGACCACATTTTTTACCGAAAAGTGCAAAGGAAGACCGTCTGACAGTGGTCGAATCGCCGATATCACCGAGTCACAGTCACCCAATAACATCGGGGCATCATTCAAGCTCAGGAGTTGACCATGAGCAATATGGCTCCAGCGGCCATCATCTGCCTTCAAGCCCACAAGATCTTCTATGCCGGTTTTGGCAGTCAGGACAATCGGTCCATACAAAATAGCCGCATAATCGGGAACATTGGGCATCGATTCAATGGATAAGTGCATGAGAACGTTTATTTCCAGCTGATCTCCATCCTGCCAGGTACGGGTAATATCAACATATGTGGAAGGATTGGAATCGGCGCTCCATATCTTATCGCCTATTCGAAACGTTAATTGACCTGCAGGCACCCATCGTGGATGCCTCACCTTAAGCGTAAAGGTATTGGGTTTGTCTGTCTTGATGGTTAATACTGTTTTTGCCTGGTCCGGGAAACGGGTTTCCTGACAGAGTCGTACCCCCTGCTCAGTCCAGTCAAGCTCAGAAGCGATAAATAAATTCAGATACAAAATGCCGGGGGCGTGACTGTAGATAAACTCCGCGTGTTTACCGTGATTTTCCATACCCGTACCCACGCAACACCACATCGCCTGATTGGGTGCAGAATAAACGCGGTAATGGCGTGGCCGGGCCGGGGTAAAATAGACATAACCGCCGTGATCAGGATGCTGGGAAGAAAGGATATGGTTATAAAGCGCCCGTTCATAAAAATCGGCATATTTCGCCAGGGGCTGGCTTCGATGCAGCGATTGGGTCAGTTTGAGCATATTGTACGTGTTACAGGTTTCCGGTCCTTCACGCTCTTCGATCATTTCAAAACAGGCATCAGCCGCCGGAAAATGTTCCCGCCGGCTATTGCCGCCAAAGGCCAGTGACCGTTGCTCTACTACTGTGTCCCAGAAAAACCCGGCGGCATCATGATAAATAGGGCCTCCCCCCAGTTCGGCAATCCGCTGAAAACCGACCGCTTTGGGAACCTGAGTATTGGCATGCTTATTATCCAGTGTGTCCCGCCGTTCAGCCATGGGTGTCAGCAGTTGTCGATGACAAAACCTTTTCGCCAGCGTTAAATATTTGATATCGCCGGTAATCGCATAGACATCCGCCAGAACTTCATTCATGCCGCCGTGTTCTTGATCCAGCATGGATTCCATCTGTTGATCGGTGAAATTCTTTACCAGTTCATTACACCAGTCAGCCAGTTCAATCAGAATGGTCTTTGCCTGAGAGTTTCCTCCGCAGAGCCACGCATCCCGTAAACCGGCAAAGGTCTTATGCAGATTGTACCAGGGAACCCAGCCTTTTGAGGTGGCCTTGGGATTGCCCCGGCGAACCTGATCCCACAATTCTTTACTGCCCGGCACACCGCCCACATAACCATTGCCATGGGCAGCCTGACACAAGGCCAACTCATTGATGATGTAATCCATGCGTTGCTTGCATTCAGGATCACCGGTGGCTGCAACATAAATCGCCATGGCGGAAAGATAATGTCCGCCGATATGGCCATCCAGTCCAATCCAGTTGGGGTAGCTTTCCGCTTTTGGTTTTAAACCAGCTTCTTTACGAAACGGCGCAAGCAGCCGGTCGACATCATACTGAAGCAGGTATTTCTTATTAACATCCCCTGAGTGCTTAAATGGTCCATCCAGTAATTTTACCCGATTTAATGGAAAATTCTGAATATGCCTCTCTTGTTTCTGCCCGCCATCCACCTGCGTTTTGTTAAACCGGATCACTACCAGTGAATTTGCCGGTACCAGATATTGAAAGGATTCATCCATGTCGATCTGAGATACCTGGGGCAATACCTTCGGTGACTGTCCAAAACGATTCACCGCCATCGCCTCGCCCGTCAATGTAATACAAGTGGCGGACGTTTTGAAACGTCCCAATGCTGATAAGTCAATATCCACCGGCATAGTCTTCGATGACTTACTCACCAGTTTTATAATCACATCACCGGATTGGGTATCCTGCACGCAGGACGCTGCCAGGTCGGGACTGGAAGCGTTTAACCGGTTGGCAAAATCGAGAATCTGAACACCATCTAACCAACAACGGATCCGGTTTTCGGACACCTCAATCTTGATATCGTACCAGCGATTCAACTCAATCTTTCCGGACTTCGAAGGCCCCATTCTTCCTCGACTGTTATTGACAGACTTCTCAATCGTATGAAGCGTATTGTTCCAGCCGCCCAGGTTGAGCCAGTAATAATTTTCCGGATCCTGAGCGGCAAAACCTACCAGAAATCCCTCGGTTCCGCCTGTTTTTCTGGCCTTCAGGGTCAGAGTATACCCCTTTTCCTGATCCGGCAGTGAACACATCGCCAGGGCCGGAGTCGCGCTGGAGCGCTGGCTATAAACTCCATCAGCAGAATCCCACTGCCCGGCCAGCAAACGCCATCGGTTGTCTGGCTTTTCAAAGGTCTCCTCCAGCAGCACCTCGTCGGCGCCGGCCAGTTTTACATTGTCATACTGAACCTGGCTGTCCCAGGAACCCAGCAAAATACCGCATGGGATCATTTTCTCTTTTTCCCGAACGGGAAGAATCGTCTCAGTAGGCAAATAAATATCACCACTATGAATACTGAACAATTGCTGGACATAATAATTGACCGATGGCGAGATGGCGAGATTATCAAAATAGATCAGATCCGGCCGCCACTGGGTACGGCGTTGCTTGGATAATAAGGGCGCATAGGAGGACAACTCTACCAGATCGCCATTTCTTTCCAAAGAAGTCATATAGGCAGCTTCCGCCAGTGCCGATCTCAAGGTGTTTTCCCGGCCGGTATCGTGAGCAGCATATTCTCCCAGATACACTTTAGTACCGTTACGTGGATAGCCATCGAATCGTTCCAGATTCTCCCAGAACCAGTCGGGCGATTTATAACCATGTTCATCGACCATTGGCAGCTTTTCGTCTCGGGCGAATTTCCAGCCCTCTTCATAATCGGCACCGTCCGTAAAGGGTCCGGTTGTGCCAATAACGACTATCTCAGGATAACGGGCTTTGATCGCATCGTTGATCATGCGATAACGTTCTTTAAACACCGTTGAAATAACATCTTCATTACCTAAACCCAGGTATTCCAGATGAAACGGTTCAGGATGACCTGCCTGCGCCCGTTTCGCGCCCCATTCAGAAGTCGGCGAACCATTCGCCCATTCTATCAGGTCGAGCACCTCTTGAACATACTCCGGCATTTCATCCATGGGAATCCCACGCTGTCCCCTGGGGACCAGGTTTAGGTAATTACCCGAATTCTGACAACAGACCCCGGCAGGCACCACAGGGAGCGGCTTGGCGCCGATATCTTCACAAAACTGAAAATACTCGAAGTAACCCAGTCCCATTGTTTGGTGATAACGCCAGATATTGCGCTGGGCTTTACGCTGTTCTACCGGACCAATGGTATCCTTCCAGCGGTACATGTTTTCCAGACCATCCCCATGCGCCAGGCAGCCTCCGGGAAACCGAATAAATTTAGGTTTTAAATCCGCAATTACCTGGGCCAGATCTGCCCTCAATCCATTGGGACGATTGCGAAATGTTTTCTGTGGAAAAAGCGAAATCATATCCAGTGCCAAAATACCGGTACCTTCCACCAATAATACCAGACGGGCATTATCGTCACTGTCAGACGCCTCGATAACCAGGGAATATTTTTTCCAGGCGTTAGTCAAATCGTTTATTAGCCGTTGGCCAATCAGTTCTCCATCCGCACTTTCCAACCGTACTGTTACCTTTTCAGGACTGCCAGATAGAATTTGGGCAAACATGGAAAAATCATATTTTTCACCCCCCTTAATCACCATGCCGTCAAAACCCGTATTACATAATCCCACCCGATCGCCTGTCTTTTCGATAGTCAGTATGGCATAATGTGGATTATTGTCATTTAACGGCACATCTGTTTCGACAGCAAGAGTGGCTTTTGCTTCCACATTTTGCAGCAAGTCCCACGAGGTCAGCGAATTCCAATCCCTATTGTCCTCCCGACTATATTCAAAAGAACGATTTTGCACCATTTCAGCATATAAACCACCATCTGCGGCATAATTGATATCCTCAAAAAATATTCCAAACAGATCGGGACTGATCGGTTTGCCCGCAGTGCCGATCCGGATGAGAGCAGTATCGGAATCCCGGGCATCCACGGTACCAGCCAGTGCATACACACAGACAATCAACAGCAAGGAAGAAACATATCGGCAACAAGTTAACATATTGGACGGACCTTTCCATATAAACGCTTTTTTCATATTCCGTAATACATTGGCAGGTATTTTATCTTATCTAGACATAAATGTAAACCATTTTTCCAGACCCGGGCTAGGAAATGAGTACGATCCAGAATTGAATAATTACTGACCGGCTGAATTCCGTTTTATAACGACAACTTGCTGGTACATTCCTTATGAAAGCAGTACAACACTGGTACGACCAGCATGGTCAGTACCTCAATAGCCATACCACCAAACACTGGGATAGCCATGGGGACCATAATATCAGAACCACGGCCCTTGGAAGTCAAGACCGGAATCAGCGCCAGAATGGTTGTTGCGGTGGTCATCAGGCAGGGACGCACCCGTCTCCGGCCCGCCTCCAACACAGAACGGCGTATATCGATCCTGCTGATCGGCCGGTTCTTTTGAAAAGTCTGATCCAGATAGGTACACATCACCACGCCATCGTCGGAAGCGATCCCAAATAGCGCGAGGAATCCAACCCAGATAGCCACACTTAAATTGATGGGATGAATCTGAAATATAGTTCTTAGCGATTCGCCCATGAGATTGAAATCGAGAAACCAAGGCTGCGACCAGGCCCAGATCATGATAAATCCACCCGACCAGGCAACCAGAATACTGGAAAAAAATTAATAAACTCACCGGGATTGATTTAAACTGGAAGTAAAGAATCATGAAAATAATAAACAATGCCAGCGGTATCACCAGCGCCAGGGTCCGTTGTGCCCTTAACTGATTCTCATAACTTCCGGCAAAGACATAGCTGACACCATTAGGAAGGGTGATCTCGCCGCTGTCAATCTTCTCTTTTATATAAGCCTTACACGCATCCACCACATTAACCTCGGCATACCCCGCCTTTTTATCAAATAACACATAGCCCAGTAAAAAGGTGTCTTCGCTCTTGATGGCCTGAGGTCCCCGGATATAGCGAATATCCGCCAATTGGATTAACGGTATCTGAGATCCATCTTCTGCCGCCACCAGTATGCGTCCCAGCGATTCAATTTCATCCCTCAATTCACGCATATAGCGGATCCGGACTGGATATCGTTCCCGACCTTCGACCGTCATAGTGACTGCCTTGCCTCCTACTGCCACTTCTATAGTATTTTGCACTTTCTGGATACTAAGGCCATAACGGGCTATTTTCTCTCGATCGATGTCGATTTCCAGATAGGGTTTCCCGACCACCCGGTCGGCAATAACCGCGGACGGCTCCACGCCCTCAACCTCTTTTAACGCCGCTTCCAATTCCAGGGCAACTTTTTCAATGGTTTTCAGGTCGGGGCCTTTCACCTTAATCCCCATGGGCGCCCTCATGCCGCTTTGCAGCATGACCAGCCGCGCTGCGATCGGTTGAAGCTTGGGCGCGCTGGTCGTTCCAGGAATCTGGCCCGCTGCGACAATTTCATTCCAGATATCATCGGCCGAATGAATATGTTCCCGCCATTGCCGATAGGGCCGGCCATGTTTATCGGGTATCAGTTTCCCCTGGTCATCACGGAGATACTGTTCTTTTGTCCGGTCATATTTAAATCGCAGTTTTTTTCCGTCCGAATTGACCAGGTACTCGGATTTATAATTAATAACCGTTTCGACCATTGATACCGGCGCCGGATCAAGCGGACTGTCGGCCCGGCCAATTTTCCCAACAACGCTGTCTATCTCTGGAATGGATTGAAACGCCAGGTCCTGTGTCTGTAACACATCCAATGCTTCGCCTATCGAGGCATGTGGCATAGTGGTAGGCATATATAAAAATGAGCCTTCATCCAGCGGCGGCATGAATTCATTACCCAGACTGGTCCATATCCATCCGCCAAACGCTATTAAACCTACTGGAACCGACAACAAAAATACTTTGTGATTTAAACACCACGCCAGGATGAATGGATAAGTCTTTTGGAACAGATAAAAGAACAATAGCAACGATCCAATAATTACCAGAATAAAAACCGTATTAAAAAACAATCCTTTTTCCGGGCCCAGCGGCATCCAGTGCCCCGCCAGAACAAATGCCACCAAAATCAACACGATGATATTTAGCAAGAATGATCCGCCTCTTTTCAGTCGGCCCGGATTGGGTTTTCCTCCCTTTTCAAACAAAATCAAAGCGGCAACCGGTATCACGGTAAGCGCAATGACAATGGACGCCAGTAGCGCAAAAGTCTTGGTAAATGCCAGGGGCCTGAATAATTTCCCTTCCGCGCCAGTCATGGTAAACACCGGCAGGAATCCCACAATGGTTGTGGTAACTGCCGTGAGTACTGCGCCTCCGACTTCACTGGATGCCTTATAGACAATATCCAGCTTGCGTTCTTTACCGTCAGAGGCATGCAGATGTTTAAGAATATTCTCGCATATAATGATCCCCATGTCGACAATGGTACCGATCGCGATGGCAATCCCGGACAAGGCGACAATATTGGCGTCCACCTTAAACAATTTCATCGCCACAAAGCACAGGAGCACCGACAGTGGCAACATGGCGCTGATCAGAATGGAACTCCGTAAATGCATTACCATAACCAGAACAACAATAATCGTCACCAGAATCTCTTCTGTCAGGGCTGACTCCAAAGTTCCCAGGGTTTCATAGATCAACCCGGTTCGGTCATAAAAGGGTACAATGGTCACCTGAGATATCGTGCCATCGGCAAGATTTTTGCTGGGCAGACCCGGCGCGATTTCAGCGATCTTCTCTTTGACATTTTTAATGGCCTGCAACGGATTGTACCCATAACGAACAACCACCACACCCCCGACAGCCTCCGCTCCGCCTTTATCCAGTGCGCCACGCCGAAAAGCCGGCCCGAGTGAGACTTTGGCAATCTGCCGAATAGTCACTGGCACATTTTCTTGAACTTTGATAACGGTGTTTTCAATATCAGACAGGTGCTTGATGAAACCCAGCCCGCGAATCACATATTCCACTTTGTTAAATTCGAGTGTCCGGGCGCCAACATCGATATTGGATGCCTTAACGGCATTAAAGATGTTTTCCAACGTCACACCATAGGCGCGCATGGCATCCGGATCAACATCGATTTGATATTCCTTGACATAACCGCCTATAGAAGCCACCTCACTGATTCCACTGGCTCCCTGCAAGGCATACCTCACCTGCCAGTCCTGAATGCTGCGCAGATCCTGCGGATCCCATCCCCCTACAGGATTGCCTTCGTCATCGCGTCCCTCCAGAGTATACCAGAACACTTGCCCCAATGCCGTGGCATCAGGGCCCAGTGCTGGTTTAACATTTTCAGGCAGTGTTCCCGGCGTCAATGAATTCAGCTTCTCCAGAATACGGCTCCGGGATGGATAAAAATCAGCCTTCTCTTCAAAAATGATATAAATGGATGAATACCCAAAAAACGAGTAACTGCGGATGGTCTTAACATCCGGTATCCCCATTAACGATACCGTTAAAGGATACGTGATCTGATCCTCCACATCCTGAGGCGAGCGGCCCGGCCATTCGGTGAATACAATTTGCTGATTTTCACCAATGTCCGGAATTGCGTCTACTGGGACAGGATGACGGGGAAGAATATCGCTTTGCCAGTCAAAAGGAGCGGTAAGAACCCCCCATCCGATAAAGAGAATCGAAACGAGGGCGAGAAACAGCTTATTTTCCAGGCAAAAACGAATAATCTTGTCAATCAGGTTCGTTTTTTCCGGAGTGCTCATAAATGTTATTGTTGGTTATTCGGTTTTAAATTGGGGTAGTTTGGCCAGATATTTTTCCGGTTCTGCCAAAAACTTCTCTTCGCAACCAGGACAGCAGAAATAAACTCTCTTGCCTTTATATTCCACAAAGATATCCTTGTTAATCGGTTCACCCATAACTGGACATACGGTTTGTTCAACTTGCACGATCGCCTCGTTACCCTCTGGAGTAGTGGTCTGCTTATCCGGATTTTTAACTGGGGGCGTCGTGGTTGTCGTATCTTCTTTCTGACATCCAGTCAGGCCTGCCAAAGCAAGCATGAATACCAGTGAACATGTGATGCTGATTGCCTTCAGGTTCTTTTTCATTGGAAATCTCCTGTAAAATTAGTGATGCATGTCCTGTTTAAATTGCGGCAATAACGGGATATACTTTTCCGGATCTTCCAGAAAAATGTCGTCGCATCCAGGACAGCAGAAATAGACTTTCTTTCCTTTATATTCAATGAAATACTGTTTATTGATTTTCCCTCCATCACGGGACAGAACTGTTGCTCCAACGGCCCCATTTTTTCACCTTCCATTGTCATCATACTGTTACCTGCCTGAATTTGCAATGCCGAGTCAATTTTAAAGTTGCCGTGTGTGACAACCATATCACCTTCCTCAACACCTTCTGTGACCTGATAATAAACACTCACCCTGGGGCCTAACGTAATGGTCTTCGCCTGAAAATGCGGATGATCCCCGCCCTGGGTTTGTACATAAACCACCGATCGTTTCCCCGTAAACAAGACCGCCGATGCCGGCACCACCAGTGGTGGCTGGCCCTTTTCTAGCGTATGATATCCCAAGGTATCGGGTTTGACCAGCTTCATCCCACAGATCACACAGGTTTCTTCATGGTTGCTGATAACGGAAGGATGCATCGGACAGATCCACTTGTCGGCAAGTTCAGGTTCAATCACCTGTCCGCCGCCAGCAATCGCCGGTCGAACGATCGCCCGTACAAACATATCAGGTTTTAAACGTAAATTGTCATTGGCAATATTAACTCGAATCGCTACCGTACGCGTTTTGGCGTTCAGAATCGGAGAGATAAATGTGATCGTCCCATTAAATATTTCACCCGGATAAGACTCTGTCGTAAACTCAACCGGTTGTCCATAACGCAGCCAGACCAGATCCGCTTCATAGGCATCCAGTATGCCCCATAGCCGGGTCAGATCGGCAATCGTATAAAGCGGCGCTCCAGTTTTGACATATTCCCCCTCGTTTACATGCTTATTAATAACAATGCCATCACGGGGGGCATAAAGCGTCAGGGTATCAGATACGACACGTTCTTTTTTAATCGTATCAACCTGTTCTTCCGTCAGTCCCGACAATAGCAATTTATCCCGCGCTGCCTGTAATGTGTCGGTGATTGAACGCCGAACCATATCAGAAATTCCTGTCTCCATTTGCTCGGCAGTCGCCAGAGCCTGTAGATACTCTCCCTGTGCGGCAATCAATTCCGGACTGTAAAGTTCAACCATATGATCGCCTTTAATGACCCGGGTACCGGTAAAATCGACAAACATTCGATCGATCCGCCCTGGAATCCAGGCGGTAATATGTTTGATATTTGAT
>CAXXFK010000032.1:0-172191 GCA_963663965.2 Sedimentisphaerales bacterium
ATCCAGCGGATGGGTTTGCAACGGATAGCAGGTGGCCACGGTCATGGCATTTTCATCGCGGTCGATCGCCAGCAAGCCATGATGATGGGCGTAGTTGAGGTCACTCTGGCCACAAACTCCTGAGGGACATTGGCCGTCACAATCTGCTCGACAAACGGCACGCCCAGCAACTCGCTAAACAGACGCAGGACCTGATCTTCGGTAAAGATCCCGCAGTTCAGCAGATAAGCATCCAGATCCTGGGGATGAGCCCCGTCCTTACTGCTGTCTTCATGGCGTTTACGAAGCAACTGCTCCAGTCGCGCCGGATCGACAGCGTGGGTCTGTTTCGCTATTTGTAATAATTGTTGTTCCATATTTTATAGATACGATAACGAGCCATCACTGGATCGGACTATTTCTCTGGCGCCGGGGCAGGTAGATTGTCATCTTCCAGAGATTTGATTTCGTTTTGACGTTTATCCGGAATACCCGGAATCACAGTAATACTCTTATAGGTGTTTTCCATATTCCGCAGGTTGCCATGATTGTCATTGGACAATTTGATCAGACTGCTGAAATCGGGATCATTGACGATTTCCGCCTTGACAAAGACATAGAGTACGCTGGTCTCTTCACCCCGGCTGACATTGCGGAACAGCAGTCCCAGCAGCGGGATGTCACCCAGAATCGGAACTTTATTGGTCTTGACTGATTCTTTGGTCTTGGTCAAGCCGCCCAGGATGATATAAGACCCATTGGGAATCGTGATATCGGTGGTGATATTATTGGTGACCTTGGGCGGCGGGACATTGCCGCTGGCCTCACCGTCAAAATCGTTGACATCCAGGGAAATTTCCAGTTTTAAAAAGTCCGGGTAAATTATCCGCGTTGATATCATCCCGGGCGCGTTCACTGATATGCGGAGTAATTTTCAAGGTGGTACCGGCAGATTCATAACCGGCGAACTCAATAATCGGGCTATCGGATCCCGCCGGAATAGTCGTTTTGGTGGTGGGGGTTTCGCGTTTGCTATCGATGGTGGCTTCTTTATTGTTATTGACCAATACCCCGTGGTTTGGAAATAATCCGGGCATTGCCCTGGGTTTGCAGCGCTTCCAGGGTGGCATGGATAAAATCGCTGTTATAAAAGGCGATGGTTGCGCCGTTACCAGTCACCATGCCATTGTCACTGACTTCGGATATATCCCCGATATTGAACGGGCTGATAGCGGAAACCCCCTTACCGGTTCCATTTAACGTTTCACTGTCTTTGAGAGAGACCCCCAGATTAAAGGTATCATCGACACTGATCTGAACGAGGGTCGCTTCCAATAATACCTGGGGCATGCTCTTGTTCGAGTACTTTGATAATTTCCGCAATCATCTGGCGTTGACGCGAAGAGCCGCGTACACCAATCGAATAGATATCTTCCAGGGCGACGATCTTGGGTGCATCTTCGGCGCCGCGGACCATGTTCCGAGCCATTTTCGCCTTCCTGGGTTTTATCGGCATCGAGTAGATCCTGTAACGATGTCGCGACAAAATTCGGGAGTCTGGTTTTCCAACGCAAAGATTTCATACTGCCCCAAGGCGTCTTCCGGATCGACATCGATATATTCCATGATTTCGTCGATACTGGTCAGCTGATATTGCAGGGCATAGATAAAAATGCGGTTGGTGGATTCCTGGATGGCAATACGCACTTCCGGCTCTTCCATACCAGCCGGCAGCAAGGCCTGTTCCGGATTCAATAATGAAGTAGTGGACTGCTGTTCCGTAGCGCCACCAAGGGTATTGGAGCGTAGCGGATTATTAGTCTGACGGGTATTCTGACGGCCCATACTGGCTGTCACCCGAGCGACTTTCAGTAATGCCCAATTCATTGAGAATATCCATGACTTCCTTGGCGCTGACATAATAGGGCTCATAAATACGCAACTGAAGGCGACCGATATTACTGGGCTGAACATCCAATACACCCATCAATTCTCTGACCAGCGACAGGCTTTCGGCATCGCCAATGAATAACATGCGATTGGTCCGGTCATCAGACAGCAAAAAACGGACCCCGATCCGAGATACGAATCACACCACTGCTGCCAGAGCCATACGATGAAGTTCCTGTTCGCCCGGTCCGGCCAATCATGGAACTCATGCCGGTACTGCCAGAGGATGGACCCGGAACATTAATCGACCGGCTGGTGGTTCCCCCCGCTGGCCTGCTGGGCCTCCTGCTCTTTCAGCACCGAAAACAGGTTGGCCAGTTGCGGGACCAATTCGCCGCTGAGCACATATTCAATCTGTATCGGAACCAGTTCCAGTTCGATATCGATATCGAGTATTTCCAGTAATTCTTTGACCTGATCGATCTGCTTACGATAGCCAACAACAATCAAACGATTAATCCGGTTGTCCGGCATTAAGAAGGGGCCATTGGCCCCGGTCTGAACAAAACCACTGGTAGTACTGCCAGTCCGGACTCCAGTGGAACCGGTGGTTGAACTGCCATCCGTTTTGGCCGGGGCCGACATATTGGGAAAATTCGCCGTAGTACGGCCGGGAGTGGCGCCAGTACGCCGGTTTCCAGTTGAGTCATCGTTTTTGGGATCATCCTGGTTCAGGGCTTCGATCAATTGACTGAGTTGTTCGGCCGCGGGTTCAGGCAGGATATTTTTCAACCGGATCATTTCAAGCTGCAACCGGCCTTCGGGTTTTTCGATATCCAACAGCAGCAACAGATCGCGAACTTTGGCAATCTGTTCATCCGATCCCACCACGAATAACCGTCCGATCCGGGCATCGGCCATTAAAAAGGGGCCGTTTTCGGTTGGTTTGATAAAGCTGGTTGCGTTATTGTTGGAAGTGGCTGCTCCGGTTACACCGGGGACTTGAGGGGCAGTCGGGGCACCGGCGCGGGGTGAAAGCCGGGGCGAGCTCTGCCGATTAGAGGTCTGGCCATCCTGCTGGCCGGGGGTTACTTCCTCGGTCACCATGGCTTCGAGCAACTGACTCAATTGATCGGCCGCAGCATCCGGAGAAATATGCCGGATATCAATCATTTCCAGTTTAATTGACGGTCCGGCGGCCACATCCAGTAATTGCATCAGATCCATAACCTGATTAATCTGAACCTGGGTTCCAACGATAAACAACCGGTTGGTCCGGGCGTCACTCATCAGGAACGGGCCTTCTTCTGAAGGTTTTAAAAATCCACCGGATGATCCACTGCTTGAAGAAGGAGTCGTCGGCGTTGTTGGCGCTTGCGTGGGACGACCAGGGATTGTGGGAGTCCGGGGCGCTGACGGTTCACTGCCGCCAGAAGAGCCACTTTCTCCTCCTCGATTTTCTTTATTTGCGTTTAAAGCCTCCAGCAGATCGCTGATTACACCGGCAGCATCATCGCTAAGCAAATAAACCGGTTTTATGGTTTTGATCTCGATGGGATCACCGGGAATCGGGATGTCCAGCAGCTTGATCAGATCCTGCACCTCCTGCAGTTGTTCATCACTGCCGACCAGAATAATCCGGTTCACCCGTTCATCCACCAGCATAAACGGTCCTTTGGCACCCGAAGTGGAACTTCCTCCGCCACTACTGGCGGATTCCTCCGGGGTGGTAGTCCCGGGTTGACGGACGGTTGGGATGGTCCGGCCCCCTACGGTAATCCGATTGGATAGGGTCGGGGGAGCAGCACTGGACGATTTGGAGGCAGTTTCATCTTCGTGCAGGGCCTTGAGCAGGGATTCCAACTGGCCATGGACATACTTGGCTTCGGTATATTCCATATAAATCGAGACGATCGACAGATTCGGCCCCGGTTGAATGACATCCACCAGCGTCATGAGTTCGCGAATCTGCTCGATCTGGCGAGCGGTACCAATCACGTAAAGACGGTTGGTCCTTTTATCCGGAATCATACTGGCGCCTTTGGCTTCGGCATTAGCGGCCGTCCCTGCGGCTGCCGACGCTTCGGCCGGCGTGTCCTCCTCAGGACCTTTTAATTCCGGCCGCGGAACATTCGTCAGCCCAGGCAACGTCCGTAACGGGGAAGGAGTGGGCTTGCTGACGCCGGGTTCCTCAGCGGATCCCTGGAATTCGCTGTCCAACTCTTTGAGAATCGTACTGATCAGGTTCTTGGCTTCATCGACATCGAGATATTGAGGAGAAAATATTTCCAACGTGCGCTGGCCGCCCGGTTGATCGATCATGGCGATAATTTCCAGATAACGGGGCATCCGCCGGGCATAATCGGTAATAATCAAATAATTAGTTTTGGGAACTTCCCCAATAATCGAACCATCGGAAACAAATTTCCCCAGAACGGCTTTGACATCGGCCACTTTGGCGTATTTCACCTCAATCAGTTGAGAAACCACTGAGGCATCTCCACCTCGTGCCATCGGGTCAAGCAAGGGATTGAAGCTTTCGGTCTTCTGAACGACTTCGGCTGTCTTCAAAATACGGATATAAGGATCATCTTTCACCATCGAATAACCTGAGATACTCAGGATCTTCTCCAGCAAATCTAATAGATGCTCACGTTTGATTGTACCATATTGCTGTAGTTTGACCTTGCTGCTGGGAATCGTCCCGGCATCATATAAAAAGTTCAACTTCAACTCTTTGCCAACGATATCCAGCAATTTTTCCAGATCGATCACATCCTGATCGGTCTTGATAACTATCGCATCCGGCTCAGACAGACGGGGATCGTCGCCGGTTTCGGATTCGGCCTCAACTGCCCCGGTCTTACTATTATCCTGGGCAGGGGTGTTCGGCTCATTCACCTTATCCGGGGCGGCTTGAGCCTGATTGGCCGGAGGAGGTATTGTATTGGGTTTATCCGTATTCGCCGGAGTTGAAGTGGTGGTTTTGGCAGGGGTTGTTTTAACCGGTGGCGTAATAATCGGCCTCGGCTTAGGTGTTGTCCGGGGCGCAGTCATGGTTGGCCGTACAACGGGTTTTACCGGTGTTACAGGACGATTTTTACGGGCCTCTTCGGTCTTGGCATCCAGCAAAGCCTCCAATTCCGCCTGCAACCGTTTGGCTTCGGGTGAATTGGGATCTTTGTCCATTTCTGCAGCGATCTTTTCGAACATTTCAAACAGTTTCTGATCTTCCTGATCCAGACCGGTATCGATTTCTTCATCGGTCATTTCTTCGGAATCACCCTCTTCGCTCGCGGCTGACACCTTCTTTTCCTTTTCAACCACTGGCGCGCCGGAACCGGATCCCTTGTTGTTGCCATTCTTGTCGGATTGTCCACCGGTGATCCCGACGATTAACAGCATTAAACATCCCAGCACAATTACAGGAATGGGTATCGATATCTGTTTATGGTGACACATGGCCCAGATACGCGTTCCTGTCCGGGAAACGGATGCCATGGCGTGATTTAACAGGCTGGTATTCTTTTTATCGTTTTGCGGATTTTTGTGCTCGTTCATACTATTTATTATCCATCATTTAACTCTAAAGCCAGTCAGGCCTTATTCACGATAAGATCACTTACATTACAATCAGCCACCGGCTGCCTTTTTTGCATAATCGAAAAGCAAATTCCACTTCCCGGGGCGTGCGTTTCAATTTCTGGCGTTGGTTTAAGGTCACGATAACTCTCGCATCCGCCCAACGCTGATCGGACGACAATTTGATATCCATTAATTCTACCTGCCAGGCCAGGAGTTGGGTTCGCTCGGCGTTGGCGCCCAAGAAGATTGCCGCTGCCAGCTGACCGCCGACTTTACTATCGCCTTGTGCCGCCTGCAACTGCCCCTCATCCAGTTTCAGCAGGGTTCCCAAACGTTCATAATTTCGAATGGCCAGCGCGGTCAGGGCGTTATCTACGGTTTCCGCGATCGATTTATGCTCTGCGTTTTCGAAATAATCATCAAAGGCTTTCAAAGGCGAAGCCTCAGTCCCGGGAATCTCCTGTGATGGCCCTGCACAAGAGGTCAAGACCGGCAGACATGCCAGCATAGCCATAATCGCATAACTTGTTTTTTTACAGAGTGACATAAACCTTATTCTTGGTTTTGATTCGCACCATCCCGTTGGGGATTATTCGTGGGCGGACGATAGGGCAAACGTCCTCCGGGTGTATACGATGGAATCCCTGCGGGCCGGTCCGAACCATTCAGGTTCGGTTTGCCGGGACCGGTTAACGACGGCGGTAAATTTTTCGATGGTTGGGTTTCAGCGGGCTCCGGTTCCGATACGACCTTCCGACTGGGATCCGGTTTGGGAATTTCCAGTTCGTAATCAAAACCATCCTTGATTAAAATCACAGAACCGTTCTTGATCCGCTCCAGGATATAATCGCCCACCTTTTCACCAGCCAGATAGAGCTTGTCCGACTTGTCGGTCGGCATCTTAATGTATGCCAGTCCTTTACCATCCGCTGCGACAATTGTCATGGTCACGGTAAACTTGGGACCAGGGGGCTTTTGCAGAATATAATTGCCAGCCAGCGTTACTTGTTTCTGATCTTCAATTTCGATGTTCTGGGAATCTGGCAAACCCCATCCCGCGACGGCTTTGTATTTGACCGTGTGTTTACCGGTTCGGACCGCCAGTTCAATGCCGCTGTTCTGCCAGGGACCGTTATCCACCTGCCATTGCGCCCCGGCCAGCCTCTTATCATCGGGCAGAATCGACACGACAATCGTTCCTTTGGGGATCCGGGTAAAGACCCCCTTCACTTCGGCAACGGAGTCCTTTTGAACTTCAACTTTTTGAACTGCCGGAGCCTCCCAATCATCATTGCCCTGAAACTCGATATCGTAATTACCCACTTCCAGCTTTTCGATTAAAGCCTCATTTCCCCAGTTTTTACCCTTTACCCGCCATTTCACTTCAGTCAGCGCGATTGAATTAGGCTCGATAGCAATCTGAACTGATCCATATTCTATCTTCTCGTAAACGGCTTCAAGCTCAGTAACCTTTTCCTCTTCAATCTTAATTTTTGAGGCCTTGGGGGGACGCCAGCCTTCAACCGGTTTAAATTGAACGGGAAATTCCCCTACCACCAGCTTATTGACCGCCTGGCCACTATCTTTCCAACCCTGGTTATTGACTTGCCACTGGGCTCCAGCGGTTACTACCTCCTGCGGTAATATTCTGACCAGACCGTCGCCGTATTTAATTCTCTCGTAGGTAACCGTTAATTCGGCGGTTTCATCCCGTTTAATTTCTACGGATATTCCAGCCGGTGTCTGCCAGTCCGCAACCGGCTTGAGAATCAAACCATATTTCGCACCCTTAACATTTTCGAGTTTCTCACCACTGGCATGCCAGTTATTGGACGATATCCCCCACATTGCCCCGGCTTCAATAACTTCCGCCGGTTCAATTTTTACTATCAGATTGCCAATTGGAGGGCCCAGTCTGCGTGAAAATTCCCGGGCAGCAATGACCAGAGGGGAATCGGATTCATGGTCCCCGGATTGATTCTCAGAAGCGTCTGTCACTTTATCAGAGCTGGTTTTAGGTGATAGTACCGAGGAATCCAGGGAATAGTCCGGCATAGTCATCCAGCCAGCCACTGCCAGCAACGCTGCCAGGATAAAAAACGCTAAACTTATTTGCCAGAACCACTTATTCACTAATTAAATCCTTGTTTAACAACGATTCCTCAAAGTTACCTGATCATAAGTACTGATTTTGATACTTAAATTCATACCTCATTTTTGTTAAATCTGCCATTCAAAAACACCTCACCTGTTGATAGCTCCACATCAGGGAGGAGGAATAGTTTAATTCATAACTTTTTTATTTGCAATACTTTTCACTATAGTTTCCTCAGACTTTATCCGGCATTTTAACCGGGTATTTTACACAAGTATTACTGGTGTTGGTCATGAAAAAATTGCCTGATTTTTCCACCAGGCACAACTATTACAAATTTACTATCTTAACAGATTGTTACAGAATGTTTTATCGTCATAATCCGAGCCAACATCAAATTTGAAATCCTGGCAAAGGACTAAAACCAATTAAGGGAATCAGGAATCCTGACTCATTTGTGCAAACAGCCTGTTTTATGCAATCAGATTAGCTGATAAAAACCTATGTTCAAGGTTTTCGATACCCGACTTTTTGCATACCCAAAAATCAACTGGCACCCAATACTAACAGGTTCCAGCCTAAAGATTCATATTGCAATCTTCTTGGAGGCGACAGAGCAGTTTTCCGGCTTAATTATCAACAGATGCATCAATCGATTCATTTTTTTTCTGATTGGCCTTGCGATCCTTTAATTGCAGGACTGGATCTCCAAAGAACACCAGATCCCAACTGGTATTATTATCATTACCGCGCGTTACCGCCAGGGTCAGAAAGCGTTGATTCGCATTGATGGGAATATCGATTGTTTCGGTTTCACCTTCAACTACAATTTTATTTGTTGCGACTTTCTTGCCATCCAGTAATATCCAGACATTCGCGCTATTCCCTTTGTTGCGATCCGGTATCGTGCAAATCGTCTGAAACCGTTCGATATCGATCCCGCGCAGGTCGCGCCGGATTTGATCCAGATCAAAGGTAATACCGCCATTACTGTGCAGATAGATAGCCGGACGGCCGCCGTTTGCCGACAGGTCTATATTCAATTTCAGCCGCTGTAAATCGAACGCCTGAAAAATGATGTTGTCGCTGTTTTTAAACGAGGCGTTCAGGGGCGGCACCCAGTACGAACCGCCGTTTTCGTCGAAGTTGCCAAACTGGATTCCGGTAGAACTGACTTGCGTTTTAAGCGCTTTAGCTCCCGGCACAAACACACCGTCAATATAACGGTTACTGCGACAGGGCAAAAAGGCATTGTTGCCATTGCCGTAATAGATATTCTCGATATAAATAGGCTCTCCGGTTCCCAGGTCAACTCCCCAGCCAACCTCACCCGTTCCAAATCCATTGCCCCCGCCGACAACATCGGCCAGACTGAGTTTGTCGCCACGCCAGACCAAATTATTCCGGGAGGCTATTTTTTGCACAAAAGAACGATCATTATAACTGGTTTTGCTTACTTTAGCGCCATCGGCACTCACCTGTCTGGCATCGAAGCGGTTCAGCGTTTCGATCACAGGATGGATTGCCCGACCACTCAGAAGCTTAACTTTGCCATCAGAGACCTGGACCTGCGACTGGCCGGTCGGTGTCACTTCCACGCCAAAGGCAGTTCCCAGATCGACCACCCTGGAATTGGGCAATTCAATGGTAAATCCAACTGCTTCTTTGGGAACGACCGCGAACGCTTTACCTGCTACCAATCGCATCTGGCCGGCGGATTGGATACGAAATTGCGCGGGAGCTTCAACGACCACGTCGGTGCCATAGTCAAAAGCCAGGGCAATTAATCCCGCATCCAACTGATAACGTCCAGGATACAACCGCTCACCCTTTTGAGGCATATTCCCCTGGGGATTCCACTTCAGATCAATGGCATCTTCCAGCGAGGCCACTGAAACAGGGGGATCAATGACGGCCCGGCGGGTAATAATCCGGTCCAGCCAGATCAAACCCAGCGAAAATGCCAGGATTGCCGCCACACTCAGGCCAATACGTTTCCAGTTTGGCGCCCGGCGCGCCAGCGGATCAAATCGTTGGGGAAGTAATTGATTCTCCTGATCTGCAGATTGTTCTATCGCATTACGGATCGCCGTATCTTCCAGATCGCGTTCTACGATCTCACATAAGACCGAATCGTTAAGCTCGATATTCGGTGAATCCAGTAACTTCAAACTGCCGATGGTTTCATTGATGCCGACATAAATCTCCATAAAATTCAAATAAAACGCACGAGCGGTCGCATCGGCGGCGATCAGATCATTAAGACGATTTAAATCGGCTGAATCTGCCGTTCCTTCAATCGCAGCCAGAATTAATTCGGTCAGATCATATTCATATCTGTCTTGTTCATTCAACATGTCGAACCCTCCCGGTATTGCTGCCGGCGTACACAACGTTGTAAAATCAGGTGCACGCGTGCCAGCGCCTTATTCACCGCTCGAACCGTACGACCTATCCGTTCGGAAATCATCCGGGTACTGTGATTCTCTTCGTACCGCATGGATAACAGACGACGATCCCGTTCGCTTAAATTTTTCATACATTGTTTGAGTTTGTCGATCTGATTTTCCGGATCTTCATCAGAACGCCGGCCAATATCCTGTTCGATTATTTCAATAACGCTATCAGTAAATACCAACTTGCCCATCGCCTTTTTTTTACGGAAGCTAAGCACCTGATAATGGGCAATGGTTAACGACCAGGCCACAAAGTCCGTTCCCAGCGTATATTCATCGAATTTGCGCCATAAAACCGTGGTCGTATCCTGCATAATATCATCCGAATCATTACGATTAGGAATAAGACTCAAAATATAGGTGTAGATCCGGTTGCGATTCGCCTGCAACAATTGCACAAACGCTTCGACACGCAATTCCGGATCCAAATTGTTTTTATTATTTTCCTGAGTCAAAGAGGATTCCCATTCTCATATAATATGGAAATGTCATTCAAACTTACAATAATGTCAAATACTCACTGCACACTCCTGGCTAACCATATAAATCATTATAAGCCACATTTATTGATGCAATGAACACTGATTATTTATATCTTAATGTCCAATTTCAGGAACCGCTATTTTTATCACCACCCCATTGCTTATCTTAACGTTTTAATTGCAGCCACTTAGAAACTCACACTTTAGACTTTTTGTCAGAGGTTTAGCGGCATCCGAACCCAAAAAATCTTAACTTATGTATATTTTCATAAACCCATATCCCCACGCTTCTATCATCGATTACATCCCAAAATAATCGAGTAGGCATGGGCTTTGCAGCCCCAACCTCTCACGCCACCCGGCGTGCCTGCTCGGTACCGGGCGATTTCCTATGGCATTCCATTCAAATCCCGCCATCTGCGAGACAGGCTGATCAATCCTCGTTCTTTAAACCATGGCAAATTCATGGCTTGGTGCGATTGAGGCATGGCGCTTTTCCGCCAGTACCCCACACCGCTCAATGCGCCGATAAGCCTGGCGCAGATTGTTTTTGGCGACAATTTGTTCCATCAGATGGTCGGTCAGGGGTTGAGTAGCCGAGATCGCCGCAACACAACTGCACGCCTCGGGCCGGGCAGCTTGAGCGCTGCGCTCGCCGCCCCGGTCGGGGTTCATGTTTCCTTGAGTTGTCGGCGCCTGGTTGGCCATCGAGTGTCTCGCTCACAACGAGCCTGTCCATAAGATCCGGTCCTTCAGAAGCTTAAAGGAGGCTCCCTAATATGACCTCTGCTGACTTCTGCAAGAATCCATGCCCTCCTTAAGCGTTGTCGCCTCGATGGCACGGTGTCCATTATGACTGCCTTGCAGACCTCCCGGAGTAAGATGGCATGCCAACCGTTGGGCCTCACCGAATTTACCGGCGTTGTCTCCGAATGAGTATCGGGCGCCGAAATCCATTGCTCCCTTGCCCAGACGACACCGGCCGGCTATCCGGTTCCTGTCCGTCGAGTCCAACTTTGACCCGAGGCTTCCTTCCCAAGATGCATCACTGCACCGCAGTTGCCTTTGGCTCGCCGTCCCGCTCATCACAGGAACTTTAACCCCATGAGCATGACATCATTGACCGGCGCAAATCGAGTAGGCGGGGGCTTTGCAGCCCCAACCTCTCACACCACCCGGCGTGCCTGCTCGGCACCGGGCGGTTTCCTATGGAATTTCTTTTAAATCCCGCCATCTGCGAGACAGGCTGATCAATCCTTGTTCTTTAAACCATTGCAAATTCATGGCTTGGTGCGATTGAGGCATGGCGCTTTTCCGCCAGTACCCCACACCGCTCAATGCGCCGAGCCAGGCTTGGTATTCGGCGACACCGTGGCGAATAAAGAACTTGGCAGTCGTATAGTTCCGCTTGAGTTGTTTGAGTTTGATGGCTCGCAACTTGCGGCGAATCCAGCCGTCCAGCTTCTTCAGTGTCGCATCGCTGCGGATGTATCGGTAATAATTGAGCCATCCGGTCAGCGTACGGTTTACGCGCGTAATAATCGCCGCGTATCGCCCCGGCTTGTTGCGCCGGGTCAACTCGCGAATCTTGTCCTTAAAACGGGAGACACTCTTTTGGGACAGTCCGAGGCTCCCGTCGTCGAAACAGGCGGTAGCCGAGAAAGCTGCGCTCACTCACATGGCCTACCGCCGATTTCTCCCGATTCACTTTGAGTTTCAGCTGGACTTGCAGGAAACGAGTCACACTGTCCAGCACCCGTTCGCCGGCCCGAATCGACTGCACATAGATATTGCAGTCATCCGCATAACGCACAAATCGGTGGCCGCGCTTTTCCATCTCCCGGTCGAAGTCTGTCAATAACACATTCGCCAGCAATGGGCTCAGGGGGCCGCCTTGCGGAGTGCCCTCTTCGCGCGGTTGCACCACGCCATCCTGCATTAAGCCCGCACTTAAGAAGGCTCGCAGCAGTTTCAGCAGCCGCTTGTCTTTGACAGAGCGGGCCACTCGGGCCATCAGCATATCGTGATTGACCCGGTCAAAGAACTTCTCCAAGTCCATATCGACTACAACGTTGTAGCCGTTCCGGACATACTCGCTCGCCTTGCCAATGGCCTGATGAGCGCTTCGGCCGGGCCGAAACCCATAACTGGCGTTACTGAATTCTCGCTCAAAAATGGGAGTCAGGACTTGTAGGATCGCCTGTTGTACCATCCGGTCCACGGCTGTGGGAATACCCAGTTGCCGCCGACCGCCGCCGGGTTTGGGAATAGTAACTCCGCGCACCGGTGCCGGACGATACCGGCCGGTCAACAGGTGTTCGATCAGTTCGCTGATATGCGCGCGGCACCATGCGTACAGGTCTTCAACGGTCATACCGTCGATACCGGCCGCTCCTTTATTGGCCACGACGCGCCGATAAGCCTGGCGCAGATTGTCTTTGGCAACAATCTGTTCCATCAGATGGTCGGTCAGGGGTTGGGGTGTCGAGATCGCCGCAGCGCAACTACACGCCTCGGGCCGGACAGCTTGAGTACCGCTCTCGCCGCCCCGGCCGGGGTTCAAATCGCCTTGAGTTGTCGGTGCCTGGTTGGCCATCGAGTGTCTCGCTCGCAACGAGCCTGTCCATAAAATTCGGTCCTTTGGGAGCTTAAAGGAAGCCCCCTACTATGACCTCTGCTGACTTCTGCAAGAATCCGTGCCATCTTGAGCGTTATAGTCTTGATAGCACAGTGTCCAACAGGACTGCCTTGCAGATCTCCCGGGGTAAGATATCATGCTTCCCGTTGGGCCTCGCCGAATTTACCGTTGTCGTCTCCGAATGAGTATCGGGCATCGGAATCCATTGCTCCCTTACCCAGACGACACCGGCCTGCTATCCGGTTCCTGTCCGTCGAGTCCAACTTTGACCTGAGGCTTCCTTCCCACGATGCATCACTGCACCGCAGTTGCCTTCGGCTCGCGGTTCCGCTCATCACGGCCCGCAGGGGACTTTAACCCCATGAGCATGATATCATGCCCGGCGCACTAAAAAAGCCGCGGCGCGAAGGGGCCGCGGCTCGTGTTGTACATTCATATCGTCAGACTAACTGCACGGATCCATGCGGTTCGGCCACCTGCACTTTTTTGCCGGTGGCTTCACGGCACCGCGTGAGTAAATTATCCATGACATTCATATAATTGATATAAGAATCATACGGGCTGTCGTAAGGGTTGAAATATTTATGGACATCGCCATCCGAGAACCACTTGGTACACATGTAATAAAAATGATCGGAGGTCAGCAATTTGCGCCAATCCTCGAGGATGGACGGATCACCGGTTTGTTTAATAGTTTTTTCGATCCGGTAAATTTCGTGCAGTGCGTTGGACTGCATGGCGTTGCCCAGCCAGGCGGACAGGTCGCGTTCAGTATCGGCCCAGCTGATCATAAACGGGACATCGTAATCGCCATGGGCCTCATAGGCTCCGGCGACTTCGGAGGGGGTTTTGAAATCATTATCAGGATGACGCAGGATCTCGCCGGGCAGATGCGCCAGGAATTCAAAAATTCCGGTGTCTTCCCATTGATGTTCGCCCAGGGTTTCATAATCCATAAACAGGTTGACCGTATAGCCGCAGCCATTGACATCCGAGACCCAATTCGCAAATTTGGGGGCGGTCAGGGGCCATTCCGCCCAGCCCCGATTGGAAAAGCGAAACGCGATGTCGTCGCTGAGCCGATAATTTTTCAACAGCAGTTTGACATCGCCACGGCCAGGCGTGTTGTAAATAAAGTTGGGGCTGCGATATCCCAGGATATGGTCGGCGCCTTCACACAACACGGCTTTGTAGCCGAGTTCGGCCATAAAATGAGCCAGATCATTATTAAAGATCAATTCGGTATTGCGAAAGACCTTGGGCTCCTGGCCGAACAGCGACTTAATCCGGTCGCGATGTTTCGTAACTTGTTCGAGGAATTCTTCGCGCGAATAGAGAAACGACAGGCTATGGTAATAGGTCTCGCCGATGAATTCGACGCACCCGGTATCGGCCAGGGCATGAAACGTACTCATCACTTCGGGGCAGTATTGCTCGAACTGATCGAGCACGACACCGGTAATGCTGTAGGAGATTTTGAACCGTCCTTCAAACTGATCGATCAGTTTGAGCATCAACCGGTTGGCCGGCAGATAGCACTTATTGGCCACCTTGCGACAGATCTGGGCGTTTTTGTATTCGTCGAAATAGTTATGCTCCGTATCGAAGATACTGTAACGGCGCAGACGGTAGGGTTGATGAACCTGGAAATAAAAACAAACTGAAGCCATAAAATATTCCTTTATCGTTCGTTGCGATGCGAGTATGAATCTCAGGAAAACGGCGGCAATGAAGTCACCGCTTCAGCGCTATACAGTTACATGGCTGATGGAACGGTAGACATCCATACATTGTTGCGCCGAAGACTCCCAGGACAGCTTTCGGACTTCATAATTGCCGTGCTCCCGGAGGGTGGCCTGCAAGGGGGGATGCCGCAATACCGCGACAATTTTATTCGCCATTTCATTGACATCCCAGAAGTCGACTTTTAACACATGGGTCAACACTTCTGAGACACCACTTTGCTTACTAATTAATACCGGCACATCGTTACGCAACGCCTCCAGAGGGACCAGCCCGAATGGCTCGCTGACGGAAGGCATCACGAACAAATCGGCCATGCGAAAGACTTTGTCAACATCGTCACCGCGTAAAAATCCGGTGAAGAGGACTTTATGGCCGATACCCATTTCCGCTGCCATTTCTATGGTGCGACGGATCATGTCGCCGGAACCCGCCATGACAAATTTCACATTGTCCATAAGTTCCAGAACTTTTTTGGCGGCCGCCAGAAAATATTCCGGCCCTTTCTGCATGGTAATCCGGCCCAGGAACAAAACGATTTTTTCATCCTTTTGAATTCCCGCCGAATTCGCTTTGACAAATCCGCCATTTCGTTCGATGGCGTTATAGACGACATGAATCTTACGTTCATCCACACTATAACGGTTGACGACAATTTTTTTGGTGAGCTGACTGACCGCAATCACACCATCGGCGTAATGCAAGCCCTGCCGCTCGATATCATATACCATCTGGTTGACATGTTCACCACTCCGGTCAAATTCCGTTGAATGGATATGCACCACCAGGGGCTTGCCTGTTAAACGCGAAACGGCAATCCCGGCCGGATAGGTCATCCAGTCATGAGCATGGATCACGTCAAATTCTTCACACAGAGCCACCGAACAGGCCAGATCGGCATAACGATGCACTTCCTGATAGAGATCCCCCCCGTAATTACTGCCACTATTCGTCATGGACAGGATATTCAAAGACTCGTTGACTTCACTATATTTTAATGATTCATTCGCGCCTGTTGACCGCAAAGTTTCCAGATAATTTGCCGGGGTTTGATAAGGTTGCAAACAACAGGGAACCGCTTTAAAACGGACATGTTCAAATTCATCCAGCAGGTATTCATAACTCCCCAGAATGCGATTGGTCGCATTACTGGCTAACCGGACATGACTGGAGTATTGTTGAGGAACTGCTCGTGGCAACACGAACAGGATATCTACCCCGACCCGGCTCATCGCCCGGGTCAGGCCATAACACGCCGTCCCCAATCCTCCGGAGATGAAAGGAGGAAACTCCCAACCAAGCATAAACACTTTCATAATTCTGGCCTTTCCACACTCATATAGACTGCTCCCTGCATTTCCCTGCCCACATTAAATCTTCGTAAGCCACTGTATGTAATATTATTAGCCAAATTTTTCACACAGTCCAATAATTATTTTTCTGAAACAACAATATTGAGGACCGCCCAGAAAATGCGATCCGAAAATTACTAAAGTCTTGCACTACAACTCTCCTGATTTTTTAATGTCATTGCTATAATCGGAATATATTTCACTACAAATTAGAATATTTCTGTTTTTAACTATTTAATAATTAAAGTCAAAAATCTTACTTCGTTCTGGACTGCCCTGAATAATAGACTTTATAATTCACCGCATCAAATAAGCAATATTTAACATCGCCTGTTAACCAAATTATTGGCAATGAAAATCGAATTTTAGTTGAATTCATCATATCCAATACGATAAAGTTCATGTTATCGGTCGTTAAAATATATCAATTTTATAATTTTTATCCATACTTTTTCTATTATGCCACTGAGCCAACAGGAATGATTCGGTTTACAGGGTCGTAGTATTTGCATTTTATTGTATTAAACGATATCATTTGAAACCAGAGTTATCAAAACCGCCTTACATAGAAGAATAAATACTATTTCAGGATATTCCAATGTCAGAAACACTCACTTATAAAATATTGAAAAGCCATCTTACCGAAGGGAAGCTGGAAACTGGAGAGCCAATCGGTATCCGAATTGATCAAACCCTGACCCAGGATGCCACTGGTACGACCGCGATGCTACTGTTTGAATCGATGGGACTGGATCGGGTGCGAACAGAGTTATCCGTCAGTTATGTTGACCATAATATGGCACAGTTTGGTCCGGAAAACCATAACGACCATCTTTACTTACAGTCTATCTCACGAAAGATCGGTGTTTATCACAGCCGGCCGGGAAATGGGATCTGCCACCAGGTACATCTGGAACGATTTGCCCGGCCGGGCGCAACCTTGCTGGGATCTGACAGCCATACCCCCACAGCCGGCGGCATGGGCGAACTGGCCATTGGCGCCGGTGGGCTGGATGTGGCCGTGGCCATGGGCGGTGGATCGTTTTATATGACAGCCCCTGAAGTGGTCGGCATTAAGCTAACAGGCGCCCTGCAACCGTGGGTATCCGCCAAAGATATTATATTAAAAGTACTTAAGCATCCTGACCACTCAGGGTAATGTTGGATGTGTGGCGGAATATCATGGGCCGGGCGTGGCCAGTTTTGACGATACCCCAGCGATCCACCGTAACCAATATGGGCGCGGAACTGGGGGTTACCACCAGTATCTTTCCCTTCGGATGAGAAGACACAGGCATTTTTAAAAGCCCAGGGGCGTGAAGATGTCTATCAGCCATTGGCTCCCGATCCGGATGCTCCTTACGATAAGGTCATTGAAACTTAACCTGGATGAACTGGAACCACTGGCGGCCTGTCCCTCTTCGCCCGATAATATCAGACCGGTGAAAGAGCTTCAGAATATCGAAGTGAAACCAGGTTCTGATCGGCAGCTGCACCAACAGCAGCTATCGGGACTTGATGACTGTGGCCATGATGCTGAAGGATCGAACCGTGCACCCTAATGTGGAACAGGGAATCGCACCCGGGCTCTCGGCAGGTGTTGAGTCTGCTGGCCAATAACGGGGCTTTGTACGATCTGATCCGTACCGGAAGCCGGTTTATTGGAAAGCGCCTGCGGCCCCTGTATCGGCCAGGGCCCAGTCACCGGGCGAAGGCAAAGTCAGCGTGCGGACATTTAATCGTAATTTCAAAGGCCGTTCGGGCACGAAAAATGACCAGGTCTATCTGGTCAGCCCGGAAGTGTGCGGCAGCCGCTGCCCTTACCGGCAAATTCACCGACCCGCGTCAATTGCCGCAATTACTGGGATTGGTGTTTCCAAAAATTGGAGGAATTAACCCAGCTATCCATTGATGATGGCTTGATCGATAAAACCCTATTCGGTGGAAGAAGCGAAGGCAGCTACTGTGGTTCGGCCGGAATCGATTATCACGCCTCCGGTCGCGGAACCACCAGCCCGATAATCTAACCGGCCAGGTTTTGCTCTATTGCGGCGACATAAAATCACTACCGACCATATCAATGCCGGGCGGGCAGCTTTTTGAAATACCGATCCAATGTACCGGAATACGCCAAATATGTCTTTAACTGTTTTAATGAAGAAGGTCAGCCAACTTTCGCAGAACGCGCCCCTGGCGCTCAAAGCACAGAATACCGCAGGTGTGATTGTCGGCGGCAACAGCTATGGACAAGGTTTCCAGCCGGGAACACGCGGCGTTGTGTCCCATGTACCTGGGCATAAAAGCTGGTGATTGCCAAGGCAATTGAACGCATTCATCGCGATAACCTGGTGAATTTTCGCGATTATCCCGGCCGTTTTTTTGTTGATCCGGGCGATTATGACCGGATTAAGCAGGGTGACCAGTTTAACTGTTGCGAAACTCCGTGACTGCCTGGCCCGGTTCGGATACCATTACGGTAAAACAATACCACGCAAGGCTTTGAATTCGATTGCCAACTCCCAGTTGAGCGAGCGTGACCGGAAAGTCCTGTTGGCCGGGGGTAAACTCAATTTTACCAAACAGCAGGCTTAACAACTGACCATAAAAACAGGACTGATTAAAAATTCAGACCGAGTTTGCCAGTACTAAAATTATTTATCGCACCAAAGACACAACTTCTTAATATAGAGCAAGTTGTGTCTTTTTTTGTTTCATCCAAGTACCTCTGTGACCGATAAATTTTGAAATTGATCTGACTGTCAGGGTGTTATACCAATATAATTCTGTAATTTCCGTCAATTTTGTCAGCCTTTGAGCTGTATAAGAAGACACCTTTGTGTCAGGATAAATCGACTGTCTTATGGAAATGATTACTTAATATCCAGGAGGTTCAATTATGTATCGTTTCACTCGTCTCGGTAATTGTGTTATTAAACGGTCATCACTTTAAGTTTCGCGGCAGGACACTCAACCAGTCACCATTTTCAACGATGAAACCGGTTTCAAGCCGATTTTTCAATGGCAAAGACCTGAACCGGTTGGGAAGGCGCCCCGGGATTCTGGTCTGTGCATGAGGGGAGCGATCCGCGGCCAGACCACCGATGCCCACCCGGCCCCGCATAATACCTTTTTGATCTGGCGTGGAGGAAATTCTTAAGGATTTCGCGCTTTAAAATCAAGTTCCGGAATTCAGAATGGGCAACGCCGGGATTCAATACCGCAGTAAAGAATTGAAAGATTTTGTCGTTTCCGGATATCAGGCTGAAAGTTGAAAACAATCCGGGCAAGGTTGGTTTCCTGTACCATGAACGAGGACGCGGGCATGGCTGGTCGATGTGGGCGATTTTGTCGAGATCGACAAAGATGGCAAACGTCAGGTTATCCAGAAAGTCAATGATGTTAAACAACTGATCAAGGATAACTACTACAAAGACAAAGACTGGAATGAGTATCTGATTATCTGCCGCCGGGAATCATGTGGTCCCATTATCTTAATGGCCTCCAAATGATGGAACTGGTTGATGACGATCCGGTCAATCGCTGCCTGGAGGGTATCCTGGCACTGCAAATCCACCAGGGGCCCCCGATGATTGTGGACTATAAGGATATTCGCATTAAGGTGTTAACCGAAAACTTCGGTCAGGCCCGACGGTTTGTTCAATGGTAAAAATCTGGATGGCTGGACCTATTCGGCGCCTAACCAGGATGGGGTCTGGACGGTAAAAGACGGTTTGCTCTGTGAACCGGGGTGTCCCGGCAGGTTACCTGCGTACCGAGCAGGATTATACCAACTTTATCCTGCGCGTCCAGATGCGGCACCTGAATCGGGGTAATTGCGGGGTACTGCTGCGCATGGTGGGCGAAGACAAGGTCTGGCCCCGTTCGATCGAGGCCCAGGGGATGTATCAGAATAAGGGCGACATCTTCAATATCGACGAGTTCCCAATGAAATCGGATCCGGCGCGTACCAATGGGCGGCATGTCGTTAAAATGTATCCCAGTAACGAGCCGGAAATCGGCGGCTGGAACGAATATGAAATTCTACCTGAACCAGGGCGATCTGCGACTTTATGTGAATGGTCTGTATCAGAACTACCTGACGGAATGCTGGGAAACGCCCGGAAAGATCTGTCTGCAATCGGAAGGCTCGCAAATGGAATTTCGCAATATTGTTCTGCTGCCAATCGAACCCAAACCTGAGCAGAAACAATAGCTGTTATCCTCTTAGTACCTTGAACGCAGAGAGCCCCCCTTTTCAAGGGGGATATTGCCCGTTTGCGCCCCTTCCGGTAAGCAGGGCCAAGGTTCAACATGCCCGTTTATGCCATGCGTGTTCCGGCCAGGGGTAAAAATAAAAGGGTCGTTCCTTTGCCCTGACCTTCCGATTCCAGCCCAGATTCGTCCACCATGCACTTCAACGATCCGTTTGACAATCGCCAATCCCATCCCTAACGCCATCGCTGCTGTGATCCAGTTTTTCAAACAGGCTGAAACAGCTTGTGATGGTAAGCGGGATCGATGCCCTCGCCATTGTCTCTGACAAAAAGAATGATATCGCCATCTTGCAGCCGAACGCCAATTTCCACCCGTGGCCGGGGTTGCCCACGCATAAACTTGACCGCATTGCCAATCAGGTTTTGATATAACTCCACCAGCCGCAATGTATCGCCATAGAGGATCACGGGCTGGTCGGTGATATGGATTTCTGTCCCCTCCCGCCGGGACACCTCTCCAGCCAGCAGATCCGCCGCCGCTTGCGCAATAGTCTGCAACGCAGTTTCCTCCGGCGGATTGATTTTACGGCCGATGCGCGAAAGGTTCAATAACTCATCCAGCAGCATTGCCATTTTTTGGGACGCGTTTTTAATATAGCCGATGTCTTTGGCCTGCGCGGCGGGTTCTCCTGATTTTATGTCTTGTTCCAGATAGCCCAGATAAGCGCTGATCGTAACCAGGGGCGAACGCAGATCGTGAGATGCGGTATAGAGAAACCGGGTAATCTCATCATTTTTCTGCTGGAGTTCCGCTTCCCGATTTTTTTGTTCGGTGATATCCATAGAAAAACCATTCACCACCGAATTCGTGCTATCGATGAAGGCATTCAAGACAATATATTTATTTCTTCCATTAATCGGAACGGTTTCGATTTCATAACCGTAAACCGTTCGCTGCTCCATTAACCGCGCTTTAAATTCCTGATGTTTTTCCGGCTCAGCCCACCGCTGGGATATCCTGCCATATTTTTCCAGAAACTCTTCTGTGCTGGAGCATTCGAATTGTTTCACCTTTTCCGGATTCACATAACGATAGGTACCGTCCCAGTTCCTGCTGAAAAATACCCAGCGGCGCATATTCGACAATATGACGGTATTTGCTTTCGCTTTCCCGCAAGGTGTCTTCAATCCATTTGCGCGGCGAAATGTCGATCATGGTGCCCGCTACGCGCAGCGGTTTGCCGGCGTGATCGCGGGCAACCACCTGACCCCGGCCCCAGCACCCATTTCCATTGGCCGTCGGGCGACCTGCAAACCGGTGTTCAACCTCCCAACGATCCGACTCTCCCCTTAAATGCGCTTCCAGCAAATCCAATACTCTGGCCTGATCGTCCGGATGAATCCGGCTTTTCCAGGTGGTCAATTCCGGGGTTACCGAATCAATGCCCAAAATACGCCCCCAGGCAGGGCTGAAGTTTACCCGATTCGTCACCGGATTCCAATCCCACAAACCATCATTGGTCGCGTCCATCGCCAGCCGGTATTTTTCTTCGCTGGCCTGCAACGCCTGCCAGGAACGCTCCTGACTTTCCTGATCGGAAAGAATTTTACCGATCAGAACCGTCGCCAGCGGATAGGTCAGCATGACCGGCCAGCCAATTGTTGCCAGGGTAGATAATAATTTTTTCCGGCGGTAATGCCAGTGTCATCAACAGCATCGTCACATGGACCAACAGGCCAAACAGGTAAAGCCGCCAGGTTGATATTTCACTTTCCAGACGGTTTCGGACGCCGGAAAAAAATCACTCCCCAGAAGGCCGAAAAAGAATATGACCAGCACGCCCATGCGCATGCCGATGCCGCCCCTGACAGATCCGGCAAATGGCGGCCATGCCGCCGGCCACGATTGCCGCGACTGAGCCAAAAAAACAGGCCGCACAAGCTGATCATCACCGAACGGCCATCGAAAATTCAATCCCTGCGACAATACCAGCGGCCTCAACATGCCAATGACGGCCGCGCTGCCAAAGACCAGTCCCTGTAAAAAGGACCTTTGCCAGCTATGCTTCCATCGCCTGCCAATAAAACCAGAAATGACGCTTAACGCAAACCAACAGGGCGAGATTATAGATCAGGTCTATGATAATCATACTGTTATATTACGCTCCTGTTTCTATATTCGGTTTTTATAAGAACAAATATGAATTTATTTCTTTGGTATTATCGGAATCCTATAAAATCAGGTTCTGACAATTTTCGTATACCCATTGGGCATGAAAATTTCTGATCGTTCAAAATTTAACTCATTACTCATCAACCAGATATTTTCCGGCGAAACGGAAAATTTCAATTGTAAAGGGTATTTAATATCGGAGGTAACCTCCAAGCCGCAAAAGCCTGCTTCAATTTGAGAGATTAACTCTCCGGGAGTTTTTGATGATCTCCCCAGCACAGGTAGCTATTTCAAAATCAGGCGCCGGTCGAAAATCTGGCAGATTATGATATTGAATATTCCGGCGGCCGAAATAGGAGCCGTAATACTGGCCGTTGGAATCGACCCAGGTCACCAGGCGCACCATCTCCTGTGGTGATAACTCAACATCATTATGCCCTTTCAGCAGCTGCGCGACGAGCTGACTGCGATGCGAACCCAGCGAATAAGGCGGCAGGTAGTGGACATTTTCCCATTTGGGATGATTTTCGCCAATCACGGTGATCAGCTTGCGATCCAGTATAGACTCATACGAACGGCAGAATAATGTTGTGGGGGTACCGGTCAGATCGAAGTTGGCTTCGGGTTTCTCTCCACCATGGCAACGGATACAATGGCGGTCCAGGATCGGCTGGACATCAGTTGGATAATGCAAGGGACGGGCGCCGCTGATTTCGCCGGGTTGCGGGCCGGGCATCACCGGCGGCAATCGCAACGCCCGGGCCACCTTAACGGGTGTCGCCGGGGCAAAACGGGTCTGTTCATGGCATCCGACACACGATCGTATTTCGCCCGGACGGTAATTCACATAAGTGCGTTCGCGCTGCACCTCCATATAATTTTCGTCCAGCGCCTGAAAGAAGATATTCCTGTCCGCCGGCACCAGAAAACTGGCCGATCCATCTTCATGGACCGGGACAATCCCATGCTGCACTTTTAAACCAAGGTGAGTCGCTTTGGTAATGACCGCATGCTGCTGATCGTATTCATCACCCCCCCATTTTCGCCGCGCCGACCAGGGTCGCGGCACCTGCTCATTGATACGCAAATATTTAATCGTACCGCGTTTGACTCCCTCCATACCGCGATAGACATCGGTTACAATACAGTGGGCCAGGTTCTGCCGGGCCAACTGTTCATCCCGGTTGGATTGGATCACCGGCGGCCGGGAACGCGCCCGCAAAGGGACCGGCTGCCAGCATGAAATATCCGGATCGATATAGATCGGGGCGCAGTTACCAAAATCATCCAGAAGATATAACCCGTAAGCGATTGGATCGTTCCAGGGCTTATCCGGGTTATGTGCCGTCAGGATCATATGTTCCGACAGTGGATAGGGATCTTTGTAGATGGGACCTTCCCGGTCATTCACCCACTGGCCATCGCGACGATGGCGTAACCAGGTATGGCCGGTGGGATCGATCTGAATATCCGGTGTTACATAATGAATCGGATCGGTCGTGCGGATATCCTGGCGGGTATCGATTCGCAATACGGCACCCAGACCGGGTATGGGGCAGCAATGCGGAGTGGCCAGTGTGATAAACTGATGGTTATTACCCGGCACCGCCCGGCCAAACAACAGGGTAGTGGGAACCGCAATATCATTGCCGAAAATCTCCGCGGAGCCAGTCCCATCCGGATTCATGGCCCACAAACACTTGACACTGACCGCGCCCTTATCCACATATTCCCAGCGGGTATATAATACCCGGCCATCATTCATAATACTGGGCGCCGCCTCACTGACCGAACTGTTACTGAGCTTTTCCATCTGATCGCCGTCTGCATCCATTCGATACAAAACGGTCGTTGAGAACAAATCCGGACCATCACACAGAATCCCATATTCACAGCGTGTCGAGATAAAGCAGATGCCGCCATCGGGCAGATAACACGGATGCATATCATCGGTGAAATGCCGGTAGGTCACCGGACGCCCGGCCCAGGATTTCATTGCCGGATGGCTGTATCGCCGGATTCGCCCGGGCTCATCTTCCGGAGTAAACGTCAACTGCCGCAGTCCGGTTCCATCGGCCCCCACCTCATAAATACGAAATCCACTATCGTTATCCCTTTTCCAGTCGAACACGATCCGCCGCCCATCATAAGACAGATCAAACCGGCCAAAGATGCCATTGGCCATTGACGGGATCAGTTCACGAACCGCGCCATCCTTTAAGGAAAGGATACAGAGATTGCCGCCGTAATAGTCACAACCATCGATGTAATCGGTATAATAATGGCTGGATTGATAGGTATAGCGTTTAATGAAAATGAGCTCGTCGAAATCCAGCAATGGATTATGTTTTACCAGTATTTCCTGACGTATATGCTTCAATTCATCTGAAACCGAATCGATCCATTGAATTCCGGGATGATGACTGACTCCGGTTGCGATGTCTTTCTTCAAAGCAGCCAGGTCTGCCAGATAAGCATAGCCTTGAGGAAATTTATCAGGTAGTGCAGATAGAATATACCTGACGGTCTTTTCCAGATTATCCGGTTGACAGGAAATCGTCTCATTTCTGAAAGCGGCTACCATTCTGGACTGAAGATAAAGATTGCGTATTTTCTGCAATCCTGTCAGATTATTGACGCCATCGACCAGCGAGATGGCCTGATCATACAACGCTTGGTCCCGCCGGGTCGCGCGGGCATAACGGCCGGCCAGTTCCGGCCAGTGACCGTAAGGCCATGGCCTTGTCCAGATTTGATCTTCATCTTCCCAGTTCATTTCCCGGCGCGATTGATCATCGGGAAAATCCCGTTCAAGACACGCACGCAGCGGTTTTTCGTATTCGGCTGTTTCCTGATGAGCGGCCAGAATGATCGTGTCATGGCCGTTTAATGCCAGCGCCTGACTATCCCGGCCTTTACACCAGGAGATCTGCCCTTTGACCGTCACGGGCGCAAACTGCCCTTGTGACTCCCTGGCATTCCCATTAAAAGGCCAGTAACCCACTAATCGGGCCTGGCCCGCAACCGATTCTCCGGCCGCCAGACGGGCAATCGCTTCAGCAGGCAACGTACCAGAAATCATCGCCAGATCATCCAGCGCGCCGGTAAAGCCGCTGGGTGAGGGAAAATTGCCATTGGTGAAACCTGCTTTCAGGACGTGGTTTTGTGGATCCGATTCACCTTGCAGAGACCCGCTGCCATCCGGTTGGCCATCGATATAGAAAGCAATTCGATCCCCCTGTTTAGTCAGCGCCACATGATGCCAGTTGCCATCGGCAACAGAACCTCTCGACGTAACCACTCCAACCCAACCGATATCGTAACATAACCGACCATCCCTGACAAACCAGGATTTGCCCTGCGGCGCCCAGGTATCACCATCTGGAGCTTTGGCCAGAATGGTTCCGCCAGACCGGGTGCGAATCCAGGCGGCCAGGGTAAAATCATCGCGTCCAAAATCCAGCAGGTACGGCTTGACCCGGATTGAGGCATTCCGCTGCCGGGACTCCATAAAACCAAGCCGGGTTTCCAGCCAGGTTGCCTGTTTATGATACCATTGTGCCGCCGGATCCGCCAATTCGTCACCGTATCCACCCTGAGTGATGATCAGGACAGACGTTATCGCGATGAATAAAAACCGGCATTTCGTTTGACACATCAACTTAAACATTCTGCACCTGGGAATAATGAAATTGACTTTAAACGGATTTTGGGGGCCTGGGTCTCAGTCTCCCTGCCAGGGATGTTCAAATCCGGCCCGATAGTCGCGCCGCAACAGCCGATTAGCCCGGCGGGCTCCCTGGCCGGTAAATTGACTGGTGTTGTTATCCCACGTCAGTTTCGCGCCGACCTGGTAGGCGATCATGGCCATGGTGACTGCCGCAGTACTGCCATGTCCCTCCGCCGGTGTAACCGCCGGTTGACGACGGGTTTTGACCGCCGCTAGAAAGTCAGCCATATGTTCCCGGGCCATATCGACGGACGCCTCTTTGACTTCGGGTTCGGCGTTTTTATCCGGTGGGATGATCATCCATTTAGACTCCCCGGCGAAAACGGTTCCTTTTTCACCATAAATAAAGACCCCATTGGATACTTCGGGACGATAATCCCGGCCGCCATAGATATGATGCCGCCAGAACAGCGGACAGCGGTCATAGTCCATCAACGCCGACATGATATCCGGAGTGGTGATCCGACCTTTCAACTCATACAGCCCCCCGGCCGCCTGAACACTGCGGGGCATATCCAGATCCAGCATCCATCTGGCCGCATCGATCATATGGATACCCCAGTCCACCAGGTGACCATTGCCGTATTCTTTTTCATAACGCCAGCAGAAATGCCCGACGGCTTCACTATAAGGCAGTTGAGGCGCCGGACCACACCACAGATCCCAATCCAGCCCGGCCGGCGGTTCCTTGACTGTGGGATCTCCGGTTCGGACCTTGGCGTTGATAACCGCCTCGGCATGGATAACCCGGCCCAGGTTACCGGCCTTGATATAATCGCGGACCTGACGAAAACAAGGACTTTGCCGGCGCTGATGGCCGATCTGGACGATACAATCGGGATAAGCTTTCGACGCCGCGACCATGGCCTGACTTTCCCGGACATCATAGGCCAGCGGCTTCTCGCAATAAATATCCAGCCCGCGTTTTAAAGCCGCTATAAATGGGAGCGCATGCCAGTGCGGCGGCGTGGCAATGATTAATGCCTGAAGTTCATCGAGTTCCAGCAACTTAGCATAATGCTTGAATACTCTGGGTTTAAATCCCTGTAATTTTTCGATTTCAAGTGCGGCTTTTTCCAGATGGTCGCTATCGACATCACAAATGGCGATTACCTCGCCCCCACCGGCGCGCATTAAGGAATTGACATCCACCAGTCCATACCAGCCGCAACCGATCAGACCGAATTTAAGTTTACCGTTGGTCTGCCCGGAAGCGCCACCCGGCCAGACAGAAGTCATAACCGCGGAGGCGACCATTGAACCCAAAAACTTTCTACGATCCATGTTATCCATTTTTTGTCCCTTTCAAAAACAGGCGCTCCGAACTCAATTTACCGTATTATAATCATTTTGTTAAATTTGACCATAAAAAAAGCCGCCCCACTCTGGAGACGGCTTTTTCAGGGTTCAGCAGAATATCAGCCAGATTATTTGGCAAAGACCATCGGGCTGAATATGGCATAGAGTATTACGGTCAGGATAACAACAATTACACCCATCAGTTTGGCGCCCTTGGAGGTCTCCAGTTTGATGGAGGTATTCATATGGAACTCAATCGGCTGACTCAGGGGTTTGACAATCGTAACGATCCACATGACCACGATACAGAGGAAGAAACAGATCGCCATACGGTTGAGGAACTGAATGTCCGGGGCCAGGACTTTCAGCAGACCATACCCGACAATATTGGTTAACAGCGCGATGATACCGGCAATCTTGGGCGCGCGGCGGGAAATTAAACCAAAGGCAAAGGCCGCTAATATACCAGACGAAATAAAGCCCTGGGATTCCTGAATAATGGTAAAAATACTGTTACTGATTTTGGGATCACCCAGCTTGGGCGCGAGCACCACAGCTACCCCTGTAAATATGACGACACAAATGCGGCCCACGAAGACCAGTGATTTCTGGGGAGCATCCGGGGCCATCAGTTTTTTGTAAATATCCATCGAGAAGATGGTCGAAGCCGCGTTTAACATGGCAGCCAGTGAACTGACCACCGCGCCCAGCAAAGCGGCCAGCACAAAACCAACCAGACCCACTTTCTGCGGCAGTACATGCCCTAATAACTGTGCCAGCGCGGTGTCATATTTATAGACAATGGGTTTTTCAGTTACAGGTTTCTTTTTAGCTTCTTTCGCGGCAGCTTCAACGCCTTCGTTATAGGTGGTCATTTCAGCGGCCAGTTCGGGATTGATACTCTGGAAAGTCTTGTCTTCCGATTTGAATACTGAAAACTGATCGGGTTTCGCTTCGTCATAATCTTTCTGCGAAATGGTCAACACATAAGGATTGCGCGTTTTCAACGCATTAATCGCCTCATCATCCGGGTAGATCGCGATCATGAAGCGGCCCTTTTCCCAACTGGCAATCTGATCTTCACCGGGCGCCTGGACCACATCCACAAATTTGGTATCTGCATTCGCTTTTTGATATTTGGCAATAATGGCGGCATTGTCTTTGATAGATTCATCCTGCATCTTGCTGGAATACAGGTTAAAGGCAATGATACCGGGAATGACAATAACAAACGGAATGAGCAATTTCATAAACGCGGCAAAGACGATCCCTTTCTGACCTTCCGCCAGTGAAGCCGAACCCAGGGTACGCTGGGTAATATACTGGTTCAAACCCCAATAATAGAAATTAGGAATCCATAATCCCAGCAGCAGAGCCGTCCAGGGCAAAACCGTATCATCCTTGGGCAGGAACATATTCATACGAACGCTGTTCAGTTCTCTGAATCTTTCCACCGCCCCCTTGCCGGCTTCCAGTGCGACCGTTGAGACCGCTCCGGTTTTGACATCGACAATGCAAGAGGCTTCTTCAGCCATCCCCAGTTGTTTAAAGGCAAAATACAGAATCACGCCACCACCCAGAATCAGGGCGCTGCCCTGAATCAAGTCGGCCCAGGCACACGCTTTCAAACCACCCGCAGCCACATACATCATGGCAATGACACCGATAACCAGCGAGCCATGCAACAGCGGAATATTATAGCCCATTTTCCCGGCCAGGGTACGAATGGTCAGGGCGCCGGAATAGGTGACCGCACCGAGCAGCAGCATGTAGATAAACATGGTCACGACCGCCATTAAGGTCCGGGCGGCGCTGTTGTAGCGATACTCCAGAAATTCCGGCATGGTATAAATACCGGCACGGAGAAAATAGGGCAGGAACGCAAACGCCACGACCACCAGGGTGACCGCCGCCATCCATTCATAGCTGGCAATTGCCAATCCTACATGGCTGGCGGCATTGCCATTCATGCCCACAAACTGTTCTGTGGAGATATTAGCGGCAATCAGCGAGAAACCGATCAGCCACCATTTCAGTCCTCGCCCGGCCAGAAAGTAATCTTCACTGGTGTTTTTTTCTTCGCGGCTTTTAAATAAACCAATGCCAATTACACAAACCACAAAGGCGACAAAAACAACAATATCCAAGGTTCCAAGCGTGAATTGTTCCGCTAACATGGTATTCAACATCAATCGGCCCTTCCAAAATGAGTTAAATTTACATCAGATTTACCATAATACAATTTTAAACAGCGGTATTTCTGTTTAAATATGCCACATGTGCTAAATTGGAGGCATTGTAGTGTCTTTTCAAATCGTTGTCAAATATACAACTTACAATTTAATTGCCAGAAATAACCTGGAAGGCCCAGATAATGTTTTGAATATTTCTACCATAATGTAAATCCTGTTTATTTGAAATTGATTCTGAATATTGAAGCCCGTATAATGGCGTATCAATTGTAAACATGGTAACGAAAAACAAGCTATCACTATGCAATACAGAGAGTTAGGTAAAAGTGGCATCAAAGCTTCCATCGTAGGGCTCGGAACCTGGGCATTTGGTGGAGGAACGGTATGGGGTCACAATCTGCTAACCAGCGAGATTGTAGAGACCATCCATACTGCCTTGGATTCCGGAATTAACCTGATTGACACGGCCCCCCTGTTTGGCTTTGGACATTGCGAAGAGATCCTGGCTGAAATTCTGGATTTACGTCGAGATGACGTCATTTTAGCCACTCGATGCGGTATCGTCTGGGAGGACAATGAAGATAATGTCCAATACGGCCATTATGAAGGCAAACCGATCCATCTTTCGCTAACCCCCCAAACCATCCGGTTGCAAATCGAAGCCAGCCTGAGACGCCTTAAAACAGAATTTATCGATGTTTACCAGGCTCACTGGAAGGCGGGCCTGCCCACTACTTGCGCTATAGAAGATATCATTGGCACTCTGGAAGATTTTAAGTCATCCGGGTTAATACGAGCATATGGTTTCTCTAATATCAACCTGGATCAGGCCCATAACTGGCTGCCAATCGGCCACTTCGATCTTATCCAAAATCGTTTCAGTATGCTCAACCGGGAAATGGAACAGGATTTAATGCCCTGGGCCGCCGAAAACAATGTCTCGATCATGGCCTGTATGCCGCTCTACCAGGGATTACTCACCGGCCGGATCAATCATAAACAGCAATTCGGTCCTCATGAACTGCGCAGCAACTATGCGATCAATCCCTGGTTCAAAAAGGAAAACCGCATCGCTATCCATAAAAAATTATTGCAAAAATGGATCCCGATCGCCGAACATTATCATTGCAGTATCGCGCAACTGGTCATTGCCTGGACAATCGCTCAAAACGGGCTGACCCATGCCATCTGCGGCGCCACCAATCCCAAACAAGCCAGAGAAAATGCCGCGGCCGGTCTGCTGAAGATCAGCGATGAAGATCTCGAACAAATGATCTGGGATATTGAGGTCGTTGGAGATCCCCAGTAATTTTTTCCCGGCATGATATGATCATTGCATAATCATCTAACAATTCCGCTACCAAAGATGGTCCCTTAAAGCACATTAAACCAACTTTATTTTACCTTGGCTTGATTCAAGACTTTTTATATTAATAACTTTATCAACCTGCTTCCTTCAGGATACTTTCTGTATTGTCCTGTTGGTTATCCCGCCAATCAATTTAAAGTCCGGTTACAAAATATTGCTTTTTTATTTCGGTTTTTATATAATGTAATACTGTAATTAAGTGAAATATATTCTTTATCACTAAAAAATTTCTGAGGAGGAATGAATATTGATAAAGCGACATTTTTTGTTTTAATATCAAATCGGTAAACGGTTTCGGCTTTTACGAGTTTTAGGGTCAAAAAATCGTCTCCTCAGATTGTACCTGACAGATGCATTAAACTGCTTGTGACAGGGAGTAATATTTATTGACGTCAGTATCTAACAACACAATATCTGTTTAAATCAAGCGCCAGGGAGTTAAAAATGATTACCAACAAAGGCAGCGGCAATGTTTCAGGTCAAAAATTTTCAGCAATCACATGGCTTGTCGTATTCTTGCTATCACTGACAGGTTCATGGTGCAGTGGTGTGGCAGTTCCGTTATCCGAGGCTGTAACCACCGTCATTCCGTCAGTAAACGGTGTGGGTGTCTTCTGCGAAATCTATCTGGGGGTTGGCGGCGGCTATCCGGCGCCGGCGACTATCGCAAGCAGAACCCCCAACGCCGACCTGCTCAGTCCGGTGGTCGATTTTCCCAGTACCGGCAATGATGTGAGTATCGGCAGCAGCTTTCAGGCGTTTTTCAATAATACGATCTATGCCCCGGACGCGGTGCGGAATCTGAATCCCAGTGGGTTTATTCTCAAAGGGATTGCCAACCTGAAAATCACTCAGGATCTCGATATCAACACCGCCACCCCGGAAATCGATATTCAGATCCGAATCGGCTGCGATGATGGCCATTATCTGGTCGTCGGCAATCAATTCCTGGGCAACTCTCCCGACCATGCTTTTACCTGGTATGCTTATCCTCTGACCTTTGAAGGCCCCGGCCTGTATCCTCTCTATTTTTTATTCTCTGCCAACAATGCCGGCGTGTCCGGCCTGGAACTGCAATGGCAGATCCCCAGCGGCTGGCAAGTGATCCCTCAGAGCGCCCTGTATCAATCGACAGCCGGGTGCGAACAACAGATCTTATTCGAAGAGTATGCCGCCGGCACTCCCCTGACCGATCAATACAGCAGTCAGGGCGCCCTGTTTACCACTCTCAGCGGCAATATTCAGATTACCGATGCCTTTCCTTTAAAATTTGTCCCGGTCAGCGGTGACCGGGTTCTGGCCGATCCAACCGAATCGCCCACGGAGGAAGGCCTGGTAGCCATTCACTTTGTCGATCCAGTGACCGGCCATGCCGCGATCACCAATTATTTCTCCTGCTATGTGATCGATGCCGAATCCACCGGCGCCACCATCACCGCCTATGGCCCGGATGGTTCGGTGCTTGACAGTGTATCGGTCATCGATGCCGGCGGCGGCGCGGCGCAAGTACCGGTGGAAATCAACACCCCGGGTATCTTTGAAATTGTCGCATCCCTGGGCATAGGCAGTGACACCTCAGCCCTTGACAACCTGTGCTGGTCCATTCCCGCCTCCATTAATCTGCCGGACCTGCAAGTCGTTTTCGACAGCGCTCCTTCATCGGCTTACGCATCACTCAGTATCCCCATCACCTGTACCGTCACCAATCATGGCGACCTGACCGGAGTTTCAACCTGGTCTGACAATATTTACCTGTCTTCAGATCAGACGCTGGATGGATCGGATATTCTGCTGGCCACCCGGATCAACAATACACCACTGGATCTGAACGAATCCTATGTCATCAATGAATCGATTCCACTGCCGGATAATGTCGACGGCGAGTTTTATCTGATCGTTTATACCGACGCCGATGATGCCGTCGAAGAATACACCCTTGAAGACAATAATCAGCAGAATTCAAATGTCATGACGATTGTCATCGATAATGTCGGGCCATCGATAACGAACCATACCCCGAAAGGACTGATCAAGGCCGCGGTTGACTTTATCGATCTTACCTTTAGCGAACCCATCCAGTCTTTATCGTTCGACACGGATGATATCCTGCTGACCAATCCCGGCGGCAATCCAGTGACAATTGACTCGATTACCGATCAAGGGGGCAATACCTGGCGGATGAGTTTCAGCCCGCAATCTGCGACCGGCCAGTATGATTTATCAGTTGGTCCGGATATCCTGGATATTGCGACCAACCCGATGGCAGAGGCCTATACCGGCAGTTTCTGGGTCAACGCTTCGGATGAAGATGATGTTGTCTTTATATCTGTCAGTGGCGGTTATAACGCCGATGGGGTTCATTTCCACCAAACCGTTGCCGATGCCGGCGCCAATACCACCTACTTCCTGCTCAACAGCAGCAGTCAGTCAACCATTGCCGATTACATCATTGCCAACGTTGCAACAATCGACCAGATCTGGATTTATGATCTCTCTTCCGGCAGCGATGGGTATAACACGGCTTATCAAGCCATTGCCAACTGGTTCGACGCGTCCCGCCATCAGATTATTTGTGACGGCCGAATCATCTCATCGTATTGGAGTAACCGTTATCAGAATGAAGGAAAGCGACTTTCACAAAATTACTATGAAAACCTCAAATTGAATGGCGGCGGTATCTTCCTGGGTACCGACCACAACGCGTATCACAGTGGTATTAACACCATCAATAGCAATATCGGTATCAATCCCTTTGTCGGCAACTTCAGCCTGACTAAAATTCCGGTGGATACCCAGAGCCCGCTGATGACCTATCCCAATTATATGGGCACCGAACTCTTTGATGACTCGTCTCCGGGCCAGACCCCTTACGGACTCCAGCCTAATGGTATGATTCTCTATTCGCTTGCCTGGCACAGCGGGAATGTCAATACCCCCGGTATCTCCACCACGATTGAAGGCCTGGTCGGATTCCATGTCGACATCAACCAGCCCGCCAATAACGCCACCTTCCTGGTCACCGATACCATCCATTTTGCCGCATCCAGCGTCAATGCCGGCGGCACGGTGACTTACACCTGGACCAGCAGCCTTGATGGCGAACTGGGCCAGGGCCAGACCCTCGATACCACCCTCAGCCCCGGCGCCCACACGATCACCTTACTGGGCGAAGATTCCGGCACCGCCGGTGCGGATACCGAAATCATTTCCATTACGGTGAATGATTTACCTGATCTGCAAATCAGTAATCTGACAACCGACACTCAAACCTATGCCGGTAAATCCCTTAACATCGGCTGGATGGTTACCAATACCCGCAGCAAGGCGGCCGCTGCTGCCTGGCGCGATTCGGTTTATCTTTCGGCCGACAACCAGGCGGGCGATGATATCCTGCTGGCCAATGTTGACCGACCCTCCCCGCTCGGCCAGGATCAATCCTATAACCAGAATCAGGCTGTGACGATTCCTTCGGATACCCCGTCCGGTCAGTACTGGATTGTGGTGAAAGCCGATAGTGCCAACGCCATTCAGGAAACCAATGAAAACAACAATACTATTATTGACGGTCCTGTCGACATCAAACTGCTGCCGGAAATTGGCCCGATGGCCGATCTGGATAGGATCGCCGGTAACGCTTATATCAGCGTCACGCCAACCCTGACCCAGGGCACTCCGCCAATCACCTGGTCACTGGTAGCCGGGCCCGACGGCGCACAAATCGATTCCGGAACCGGTGTAGTGACCTGGACAAATCCCGTAGTGCGTAAAGCGCCTTATACTTTTACCATTCAGGCCGGTAATGACGGCGGTTCTGACCAGACCAGCTGGAAGCTGACAGTGGTCGATACGCCGGTTATTAACGCTATCCCTGATCATACGGTCTCCAGTGATCGTGTCTACAACGGCCCGGTACCCACGCTGGAAACAGATATGGCAGTCACCTGGTCGCTGGTATCAGGACCTGATGGGATGACCATTAATCCGGAATTTGGCGTTGTCACCTGGTCCACACCGGTGACTTCAACGACACCTTATACGATTACAATCAAAGCGTCTAATATCGCCGGTAGCGATGAAGAAAGCTGGCAGATTCAGGTACTCGACCAGCTTCAGATTGATCCGATTAACGACAGTCAGATTGCCGAAGGCGTCCCGTTCCAGGTTGACGCCAACCTGACTCAAGGCAGTGAACCGGTGACCTGGTCGCTGATTAACGCCCCGGCCGGTATGACCATTGACAATAATACCGGACTGATCAGCTGGCCGTCACCCGTCGCACGCATAGCGCCCTATGCCATAACGGTCCGCGCCGCCAATCCGGTGGGTTCTGTTGATGAAGCCTTTAATCTGACCGTGGTTCTGGCGCCATCCATCTATCCCATCGGTAACCAGACCGTTAATATCGGCTCCTCTTACAAGAGCGCTCAACCGGAACTGCTGAAGCCCACGGCAGTCACCTGGGCGCTGGTGTCCGGTCCGGCCGGCATGACCATCAACACGGTAACCGGTGTTCTCACCTGGTCGACTCCCGATCCCACCGGCAATCCTTATATTATAACCATCAGCGCGGCAAACGTGGCCGGCAGCGATGAAGAAAGCTGGCAGCTTTCCGTCCTGACGCCGCCGATTGTCGCGGATATTATCAACACACAGATTGTGGAGCATACTCCTTATTCTGTCATACCTTCCCTCTTACAAGGCACGAATGTCGCCTGGTCACTGGTTCAGGCGCCGGACGAATCGGTTACGATCGATCCGGCTACCGGTGAACTGACCTGGCCGGATCCGGCTCCCAGACCCGATCCTTACAAGATCATTATCCGGGCTTCCAATAACGAAGGTTTCGATCTGGAAGAATGGGATGTTACCGTGCTGACGATCCCGGTTATTCAGGATATTTCGGACGCCAAAACGGCGACCGGCAAGCTGTATACTGGTCCCAAACCGCAGCTTCTGCCTCCCACCAATGTAGTCTGGTCGTTGGTGACCGGTCCGGCCGGCATGACCATCAACCAGAACGATGGTAAAGTTTCGTGGCCCAGCCCGGTCAAAGAAGGACAGCCCTTCACCGTGACCATCGCGGCGACTAATGATGCTGGCAGCGATCAGGAAACCTGGCTGCTGGAAGTACTCGATACGCCTGAAATTGCCTCGATCGCTAATACGACAGTGGTTCAATTTACCCAGTATGCCTCGATCGTTCCCAGCCTGACCAAAGGACAGGATACAACGGTAACCTGGTCATTGGTTGATCGCCCGGCCGGGATGTCCATCGATCCGGCCACCGGTCAGGTCAGCTGGTCCAGCGCCATTCCGGGTACGGCTCCATATAAGATTACTATTCGGGCATCAAACGACGTTGGCTACGGTCAGCAAAGCTGGATGCTGGAGGTGCTCTCCTCACCGGATATCAATGAAATCCCCAACAGCTCCGTTGCCACCAACTCGATCTATGCCGTTACGGCCACCCTGATCCGGGGCACCAAACCCGTAACCTGGTCCGTTGTCAGCGGCCCGGCCGGATTAACTATCGACAGCGCGACCGGGCATGTTGTCTGGTCCAATCCTTCCATGGCCGGTTCTCCATACGAAATCACCGTCCGGGCGACGAATAGTTACGGTCAGGATGATGAAACCTGGACATTAACCGTGATGGATATTCCTGATGTGGAACCCATGGCAGACGATGCCACTCCGGAAGGTTCCTCCTGGCAGCGTCAACCCAATCTGCTGGCCGGATCGTCACCCATTACCTGGACTCTGGCATCCGCGCCGGTGGGCATGACAATCAACACCACTACCGGAGCTCTCAACTGGGATAAGGCCGTGGCGACCCAAACGCCTTATACCATTTCCGTTCGAGCCAGTAACGCGGTTGGCAGTGATGTCGAATCCTTCAAGCTGGCAGTTCCGGTCACCTATACCGCAACGGTCCAGGCCGATATTGAACGGGAACCCAGCGGCACACCGGTGGTCTTTACCGGTTCGGCCACCTGGCTGCCTGACGGCCAGTCACCGGGTGAACCGGCGGCCAACGTCGATGTCAATATCCGTATTACGGTTCAGGGAACTACTCGTATCGTTAAAGTTAAATCCGATCTGAACGGGCAGTTCACCCAGCAATGGCAACCGCTGGGTTCGGAAGCGGGTTATTATACGGTTACCGCCGATCATCCGGCCATCGTCAGTGAACCGACGGAAGATGAGTTTATTCTGGTCGGCATGAAAGCCGAACCGATCGGCATGCGGCACCAGGTGAAAGTGGGCACACTCACAACGGGCAGCGTGATAATCCAGAACCTGGGGAATGTTCCACTAACCAGTATCACTCCCCAAATCAATAATGCCCCGGCGAATCTGGATATCCAGATTACCAACTGGCCGCAAAACCTCGACGGTCTGGGCACCGGCAGCATGGATTACACCATCGACGCAGCCGATGCTTCGGTTCGAGAAGCCATGCCGGAAATTCAACTGACCAGCTCCGAAGGCGGGACGGTCATCTTACCGCTGGCAGTTCGGGTTACCTCTCCATTACCCAGCCTGGTGGCCAATCCCACCTCACTCAGCTCCGGTATGGTTCGCGGCAAACAGACCCTGATCCAGTTCCAGGTCACCAACCAGGGCAACTCCCCCACGGCTCAGCTGGATGTATTACTGCCATCGTCCTCCTGGCTTAAACTGGCTTCGCCGGCCGCCATCCCGCCGTTGCAGCCCGATGCGTCCGCCACGGTGATCCTGGCGCTGACACCCAGTGACGACCCGATCAATCCATTGCCATTGGGCATCTATGAAGGCACGATCGCGGTGAACGGCCTGCAAACGGGCGTGTCCGTACCGTTTACCTTTAACAATGTCTCCGAAGGCCGTGGCGATCTGAAGATCATCTGTCGCGATGAATTCAGCTATCTCGCCGCGGACAAACCCATGCTGGCAGACGCGGTGGTCACGCTGACTGATCCGATCACCCGGCAGACCATCGATATTCAGGCCAGCGATGCGTCCGGTATTGTGGTCTTCAATAATCTCCAGGAAGCCTACTACGATGTCGAAGTCACTGCTGATGGCCATGGCGGATTTGGAACTACGGTGCTGGCCACCGCCGGTAAAGTGACCGAAGTCGAGGCCTTCCTGGCTCGTCAGACGGTGACTTATAACTGGACGGTCAAACCCACGGTAATCGAGGACCGCTATATCTTTACCATTGAGGCGGTCTTCGAAACCAATGTGCCGGTACCGGTCGTCACCGTCGAACCGGCCCTGCTCGATCTGGAAGCCATGGAAGTCGACCAGATGCAGGTTGATTATACCATTACCAACCACGGTCTGATTACCGCCGAGGATGTCGATATTGTCTTTGGCGATACCAACCTGTTTAGCTTTACCCCGCTGGTCGATGTGATTGGCGATATCCCGGCCCAGAGTTCGGTGACGGTTCCGGTGATTGTCACCAAGCTCAGTGGCAACCAGGACACGGTCCGCTCCTTTGGTGAGAATGCCTCAACCAGCCCGGCTGTGGATTGCGTCACCAAAATGGTCTCGTTCGTTGGCTATACCTATGAATGCGGCCCGGACCATCGCTGGCACCGGGTACCGTTCTACTTCCGTTTCCCCGTTACCATCTGTACCGGTACCGGTGGTCCCGGTGGTGGCGGCGGATATCCCATCGGGGGTGGCGGCGGTATCTGGGGCGGCGCCTGGGGGCCTGGCGGCGGTTGGTCGCCGGATGTCCCGGTCCTGACCCATGATGACTTCGAAATCGAAGAATCCTGTAATCCGTGCGCCAACGAGATCCTCAAACAGGTGCTGAACTGTGCGTTGAGCTTCCTGCCCCTGGATTGCGGCACGACGATTATCAAGAGTGTTTACGAATGCGCTTCGGCATGCAGCACCAGCTTTGATTTCAATTGCGCGAAAAGCTGCGTGGGTGGCGCTTTGAGTACCATCATCAGTTGCGGCGGCGACGCGGCCAAGAAACTCGGCCCGTGGGGTATCGCCTGGAATGTCTTCTGGTGTTCGTACGATATTACCTCCGCCATTATTGGTGATAAATGTATCGACCTGTACGGCTCCGGCTCCGGTGGCAGTTCACCGGCCCCTGCCAATCGTCTGGACACCCTCTCCGATCAATTGCTATTGGCCGACGATAATCCTCTTACTGATAGCGGGGTTGGACCCTCGGTCTTTTATCTGCAGGAACAGGCCCTCCGGCTCCAGCGGATGATCGCGCCCATGATGGAAATCTTTGGCGAAGTCTGGTTCCAGGGCGTCGAAAGTGATGAAGAAAGCGTGAAATTCGCCAACTTCATGATCGCCTTCGAAAGCGCCACCAAAGATGAAAGTGACGAAGCCGGAATCATCTCGCTCGATGAGGCCCACACCCTCCGTAATATGCCCCTGCCGATCCAGACGACCGCCGAGGATGTCGATATCCTCGTCGAACGTTGGAACCGGACCATGATGTATTGGGAACAGGGTATTACCACAGTCGATCAGGTACCGGAAGGCCTGAGCACCGATTTCATCGATTATTCGGTCTATACCGAATTGCTCGATGACGCTCAGGTCGCCATCGATGAACATATGGCCGAAGGCTATACCGATCTGCTCGAAGGGGTTAATTACGCCCGCAATGTCCTCCAGCAGAAACTGGAAGAACCGGATGAAGGCGTTTGTGCCCGTGTCAAGATCCGCATCGAACAGGAAGCGGTCATCAGTCGCAACGCCTTTGAAGCGGTTCTCGAACTGGGCAACGAAGGGCCTGAGTCGCTGACCGATATCCATGTGACGATCGATATCCGCGATGAAGATGGCAACCCCAGCAATGACTATTTCGGCATTCATCCGCCGGATACCACTGGTTTAACCGGTGAGTTCGGTAGTTGGGCGCTGGCCGGCAATAGCCAGGGAACCGCATCCTGGATCATTGTCCCCAACCAACTGGCGGCGCCGACCGAACCCAAGCAATACTATGTCCGCGGTATTTTGAATTATACCCTCAGCGGCTCGCAGGTCTCGATACCGCTCTATCCGGCGCCTATCACTGTATTGCCGAATCCCAACCTGGTGGTGAAATACTTCCTCGAGCGCGATGTCTATAGCGATGACCCGTTCACACCGGATGTGGTCGAACCGGCGATTCCGTTCTCGCTGGGTCTGATGATGACCAACACCGGCGCCGGTATTGCCAACAATGTCCGGATTACCTCATCGCAACCGGAGATTATCGAAAACGAAAAAGGTCTTCTGATCGATTTCGAAATCATCAGCTCGCGAGTGGGAACCGAAGAAGTCTCCCCCTCCCTGACTGTTAACCTGGGTGACATCGATCCGGGCGCTTCCAAAGTGGCCCAGTGGCTCATGATCTCCTCGTTGCAAGGCAAGTTTGTGGAATACTCCGCCAGCTTCGAACACGTCGACGGTCTGGGCGACCCGCGCCTGAGTCTGGTCGAATCGGTGGAAATCCACGAAACCGAACATGTCGTGCGTGTGGATAATCCGATTGAGGATGACGCACTGCCTGACTTCCTGACCAACGATAAACCGGACATTGATGACCTGCCCGACAAGCTCCACCTGAGCGACGGCACCGTTGAACCGGTAAGTGCGGTCACCGAATCGCTGTTAGCCGGTCCGGCTATCGATGGCGGCATTTACACCTATCAGCTCCAGGTGGATATGCCTGCCGGCTGGACTTATGTCAGAGTTCCCGATCCGGCCAATAACCAGTATCAACTGGTATCGGTCACGCGTGTCTCCGACGGCCAACCCATCCGGGTGACCGACAACGCCTGGACTACCCACAAAGTCGTTCGCAAACAAGGCCAGAGTCCCTACGATGAGAACCTGTTCCATCTGTTCGATTACGGCCTGGGTGTTACCGAAACCTACACCGTCACCTATACCCTGTTCGATACCGAAGTCCCGCAGGCTCAGGCGCTGGTCATCGATGATATCGTTAATGTCAGCACCAACGCGCTGGACTTTGCCATCGTTTATTCCGATGATGTCGCCATCGACGGCGCCAGCTTCAATTCCAGGGATATCCGGGTCACCGGACCGCATGGCTTCAATCAGCTGGCCAAATTCATTGGTGTCGATGTGCTGGGTAACGGCTCGCCGCGAACGGCCACCTATCGGATCACCCCGCCGGATGGCTCCTGGAATTTCGCGGATAACGGCGAGTATACCCTCTCGATGGAACCCGGCCAGGTCTTTGATACCAGCGCCAATACCATTCCGGCAGGCACTCTGACCACGTTCAATGTCAATATCGTGCCGGACTGTGATGTCCAGCTGGTCTCCTGGAACCTGATCAAATCGATCCGGGTCAGCCGCAATGTTTATCAGTATGAATACAGCATTACCTTGCGTAACAACTGCGTCTATGACATCTATGATGTGCTGTTCGACATCACCGACGGCCCGTCCAATGTCTGGGTACTGATCAACCGCAACAAGGCTTCGTTCGATGTCCTGCCGGCCAACAGTACGTTGACCAGTTCCGGCACGTTGATCCTGCAAGTCGATCACAGTTCGCCGTTTGACTTGGCCGATCTCGACTGGCAGTTGCTCTCGATTTGTCGTCAGCCCGACTTCAACAAAGATCTGGTTATCGATCTGACCGACCTGCAATACCTGATCGACGTCTGGCTGACCGATGACGCAACCGGCGATATCGCCCCGCTGACCGAAGGCGACGGCGTTGTCAATACCATTGACTTCGCGCTCCTGTCACGCTGCTGGCTCAACAACCTGATGAATCCTTACTTCATGAAGTAAGGCGCGTTCACCCTGAACAACCAATAGAAAAGCCCGTTTCGGTTCTGTCCGGAACGGGCTTCTTTTTTTTATTGAGAATGGCAGGGTTTCATTCACCCATTATTTGGATACATCCACGCAGGCCACTTCGCCCACTTCATTGCGAATAAAAATCTTGCCGTTGGCCAGTACCGGCACCGTCCAGCAGTTTTTTCGGGACAAAATACTGGCTTTTGCCAGTTCCTGATACCCGGTTGTCACGGCCTGGGCAATCACCAGTTCGCTTTTGTCGCTGCTCAGGATCAGTCGACCATCGCTGCACATCATGACCGCGCCCTTGCCCAGTGATTTTTCGGACCAGCTTTCGGCGCTATCCAGCGCCTTGATGCATTTGAGCTGGTTTTCATCGAAACCGTAAAGGTAACCCTGGTAGAGTACGGATGAGTTCATATGATTCCGCATACTCCGGTTATCCCAGATGTTCTGCGGCTGACCGCCGGCGACTTTAAAGAGCCCGCAACCCCGGTTATAACCCGACGACACAAACACATAATCATCGAATGGAATCGGATCCGCCGCATTCACACTATGCTGGGTCTTCCATTCGAATTTCCAGAGTATCGCGCCGTCCGCTTGTGCGACACAATAAAAATTCTGTTCGCCGCTTATCAACAATGCGGCCTTGCCTTGATATTCGTAAGGGACCGGTGTAGTATATCCGCATACTCCCTTACCATTCGACCAGACGTAATCGCCGGTTTTCTTATCCAGCGCCACACCCGCCGTTCCCATATTTAAATAAACCCGGTCCCCCAGCACGACCGGCGATCCGGAAATATGCCAGGTGGGTATCCCATAACCATCTTTGCCCAGATGCTTGCTCCAGACCGGCTTGCCATCCGCCAGGTTCAGGCAGAACAATTCGCCTTCCTTGCTGAGTGAATACACCCGGTTGCCGTCAATGGTCGGGGTGCTCAACGTGCCACCAATATAATACTTGGCATGCAGCGGACAGGAATATTTATGGGTCCACAGGATATCCCCTGAATTGACATCAAAACAGAATACCGTATCGGTATCGCTGGGATTGCCATGCTTGGTCTTGCCATCATTGCCCATCGTGATCGCTTTATTCCCGGCAGCAGCAAACGCCGAAAAGCCCGTCCCGACATCATTCTTCCACAACACTTTCGGCCCATCCCCACGCCACACTTTCCAGTTGGTCTCCTGGCTGATCCCGTTATGGTCCGGCCCGCGATATACCGGCCAGTCATTGGCCTGAGCATGGTTTAAGCACACCAATAATATGGTAAAAATTATTGCAATTTGAACAGTCTTATGTGTGTTTTTCATAGCCATCTCCATTAAATATGTTTTACATTAATCATCCTGATACGTTACAAGGTTATACTTGAAATTCACAAAATGTCAATCCACCCCCACAAACCTTTATATAGACTACAGTTACAATACTTTCCCTGTCACTCACTCAGTCTCCATCACCGCAGTGCAACAATCCATAAAGCAACGAATATAATTCAGACAATATTGCTTCCACCCACACAACCATAAAAAAAGGCGCCCCTATTGGCGCCCCTGTGATTCATTTCAACGAACGATCGCTCTGGATCAATGATCCACCGGCTCACCCAGCACAGCCTTGATCTCTGCCATTTTTACCTTCAATAACTCAGGATCCCTGGCTTCCAGGTTCAAACGCAGTAACGGCTCGGTATTGCTCGCCCGCAGGTTGAACCACCAGTCTTTCAACTGCACCGTCACGCCATCGAGCCGGTCGACTTCGGCGCCCGGATACTTGCCGGCCATGGTCTCCATCATGCCCTTCTTATCTTCCACTTCAAAATTCATTTCGCCGCTGACGCTGTACCGTTTCAACGGGTCGATAATCGTGCTCAATGGCTTCTTGACTTCTGACAGGATATTGAGCATGTGAACCAGCGTAATCATGCCGCTGTCGGCGAAAAAGTTGTCACGATAGTAAAAATGCCCGCTCAACTCACCCCCAAAAACACCCTTGCTGTCCTTCAGCGTCTTTTTCATAAACGAATGTCCCACCCGTTCACGACGGGGCACACCGCCATGCTTCAGGATCTCTTCCTTAACCACCCAGCTGGACCGCAGATCATAAACCACCGCCGAGCCCGGACTCTTCTTCAGAAAGTATCCCGCCAGCAGCGCTGTCAGAATATCGCAGCCCACAGTCTGGCCTTTCTCATCCACCATCACCAGCCGGTCCGCGTCCCCATCGAAGCACACACCAAAATCCGCGCCCTTATCCAGAATCGTCTGCTTCAATTCCGCCAGGTTCATCTCCACCAGCGGATTGGGCTCATGTTTAAAAGTACCATCGGTCTCCATATTCAACAAGGTCATATCGACATCCCAATCGCCAAACAGCAAAGGCACCCATTTGCCGGCCATCCCGTTGGATGCGTCCACCACCATCTTAAGCCGTTTGCCGTTGGGATTCAAAAAACTGCGCACATGCCGGCGATACGCCTCGGTCAGGTCCATTTCCGTCACCGTTCCCTGTCCCGCCGATTCGGTATGACGCAATGACATCGCAATGTGCTTGATATCCTTCAGTCCCGTATCGCTGCCGATCGGCCGGGCGTGCTGGCCGCAAATCTTGAAGCCATTGTATTTCGCCGGATTATGGCTCGCGGTCACCTGGACACCGCCACAGGCGCCCAGGTGATTCACGGCGAAATAAATCTGCGGGGTATCGATCATGCCCACCTTAATGACATTGGCGCCCGAGCCGGTGATTCCTTCGATCAGCGCCTGGGTCAGGGACGGGCTGTGCGTCCGCATATCATGCCCCACCACCACACACTGGCTGTTGGCCTGGCCCCGGTCATAACCCTGTAACAGCGACCGCAGAAACTGTGCCGTGCCATGGCCGATCTTCCAGGCCGCCTCTTCATCAAACTGCTCGCCATAAATCCCACGGATATCGTATGCTTTAAAGATTTTTTCATCCATCATAACAGAAAACCTTTCGCAATATTTTTAAAACGGATTCGATACACGCCGGTATCGGTTATTGTTATTAATAGGGAAACGGATTCGAATCATTCTCCGGATCATCCTCATCGTCATCCACCTTCCATTTCTCACTTTCGTTGATATCATCCATCTCCCGTTCCATATATTTAATCATCTTATCCTGAACCGGGGCCAGCCGCTCATTAAACTGAATCATGCGTTGATAAAGCTGCAGCAAGGCATCCAGACGCAACAACTGCATCTTCTCCAGGCAAGCCTCTTCTTTTATCGTACTGAATGGCTCACAGGATAATGTAATGCGGCCGGTTTTTTCATCCCGGTGGAAATATTCACAATCTTTACAATGTATCACGGTTCGTCTCCAAAAGCCGCATTCTAGACGAAATCAACTCCCATATCAAGCAATGCTTTTCACTTATATCGCTTATCCAAACAGCCGACTATTTAAAAGATACTTTCCGTAATTCATCAACCAACCCCAGTAAAGTACAAAAACCCAAAATATCAAGACGAACAACATCGATCATACACCATGAGAATTTTGAAAATGTCTATGCAACGCTTAACTTTCACGCTGATAATCTTACTCATCCTATCTCCTTTAACCGGTGCAGCTTATATCAATGTACCTGATGTTCTGCTCCAGTTGGCCAATCCGGATGAACCGCAGGAAGAATCCGTCGAATATTACGACTCCCGTTATGACCGGCTTAACCAGAAGATCATTAACCTGAGTTGCCATACCAGTTTATATCAATCAGCCGGTTCAGCCTGGTTTCAGATTGGTTTTCAATGGATCGATTCGGGCCGTCCGGGCCTGGCCTTTGCCGTCCAGATCAACCCCGATGGTCAGACCACGCTCTTACGGAATAATGAAGCGGTTTTCACCGAAAACCTGACCCTGACGAACAAAGATCTGCTGCAAATCGAGCTCGACCGGATCAATCGCACGGCCACAGCCAGCCTCAATGGACAGCCCATCGGCCCGACCGTAACCGCCATTGATATTGACCATCAGTCCGATAAACCCAGACTTGTGCTGGCTGCCTGGAAAAGCGACGATTGCATTATTGCCAGTTTCAGTATTTCCTCGATCACCATCGACTACAAGGATTACACCAGCGAAACCCTCTCACCCTATTCTCTCGATGTAATTCCTGCCACCCCCATGCGTAGCCGCCTCATTGAAAGTATCGGCGATGCCGCCGGCCAGGTGGCCATCATCGCCTCCGATGAATACCTCGACCTGCATAATGCCCTGAAACTGGCCGAACTCAACAACCCACCTCGTCAGGTATCCTTCGGACCCATCATCGTCGCCGGCCAGGGCGCCCATCCCGACAACCACACCCTGGTACGGATCCTCGACCGGTACCAGGTCATCCACAACCAGTTTCTGGCCTATCCGCCCGAAGTGCGTGGCGGTGTTGATGTGGCGGTCGGTGAACTGGAAGGCAGCGGCTGGCAGATCGCTACGGTTCCCCTGCGCCCGGAAACAACCCACGAAATCCGACTCTTCAACGAACTGGGCGGATTGATCCGCACCTTCAACCACAACAGTACCGACGCCCTCGCCCTCAAACTCGAAACCGGCCGTTTCCTCAATCAATCCAATTACGCCTGTATCGCGCTCCCGGCCGCCAATCCCACCCGCATCATCTTCTACGACAGCCTGGGCAACCAGCTCCGCGAAACTCCCCTGTCCGACTGGACCGAAACCACACTGGCGCTTGCCCGCGTCGATGGCCCGGCCCGTGACCGACTGCTCGTATACAACATAACCCAGCAGCAGGTCGCCCTGCTCAATCCGGATGGCACAGCCCAATTTTACCCATTCCCCGATACGGCCGCGATCACCCAACTCTCACCCGACGCGTTCAATCCCAACGCCATTCTCGCGTCCTTGCCCGATGATACCTTTTCCCGCATCGACCGCTACACCCTCTCCGCAACCGACCTGGTCTATTCCGATCAGCTAAACATCGGTGAACGCGAAAACACCTTCTGGTTCCTGCAGGGCTGCTGCCCCCTGAATAATGGCGATGGCAACTACGTCAAACAGGGCCTCTATCGCCACCTGCGCGTCGATCACGCCGACTATCTCGATCAGGTCAGCGCCTACGACACCGACCCGGCCGCACTCTGGGAACCGACTTACTCGCACCGCGAATTCCCTGACATCGGTGTCAGTCCCGGCAATTTCAAAGACATCGCCGGCGACATCACCGGCCAGACCGGGCGCCCCGTGGTCAATTACCTCGATACTGGCCTGCCCCGTTATTACATGCTCGGCCGCTACAACCACACCGAGACCATTACCGATGTTGACAGCCAGTTCCTGTCCAAAACCTACGCCCTGAACGATCCCAATCTCGACACCAACCTGAACCACAACCTCACCATTAACCTCAGCGAACTGGCCGCCCGTCACCGCGCCAATCCCGAACATTTTGTCGGGGTCGAACCCAACCACGAATTCAAAATCCCCAATGGTCTGGCCGACAACAATTACGGCGACTACAACCCGCTCATGATCATCGGGTTCCACACCTGGCTCATTGGCCTCTATGGCGATATGACCGCCATCAACGCCCGTTTCGATACCCCCTTTACCACCCGGTTCGATGCCCCGCGCAACCTCAACCGCGGCCCCTGGGACAGCTACGACGTCGATAATCCTTTCTTTATGGCCTGGCTCGCTTACAATCGCTACGTCATCAATCGCCGCATCGCCGACACCTGCGCCACCGCCCTGGCCCTGGGCTTCGCCCCCGAAACCATCACCACCCACCAGATCCCCGATAATTTCACCTTCCGCAACCACGATATCGACCCGGTCAATCCCCTGCCCGATCAGTATCGCATCACGCCGGTCGATTTCGCCGCCGCCAGTGAAACCAATTTCGGTATCACCCGCTACGGCAATGTCTTCAACCGCGTCACCAATATCTTCCAGGCCGCCTATACCAGCGGCTACCACCAATGGGGCCTGGGTGAATATTCCCTGTTCGACGGATCCGCCACCGATCATTATCAACAGCTCCAATACCTGCTCGATCACGGCCTGTTCTTCGCCCACATGATGGCCTTCGATACCGAGGACCAGATCTCCGCCATGCAGATGCTCCGCGCTGAAAATGCCCCGCGCCGCGGGTCCGCCGGCGGCGTCGGCCAGCTGCGACCCTGCGCCCTCGGAGATCAAACCTGCAACATCGCCCGGATCGGCGCCGATTCCTCATTTGTCGGACTGCTCAAAAGCCTCGACGCCAATGGCGACTGGGATGGTGTCGTCTATTGCGTGCCGTTCCGCAGCCAGATCGATATCCAGACCATCGATAGTCCCGCCGCCTTAACGCTCACCGATCCTGTCACCTTCGAAGCCGGCCGCCTCGAAGCCGGCTCGCAATACGAACTGTCCTTCACCGCCTCTGCCGCCGCCGCCACCCTGCTCACCATCGCCGTCGAACACGATGGCGTCATGCCCGCCGATATGCAGGCCCCCTTCACCGTCAACGCTCAACCGCGCCATTACCGTTTCATCCTGCGCGGCCAGCTTGCCCTCGATCATATCAAACTCCACCTGACCGCCGATTCACCCACCGAGTTGAGCGACCTCCTGCTCACCCGCCAGCAAAGCCTCACTTTCAGCCTGGCCGAAGAACGCCTCAGCGGCCAGCCCCATCCCGGCGGCTTCGAATACGATATCGTCATCCCACACCCCACCTGCCAGAACCTGCTCGACTCCGGCCAGACCCTCCCCATGGACCTCTCCGGCCCCGCCGGCCACCCCGACTGCCGCGTCGATCTCTACGACCTGGCCCTCCTCTCCGCCCAATGGCAGCAATCCACCCCAACCGCCACCATGGACATCCCCGCCCTCATCCAGATGACCACCACCTGGCTCACCACCAACGACCCGGCTTATCCCTATTAACCCGGTATCCGCCGGCCATCCTTACCTCAGTCAATTTTCATAAGCGAAGTCAATCCCCCATCTGCGCCAATCCTATTATTTCCGCCTCAGTCAATACCCGCCGATAAATCCGCAAATCATCGATCGCTCCGCCAAACGCCTTGCCACCCCCATCTCGATCCCCGATCGTCACCGGAATCGTCGTATCCATCACCCGATCCCCACTCAAAGCCGACTGCTGCACCGTCTCCACCTCCACTCCATCCACATAGACATGAACCTTCCGGTCCCCAAAATCATCATACATCATCGCCACATGAGTCCATCGCCCAACCTCCGGTGTAAATTCCGTCTCCGTCAACGCATAGACATCACTTCCACCGACAAACCCCGTCAAATGCCCACCATGCGCTCCCCACAACTGAAAACTCCACACATGACTCGACAAATCACGCTGGCCAATCATATGCATGGTATTGGTGAACGAGACTTCATCCGCTTTGACCCACATCGCGACTGCCATATGCGGAATTGATACAACCGCGGAATCAGTTCCGCAATCAACATAATCATCCAGACCATCTAAAACCAAAGCGCCGGCGCCAATATGTGCTTGATCCCCATCAATGGTGGCCCCATTGATAAGGCTGCCATGATATCCTTCCTGCTGATCATCGCCATTGCTATCAAAAGGATAATATCCTACCAACGGGTCGATATCCAACCATTCACCTCCCTCAAGCCAGTTGTTCGCCAGATGAATCAAAGAATCCATCTCCACTATTCCGTTACCAGGATCCAGACTATGATAAGAGCGCCACGGATACTCACACAGCCAGTTCTCGGATATGGCCGCAAAATCAATAAAATCCACCCCATAACTGCCCGCAAAATCACCGGGAATATCCTTCTGCCACCATAACATCGGATAGCCCTCATCCTGATAAGGCATATGCCAGATATCTTGAATGCCATTCCCACTTTCATTAACAAAATCCCAATTATAACTTAAATAAAGATACTGATCGTAAAGACTTCCCGTTGGCCATCCCTTTATTCCTGATGGAACCTCACCACTTCCAACTGAAGTGCACCCTTGGCATTTGTCTTTATCCCAGAAACAACCATAAATGAAAGCCCCTTTGTTAATCCCGCAAAATCCTCCCGACTCGGAGGCAGTCTCACTGATAGACACCATCGATAGGTTGTTTAAGAGTTCTCCTCCATTGCTGTTTTCTCCAATGAAACCACCGAGGGTTGAACTGCCAGTGACCTGACCTTCCGCCTTACAATTATGAACCATATAACTGTTAATCCCGATAAAACCTCCGGCATTAGAATGGCTTTCCACTAGCGCATTGGTATAGCAGCCGTATACTCGACTGTCATTTTGCCCCATCAGCCCCCCCGTCGAGAACCCTCCCACAACATGCCCCTCGAATGAACAAGAATCAATTCTTGAACCGAATTCAGCATTGCCAATCAAACCGCCCACACTAGACTGCCCTTTTACATAACCGTCAACATGACAATTATAAACTTCACAATCATATTTCAATGACCCGACCAATCCCCCAACTTGATAAGCATAAATAGCATCGATGTAAATATTCTCAACACGTAAATTGCTGATCACACCGGCTCCGGATTCTCCAAAAATTCCAGTGTTCAGGGTATAATCTGTTACAAGGGTATAATTGAAAATCGTATAATTCCGGCCATCAAAATTCCCTTTAAATAAGACCTCACTGTTTCCAATCGGTATTGCCGCCTTACCTGACCAGGTATTCATATCAATATCGTTCGTCAGGACAAAATATCTCATCCAATCCTCCGGATGATATCCAATTTCAATCATTTGCTCCGCGGTGCTTATCAAATACGGACTGCGGTAACTTCCCATCCCACCGCCATAAACGCAATATTGGGGACCAACTCCTCTTAATCGTGCATAGTCCCGGCCCTCCTGGATCACCCAAATAGTATTAAAGTCAAACTCGCAGTCCAGATAGGTTGACTGGGTCTGCATTTCCGCCGTTGAACATTCTTCGGGCCAGGACAGGGTGTTACCGGTTCCATCCTCACTCCCAACATCCAAAGCCTGATTCGCCGTATCGATGTCCCATAAGATATGTTGGCCTCGAGATCCATCGCCTTGAAATCCGCCCGTAAAGACTCCGCTGCCGCTGACCGCTCCGCAGCAATAACACTGCGTCAATACATCTGACATATTATAAGACCGGTATCCCGTAAATCCTCCAACATAAGTATCTCCGCAAACGGCGCCCGAAGCATAACAATTGGTTATCCGGCCAGATTGGATTGAACCAATCAATCCACCAACATAATGGATACCATTAACCTCCCCTGTCGCACAACATTTATCCACAATGGAACCATTAATGCTACCAACCAAACCCCCGATATAATCACCGGTACCCTCAACCTGGCAAAGTGAATAACACTCCAGTAGATTTTGATTCCCGGTGCATGCACCGGCCACTCCCCCGACTAAACGTTCCCCCGTAATAATACCCGATGAACCACATCGCTCTAACTGACCGGTACTTTGCCCGGCTATACCACCACAATATTGAATTCCAGTCAAATGCCCAAGGTAGCTGCTATCGGTAATGGCGCTGCTTAGACCGGCAATCCCTCCCACATAGGTATTCCCGACAATATCAGCGTCAACATGATTATTGACAATCTGTTTTTTATTTTCACCGGCCACACCGCCGACATAATGAAAACCATCCAGTCTCCCACTAAATGAACTATCCAGTATTCTTCCCCATGAAAATCCGGCAAGGCCTCCAAGAAAACTTCTGGCCTTCAACATCCCATCCACCCGGCAGTTTTGAATCTTTCCAAGGTTATAGCCGGCTATCGCCCCCACATAGCGATTCGATTCCAGATCAATATCGACTTGCTTCATTATTAAATCGTATATATTACTCTGATCACCCAGATAAGCAAAAAGACCGACATATTCTTTACCATTACCCTTCCAGGTAAAATTTTGAACGACATGATGATTACCATACAATGTTCCCTGAAATGGAACATAGGGTTCTTTGCCATTGCTGAAACCGATTTGGTTATATTGCCCATCAGACAAATTGGCCAGATCGATGTCTTGCATTAATTTAAAACAACTCTCCCAATGATCCCGAATCAAGCCAATCGTATTAAACTGATCAACCGTATAGATCAGAAACGGATCGTCATAGGTACCAATGCCACCGCCATAATTATACCCCGCGGCCAGACTGATCGGCTGACTCCAATTATTGTCACGATTAACCTCATCCTCCCAGTTTTCAACTACGGTTGAAACTCTATAGAAATAAATCCCCGGATCCATGGGCGCCTGAATAGTCAGTTCAACTTCCTGATACTCTCCTGCTTTTAATTGGTCCAGATAATGTTCAGCCACGACAGCCTCTTCCCCCAGCTCCTCCCAATCCACATCGGCTGAACTGGTCAGGTATATCCGGGTAGTAATATGGCTTGCCGTTCCATTAGCGAATGTATTGCTGACATTCTTAACAATGAAACGAATAACCGTTTCTTCACCGGCTATGACTGCCTTCCCGATCGGTCCCACATCTTCAAGTCTGATATCCACAATATCACGATAGTCTGGCAAACCGCTATCCGGATCGATTCGCCAGATAGATTCAAAGTCCCAGCCCAGCTGCTCGTAAAATTCTTTTTGCCCCATCTGTGCTGTAGTCAAACCCAATACCCCTACTGGCTGGCTGGCTGAATCACCCAATCCTTCAGTCAGGCCCGATGCCTCAATATCCCAGACCGAGAAAGTAACTCCTTCACCACCTCCCACCAAACCACCAACCATATCAGTCCCGATCACTTTACCGCTGGCATAACAATGCCGGACGAATCCAATACCCAAATTATTTATGTAACCAATCAAACCACCGACCTGTACCCCTCCAGCCACATCACATCTGGCGTAACTTTCTTCAATTATACTGTCTCTTCCTAAACTTGAAACGAGTCCGCCAATATAATATTTCCCACTGACAGAACCTTCGGCGTAACAGTAACCGATCTCTCCAACGTTATATCCCACCAGCCCGCCGGCCTGTGTATCCGTTTCGATATCCACTTCCGCATAACAATGAAACAATTTGCCATCATTTTGGCCGACCAATCCCCCGCATGAGTAATAATGACTGGTCTCATCATATGCAATGACCAGATTGCTGTGACTGAAACAGATCATACCGAACTTGTAGTTTATACCAACCAATCCACCCACAACTGATCCATACAAAATCACCGGTTCGGCGCTGCAATCCATAATATATCCCTGGTTCCCACCCACCAGTCCACCAACCTGACAATCCGAATCTAAGGTAGATCTATTTTCTATTAACGCCTGTGAATGACTCCGATAAATTTCCCCGTGATTCCGGCCTACCAGACCTCCGATACAGGAATCCCACTCGTAATAAGTCGTCTTAATTCGACTGTCGCACTGGCAACTATCTAAAATGCCATAATTTTCCCCGGCTATCCCTCCTACCTCACCAACCTTGCCTTTCGACAAATAGCCGGTACTAATGCAGTTTTGAATAATGCCATAATTGATGGCAGCGATTCCCCCAACCGTATTATTATAATCATCGCAGAAGTTATCACTATCATAAAAATGATTATTTATGGAACATTCCCTGATTTCTCCATAGTTGACTAGCGTCATTCCCCCATAGCTATAACAAGAACGCCCGCTATAATTAAAGTGGCCGTTAACTTTTAAATTCAGGTTCTTGACAATCCCATTTTCTCCAATAAATCCAAATAAAGATTTAGCATCCAAATTATAATTGATCAGATGCCCCAATCCATTCAATATTCCTTCAAACTTGATCCAGTCAGGATTATACGGCGATTCTGGATCTCCAATTTCATAAACATCATTACTGTCTACTAATGCTTCCAAGATATCCAAATCACTCAATAACACGATATACTCATGCCATAATTCCGGCTTATGCGTCAATGCCACAAAATCACCGATCGTATTGATGCAATGAGCCCTGCAGGAGATCCCCTGACCCCCTTGAAATTCTTCACCAACGGCGAGGACGATGATTTCACTCCAATTATCATCCGCCAGATACTCCGGTTCCCCGGAACCGGCCTTCGCTTTCATACGGATATAATATACTCCCTCCTCTGATGGTGTCGTCATGACAATTTCGCCTGAATATTGGGTGCACGACTCTAACGCTTCAACATACACGGTATCAACAATGTTGAAGTCTCCCTCTGGCGCTTCCCAATCGACTCCGGCATTGGTTGACATCAATACATCAATGGATACCGGCATGCTGGAAGCCGCTTCGCCATTTAACAGGCCGTTGTTCGAAACGCAATATTCGAGCACGAGTGACTCATTCGGCCCTTTTTCGAAATAATTCTCCTGACCATATTCCGCACTCAGATTGGCAACTTCCGGACCGACCCCCAACAATACCGGATAACTCATGCCATCACAGATCGTCCATATTGAAAAATCCCAACCGGCATCAAGATACATTTGGGAATTTTTTAGTTCATCGGAACTCATCCCATATAAGCCATCTGCTACATCGTAGTCACCAATACCAGGCATATAATGATTAATATCATTATTCCAGAAACAGGCGCTTAATTGTCCTCGAAATGTTGAACCGGAAAAACTACCCGACGCTCCTCCACCCGATACTTTGGCCTGCGTATAACAATTAGTAATGTCGCCTCCATTAATACCCGTAATACCTCCAAGATAATAATATGCCTTTACGTCTCCACTTATCTGACCGTTACTGTAACAATTGAAAATAGTCTGCCCATTACGTCCCGTTAATCCTCCAGCATAACCAGAACCTTCAACTGAAATAATACATTGGCTGCAACTTTCTTCTATATGTCCAATATTATGACCAGCCATGCCCCCGATATAATAATAAAAGGAAGACGTTCCAGATGAAATATAGAACTTACCCTGGATGTCTCCTTCTACATAACATTGACTCAAAATCCCTTCATTTCTACCAACTAACCCCCCAGCCCAGGTAAAATGTCGAGTACCAGCATATTCAACATACATTTTCAAATTAGTAACATTCAGATGCTTGATATGACCACTGATGCCCAGGTTTCCAAATATTCCAAAATATTTATAACTCATATCATTTAAATCTGCGATATTGAGTAGTGTGAAATTGTCTATTGTATGACCACCACCATCAAATACTCCAGAAAATGCCTTATATTGTTCTGGTGCTATCACCGCCTTATCAAACTCATACCCCGCCAGATCAATATCCGCCGTCATGATGAAATACTTATCATAATCCCCCGTATTCTGCCCGAGCGAAGTCAAATCCCCCGCCGTCGCAATCTGAAAAGGATCCACCTCCGTCCCCGCTCCCCCTGAATACTGCCCTAAAGACATCCCGGCCAGCAACGCAACCATCATCCCAACCAATCCCACCCGGACATTTACTCTTTTACCAGCCATCTTCAAACTCCTGTAATGTTTTCCTTTTCTATCTTAGATAATCGAAACGCTTAAATCTTCTTCGAAAACCTTGGCAACAAAAACCAGCCATCCAGGCCGTTAACCTTCATGTCTCTTCATGTTCTTCATGGTATAAATTCTTATATTCTATCATTTTGTATCTATCTCCTGATACAAAACCTGATTCTGACAGATCAACTCAGCATTAATCTTTCCTTGCTTTATCCTGTAAATCCTGTGATCCCAAAGCTAAAATCCCGGCCAACATAACTCAACCGGGCATAAAATATATTTTACCAACCCACCCCCCATTCTCCAACAAAAAAACAAGTGGCACGGGCATCCTGCCCGTGATTTTTTCTCATTCCTACATCCCCCGGCCTGCCACGACCATCCCACCCGTAATTCCCCCTTTCCGTCCTTTTCGTCTTTTTCCCCTTTTTGCCTTTTTTCCCCACCGTATGGAGTTCACGTTTCAACGTGTTTTTAAAAAAATCGCTCTTTGAAAACCAAATACCATCAACCCAAAGCATGGCCCCTCTCTTTTTTGCTGCATTTTTCCCCTTATATGTCTATAACATATTATATTACAAACACTTACACCTGATCCCTTCCGTACTACAATCCTTTATTTCTTTGTTTTCTTAGCAAGCTTTTTGTTCTTATGTTTTATAAGCGAAGTAATAACTTCATCTTACAAGATATTTTCATGGTCCCGAACTTTTTATCCTGTTGATCCTGTGATCCTGTCTAAATGGCTGTTTATCTTTGCGGCTTTGCGGCTTTGTGTGAACTATTTCTTATTTGGTTGCGGCTTGACCGCCCTGTGTGTTCCGTGTGTTCCGTGGCTATAAACTATTATATTATAATGACTTATGCATATTCACCCTTCCCCGGCCCAATATAACGTCTCTCCAACACGAAACAAACCCAATCCCATCCAAAATCATTATAACTTATTATTAAACATCAATATACAGCACCTATTTTCCAAACACTTAACATATTTTTGCATCAATCAATGTCAATTCGAGATCATTCGCGGTCAACCTTCCTGGCTGTTTTCCAGGCGGCCATGCGACTGCGTGGGCGCTCTATATTTCTTTCCTTGTTTCTGGTCCCCGATACCCACCCGATCGCCAAACGAACCCAATCATACCCATCTTAACACAATCCGGTTCATCTACACCTATGGTCAACATAGACAAGCTGGTGATAGAAGTTACAAATCATCCGCCCCCATCCAACCCGCATCCCCATTCCAAATACCTTGACTTAAATCACCAGCCCTATTATATTCCAGTCTGCTTTTCAACTTATGTCTGTAACTCATTTTAAAACGGAGAATAACATGAACACACGTCGGCTCCCGATCAATCCCGTTTATTCCCTACTATTGATCTCTTTCACCTTCATCAGCCTGACTGGTTGCATGAATACCCAGGAAAAACAAACCCAACTTCTCATTAACCACCATGTTGCCAAATTCGACCCCCTCTATGCCGATATGGGCCGGGCCTATTATACCGCTCAGGTTACCGGCGCCGAGTCCGATTACGACAAAGTCGAAAAACTGGAACTGGAAATCAACAACTTATACCTCGACCGCGACAACTTCGAACTTATCAAAGAATTAAAAGACTCCGGCCAGGTAACCGAATTGCGACTCGCCCGCCAGCTGCAACGGTTATACCTGGCATTCCTGACCAGCCAGATGGATCCCGACCTGCTCAAGGAAAGCATCAAACTGCAAAACAGCATCACCGAAAAATACAACAACTATCGCGGCAGTATTGACGGCGAAAAAGTCACTATGACCGAAATTTACCGTATCATGACCACCGAAAAAGATGTCGCCTTACGCGAAAAAGCCTGGCGTGCCTCCAAAGAGGTCGGCCCCGCGATCGTCGATGATTACCTGCGTCTGGTCCAGATGCGCAACCAACTGGCCCAACAGGCCGGCTTCCCCAACTACCACACCTACCTGCTGACGGTGGGCGAACAATCCGTCGAAGATCTCGACAAGCTCTTCGCCGAACTCGACAATCTCACCGTTGGTCCATTCAAAGCGTTAAAAGCCGAACTGGATGAAATCCTCGCCAAGGACTATGGCATCGGCGTCGCCGAACTCAGACCGTGGCACTATCACGATCCTTTCTTCCAGAGAACCCCCCTGGTTTACGAACTCAACCTGGATCAATATTACGCCAAATCCAATGTCGGACAATTATGCATCGATTATTACGCCGGTATCGGCACTCCGGTTGATGACATCATGGCCCGCAGCGATCTCTACGACAAACCCGGCAAAAACCCCCACGCCTTTGCCCAGGATATCGATCGCCACGGCGATGTCCGTATTCTTGCCAATATCGCCAACGATGAACGCTGGATGGAAACCATGCTCCACGAACTGGGCCATGCCGTTTATTCCAAATATCATGATCCGGCCGAACCCTATCTCCTCCGTGAGCAGGCCCATCCCTTCACCACCGAAGCCGTTGCCATGTTCTTCGGCCGCCTGTCCCGTAACGCCGCCTGGATGCAAACCATGCTCAAGCTGACAGACGACCAGCGAAACGAACTGGAAGCTGTGGCTTCAAAATACCTCCGCTTCCAGCAAATCCTGTTCGCACGCTGGGCGCTGGTCATGTACAATTTCGAAAAAGCCGTTTACGCCGACCCCCAACAGGACCTGAACACCCTCTGGTGGGATTTAGTGGAAAAATATCAGCTCGTTACCCGCCCCGCAGGCAAACCAGACGCCGGCTGGGCCTCTAAACTCCACTTCACCTTCGCCCCCTGCTACTATCACAATTACATGCTGGGCGAACTCCTGGCCTCCCAATGGCACCATTATATTATCAACAATGTCTTAAAACTCGATTCCGATAAAGATTTCGATTATTGCAACAATCCTCGCATCGGAAAATACTTTATCAAAAACGTTTACGGCCCGGGCGCCCTGTACCACTGGAACGAAATGATCCGCCGCAGCACCGGCGAAGAACTGACTGCCAAATACTTCGTCGATCAATTCGTAAACTGATTCCCGATTCATCGGATATCAATAAAAAAGGCCGCCGGTTTTAATCGGCGGCCTACAGGCAAAACAAATCCTTTAAAGGCCTTTAGCCATCATATAATACATCTCATTATACCGTATTTCCTTCTTAAAGCAGGAAATACAGGTATTCTCATCAATCAGCAGATATTCCAGATCGGCCATTTCCGCGTAATCTTCCATATATTCAGCCGTCAATGCCTGACTGAATCCGGTATGATGCGCCCCGCCGGCCAGAATCCATGCTCCCGCCGCCACTTTCAGATTGGGCTTGGGCACCCACACCGCCCGGGCAACCGGCAACTTCGGCAGATCGGCGTCCGGCGCCACACATTCTACCGTATTGACCAGTAAACGGAAACGGTTCCCCATATCCATTATAGATGCGTTCAGCGCCGGTCCACTGGAAACATTAAACACCAGCCGGGCAGGATCGGCCTTGCCGCCAATACCCAATTGGTGTATTTCCAGCTTCGATTTACCCTGTCCAATCGTCGGACAGACTTCCAGCATATGAGCGCCTAACACCTTCGGCCCCTTGGGATCGAGATGATAGGTATAATCTTCCATAAACGAAGTCCCGCCCGGCAATCCCGCCGCCATCACTTTCATCGCCCGCACCAGCGCGGCCGTTTTCCAGTCGCCTTCAGCGCCAAAACCATAGCCATCGGCCATTAAACGCTGAACCGCCAGGCCCGGCAACTGTTCCAGTCCATGCAAATCTTCAAAAGTGGTGGTAAATGCCTTAAAACCACCCTTTTCCAGAAACGCACGCATTCCCACTTCAATCTTGGCTGCGGCTCGCAGATTGTCGTGACAGGCTCCGCCTTGGGCGGCATTGGCGGCAATTTCATATTCACCTAGATAAGTTGCCACCATCTGATCGATTTCAGCGTCTGACACCTGATTGACACATTTTACCAGATCGCCAACGCCATAGCCATTTACCGAATAACCAAATTTTTTCTGTGCTTCGACTTTGTCGCCTTCCGTTACGGCCACTTCTCGCATATTGTCGCCCCAGCGGGCAATTTTGGCGCCCTGACTATCGTACCACGCGCAGGCGGCACGAGCCCAGACACCCAGTTTCTGCTGTACCTCTTCTTCCTGCCAGAAACCCACTACTACTTTGCGGTTCTTACGCAATCGGCTGCAGATAAATCCAAACTCCCGGCATCCATGCGCCGACTGGTTCAGGTTCATAAAATCCATATCGATCTTATCCCAGGGAATATCCCGGTTATACTGAGTATGCAGATGGGCGAATGGCTTTTTCAAATTACTCAAACCGGCTATCCACATCTTCGCCGGTGAAAAGGTATGCATCCAGGTAATCAAACCCACACAATTGGGAGTAGTATTAGCCTCTACACAAAGATTATAAATCTCTTCCGGCCGGGTCAGCACCGGTTTAAAAACTACTTTCACTGGAATCTGAACTGATTTATCCAGAAAGGCCGCAATTTCCTTGGAATGCGTGGCGACCTGTTTAAGGGTTTCATCACCATATAAATGCTGGCTACCCGTTACAAACCATACCTCATACTGCTTAAGATCAATCATAACTATCTCCTTGACAGGTTTTTATAAATTATCGCAAGCCTTAAAGTATCTAAACTTTGCAAAACCGTCAATAATCTTGTTAAATTAGTAAACTTAGATTATTGATTATAATTTGTAAGACCACCTCGCAAAACGCCATATTTAGCTTTTTATTAACCATATTGCCGAATTTATGATTTTATTTGCCTGAACAATGATCTGTGGATAATGCCCGGTAAAAATAAGGCGCTTTTTATAGTAAAAATCATAAACCAGGATGTCATATTGGCAGACCAATTATTTATTTCAACTATTCTTAAAATATATCATTCTATCTTTCAAACACTTATAATACTATTGATTTTATTGGCACAAGGTTTGCTCTCTATATTCTTTAATTTAAATCCAAGCTAAAGGAGAGCCTATGAACTTCGATAAATTCACCAGTAACGCGCGTCAGGCGCTGGGTGCCTGCCAGGAACTGGCCCAGACAAACGGTCATTCGACCATTACACCGTTACATTTACTGGCAGCATTGCTGGAAGAACGGGAAAATGGCATTGTCCTGCCATTATTAAATAAGGCCGGTGGCTCGGCTGAACAGATCAAAAGCCTGGTTGATAACGAATTAAAACGCCTCCCACGGGTAAGTGGCAATACTCAGCTTACCGGCGACGCCGCCTTAAATAAAGTGCTGATAGGCGCAAAAAAGGAAGCCGAAACTCTCAAGGATGAGTACGTCAGCGTGGAACATCTGTTGCTGGCGCTGTTGGAAGTCGCCAGTCCCGCGCAGGATATTTTGATGGTCAGCGCGGTTAAGCGTCAGGCGTTAATGAAAGCCATTACAGAGATTCGCGGCAATCAACGGGTGACGGATGAGAATCCGGAAGAGCGTTATCAAGCCCTGGAACGTTATGGTATCGATTTAATCGAACTGGCGCGCAAAGGCAAACTGGATCCGGTAATCGGCCGGGATGACGAAATCCGCCGGTGCATGGAAGTTTTGAACCGGCGAACCAAAAATAATCCTGTTTTAATCGGAGAGCCGGGTGTGGGCAAAACCGCTATCGTAGAAGGTCTGGCCCAGCGGATTGTCAACGGAGATGTCCCGTCCGGTTTAAAAAACAAAAAGGTTATTGGGTTGGATATGGGCGCGCTGATTGCGGGCGCTAAATTCCGGGGTGAATTTGAAAATCGCCTGAAAGCGGTATTGAAAGAGGTCACAGAATCGAATGGCGGGATTATCCTGTTTATTGATGAATTACATCTGGTCGTGGGCGCGGGCAAAGCTGAAGGCGCGGTAGATGCGGGCAATCTGTTGAAACCGGCCCTGGCGCGCGGACAGGTCCATTGCATTGGTGCGACAACGCTGGATGAATATCGGCAGTATATCGAAAAAGACGCGGCCCTGGAACGGCGATTTCAACCTATTTTGATCAATGAACCCTCGGTGGAAGACACCATCGCGATTCTGAGAGGATTGAAATCACGCTACGACACCCATCATGGCGTGCGTATCACCGACAGCGCGCTGGTCGCGGCGGCGACTCTTAGCCACCGGTATATCGCGGACCGGTTTTTGCCGGACAAAGCCATTGACCTGATCGACGAGGCAGCTTCACGTCTGCGCATTGAAAACGATTCCATGCCCAGCGAACTGGATGAATTGAACCGGCGGGTCATGCAATTACAGATCGAACGAGAGGCGCTCAAAAAGGAGTCTGACGATGGCTCCAGACAGCGGCTGGATAAACTCAACAAACAACTGGCTGATCTGCAGGAAGAACAGCGGGCGATGCAGGCACGCTGGGAATCGGAAGTGGGCGTATTGAATGATATCAAGGCGCTTCGCGAAGAAATCGATCAAAAACGGAATGAGTTTCAAGAAGCTCAACGCTGCGGGGATCTGGAAACAGCCGCACGCTTGATGTATGGCACCATTGTCGATCTGGAAAAGCATCTGGATGAAAAAGAAAAACAAGCCGAAGAGAAGCAAAATGGCAATACCATGGTGCGTGAGGAGGTAACCCCTGAAGAGATCGCGCAAGTGGTCGCGCGCTGGACGGGAATTCCAGTGTCCGCATTGATGAGTGGAGAGCGTGAGCGATTAATGCAAATGGAAACCCTGCTCAAAACGCGAGTCGTGGGCCAGGATGAAGCTGTGGCCGCGGTCAGCAACGCCGTGCGGCGCGCCCGGGCTGGCCTGGGTGATCCCAATCGGCCTGTCGGCAGTTTTATCTTCCTGGGCCCAACGGGAGTGGGCAAAACCGAATTATGCAAGGCCCTGGCTGAATTTTTATTCAATGACGAGCGGGCCGTGGTGCGAATCGATATGAGTGAGTTTATGGAACAGCATAGTGTCTCGCGGATGATTGGCGCGCCGCCCGGCTATGTCGGCTATGAAGAAGGCGGCGTTCTGACCGAAGCGATTCGCCGGCGACCCTATAGCGTCATTCTGCTGGATGAAATCGAAAAAGCCCATCGCGATGTCTTTAATGTGCTTTTACAGGTGCTCGACGACGGCCGGCTCACGGATGGCCAGGGCCGCACGGTAGACTTTAAAAACACGGTCATTATCATGACCAGCAATCTGGCCGGCGCCCAGATCCAGCAACTCAGTCTGGAGGATGGCAGCGACTGGGAGATCGACGCGCATGTTCATGAGGCGTTAAAACAGCATTTCCGGCCGGAGTTTTTAAACCGGATCGATGAAATTATTATATTCCATTCTTTGAAAAAAGAGCACTTGTACCAGATCGTCGATATTCAACTGGGCTATTTACGCCGGCGATTGCTGCAACAACAGATGGGGCTGGAGTTTACGGATAACGCCCGCGATCTGATATTGGAAGAAGGTTACGATCTGGCTTACGGCGCCCGTCCGCTCAAACGCGCTATTCAGCAGAAACTGGAGAATCCGCTGGCTCAACGGATCCTGACGGGTGAATTTGTTGAAGGCGATACGATTCATGTGAATGCGCACAGCCACCAGTTTACCTTTGAAAAACAGGTTTAACCGGTATGCTCTTTAAGGCTGCGGACGCTCCAACTGGAAAAGCGCCTCGCTGAGGGACGGAAAAGCCGCAGGCGTAACCTGTGGTTTGGTCAGGGTGCCGGTTACCCGGAACTGGACCAGTTGAGGCCGGATCGCCTCATAAAGGCTTGAAACGATCGGAACACTGGGAAGATAACGCGGCGTATCGACCACAAATACCAGGTCGAGCCCGCTTTTTTTCTGATCTGGCGGTGCCGGGTCAGGGATTAATCCACCCCAGGCGTAACCGGCTCCAGTCAGTGAAAGGGCGCTGCCCTGCAGAACCACTGTCTCGAGCCGGAGTTTTTCTGGCATGATATCCCCTTTTATCCGGGCCATATTAAAGGCCCCCGGCTTGGGCAGTGTCAGATTAATGACATGCATAAACTGGGCGAACAATGGCAATTCCCCTAAACGGGTATTATCCATGGCAAGGTAAAAACCGCCCCGGCGCGGTTCATCAGCTTTGGGAACCAGAAGATTGATCCAGCCGCCTATCGTACCAGGTAGAGACTGTGTCGTATTATCAGAAGGTACCAGATCGGCCACGGGCACATCGATAACTGGATTTCCGCGTTATATCCACCCTGCGTATTAAACACCAGGCCTCCGGTGCCCGCGATACGCCCCTGACCAAGTTTCCCGGATAGATTCGCGATATTTATTTTCTGATGATCGCTATCATAATCAAAGTTACCGGTTAGATCACTTAATCCGATATGACGATAGTCAAAAGCCAATCCGTTAAAATGACCCGATAGCGACATGCCTGAACCTTCTGCTGCCGGCATGTTTAATTTGCCATTGATTTTTCCGGCAATGTTGCCGATAGCAAGCGGCCCTTCAATTTTACCATGCTGTAGCTGGGTATCCACTGTCATTTGCCATCCGCCCGAGGCTTCGGATTGCCGCTGCCAGCCAAACTTGAGGTCCATATCCACCTGGCCTTCGGCATCCCAGGGGATATGCTGACAATCAGGGGCTTCACAGATTAATGCCCTGAGAATATCATCGAGCTGGAGTTTTTCTAATTCCAGATGAATTTCGCTGCCGGAAATACGACCCGAAAGGTCTATTCGCCCCTGTCCCCGCAGAGAACTAAGGCCACTGAAAGCCTGCAAATCTTGCACCTCGATCAGATCAGGATGTATGCTTATCCTGCCAACGGTATGATCGAAACGAAACGGTTTGTTTTTTATGCCGATATCACATTGTTTTAAATCGAGCCGGATATCATGATTGGTTTGATCGCCATCTTTATCGAATAAAAGTTCCGCCCCCATTTTCCCGGATACATCCAGATAATTGAGAATGCCGCTATATGGCGATACCAGCTTTTTTATCTCATCATCGAATTCGATTTCATCGATCCGGACGGCTAAATTGAAATGATTGTTATCAACCAGATCCAGCGCGCCGGTCAGAGGCTGATCTTTATAGTTCGCCGACAAATCAGATACCTCCAATCGGACTCCATCATAGATCGCCCTCCCGGACGCCTGGGCAAGGCGTATCGGAAAATTATTCGGATCGATGACCGCATTCTGAAACCGGGTATCGAAAGTCACCTGATAACCGGGATTCTTTATATCCGCAGAATCTGAGGGGGTATGGATATGGGCGCTGCCATTTAACTGCGCTTGTAATCCAAACTGATTCCAGAGCCGGCCGGTATCCCCTCCCAATAACGCACCAAAATTAGGATCGGCCCGGATATCCCTGAAGGTCAGATCCAGATCGGCCTCAATGGCGTCAAGATCCAGACCATTAACAGTGCCCTGGACGAACAGTTCCCCATCCAGCGCCCTGCCCTGTTGAATATTAACTGTTATCGACTGACTGTCCCAATTGATCTGACCGGCCAGATCACTCAATTCAACCGGCAGTATTTCTGGTTGGGCCTGACACCCTGAAATCATCAGCTTGAGTGATTGTTCAGACTCCTCATCAGGATGATGAACGATATGATAATCACCACTCACCCGGCCTTGCGGATGAAGTTGGTCCCAGATTTTTCGATACTGGGTTGGCACAGCCTGATACAACCGGTCATTAAATTCCATCTCAGCGATTTTTACGGTCAGATCAAAATCGAGCCCTTCCGGCAGGCGATGGAAATCGCCATCGATAAAGACCGGTTGATAGCCGGGTTTGTTGTGAATCGGACCAATTTTAACCAGTTTATTGTCGAACTCAATGGATCCGGTCAGACCATCCACGGGATAGGGAAAATAGTGCGAGACGCCGGCCATATGAACCATATCGACGCGTCCCTTGATTACAGACGGTTTCTCAGGATCTTCAACAGCGACGGAGACACGCAGATCCATTTGACCCGTTGGCCGTTGATCATAGAGCGCTTTCTGGGCCTGAGGATGCAAAAAATTCAAAAGAGTCTTAAGCCCCTGGCGATTCAGCGGAACATTGACAACATGATTGAAAACAAGGATATCGAGCGTACTTTTGGGTCTGACCTCGTTTACCGCAAAATCATCCCAGTAATCCGGCGGCAGGGAAAAACCCTGAGTCTGGAATTCCAGCCAATATGGCACATTGCTGCGATAGCCATCGATATGCCCTTTGGCGCTGACCTGACAATTGTCATCCAGCGCGAGTTTCAAATCGACTATTTCGATCCGCTCATTCAGGCAACGCACTGTAGCGTCTATATTCTCAACCAGAATATTCATTCCTGACTCAACCAGTGGCAGGATCATATTGCCCTGATGGATGGCGATGTCAAATGTAAATCCTTTGTCCAGGGTATATTGGCCACTGACCGCCACCTCGCCCTGCGGAATCATTTTTTCATAGAAGAGTTGCAACCGGCTCAGACTTTCCGGCACGGATTCCAGGTCGATCTGATTGAGTTGAAAATCCGTTTTCAGTTCAATTTGACGGCTTTCAACATTCAACGAAGCGATCAGGTGGGTATTCTTGAAAACGCCGATATCACGGCTATCCAGCACAATGGTATAAACAGACGGATCATTGAAACTGGGAACGATCCGGCCGGACACCTCCTGAACAAACCGCCCCATCGCCTTGGGACCTTCGTATTCGGCATATTCGAACCGGGCATTACGCAGAATAAATTCGGTTTGGGGCGCTTTGGAACCGCTGGATTTAAATGCCAGCCGATCGATATTACGGATTTTATTTTTTCGATCATACCAGATGTTTAAGCGGGCGCTGCCGGCAACGACTCGACCAAGGGTTACTTTCCGGGCCAGTAACGATTCGGCCCGATATTCTAAAACCACATTGTCCGCCGAGAAAAATTTATTCTTATCGCTGCGCGGGCAATCAGGCAGGTAGATATTCAGACCATGAATATGAATCTCACGAGGAAACTCCACTCTGGCCCATTCCAACTCCACCTCACCTCCAGTGGCGGCCTCCAGTGCCTTGATCGCCTGTTTTTTGATATGGTCATCATTGAGAAAATAGAAACCGAGAGCTATCAGGCCAAAAATGAATAAAAGAACTATGGCGGCCCACGAACGGCGTCGCCGGCATTGATCCGGAGAACTGCTGCGCGGATGTTTGGACCGCAAAAGGTTCAAACGGTCTTCAACCAGGTAGTTCTCAATCGTCGGGTGTTCGTCATAGCTTGACTGAATTAAAAAACTGGGATTATCCCGGTAAGGGATTTTCTAGGAGAATTATTTTTGGGGGTACGAAACAATCAACATCCTGCCTCATGACGGGCGAAAACAACAATTATTTCATTTTCTCGATTTCTGCCAGCAGGGCCGCTACTGCCTGATCGGCTGGCACCGTGGCGATTCGTTCGCTTTTACGATAAATAACCGCCTTGTCGCGCCCGCCGCAAAGCGCCAGATCGGCTTCCTGGGCTTCACCCGGCCCGTTAACGACGCACCCCATGACCGCAACGGTTATTTTCTTCCGTACGGTTTTAAGCGCCGCTTCAACTTGTTCAACCATGGTCAGCAGATCGATTTCGGTCCGGCCACAGGTTGGACACGCGATCAGTTCCGGCCGTGCTCGTTGACGTAAACCAAGACTGGTCAGGATTTCCCAGGCCACCTCCACCTCACAGCAGGGATCGCCGGCCAGCGACACGCGAATCGTATCGCCAATCCCTTCTGACAGCAGAGCCCCTAAAGCGGTGGCCGATCGCACCGAACCGGTCTGAACCGTTCCGGCATGGGTTACTCCCAGGTGTATCGGATAATTAAATTGCGCGCGAATGGCTCGATTAACCAATATCGTATGGAGAGCATCATGGCATTTGGCCGATAGCACCAGCCGATCGAACTCCCGCCGCTCAAAGATCTCCACATAATCACGCAATTTAGCAACCATCAAATCCACCAGGGGGCGTTTCTGATCGGTGGATGACTTCTGATCGCGAATACTGCCTTCATTAACCCCGATCCGGATGGCTGTGCCATGGGCCTTGCAGGCGTCGATAACCTGATGAACCTGATCCCGGTCATTGATATTACCCGGATTAAGTCGAATCTTATGCACCCCCGCCTCGATAGCCTCCAACGCGCGGGCATAATGAAAATGCACATCCGCAACTATCGGGATACCGGCATGAGCGATAATCTCGGGAAGCGCCTGGGTATCTTCCGGTCTGGGAACAGCGACCCGAACGATCTCACAACCCGCATCCCGCAACCGGGCAATTTGCTCCAGACAGGCCTGGACGTTACGAGTCATGACATTGGTCATACTCTGGATACGGATCGGCTGACTATCTCCCAGGATTATTGTGCCAACCGGCGCAGGTCGGGTCGGAATTCGATTGATGTTATTTCTTGTATTTTCCATGTTTAGATACAGTAATCGCATTGAGATATAGCGTCAAGCGCCTTTAGATTTTCTTTATGACTCCTCTCAGAATCATTGCTGATAACCAATTCTTTTTATCGACATCTCCCGTTCTGGAAGCGATGAGAAAATCACAAAAACATGCTATGTCATCAATCCCTGTTATGCAAGATGTTCAAGGATATCTTGTGACCGGTCGCATGAGAACTGATCGGAGCTGAATAACTCATAAAGCTTTATAGATCAACATGTTAGACACACACGGCCTACTACCCTTCTAATGATAAACTTTTGCAGTCTTCATGAGTTATGAATTTTCTTGCTCGTTGATGACCCCAGGCCTATGCTGGTAGGTTAAATGAAGTTTCCTCTAAACACGAAGCATTAAAAAGGAGACCCAGGCTTGAGTACATCGATATCCCTCTTTTTAATCGTCTTTCTGGCCGGTTTGACAGGATGCCTGCAGAAGCCTGTGACCATAACCGTAAAACCAGCAATAAGTTATGAAACCAACCGCTCTTTCCCCGATCATCGTCTGGAAGTTGGCACCTTCAACGCGGGCACCGAAAATGCCCGGACATGGCTTCCATTCATTTCTCAATATCTTCAGCAGCAGCTGAATCAGAAACAGACCTCACAAAACCTGGCGGGACTTCCTCCAATCAGTATTGGAGGTAAACTCAGTATCTATTATGGCAGTTTTAATTATCGCAACAGTACCAGCCAGTTAAAAATGGATTTGGAATTTCAATTCATTGATCCCCGGGAAAAAAGAATTTTGCGATCAGTTCAATCGACTCTGTTTACGCGGGATGAAACCGGAATTGAAACTCAACTTCAAAGAGCGATCGATAATATGCTGGAGTCGCTATTCCCAAGCGGAATGCCCATTCCTGTTACCCTGGCAAAAGGATTTACCCGCTATGACGCGGATGGCCGTAAACTGGCGTCTCTGGGCGACTATCGGCGGGCGGCTACCGCATTTCAGATGGCAATTGATGCCCGGCCTGATGATCATAATGCTTTATTTAACTGTGGGGTCATGTTTGAAATTTTGAACCAGCCCAATCTGGCCCTGGATTATTATCGTCGTGCTAATCAGATCTCACCCCAGGCTGCCTATATCGACGGAATACGGAGAGTACAAAGTATTCAATAGGGGCTGGCTGATCCGCATTTTTACTTATCTGAATCGCTAACACCATTAACCGAAGTGGATATTTTTATATTTTTTTTACAATGACCCAAACCATAAACTCGTTAATCAACCAGTGAAACGGTGGAACATCCGTCCTGTAGTAATAACGGCATGAAAATCTATCGCAATATAGCAGATTATATCGCCCCGGCCAACGGAACTGTGGTCACGATTGGTAATTTCGATGGTGTTCACCTTGGCCACCAGGCTATTATCCATCAGGCGCGTGGTCTGGCCGACCAATTGGACCTGGAACTGGTCGTCTTTACTTTCGACCCTCCCCCAGCTCATCTGTTGCGGCCCGATAAGGCGCCCCGCCGCTTGAGTACGGCAGATCTCAAAGCCAGCTGGTTTGCCGATCTGCAAGTCGATTCCCTGGTGATCCAGGAGCCGACACCTGAATTTTTGCATATCGAACCAGAGGTTTTTGTTAGACGGATTCTGGCTGAAAAATTGAAGGTACGCCATATCATTGAAGGCCAGACTTTTAATTTTGGACACCGGGGCCGCGGTACCTTTGAAACATTAAAGGCAATGCAATCCGATTATGTTTACGAAACACACCTGGCGCCCTCCGTTCAGATATCGATGGACCGATCGATCCCTCATATCCCTATCTGTAGTTCGCTGATTCGCAATCTGGTGAGCGAAAATAAATTTCGTGAGGCCGGAAAATGCCTGGGAAGATGTTTTATGTTGCCCGGCCGTGTTGTCAAGGGGCGGGGCGAAGGCTCACGCCTGGGCTTCCCGACGATCAATATTGAACCGCTGCAACCGGATCTTCTGATCCCATCGGACGGGGTTTTTGCCGGCTGGGTACGCTGGGGAGATTCCCCTGAAAAGGTCTATCGGGACGACCGGCAATACCCCGCCGCCATCAGCATCGGCAGCTGCGAAACTTATGAGGATGGCCGATGGCAGATCGAGGCTCACGTTCTTGATTACACCACAGACCGCCATCAACTGGTTGGCAACCATATTCTGCTGGCTTTTTGCGATAAATTGCGTGATCAGAGGAAATTTGACTCAACAGATGACCTGAAAGATGCCATTGCGGAAGATTGCCTGATCGTCAAAACACTAGTCAATGAATGCGTCCTGAAGCGTCTGCAATAAATGGTACGTTTAAAAATTGCTTTACAGATGCCCGGAAATTGCAAACGACCATTGTTTCCAGGGTTCACCGCTCGCGATAGAAATGACCAATTAATCCCCTTATTATCTTAATCTGCCGATAGAATAAATATATGATTGACAAAATTCAGTTCAAGAAAGCGATCGACCTGATTGAACGATCCCGGCGAATCCTGATCAGTACCCATGCCCGTCCGGATGGGGATGCCATGGGTAGTATTTGTGCCTTGCAACACTGTATCGAAGCGGCCGCTGCCTCTGCGGGACGCACCTGTCATGTCCAGATGCTCATTCTGCGGGAAATCGGGGAAACTTATCAGTATCTGTTAACGAAAAACGCCTGGATTACCCAAGACAATTTTGCTGAAGAAGACATCGCCGCCGGAAAACTCGATGACTTCGATCTGATTATCATTGCGGACACCCGCGCGGTTCGGCAATTGCCCGTTCTTGGGGATTATCTGTTGAAACGCATGCAAAACGCCGCGGTATCGGGCCTTCAAACCCTGGTCATTGACCATCATCTGACCGGCGACAATATTGCCACTTGCGCAATCGTCGATAGTCACGCCGGGGCAGCCGGCGAAATCGTGTTTGACCTGATTCAGACGGCCGGTTGGCCATTGCCTTCCCGTCGCGGCAGAAGCATTGTTTGTCGCAATCAGTACCGACACTGGGTGGTTCCGTTTCGAAAATACCTCAGCTAAAACCCTGGAACAATCTGCCCATCTGGCCCGGTGCGGAGTCAGACCCAGCGAGGTCTATCAGAAATTATTCTTAAGCCACCCGCACGGCAAACTCAAATTACTCGGTAAGTCTCTGGATACACTGGAGTTGCATGATGATGGCCGGCTGGCTGTCATGCAGATCACCCAGGCCATGCTGGATGATTGTCAGGCTACCCGGCCCATGATCGAAAATATTGTCAATGAACCCATGCAGATCGAAAGCGTGATCGCTTCGCTGTTACTGGTCGAATTGCCAGAGGGCATGACCCAGATGCAGCCTGCGCAGCAAACATTCTCTGGATTGCGCCGATATTACCGGTAAATACGGTGGCGGCGGCCACGCCCGCGCGGCTGGCTTAACCTTGCATAAACCGCTTCAAGAAACAAGAGAAATTCTTATCAATGAAATTGCTAAATTCTTCTGTGAGGATAACCTGTAGTAATCGAATTTTTTAATGATTCTAATTAATCGTAAAGCACTGTGTATTATATAGTTACAAAACCTCAGGCGATTTATTCCATTTCTTGAAGAATTTTTATCGAAAATATTATGTGAAATCGCTGTATATTTGTATAGTGATGGATAGATTTTTTTATTTTGGGAGACGTTCTGATGAATAAAAAAAAGCGGATTTACTTTAATTGAATTACTGGTGGTTATTTCAATTATTGCTCTTCTAGTCGCCATTCTCATGCCGGCATTGAATAATGCCCGACAACAAGCGACCAGTTCGGTATGCCTTTGGAAATCAGAAAGCCTTAAGTACCGGATACATCATGTATGCTGACGATAATGAAGGCAGGCTGGCTGGCGGCTATGTTCCCAACGCGTCACAAACAGATCGATGGCGGATGCACCAGTGGGTTTATCCTCCTTTTGATTCAACCATGTATCAAAACGGCTTGGGAACCCGATCTTATAATAGTTCAGGTTGGCATGAAACGACCAGCAAACAGGTTCCAACGCTACAGGATCGTATCACCGGTTTAAAGCTTGGCGTGTTATGGAAATATACACAAACCCATGAAGTTTACCATTGCCCTGGCGATAAACGTATGGTCAAGGGCACCAAGTCAGGGATTGGGGATTATGGCTATCTCTACCGCAGTTATTCACTGCCCGATGGTCTGGCTGGAAGAAATGTCGCTCCTTATCATCCGGAAGCTCTGGATAAAATGACCGAAGTCAAACGAGGCGCGGAAAGCTTTATGTTCGTCGAAGTCGAATTTCATGGCGCCGCCAGTTTTGTCTACAACCATGGCGGTTGGTCATTCAAACCCTGGGATTTCCGGTTATGTCCGTTGGTGGGATCCCATGGCAACTTATCACAACAAGGCTGCCACCTTCAGTTTCTTCGACGGTCATGCCGAGCTGCATAAATGGGAGCATAAAGGCACTTGGGAATATTGTCAAAATAATTCGAATAATGCGTTTAATCCCGCACTAGCTTTAAATCGCGACGTTCGCTGGCTTTGGTTCAATTACCCGGTCAAACACCCATTGACCTTTACCCCCCAGTAAGCTTTACCCTTTTGATCCAATAGAATCAAGCCTTCCCAGCTTGTTGTAACGACGGGAAGGCTTTTTTATTTTTCTTGCGTCCGTTCTTCCTCATAGACAGCGTCAATCTTGAGCAGACCATTGCGCGCCAGATTACACAGTTCATCACACCGTTCATTCTCCCGGATTCCAACGTGAGCCTTCACCCATTTAAAGGTCACTTCATGCCGGTCACACAAATCCAGTAACTGCTGCCATAAATTCGCTGTTAAGCGCTTTGTACTGGGCCGATCGCTTGGTTTTATGACGATACCAGCCGCATTCTCGCCATTTGCGGGCCCAGCCCAATTCAATGGCGTCACAAACATATTTCGAATCGGCGTGCAAGACCACCTGGCAGTGTTCTTTCAATGCGCTCAATCCCACAATCGCGGCCATAATTTTCCATACGGTTATTCGTGGACAGCCGATACCCGCCCGACAACTCCTTTGCGGTGCTTGCCGTATAGCAAAACCACCCCATAGCCGCCCGGACCGGGATTCGGTGAACACCCGCCGTCTGTATATATCGTTACCTGTTTCAGTCCCGACTCACTCTTGCTCTTGGTCGCCAAGGGCCGCCCTCTCTCAACTGAATAATCCGGTTATAGGATTGCAATATTGCCTGCAGACTCTCGACGCACTCATCCTTGTCACCGTTGACCATGACGGCGTGCCGGTCTAGATTTTCGATATAAGTTAACTCAAGCCCCTGATCACCGCACAACGCCGGTATCAGGTTCATCACGTGTTTAAGCATGTCCGCAATCAACACTTGACCCGGATCCATCGAAACGTCAACATCTGCGATAGAATGATCGCATTCCTGATCCTCATCTGATTCCCATCCCGCTTGTTCCGTCAGCAATTGCTGCAGTTGATCCGGTCGAATCGGATGAATGCTCCCATCCGGCATAAGCCGGCACAGTTCGTTATGATCGCAATCGGGCAGCCGTTTGATATAAACGCAATCCGGCTGCATGTCAAAATATTGAAAGGCCGCCTGTTGCCCCGCGTCAGTCCGAACCTCCACGGGTTCCAGCAACTCAATTTTAAGATATTCCTGGCCCTGATCATCCAGTTCGGTACCGGTAATCCGGCCGACCTGAAGCCATTCAACCGGAGGCCTGGAAGTCAGGGCAAAATGATCAGACGTTTCAAAACGTCTGCCTATTTCCACACGGATCGCAGGGAGATTCAAAATCATGCATAACTCACCTTAAGCAGAAGCGACATATTGACGAATGGCGTCGCCGATCGTGTTCCAGGTCCAGCGCCGTTTTTCATCGTCGCATTCCAGCAATGTCACCCGGAACCCGTGCCGTGTTTGCAGCAAAAACCCGTCAGGGGGACGACACAGGATCCCGGTCGCGCCCAATAAATAATAAACAAACCGCTTGTCCGGGGCCACCCCCTTCACTTTTTCTTCGATATACTGACGAATCGCCGTATTTTCAATCGGAAGCGTCTGATGATCGTTTCAACAATCCGTTATCGAACAGGATGGACATATAAAACGCGCCTTGGGGACGAACCACCATGATCTCATCCACACTGGCAAAAATATCGAAGGCTTCATTCGCCCGCTTTTCAAACATTTTTGCTCGATAATTCAAATGGTCCCGGTATCGCGCATCCCCCATCACCAATGGAATTGAGAACTGCGGCAGGCTGGTAGAACACACCTCAAGCATTTTGGCATTGATCAAGCTTTTAACATATGAACGAAAAGAGGGGTATTGTTCCTGGTTAAAGACTTCGATCCATCCGCAACGCGACCCGGGCCAGGGATATTCTTTCGAAATACCTCGCAAAGCGATCCCGGGCACATCCCCGATCACCTCACTTAAATGACAGGTCTTGGCGCCGTTATAAACAATATGAGTGTAGATCTCGTCGCACAAAATAAAGACCCGGTAACGGCGCGCGATATCGACTATCTGCTCAAGCAGGAGTTTGGGATAAACGGCCCCGGTTGGATTATCCGGGTTAATCAACAGGATTCCGGCGACCGAATCATTATACCTGATTTTGTTTTCCAGATCCTGCAAATCCGGCATCCAGTTTTTCGCCGGATCCAGTTCATAAGTCAGATGATCATAACCGCTGTGAGCCGCCTCCGCGGATGAGTGGGTTGAATAAGCCGGCGAAGGTCCAATGACCCGCGCTTCACGTTTCATATATCCAAATACCCTGGCAACAGCATCGCCTAATCCGTTGAAAAAGACGATATCATCCGGACGGATCTGGCATCCACCCCGAATATTCACCTGCTCTGCCAGAAAATCCCGGACATGATACACGCCCTGGGTCGGTACATAGCCATAGACTTCATCCTGACCCGCCAGATCGATGACAATGTCCTTGATCCACTGGGGTAATTTCTCACCCTTCTGGATCGGATCGCCAATATTTTCCCACGTTATATCCTGCCCCAGTTTATTGAGGTCTTTGGCAACACTGACAATTTCACGAATTTCGTATGTCAGCTGCGAGGCTCCCTCATGCACTATATCGCGTCGCATATTAATTTCCTTTTTTGCAAATACTTATATCGGTCATTATCAAATCTACTAGTTACGGCCACAAATTGGGTCGTGTGTCTACAGTATTGTCTATCGTCCAGTCCGGCAATAAAACAAAACATAAAATATACCCATCCCCGAAATAAATAGCAATGGTTCTTTTGTATCGTTTTTTGTCAAAGCTTATCCCAAAACCTTCAATCTTAGTAACTTACGCAACATACCAGTCAATCCGGATTATCCTGCAGCCATACTGGAAACCGCTTGGCATGTAACATGCCAAGCGAATACCCGAAGGATTCCCCGTTCAATCCACTTTGGCTGTTGTATCACCCATCCGGATTTTTTTAAAAAATTCCAGATACCGGGACAGCTGCTTTTCCATACCCCGATCGGTCGGGACGATAATAATTCTTCGTAACCTCCGCTGGGATATATTCCTGTCGAACCACACCATTGGAATAACTATGCGGATATTTATAGTCCACCCCCCGGCCCAGCTTTTTCGCTCCGCTGTAATGCGCATCCTTCAGATGATCCGGAACCGGTACCGTCCGCCCCTTGCGAACATCGCCGCAGGCCTGCCAGATCGCCTCGGCGCTTCGATTGCTTTTTGGCGCGCAGGCAATATAAATCGCCGCCTGGGCCAACGGCAGCTGCGCCTCCGGCAATCCAATAAACTCGCTGATCTGAACGGCAGCCGCCGCCAGCACCGTGGCCATTGGATCGGCATTACCCACATCCTCCGCCGCGCATACCGCGATGCGCCTCGCGATAAAACGGGGATCCTCCCCTCCTTCAATCAACCGCGCCAGCCAATAGACCGTCGCGTCCGGATCACTGCCCCGCATCGATTTCTGCAATGCGCTGGCCAGATCATAATGATTATCACCCGACTTGTCCGAAACCAGCGATTTCTGCTGGATCGATTCCACTGCCAAAGCCTTATCGAATCGGATGGTCACCTCTTCGCCCCCATTCGCTCGCATCATGGCCAGTTGCGAAAATACCCCAATCTCCAAAGCCGTCAACGCCTTGCGGGCATCGCCATCGCTCATGATCGCCAGATAATCCACCGCCTCATCCGTGATCTCGACCGCCATCTGCCCCAATCCCAACTCACGGTTATTCAAAGCCCGCCGAATAATCAGCTTGATATCCTCCAGAGCCAGCGATTTAAACTCAAAAATCGTACTCCGTGACACCAGCGCCGAATTAACCGAAAAAAAGGGATTTTCCGTGGTAGCCCCTATCAATATCACAACGCCATGTTCCACATCATCCAGCAGCACATCCTGCTGCGCCTTGTTAAATCGATGGATTTCATCCAGAAACAGAACCGTTCGCTTCTCATCATTCACCAGGCGATAACGGGCATCTTCAATCATCTTACGGATCTGGGCCACCCCAACCGTCGCCGCATTCGCCGAAACGAATACTGCCGAACAGTGATTCGCGATCACATGGGCCAGCGTCGTCTTACCCGTACCGGGCGGACCATAAAATATCAGGCTGCTGAGCCGATCCGCCTTGAGCATACGCCATAACAACATGCCTTCAGCCAGAAAGTGGCCCTGACCCACAAACTCCTCCAGACTGCGCGGCCGCATTCGTGCCGCCAGCGGTGAGGCATCATTTAATCGCTTCTTTTCAATTTCACGAAATAAATCCATGCCTGACATTGTAACCGCAAGCCCCATCCATTGACAAGAGACACCTCCACAGAAAGCCCTATAACTTACAGCCACTCTTGCCGGAGTGAGTATGATAATCATTAAGAATCCCGAACCTGACAACTGCTTATCTTCTTGCAATACAAGGCCTTACAAAGGCAAGCGACTACTCCTCTTTTGTAAAACCAGTTCCTCAGGGTTTAAACCTGAATAGTCATACAGTTTATACCGACTATAACGACAGAAACGATTATTTAAAGAACAGACGTTATCTTCAACTCGGATTGCACTGAATCTGAACCAGTCATTCCAGTAAATATAATTGATTGTGATCCTTTTCGCCGACCAGGAATCTCATTATGCAGCTACAGGAATACATTGAAAATCTCGCCCGGGATTGCATCCACTACAGCGACAATCATCCCTGCCGAAAACATCTCAAAACCGGCGAGACCTGCAAATGCCAGTCGTATGAAAAACGCACCGGCAAAGCGCTGTTCATTCAATTGTCATCGCCCGAGACCGTCATACGCAGCAATGCCCTGCTCCAGCGCATCAGACAGGAAAACCCCGGCCTGCATATCGTCTATCTGACCAACTGGCCCGACCTGCTGGGCAACTCGGTCACCGAAACGATTCGGCCCGATGGCGCCGGATTTGCCCGCGTACAATGCGAATTATACGATCAGGCCTGGAATCTGGATACTCATCGGGAAGCCTGCACGGTCATGCAGATGATCCAAAGCGAAACCAAAGGCGGAGTCGGCCTGTCAAAATGCCAGACCCAACCGATGGATTCCGCGGCCGGATTTTTCGCCAATTCATTAATTCCTGCCCGTGAGCATCATAGCATGCGTACGATTCCCCTGCGTCGTCATATCCAGGATCTCTTTGCCATCTGCCAACTCGAATATAACCGCGAAATGCCTCGACTCAAACTATCGGCTTCACATATACCCAATCTGATTGATATTGCCAGCCCCATCTGCCTGATACACCTGAATGATCGTTGGCAGTTTACAACCAACCAGTGGCAGGCCATACTGAATCGGCTGGAAGGAACCGTCATTCTAACCGGCGATGAAACCAGTGACCTTTACGCGCGTCATATCGCTCACCGCTGCGATGCCATTTATTCCGGCCCCATCTCCATGAGAAGCTGGATACATTACGCTGCCGTGTCGGACCTGGTGATAGCGCCCGCCGGCTGGCAGGCAGAAACCGCCTGGGCCCTCGGTAAACAGGTATTCACCGTCCAGATGTCACCACAGGACCAGCTCTATCAACCGGATGACTTTCCCGGCCGCATGCTGCAAATCGGCCATCACCAACTGACCATCGAATCGCTCGCGTATGCGATTATCGAAAATCTCATTACCTACTCCTTCGATCCGGACGGCCTGTTGGCGCGCATGAAATATCCTGAAAGATCATACAGTACACACACAACTCCCTGATTTTCAAAGCTGCCTCTCGGGGTCGCAAGAATTAAATTTCTTTGCGACCCTTTTTTTTACCCCTCAATATCCCGAATTATCCGATTTGCCATTGATTGCCGGGTCACATCATCTATAATGCCATAGACTATGGCTAATAAATTACTGTTTTTAGGCACCGGAACCAGTATGGGCATCCCAATGATCGGATGCGATTGCGCGGTATGCCGCAGCGATGACCCCAGAGACAAGCGGAACCGCTGCTGTGCCTTACTTAAGTTAAATGGTAAACAGATCTTAATCGACACCCCCCCGGAACTCAGACTGGCCTGTATCGCCAACCATGTACGCTGGATCGATACCTGCTTGATTACTCACACCCATGCCGACCATCTGTTCGGCCTGGACGACCTGAGACGCTTCAATCAAATCCAGCGCTCGACCATCGATCTGTGGGCCTCGCCCTTCCACATGGAAAAAATCGATCGGACCTTCCGCTACGCCCGCCATACCGAACGTCCCGAATCGGTCGACTTGCCTCAACTCATTTTCCGTGAAATCCAACCGGACACACAGGAAGCCGACTTATACGGCAACTCCCTCCGGGCATTTTCCCTGCCGCACGGTCATCATATATCCATGGGCTTTCGCATCAACGATTTCGCTTACTGCACCGATATGCACGAAATGCCTCCATCGGTAATCGACGCCTTAGCCGGCGTAAAAACCATCGTGCTGGGCGCTTTACGGGATGAACCCCATCCCGCCCATCTCACCATCAACCAGGCGCTGGAAATCGTCGGACAGTTGGGAGTCGAACAAACCTGGCTGGTCCACATGAGCCACCATATCAGTCATGCCCGTGACAGCAAACGACTGCCGCCCGGCGTACAGTTCGCCTGGGACGGCCTCGAAATAGACATATAACTATTGGAAAGGGTAAAAGGATGCGTTCATTAACAGTGCTGGTTCTATTCATGGTTACTGTACCCGCCTGGGGCGGCCTGCTCATCGTCGGCCAGGATTACCAACTCCCCATTCCCGCACAACTTCACGACCCCGGCCAGATGCCCCCCGCCCGATTATGGGTGGACTCTCATGTATCCATAATAGATCTGGATATCAAATTGAACATTGAACATACCGAAGTGGGCGATCTGGTCATCCGCTTAACCAGCCCATCGGGCACAACCGCCACCCTGAAACAAAGCTGGCTGCCGCTCTGGCGCCAGAACCGACCCAACATGATCGACACCATACTTGATGATGAAGCACCCCTCCCCCTCAAATCAGGCCAGGCCCCCTATACCGGTCGATTCCGGCCGGAAGTAAATCCCCTCTCACTCTTCGATGGCGAAGATGCCGGCGGCTGGTGGACACTGAATATCGATGACCCCATTTACTACGACTATGGCCAACTCAACCGCTGGGAACTGCATATCACCCATGCCCCCGAGCCCTCCATGCTGACACTGGCAATCACCGGCCTCCTGTACTGCCAGAAAAGGCGGACCCATCCATGACTACGCCTCCCAACCGGCCGGACCATAAACCCCGGATCATGCAGTTGATCACCGACCTGGAACTGGGCGGCGCGCCCATGATGGTTCAGAATTTATCCCTGGGCCTGCACCAGAGAGGCTACGAAGTAGCAGTAACATGCCTGGCCAAGGCCGGTCCCGTTGCCGACACCCTGCGCCACCACGGCATCATCGCCGCCGGATTTGATGCCTGGAGTGCGATAGACATATCGGTGTTATGGCGTCTGGCGCAATTTATCCGAAAATACCGCCCGGATATCCTCCACTGCCATCTGATGCACGCCAACGTAGTCGGCCGCCTTGTCGGCCGGCTATGCTACGTCCCCCGCATCATAGCAACCATCCACACGGCCGAACGCAAAAAACACTGGCACCTCTGGCTCGAATCCCTGACCCAGCGTCTTTCCAACCGGATCATCTGCGTCTCCCCCTCCGTGCAACGCCACATGTCAACCTATATCGCTCAAAATCGGCTTAAAACCATCTGTAACGGAATTGACGTGGATAAATACCACGATGCCCAGCCATATAACCCCTGGGAACTGGAATTGAACCCGGACCTCCCCATCCTGATCTTCACCGGCCGCCTCGATCCGGTCAAAAATATCGGTAAAATCATTCAGGCAATCAAACTCCTATCCGAATCCGGCCACCAGGTCCAGCTGCTGATCGTCGGCGACGGCCCCATGAAATCCGAATTACTGGCCTCCACCCGGCTCCTCCAGCTCACCCGTCATATCCACTTCCTGGGCGCCCGCCGCGATATCCCCCGACTCTTGAAGTCTGCCGACATCTTCATCATGGCCAGCCGCTGGGAAGGCATGAGCATATCCGCCCTGGAGGCCATGGCCGCCGAAACCCCCATCATCGCCTCCAACGTCCCCGGCCTGAATGACATGATCCGCGATCAGCAGAACGGCTTACTGTTCGACCCCGCCTCCCCCCAGCAGATCGCAACCAAAATCAAAACCCTGCTGGATAATAAACCCCAGGCCCGACAACTGGCCCAAAACGCCTCCCAGACCGTACGGCAACAATACTCCCTGACCGCCATGATCGACCACTACTGCACCCTCTACCACCAATTATCCCCCCACCCCCCACAACCATCCAGCCCATAATCCCCCCCTCTCGTGGCACGGGCATCCTGCCCGTGTATTCCCCCCTTCTCAAGTACCACACACATCCTGCCCATGTATTCCCCCCTTCTCAAGTACCACACACATCCTGCCCGTCTTCTCCCGCATTGCCCGTAAATCCTCCACTTGCCCCCCGTAGAGACGCAACGCTTGCGTCTCTATACTTTTTCTCAAATCTCAGATCTGCCCTCTCTTGTATACCTTCCGCAAATAATCCCATCATCACACAACACCAATCAGGCCCGCATGATCATTACTGAAACCCGAAGGGTTGCCAGTTTCTAGCCGGGGGTGTCAACCCGCCGGAATAAGTGCCCCCCATCCAATCAAAGGCCTGAAAGGCCGACAGAGGGGGAGTAAGGGAACATTCTGAATTTCAGCATTATTCCGTAGTCGGCCCCTTAGCCTTTCATAGTTATCTGCCTGTTTCATCTGCGTCCCTCAGTCCCGATGTACATTGGGATCTGCGGTTAGAACGGCTGTTATATTTTTTATCATACCTCAAATTCCAAAACCGACCCCATTAAAATAATAACTCTAACATCAGTAACGAAACGAGCTTAACGAAAAATAAAAACTCATCCGCCTCAAGGCGGATACAAATAATATCTCGGAGAGATCAAAAGCGCATAGCCCCCCAATTCATTGGGGGGAATAGCCAAACCAGCGTTTAAAATTTTTAACCCACGCCTCGCAGAGGCATACCGACAGGATTTCGCACCAGAGGCGAAAGATAACGTAGCATGGGCAACCCCCGGTTGCCCATGCCGCAGGTCCGCCGTGGCGGGCTGGTTAAATAAACCATGAGCACAGCGAATACCAATACAAAACCAAACAAACCCAATATGAAAAAATATCACCCTAACCTCAACAACGAACTGAACTTAACCAAAATAAAACGAACATCCGCCTTAGGGCGGATACCACAATTTTGCATTTTAAATTCTAAATTTTAAATTTCTAATCAGGAGGTACCAACCATGTCATCTTCCCTACGAAGACTCAGAGCCAACCGTCGTAACGCCCAAAAATCCACCGGCCTGAAAAAACTCAACTGGCAATGGCATCCCGATATCTGCCAGGCCTCCCGAAAGGACCAGATCGGCAAACCCGAGACCCGGCCCTACCCGCCCCAACGTCGTGAAACCATCAATGGCGTCACGGTCAGTATTCAGGACACACCTGAAAGAGCCCACTAACCTTTTTATTCTGGCGCTTTAAAAGTAACCACCGTCAACTCGGCGGTTGTCCAGCTTTTATTGTCCAGTATCTCATGCAGCTCACCCGGCTTCAGCTCCGGAGCATTGTTCTTTCGCTCCACAACCACTAACGCCTTGGCTCCCTTGTTGATGGACTTGAAATTGCCGGTGTAATTTCCCGAATTCACCCCGGTCAGCAGCAAAGGCCGTCGTGTCGCGATCGCGCGCACCAGGAACTCACCGTGCGGGGGCTTGATTGCAATTTGAAAATCATCCAGCGGATCGGGGATCATCATCTTCCCACCCGCCTTAAGCAGCGACTGGCCTTGATGCAGGCGATTAGGATATAGCTGTGTCATATCCCCCTCGGGATCGAGCGCGATCAGCGTAATATAACAATCGGCTGTCGCCGTCAGGTTAAATTCGATAAACTCGCCTTCGGCATACACCCGCTTGAATTCAGGCGTCTCCAGCGTCACCTTAAATGGCTGGGTTGGATTAACCGAATCCATCAGATCGCTGTTCTCCAGGATAACCGGACCGTCAGGCCGCTCGCCCGGTTGGCCCGGCCCCGGCCGCGCCAGTTTCATATTCTCGATCAATTCCCGCGTCTTCACCGGCCACTGCTCCAGCTGATCCACCGGCGTCCAGCCCCGCCGAACCACCTTGGCCCCCGCGCAATCCAGCAGCCGCATACTCAAATGATGCTTCTCACCCACCTTGGCCAGACTGCCCTGCAGCAGATAACGCACCTCGATCGAACGGCCGAACCGGGCCGCCTGCTCCGCGTTCGAATTCAACGCACCCGGCTTCAACTGCTGCTTATCCAGCGCCTGCGCCAACTCACGCTCCTGATACAGCGGATACCGGCTGGCATCCACCTGACTCTGTATATACCGGCACAACTGCTCACTCATCGGGTTGATCGGCGGATCGATCGCCTTGGACCGCACCGTAAACACCTCAAACGGTATCACCGCCAGCTTCCCTCCCGCCGGCGTATTCGGATCGGCCAAACCCGCGGCCGCCAGACAGGCAACCAGAACGATAACTATATTATATTTCCGTTTCATTATCAGAACCTTCTATTGAAATTGTAATTGTTAAACACAACGTTCTCACGTCAAGAAATCACCAGCGTTTCTCTTCTTTGATATCACGCTTCCCCAAAGTACTATCCAATTTCCTTCAATCCCCCATCGCATCAATAAACCCTAAAGGACGATAAACCACCTTAAGTGAGTCTGCCAAGCTCTAGCCAGCACAAGAGCCTGTATCATAAAAAATGCATCAGAAGAACGCGAAATCCGATAATCTCAGTACGAATAAAACGAGTATCACTTATACGTGCGGCTGAACGGCAATCAAATGGTGCACTAGTCCAGGATCCCCCACGCAGAATTCCCTTTGTTCCTCTGGATAATTTGGAACCGCTGCCAGAAGAATTATCGTACCAATTCCAACTCCATTCATATACATTTCCATGCATATCATATAAGTTCCAACGATTGGGTTGAAAAGAGCCTTGCTTGCTGGTATAAATAAAGCCGTCCCGGCTTGAACTGGTTGGCGATTTGGGAAATTTATTTTTAAAACTAATATCCGCCATATTACCATAATACCCATGGTTATCCGGGTTATCACCCCAGAAATACAATGTATCCGTCCCCGACCGACAGGCATATTCCCATTGCGCTTCCGTTGGCAGGGTATAGAGACGGCCTTCTTTATTGCTTAACCATTCACAAAATGCTATGGCATCCTCCCAGGCAATGCAAACCACTGGGTGATCTGTACCCTGTTGATAACCTGGCTGTTTCCAGTTAATGTTACCCCCCTTTTTTTCTTGAATAGTCACGTAGTGACTTGCAATAACAAATTGTTGAAATTGCTCAATATTCACTTCATATTGGCCAAGCCAGTATCCTGCATCAATCCTTTCAGTATGCTGCGGACGATCGTCGGTTATAATATAATCTTCTTCAACATTAAATTTTCTAGCTATTTCACTATGCGATAATCTGCTGCCTAATTTAAATTCACCCGATGGTATCCATACAAGTTTCATTCCAATACTATTAGTCATTATATCGCCTGGTTCTGGTTCAAGATAACGTTCCAGCTTTGCTTTGAGTTGATTGGCTTCAGGATAAGCAGCATTGATCTCTAAAAGTTTATTGAGCATTTCTAAGCCTTTAGAGGCCGATGTAATATCATCACAAGCCTGTGCCAAACGAAATAATTCCGATGCGTATACTTCGCGTGCGTGAGCAATCCGGTCAACTTCGTCCAGACTGCCTAGAATCTCCTTCATCAGGGATAAAACACTCTTATAATCCGCCTTTTCGAAAGCCGCCGCCGCCTCTGCCATCAACCGCTCCAGCGCTTTCCAGTTTTCCCCGCCATACCGCTGCATCAGGTCGGTATCATAACCGCTCATCCGGCGCTTCATCTGCTCAGCCGCCGCCTCTGCCAGTTCTTTCAACTGCACCTGCTCACGACCGGCTGCCTGTGCGCTCAACTGACCGGCCGCTTCGCTGATGTCATTAAACTGCTGACAAACTGAAGGCAGGTCCGCATCCGCCCGAACAATCTCTTTATAGTCCTGACGGAGTCTATCTAACTCCTCCGAACAAAACTCCTGGACCTTCGCATCATTTTGAGCCGCCGCCAGAACCGCCTGAGCATTCTCCTGCGCCTCGGTCAGCCGCTGCCGCCAGGCCGCCTGGCTCTCCTGCACGGCCAGTTCATATAAATCCGTAACGTCATTCATCACCCCCGCCGCTTCCAGTCGCCGGTCGGCGGATAAGGCCCCCAGTGAGGCTTCTTTCTCGGCCGCGGTTTGACTGCGGTGCTGCGAATCGGCGATCTCAGCCGTTTGCCAGTGTTGCGCCCGGACTTTGGCCTGAGTCATTTTCTCACGGGCCGCATCATAGATGACCAATTCTTCCAATACCCGCCCGGTCTCCGCCTGTGCCCCGGAATAACCCTGGGCCGCCTGCTGATAACTCCAGACTGCCCGGGCGTAATCACCTGACCGGTCATATTCCAATCCCCCATTATAACAGCTGTCAGCCTGGGCCATGGTCGCTTTGGCATGCAGCCGGGCCTCCTGGGCCTCTGCAACTTTTCGTGCATCCTGGGCACCCAGCTTGGACTGACCGGCATCCAACGCGCCAAAAGGATTTTCTATCTCTTTACCCAACTCATACGCAGACAAATACGCCGGCCAATCCAGACAATCAGCCTGTTGCAGATAAACCTGCTTAAGAAAATCCACCTCCTCTAAATCCGCCAGATTCGGATATGCTTCCCGCAGCTGTTCCATGGGTTGTTTCACGGATACGACTGGAGTGACGGGATCCGTATTGTGCGTGATCTCATTCTGCCCTCGATCAGGCATTGATCTCGTATCCTCCCGATTCTGCCACCAGTAAATCCCTCCCACCAGCAGCAGAACCGCTACCAGCCCACCCGCCAGCATCTTGACAAGCCCACCACGTCCCGGCTTGGCCCCTGGCCTTTCCTCTCGTTTCAAAACTTGCGTTTTTTGCCCATCCAGGGTCTCATACCCACCCCCGCCGGCGGTCAGTTCTTCCACCAGTTCTCCCGCCGTACCCTGCCGCAACTCCGGCAATTTGGCCAGCGCCATGAGTATGGCATTATTGGCGGCCTTCGAGACGGCATCGATCGGATCGGCCTTTCGGCTCTTGATCTGCTCGCGGATATCCCCGGTATAAAAGGGAGGATGACCGGCCAGGCATTCGTACAACACGCACCCCAGCGAATAGATATCCATCCGCGCGTCCGGCTTATCCCCCATCAGCTGCTGCGGACTCATATACGGCAGCGTCCCCGAGGTCTCATTGCCCGTCAACCGGGTATAACTGTCCTTCATCTCCCGCGCGATCCCGAAATCCAGCACCTTCACCCGCCCATTCGGCCCCACCATGATATTGGTCGGCTTGATATCCCGGTGAAAGATCCCCTGACCATGCGCGTAATCCAGCGCCGCCGCCACCTGCCTGGCCATCGGCAGCGCCTCCTCCAGCGTCATCACCTGCCCCTGTTCCAGCCGGTCGGCGATCAGATGATCCAGCGTCCGCCCCGCCACGTATTCCATCGTAATGAATTTCTCATGCCCCTCGCCATGCAGATCGTATATCCGCACAATATTATCATGGGCCAGCTTATGCGCCAGCGCCACCTCCCGCCGCAGGTTATGCAGCGTTGTGCGATTCCCCGCCAGCGACGGCGGAATCATCTTAACCGCCACCCGCTCCCCAATCTCTACATCCTCCGCCAGATACACCAGCCCCATGCCGCCCTGACCCAGCTTTTCAATAACCCGGTAGCGACCGGCTAACAACTCACTCGGATAATCATCACTGGGCCTGGACATACAACCTCTTCTATTGACTGGCGTAATCTATACTATAATCTTTCAACTCTTTGTTTTCTTAGCAAGCTTTTTGTTCTGACATTTTATAAGTATATTAATTTGAATTCCTTATAGACTGCTTACAATTGAAAGTGCCCGCTGGGCCGTGATATAAGTTCTACATGAGTAAAAATTATCTTGCGAGCGATCGAGAATTATCATACCCATTGGGTATACATCAAAATCGTTACCTTGAACTTTTTATCCTGTTGATCCTGTAATCCTGTCAAAATGGCTGTTAATCTTCGTGGCTTCGTGACTTTGTGTGAACTATTTCTTCTTTGGTTGCGGCTTGACTGCCCTGTATCATCAATACTGCTTCGTCTGGCATTCCGGACAGAACCGGCTATCCGCCGGAATCGATTTCTTACACTTGACACAGGTCTTTTCCGCACTGGGTTGCTGCGGATTGATCACTACCGGCGCGCCGATCCCGCCGGCCCCGGCCACCACGGTCTGCCCTGCCGGCATCGGCGCCTGCGCCCGGGTGGCCGCTGTCCAGCCCATCTGACCCATCGCCGTATTCATCATCCGCTCCAGCCGGTCGGCATGTTCGCGGCTGGTCTGCTGCTGCTGAGCCATGAACTGCTGCATCTGCTGGGTCTGCTGACTGTTGATCAATGCCTCCGCCTTGTATTTTTCCACCAGCACCTGCGCCACATGCGGGCTGTCTGCCGCCGTCAACGCGATTAACTGGTCCGGACTTAGTTTTTCTTTGATCCGCAGTTCTTCCAGCCGGGCAATCCGGTCGGCCGCCGGACCATCCAATATCGCCATCAGCGCCTGGGCCGACGCCTCCGAGAACTGCTTCAGCTTCAATCCCTCATTTTCCACCCGCGCCTTTTCCTCCGCGATGGTCATCTGCTCATCTTTATGATCCAGATCGATCAACCGCTCCACCACACCCAGGTGATCATGCCTCTCCTTCATATCCTGCTGATGATCATCCACCCGGATGGTTCGGTCTGCGTTGGCATCTTCAACCTTCTGGGTACGGTCAAATTCCTTCTGTTTCCCTTTTAACCCCAACTGCGAATCCAGTTCTTTATGGGCCTCCTCCCGGCGCGCGTCATTGGCAATCCCTTCGATCTCGATCCGGTTCAGTAGAATTGCCATCTCCCGGTTTTGCTCAAATTGCCGTTTGAGCCGGTCCATCTCATCATCCCGGATCAGGTCTTTCAGCCCCAGTTCATGTTCCGTCTGACGCAGAAAATCTTCCAGATCGCTGGCTGTCTTGATCTGGCTCATCTTCTCGGCGCTTTCCTCTTTCCGCAACCGCTGGGTCAGCTTCAACCGGTCAATATCGATATCCGCGTTGCGGGTCTCCACGTAAAGTTCCGACTCCCGTTCACGGATCGGATCATAGGTCGGACAGAAAAAGTCCACAAATCGTAACTGGACCATTTCCAGTCCGATCCGCTCCAGGATCGGTTCAACCGCCAGTTGCATCTGCCGTTCCACCTCCGGCCGCAAGGCCGTATTGCCATACAGATCTTCCACCGAATGCCCGCCGACGTAAGTCTGCAACGCGCCGCGGATCTCATCCGCCAGCGATCCGGCCAGGTACCCCACCGATAAAATATTCCGCCCTTTAAATGCGTTGGTATAAAACCGCTCCGGTTCGCGCAAACACACCACCGCCTTGAATGAAGCGTCCACATCCACCTGCTCTCGGCTGTGCAGTTTCAACGCGTCCAGATGCAGCGTCACATCCCCCGCGTCAATCAACACCACCGAAGTGGGCGTTGTCTGGTTAAAATGGTTCACCCGTTTCAAAAATCCATTCACATCGTATCGTCCCGGATCGACCGTCCCGCAAAAGCGCCCCTGCTGAAAAATCAGCGCGCTGGTGCCATGCTCGACAATCAGCCCCTTGTTCAGAAAGCCCTTGACATCGCATTCCTGAATCCGGATGGCATAATCCTCTTCTTCACGCACCCACCGGTTATTGAACAACCGTTCTTTCCCCAACTCGCTCTGGTCAGCCCCGCATTTCCAGCAGAACTTCGCGGTCGACCCGATGGTCGACCCGCACCGCCCGCAATTGGTATCAGCATGTGTGGCCGGAGTTCCGCAATGGCGGCAAAAACTAGCCGTCCGTAAAATCGGCCGTCGGCATTCCGGATTCGTACATCGATTGGAAAAAAGTCCCATGATTAACTCCTGAGTTCAGTTTTATTTTTCGAATGGTTCATAGCGGCACAATCACGTCGCCACAGCCAACATTAACGCGGCGTCATAACCGATTTCATCATGCCCTTCAATATCAACAACACAACGATACCGCCGATGACACCGCCAATAATCCAGACCCGTTTATCGTTCTGGGCGTTATCAACAATATCAAATGTGTCCAGCGGCCCCGATACCGTCAACAGATCAGGCGCCGGACTCCACAGGATCTCGCCGCTGTTCGCGTCCATCAGATAGAATGACAGCCGGACAAAAACCTGGTATTTATTCTTATCCACTCGTGCTTCATGAACCGTCCCATACAAAATCGCGTCACAACCCTTGTCTTTAGCAAAGGCGCACATCTTGGTACTGTCCATTGTATCCGCATTCAACTGAGTCCATTTAATCTCATTCAAGAACGTTTGCCACTCGCCACTGGAAGTTGGAATCGGCTTATAAGCGCTGCCGGCCAGTTGCCCTTGAACCGTATCAGTGATCGCCCGGCCGGGATCGTTACCCCAGAATGGCAGCACGGCGAAATTTTTGATACTTAACGACTTGCTTTCCAGATCAGCCAACGCCTGTTGCGCGGCTTTCTGAATCGCTTTCACTAACGCCGGATTCAACACCACCGGTTGATCCGGGGTAATATCACCCGTCAAAGGTTTCGTTTTGACTATCTCCTGACTGCTCCACATCACCTCACCGGTCTCGACATCACCCAGGAACAGAATCAAACGGGTAATCGCCATTTGCTTATTGCTATCGGCCCCGCTTTCACGAACGGTACCATAAATCACACCCTGGCACCCTTCAATCCGGCCAAACGATTTGATGGTATCAGGATTCATAATATCGGCCCGCTTGTCGCGCCATTCGATTTCACTCAGCAGACTGTTCCAGTCCTCTGTATTACGCTCCATCACTCGAAAAGGCCCACCGGCCAGCGCCGCCTTCACTGATTGGGCAATATAATCCTTATTGCCTTCTCCCCATAACGGCAGTATGGCGATATTCATCGTCCCGTCAACCGTTAACCCCTTCAACTGGCTGGCTGCTTCATTCGCCGCCTCTTTGATAGTCAAATCCAGCGCCCGGTCCAGATCGGCCTGATCATAATTCTGGGCGCCAACCGGCAGACAATAGAACGCAGCTAACATTAAAACAACCGCTCGAAATATGGCAGATGACTTTGTCATGATTAACTCCTTCTTATTGAGGTATCGCCGTCTTATCGGTTTCCAGACCGGTCTTGTCCAAACGGGTCACTTTTAAATGAATGGTATCCAATTGTTCCAGGTAAGCCGCAAGGTTATCTTTGATACCGGCGTCCATTCTTACCCAGAACAACGCCCGGCCGGTTTGCGAATCCCAACTGATCCTCGAAACCGATTTGACTCCCGGCAACTTCTGTAATTCCGTCTCGATATAATCAACATACTTAACTCGTTTCAGGCCATCCACCTGAATCCTGCGCACCAATACCCCACTTCCACTTTTTCGTAGAATCTCATAACTGAGTTCACCCGCCAATTCCTCCCCACACTTCTGGACCGTATTTTTCACAGCCTGGGACTGGTTGGTCGTACGCTTACCGTATACATAAACATCTTTGGAAGCCAATACCTCGTTTCCGACAATCTGCAACACTTTGCCATCCGCTTCCGCTTCATAAAGATAATAATTGCCAAACTTATCCTTCTGGTCAACTCTCGTTAATCGGGCCAGAACCATTAAGTCAGCGTCATATTCATCCGCCAGACGTTCTACCGTTTCCGGCCGGGGGTTGTATCCCGGACATTTGTAAAAATCGAGAACCCGGTAATTCAAATTGACAAAATGACGCTTGATCTCATCCTTGAGATCATCCGCACCCGACTCGCCATCACAACAGATCAACAGACGCAATAAGTCCAGCTTGGCCTGGTATACCAGATTACTTTCCTGATCACTAGATATAATATCGCCTGAATTATTATCTGGCCGCAAGATCGGATCGTCATTCTTTTTCGTTTCAACCGGTGTCGGTAAAATCGGAGGTTCCGTTTCCGGTTGGGTGACGACTCGAGGGTCCTGATAATCCGGTGTCCGTGGCTTACTACTGCCGCACCCACCGATAAATAATACCGTCAGTACAATACCCAAAGACAACACACACTTTTTCATCACAGGCTCCTTCTATTTAATATAATTATTTGCGTTTACTACCCTTACCGCCAGCCTCTTCAGTCTTATCTTGATGACTCTGGCAACGTTTGATCTTATTTACCCCAAAACATTCAGCACACAATGCCGCCTGACACACCTCGCACCGCCCCTTGATTCCCAGTTCACTGACGATTTTCTCGCCACACCCCCCACATCGAATATCCATCATAGCGATATGATCCTGTCCCCTTACCTCACGATAAACATGCTGCTTTTGCTGTTCAATATAGGCCGCCAGATCGTCCGACGATACTCGATAGACGCGTCCTATCCGCGCGGCAGGGATCTCTCCACTCCGTACCAGCTTGTAAGCTGATTTATATTCAAGATTTAAGTACTCGGCAACCTCTTCGATTGTCATCAATTTGTCCATGTAGTCTTCCTTATATACCGGTTAACTCCGGACTCCCCTGGTCCGATATCCATAAGTGACCAGGCTATTACATTTCTCTTCATTTACTGACATTGGAATTATAACCTACAATCGGCTATTTGGCAACCTTTTATTTCATTTATTTTGATTTTACTTACTTTTATTTCCCTAAAATTACACATAACCAAGCCTGTATCGTTTTCCTCATCATCATTTCTACTGGATAAAATTAAATTAAATACATCTTATTTGGATTACATCTTCATAACCGGCATTGATTCTTTCCTGAGTTTTTATTGATTTTGATCGTCGATCAAAATGACCCTGAATCCGGTCTCATCATTTTTCTCACCCGGTTTCTCCCGGCTGCGCTCTGCCGCTCGGCAATTCAGCGCTTTAGTTTTCCAGGAACCGCCCCGCACCACTCGATAATCCCCCTGCGATACGGCCGGAGGATCGACCACCAGTTCCTGTGTATCATATTTGTCCCGATACCCATCCAGACACCACTCCCAGACACTGCCATGCATATCACAGACGCCCCACGCGTTAGGCTTCTTTCGCCCGCCTTTATCCAGGTACGGCCTGCTGTAATCCGCGAACTGACTCAACTGAACATCGTCATCCCCGCAGCTATACCGGGTCGAACTGCCGGCCCGGCACACATATTCCCATTGCGCTTCTGTCGGCAAACTATAAGATTTTCCTTCCATTTCGCTCAATTTCTGACAAAACTGCACCGCCTCCTTCCAACTGACATTATTGGCCGGATTTTTATCGCCCCGAAAATTGCTGTCGTTATACCCCATCACCCGGCGAAACTGCTCCTGCGTCACTTCACATACCCCAATATAAAACCCCTTGCTCAGCCTGACTTTATGTTGAGGCCCCTCATCGGCATCTCGCCCCGGCTCATTATTCGGCGAACCCATCAGATAGTCTCCTCTGGGTATCCAGATCAATTCCATTCCAATCGAATTAACCGCCGTTTCTCCCGCCTGAGGCGAAGCGCTGTCAACAATCAACGCCTTTAAAGCCAACCCCTGGGCATGAGTGCCATCCAGCGCCAGCAATGTATCCAATGTGCTCAGCGCTTCGGAAACCTGACCCGAATTAAAACTCCCCTGCGCCTGTTTCCACAGCGCCTCCTTATATTGCTCCTGCGAATACCGTTCTACCTCCGGAATAAGCGTCATCGCCTTGCCGTAATTCTCCAACGCCTTCTGATAATCCTGACCTGAGTTACTGGCGTTATTTAAAAACCCTTGCAACGCCTTCCATTTATCCCCGCCATAAGTCTCCCATAGTTTCAAATCATATCCCTTCAACGCCTCTTCACAACTGTGCCTGGCATCCACCACCATTTCTTTTAATTGAGCCTGTTTTACGGCTATTCGCTCTTTAGCCAGACCCGGCAACTTCAAATATAACTTTTCAGCCTTGCTATATAGCTCTGCGGCTTTGACATAATCGCCTCCCATATTTTTAGCCTGCGCCATCAATTGGCCCGCCTCGGTCAATTCCCCAGCACATTCCGCCTTCACCTGATCCGACAGCGCCAGTAACATTGCCCTCTCAGCCTTACCCCGATTCAATTCCATAACATTCTGCAAGCGCACCATCTCAGGATCAGGCCCCGGCACGGGCTCCGGGAGTATTGGTTGAGTATCAGGAATATTATTTTCAGAACGATCCGGGCTCGCACTCGTAATGGGTTCTGTTGACTCTTGTTGACCGTCGTTTGCTCCCGGCTTCACATAATTCTCCGATGGAGAAATAACCAAGTTCTCCGATGAGGGTGTATGAACTTCCTGATGAACGACTTCCTGATTACCTTGCTCTCCGGCAATAATACCATTCTGTTTTAATACCCAGAACGCCCCGGCAATCCCAACCAGCGCCAGAACAATCAAAACAGCAGCCAACCGCCCCCCTTTACCTGCGTTAATACCACGTAATGCCTGCACTAACTCTTCTGAGTCATATCGCTCCTCCGGTTTATCGCGCAAACACTTCGCCACAATCTCATCCCAGCGCGGATTCAATCCGGCCACTTCCTTAGTCGGTGGATTCGCGATTCCGACCGGCCGGCGCCCCGTCAGCAACCGATAGGCCATCACCCCAAATGAATAAATATCGCTGCGTTCATCCGCCGGCAAGCCATCATGCTGCTCCGGCGACATATAGTCATAAGTTCCCAGGATCCCCGACGATCCCGCGCTGGCTCCTCGTCCGCTGTCGATTGTCGGCTGCCCGTTCAAGGTATTCACCATCGTTGGCCGGCCATTCAGTGTTCGCTCCGGCCTCAATGAATTGTGTATCTGAGACATAATAAAATCCGAGCCCACTGCCCGCGCCAGGCCAAAATCGGTCAGCTTCACCATCCCATCCCGCGTCAGCAGAATATTCGCCGGCTTGATATCCCGGTGTACCACGCCCCGTTTATGCGCATACGCCAGCGCTCCCGCGATCTGCACTAGCCACCGGTATGCCTGGTCCGGATCCAGCCGGCTGTGGCTCTTTTCTTTGATCATATCATGCAACGAACAGGACTCACCGGCCGGCCCCTCCACATAATCCATCACCAGGTAATAGATCCCTTCATGTTCGCCAATATGATGCACCCGGACAATATTCGGATGATCCAGTTCACTCATCACCCGTGCCTCATCGAAAAACCGATGCCGGAAATCCGGCCGCTTCGCCAGTTCGTCCGGCATGACTTTCAAGGCGTAGATCTTCTTATGATGGACATTCTCAGCCAGATAGACCTGCCCCATTCCTCCGGCGCCGATGGATTTCAATACCCGGTAATCACCAATACATTGTCCAATAAGTTCCATTATATACCTTTACTATTGAATTTTCCCGTTTGGCCGGGATATAAATACTTGACGAGTATATGTCAACTTTCGAGCGATCAAGATGTTTCATACCCATCGGGTACCACCTGCTATTGGGTTTGATTAGCTTTCTGGTCTTTCTTGGGCTCCATATACATCTGATAGGCCAGGTTATAAACCATCTCCCTGTCCCCCACCCGTATCCGGTCTCCCGCCGCCAGCGGCATCAATTCAGCCGGATTCAACTTATATCCGTTCACCTCTACACTCCCTTCACGACTCAGGGCTTCAAGATAGAAACAGCCGCGCGCGGTTACCAGCGCGGCATGAACCGGTAGAATACCATCCTGCTCAATCCGTAAAGCACACCCGGCCTCACTGCCAATCAAGATCCGCCGATAGACGATCAGATACGATTCAGTCCCTGCCGGATCGTCTTCACCCAGAGTCGTCTTTCGTTCCAGGGCCAGACTCGAAACACCCGCCCGTCCGGCCGCCTGCCAGAGAAGATCACCGCCTGCTTCCAGTGCCTGCTCATAATCCTGCCATAAGACCGCATCACTACAACTTGGATATAATCGCAGTGACATCTCAAATAAATTCGCCAAAATCATCTGGTTGCTTTCACTTCTTAAGATATTTCCTTCTCGTCCTGTCAGTCTGCCATTAATTTCCAGACCGTTTTTGGCCTCGCCCGATTCGATCACCCGGGGTCCCTTATCCGTCAATTCAATCAGGCAATGCTGGCGTCCAATCTTCCCGGATCGCCGATCGTTTTCTCCGCCTTGATCTGAGGGAAGACAGCGTATGATCATGTCACAGTCCCGATTTCGCCCCAGCGTCACGGTTTCAGCATTATATAGAAATATCCGATTCAAGCCACAGGTGCCCGACATGGTCAGAGTCGCCTTCTTCTCATCCTTCTGCCATTGTAACTGATGTAACACCAGCCCGCGCCCCTTCTGAACTACCGCCGCCGCGCCGGTCCATCCACCCAGACCGGATCAAATTGCAGCTTCAATAACTCAAAACTGGGACCCAGTCGCCTGTATTCACGTAAAAGCTCATCAAAATTCCGTACCTGGCCACGATCAACCAGCACCTGGATATTATTCTTGATCAGATTACTGTGGATATCCCCGCCACTGGCATTGCCGATATGCACCATCTTGTCGATATCCATATTGATCGTATCGAGTTGCTGGTCTTTCTCGAATACCATGATCTGACCATCCGCCCAGAATGCCCTGGTCTGACCGTCTTTCATCGCGATCACCCGGAACTCCACCAGCAGAAAACCCGAATCATCCGGCCGGACATGCAAAAGACCGGTTCCCGCTTCACAAGGCCGCAGACTGAAATTCTTGCACGCCACTCTCTCAAACAGCGGTCCCCCGACTTCCACTCGCACCCGTTCAAAAGGATCATTGGATAGATTCTCCACTTTGAATTCGATTACCCCCGCCTTCCCTTCCACGTACAACTGATTATAATTGATATACAGCGCCAACCCATCCGAATGAGACATGCCCATTCGAGCCAGGCATCCATCTCCGGCAGAATGAACCTCAACAGACTTGCCATCGGCTATGGCCGGGTTTGTTGCCCTTGCCAGGCCATTTTCTTTATCATCATGATATTCAACCACCGGCGGTTGCCCTGACTCGGACAACGCCTCGCACCTCATCGCTTCGCAATCCGCCGGCGCAGACGTCGATCCTTTCGCTTCGACATTCCGCATCTTGAATCCGCAGAATTGACAAAAGTTATCTTCGGGATCAACCGGTTTTCCACATTGGGTACACTGATTCATAATCATTTTCCTTATATATCCTGTTTGGCCTCACTCACGATTCCATCAATCCAGAAAGATACTTCTGGATTTAGGTAATCTATAAAAGAACAGCTATCCTAAATCTCGCCATCACAATCGCTCAGCGCTTTAAGGCTTTGTTTCAGATGATCCTCTTCAACCATAATATTGCGTTTCTTACAATAATCATGACAATAGCAGTAATAGCGAGCCGCCTGAATCTGGATCTCATCACTCTTCTTCCGGCCCCTGGCGTTATTATAAGCCGCATTCAGGAAATTGGCGTACTGAATCACATTCTTGTCCAGATCGTTCGCTATTTTAGTTACGGCCAGTTCTTTTAATTGGGTTTCCAGATCAATTTTGTCCCCAGGCTTTACTGAGGCGTTTTCGTCAGGACTGGTCTTGCCATCGGCTGTGATCATATAACCGCTGCTGCCGTATTTTATCGTAAAGGGAACAATCCTATCGAGAAGTTCCGGCTTGCTGTCCTTTTCATAGGTTCCCTTTTTGTAAAAAGAATAGGATAATTCGATCACGCCCATATCTTTAGAATCCACTTTAAACTGGGTGATATCTCCTGTCACTTGAAAATCACAGGCGCTTAAATCGGCATTTTCTGAACCATCCAGAATAACGAACTGCCTCATGTTGTTACTGGTAATTCTCCCTATCACATGTTTCGTAAGATACCGGCCTAAGCCGGATTGGTCATCATTATTTACTGTCTTGAAAACATCAATACCCAGTTTTTCAGGGATTTGACTCTCGATCGTACCGACTGCAGCAAAATAAGCTTGCTCCATCTTTTGATCATTGAATCCCTTATTTTTGGGGACCAATCCGTCGTTTTCATCGTTCATAATAAGACGAGCCCGGGTCAGATCCAGATAAGTGCGTGCGATATCACCTTTACTGACTGATTCCCCCGCCCGCTCCAGATAATGATTGATCGCTTTTGTACGATCAAATTCACTACGATCAATCGCCTTTTTCCTGATCATTTCAAATACGGCAAAATACTCCTTTTTTTCCATATGATCATTAAATTGAGTATCGAATTCTTCTACGCTATCTTCAATTGCTTTTTTCAAATCCTCAACACAACTCTTACCATCAATCTGCACATCCTTAATTTGATTTATTTCTTCCATCAGTTTTTCTAAATTTTCTCGATCTGTATCAGCTTTGAATTTATTGATCTGTTCTTGATAATAGTCTTTCACTGCTTCACACCAACCCTTAATGTTTTCAGGCTTTTCCGATGGCTTCTGCCAACCGAGTTTTTTGTCAAGAATATTATGGGCTTCCTTCCACTTATGGGTTGCCATTGCTACTTCATACTCAGCTTCATAGCTATGATACTCCTCTTCTTTTTGTCCTTTTTTACCTTTGAATGCTTGAATTTTATTTTGCAGTTTTATTGTATCGCCATACTTGTTTTGGCATTCTTCAAGGGTTGCCAATGCCGTCTCATACTCTGATAATGTTGTGGGAGTTTCCATTCCCTGGATGACCAAATCAGCAATACAGTCAGTGGCATAATCGCGATTTTTCTGCTTTTGCATATACTCCGTATCATGAACCGACCAGCCAGACGCTTTCATGTCCTCCATACAATTACATAATTTATTGTAATTGCTTATCCAGTCTTCCAGAGAAGCATTGTCGGCCTTCGTAATAACATCGATATTCTTGCAACTGGTCGGTAAAGATTTGCATCCCGCCACGATAGCCAGTAAGCAGGTTATAACCATGAGTCTGAGAGTCATTACCATATTATTATACTCCTTAATTAAAAATTAGTTGTCTCGCGAACCAGATCATACAACGCCGTAAATGGCACCCGCATCATAACCCGAAATCCCGTATACGGATATTTGCTGCCGGCAGATACCTCGTTTTTCAGAATGTTAATCATTTTCCCCCGGTCATCCGCATAGCTCCCTCCCGCTTGTATCGCCATAACACTAGCCGCAGAGCCATTCAGGTCACTACTTCCCGGGCTATCGCTTTCTACCCATTCGGCCACATTGCCCATCATATGAAAAAGCCCCCACGTATTGGCATAACGAAGTTCAGATGGATCGACCGGTTTCGGCCCAACCAGATCTTTCTGATTCGACCAGCAGTCACCCTGGACAACGATACCCGGCGCCTGGTTACATTGATAAGCATACTGCCATTGCCTCAGACTGGGTAAGCCGCACTCGCAACCATACCCGATCTGTTTCTCCAACCTGTGGCAGAATTCCCGGGCTTCAAAGAATGTCATATTCACCACCGGGTACCTGTTATATGCGGACAGATTATCACCTGACAGCCAGGCCACTCCATCCCGGGGCATTATCCCCATAAGTAGCTCCCATTGTCTCCTGGTCACCTCAAAGCGGCTGATAAAAAACCATTCGCGCTCATCCGCGCTTCCGGTTCCTGTGGACCGGGCTATTTCCACCAGTTCCATATCCCCTATTTCGATAATGGAACGTAACCCATTATCCTCCCATATCCCCCGCTTGACCCTCAACGCGTCTGCATGACTGCCATCCAGTTTTAGCATCAAATGAGCCGCCTTAATTCGTTTTTGGGGATCGGTTTCACCCAGCAGAGGATGGATCTGCCTGATTAAACTTTCCTTGAGTTGATTAATTTTATCGACATAATAAGCTCCATCCTGGCTGAATTGTCCGACGAATTGTTGATAGTTGCCGATCAATTGGTTCAAACCATCCAGATCCTTCTGGTCTTTTATCTGGCCTTCAACTTCTCCGATCCGTTGATTAAAATCGCTCATTCGCTGCTCATGATTCAAACGTTGCTCGGTTTGGGCAATAAGCTCCTGCAACGGCTCTCCTTCATAACGGGCCAGTCTGGGTATCGACTCTATGACCGCCGTATCCATTCCATCCAGTAACTGAATCGCCTGACGCAGCCGTACTTTCGCGCCCTCACGATCATCATCCAGACAGGCGCGCGCCCGCTCATAGCCGGCATTCGTGATGGCTTCATCCGCCTCCAGCGCTTTCAATCCCGCCTCACAGCAGGCTCGCCGAAAATCCAGGTCTTTAATATACTGTATATGTTTTCCCAGCAGTGGCTCTGGTATTTCTTTGGTATATTTGGCGGCATGCACTTCCTTGACATCATCACAAATTCTAATGAATGATTTGAGCGTATCAGACTCGCTGATATCATTTTTAGGCAGATTATCCAGTTCCTGCTTCCATAAGGCCGCGCTCTTCTTGAACATACTGTCAGATAAAGTTGCGATCACACAGTTCAAATATTTATAGTTCGGATATTTGCCAAGAAATTCATAAACATTGTTTATCACTATCTCCAGTCGATCTACTTTACCGCCATCGGTTGTAATGTTTTCCAGATTATTACTGATATCTTTAAATACACTATCCGCATGGATATTCTCTTCTATGACATTCAATAATGAAATGACCTGAGGGCGCTTGGTATAATTTGGACATTGCTCCAGGATAAAATTCAAACTGGCTTTTGCCTGATCATAGGCATCCCGGTAATAATCTTCCCGCCCCTGACGATAAAGCCCGTCCGCACGCCATTCCTGATAAGAACGAGTCAACTCCGCCCGGTTAAAAAATAATCCCGCCAGCATAATCCCCAGGATAAACGTACCGATCGTCCGCAATACCTTATGCGAGGGTTTGGCAACCGGGGTAAAGTCATCCGAATCATGCGTATCCCAGCTGTCCGATGAGGTTTCGGACATCAATGGCTTAGGCTCCTCCACTGGCGCTTTTTTATTATCCGCCTCCTGAGCCGGCGGTTCCGGCGTGCTCTGCATGCGCTTATAAGCCTCTAACAGCAAATCCACCAGTTCCCGCGCCGAACCCGGACGCTCCAGCGGCTTTTTCGCCAGCGCGTAGCGCAGCGCCCCGTTGATCTCTTCATTGTAACCATCAATCGGATCCGGCTGTTTATTCTTGATTTGCTCGCGCAAATCGCCCCGGTAAAACGGCGGATGCCCCGCCAGACACTCATACATCAACGCCCCGAAGGAATAGATATCCATCAGCGAGGTCGGCTGCTCGCCCAGCAGTTGTTCCGGGCTCATATACGGCAGCGTCCCCGTCGCCTGCTCCTTGCCCGTTACCCGCGTATAGGTGTCTTTCAACTCCCGCGCGATCCCGAAGTCCAGAATCTTGATCTGATATCGATCTCCGTACACCATGACATTGGATGGCTTCAGGTCGCGATGCAGAACATGACAGCTATGGGCGTAATCCAGCCCGATGGCGATCTGGCGGCCCAGGTAGATCGTATCGCTCAACCCGAGTTTACCCCTGGTCTTCTTCGCCAGGATCTGTTCCAGGGTTCGTCCCGGAATATACTCCATCACGATAAAATACTGAAACCCATCGGTATGCATATCGTATAACCGCACAATATAAGGATGGGTCAGTTGCCGCGTGGTCTGGGCCTCCTGCTTCAAACTCTTGATCGCCCTGGGGTTACTGGCCAGCGTCGGCGGAATAAATTTGATCGCCACCTGCGCCCCTTCCAGCATATCATCCGTGGCCAGATAGACCATCCCCATTCCCCCTTCACCCAGCTTGCGCAAGATCCGGAACCGGTCTGCCAGCAGTTTGCAGGCATCACCACCCTCCGTCTTCACCGTGGGCAATCGGTCCAGCGTATGATAAACATCATCCAGATCCTTCTTTAACAGATTTTTATTCGGGAATTCTACCATGACACACCTGCTATTATCCGTTGGTTTCCTTCTTAAGTTTCGTTTCGATTTCACGCAGCATCAAGTCAATATGATTCTCGGTCGCGCTGGCCTGACCTTCCGCCTCCCGCCCAATCAATTCATCGATCTGTTCGATCCCCGGCAGACCATCATCATCCGGTTCATAATCCAGCGTACTGCCGCTGACCCGGTCCAGCACCATATTCATGGTCCGGTCCATCTGCCGGGCGTTGGCCATCGCCAGATTCAACTCTCCGATCGTCTTGGTCAGATCGATGTTCTTGAACACCGACGCGATCGATTTGGTCGCCGCCTGCAATCCCTTGGCAAACTCGCCATAACTCTCGATCCGCTCCTTCGTCTGCACCATCGCTTCAAACGTCAGCAGCGCGCTCTCCAGCCGCCGCCGCTCGGCCATTGTCTGCAATAGCAGCTTCGCCAGCTTCTGATAATTCTCCGGATCCCCGATCTGGCGTGCCCGCACTGCTTTTTCGCAGTAGCCCCGCTCATGCTTCTTCAACTCCTTGATACGGCGCCGGTGCAAATCCAGCACATTCTGGATCGCCAGATCCCGTTCCAACTGCTTCTGCTGCTTGCTCTTAAATAATCCCATTAAATAAACTCCTGTATCAAGTTTGCCTGGTTGTCATTTTGCCGGTTATCCACTAAGACACCCCGTTCCCCCACCTCTCAAACCGTTCCAGATCCTCACCTCCCGTTCCCGGCCGGATCCGCTCCAGCGCCGCCTCCAGATCTGCCACCCGGATCGCTTCCACCTTCAGTTCATAACTCTCCAGCGCCACCCGGCCCGACTCCGCCACCCGCGCCAGATCCGGGTTCGCCCGCGAGATCATCCGCCGGATCAGTTCTTTCCCAATCTGCTCCAGCTCCCGGCCGCTATAACCCTCCGTCCGGGCAGCCCACTCAGCCAGATCGCCCTCAACCTGATACCCCCGCCGGGTCAGCAGCAACTCCAGAATCGTCTCCCGCGCCGCTCCATCCGGCAGATTCACATACGATAGCTTGCCAAACCGCGACAGCACCGCCGAATCGATCAGCCACGGCTTATTCGTCGCCGCGATCACCAGCACCAGCCGGCCATCCGACTTGCTCTCGAAGCCATCCATACTGGTCAGCAATTCCGCCAGCACCCGCCGTTCAGCGCCATCGGCCCGCCCATCCCGGTCCGGCACCAGCGACTCAAAATCATCCAGAAAGATCACCGATGGATGCATCCGCGCCGCCAGTTCAAACACCGCGTTAATCAGCTTGCCCGACTCGCCAAAATACTTGCTCAGCAGATCGCTCACCTTACACGAAAAAAACGTCGCCTCCAGCCCTTTCGAAATCGCCGCCGCCACCAGCGTCTTGCCCGTTCCCGGCGGGCCGTACAGCAGCAGGTTGGCATGCCGCGGCAGCCCCACCCCCTCCGGCCGCTTCGCCAGCGCCAGTGCGAACGTCTCCTTGATAAACTGCTTGATCTCATCCAGACCCGCGATATCTTCCCAGCCAACCTTCGCCTTGCGGATCAACTGCCGCGCGTTCTCAAAATAACCCGCCTCCTCCGGCCCCACCGCCGCTTCCACATCTCTATCCGCCCCATCCGCCTCAGTATCCTCAGCCGAGCCTCCCGCGCGCAACTGCTCCGCCAGCTTCTTCAGCTTCTCCGCGTCCGCCAGCCGCCTGGCCCGCACCGATTCGCTCACCGCGCTCCTGGCATACCGGGCCATCAACTCACCCGCCCGCGCATACCGCACCGCCGCCGCCTCACCCTGACCCGCCGCCTCCAGCGCACGCGCCTCCACCAACACCCCGTTCCAACTGCTCACCGGTTACACCACTCAAATCTACCATAAAATTCTAATTTCCTTGTTCTAAAAGTCAGGCTTTTCCAAAGTACTATCCAAATTCCATCCATCTCCCATCGCATTACTGAGGTCCAAAGGACCGCCAGTTCCTAGCCGGGGGCGTCAGCCCCCGGAAAACGAGCTCCCCCCACACAACAAGCCCCGGAGGGGCGACAGAATTAATCAAAAATATAACGCTTATCATATTCCACTCCATGTTTATCCAGCAACTGGATCAACTCCGTTTCATAACTCATCACCTCATGATGCGCCTGCTGGCCGTTGACATAATCGACAACCTTCTGCAAACCGGAATACGAAACCGTAAACGACGAATACCCTGTTTGCCAGGCAAAAAACGAACAGCCGCCATCAGTCTCTTTATACCATTTCGAGGAATTGGCTTTCACATCTCTGACAAAATCAGCCAGACACTCTGCCGGCTTCAGTTTCGCCACCAGATGAATATGGTCCGGCATACCATTGGCAGTAACCAAAACCTGACCTCGATTCCTGACAATCCCGCCAAGATAATCACACAAGCGCGGAATCGTTTCAATATTAATCAATCGCCTCCTCTCTTTGGTCGAAAAGACAATATGATAATATAACTGAGTAAAAGACACTAATAATATCCTTTCGCCCTTTCAGGGCTTTGTTTTATTCTACTATCCTGTCCCGGGGCCTCACGGCCCCGGCTAAAAACTCGCGGCCCGTCGGGCCTCTCCAATGGACGATGTTATTTTCATGTCAATTGACAGATCACATCTTCATTTCAACAATCATTTTTTTCTTAAAATCACAATTCCCAAAGAACTATCCAAATTCCATCCACCCCCCATCGCACCACCGAAGCCCGAAGGTCGAAGATCCGCCTCAGGAGGAACCGCCAGTTCCTAGCCGGGGGCGTCAGGCGTCAGAGTCTTTATTGTATTTTTCAATCACACATTTCCAAAGAACTATCCAAACTCCATTCATCCCCCATCGCACTCCTGAGGTCCAAAGGACCGCCAGTTCCTAGCCGGGGGCGTCAGCCCCCGGAAAAAGACTCCCCCCACACAACAAGCCCCGGAGGGGCGACAGAATATTTATTCATTTCTTTCAATCTCAAACAAAACGCTTTCGCCCTTTCAGGGCTTTGTTTTATTCTACTATCCTGGTCCGGAGCCTCACGGCCCCGGCTAAAAACTCACGGCCCTTCGGGCCTCTCTAATGGCTAGGTTATTTTTAGCGCTATTGACGCTTATCATGCACATTAAACACAAATCAAGAACACCTCTTATAACTATCCATTCCATCCTTCTTCTAAAATAACAAATCGCCAAAACACTTCAAATAACCAAATCTCCTCATCATCATTTCATATACAGAAATGATGAAACTTCTTTTTCTTATAATCTCATATTTCCAAAGAACTATCCAAATTCCATCCATCCCCCATCGCACACCTGAAGCCCGAAGGTCGAAGATCCGCCTCAGGAGGAACCGCCAGTTCCTAGCCGGGGGCGTCAGGCGTCAGAATAAAAGCACGCTCCCATCTCAAGGCCCGAAGGGCCGAAAGATTTTCCCTTTCGCCCTCCACCCAAATATCCCTATTATCAAAAAAACTTCTATTCAATTTTTCATACTCCAGGGGACCTACCCCCTAGCCCCCCAAAAAGAGTAACCAAATCAGTCCAGACCTCCAACGCACAACACCCGAAAACCTAAATCGCGGCAGACAGGGATGATCCAGTAGCGATTGGCGGTGCGGCAGCTGATTTCACCATTGTTCCAACTGCCGCCGCGCAGAACACGGCGGGCGCCACTGGTCGGCCCAATTGGATCACTAGCTGGACTTTTACTGTAATAATTCTCATCATACCAGTCCAGACACCATTCCCATACATTGCCATGCATATCATATAATCCCCAGCCATTCGACTGCTTCTGGCCCACTGGATGAGTCTTACCACCACTATTGTCATCATACCAGGCATAATTACCCAACTGGCTCACGCTATCACCAAAACTATAGTCTGTTTTCGTTCCAGCCCTACAGGCATATTCCCATTGCGCTTCCGTTGGCAAAGTATAAGTCTTTCCTTCCAACTCACCTAACTTCTTACAAAATGCCATGGCATCTTCCCAACTCACACTCTCCACCGGATTGTTATCACCTTTAAAACTACTGGGATTCGTCCCCATCACTTTTTCATATTGGGCCTGGGTCACTTCATACTGTCCCAGCCAGAAGCCCTTCGTAATCTTCACCTGATGAACCGGCTTCACATTACCCTTTCCATTATGACTCCCCATCATAAACTCACCCGGCCCGATCCACACCAGTTTCATGCCGATACGATTGGTCATCAAATCACCCGGTTCGGGCCCATAGTATCCAGCAATTTTCTTATATAATGACAACGCCTCTAAATGTCCCGGTTCCAATTTTAAAAGTTCATCCAGCGCCTTAAGGGCCTCTCTTCCATCAGTCTTATTATCCTTAGCGCGCGCCAAAATTAACAGCCTGTCAATCTTTTGACGAACAATAATTTTTTGCGGCCGCTGGATTCTTTTCGTTTTCTCTTCTATCGCGTCCAGCATGCGGCTCAATCGCCTGGCCGGCTGACTGCCATTGGCCACGCCGGCAATGGCGGCTGATATCTCCCGGTCTTTATCATCCAGATAGTCAGCCGCTTCTTGCCGGGCCTTCACCATTGCCTCGGCAAATTGATAGTCTTCCAGTCCAAGCTCTTCATCCAGGTACATCTCCCATAACGCTTTCAGATCAATAAAGACACCAGACTGACCGGTTCCAGATGAACTTGATTGCGCCTCGATCTGAAAATCCCGCCAGTATTGACGCGCCTTTTCGAGATCTTCACCACTCAGGCCGACCGCGATCGCCAGCGGCATCCGTCGCGCGTTTTCTGACGCGTCCAGTCGCGGTTGCGGGATATGCTCCCAGGCCACGGAGGGCTTGTTGCGGACTATCCAGCGGCGCACGCCATCAGCCACATATTGATTCAAGGTGCCCACTGTGACAAAGCCGCCTTCATCCGCCTTCGCCTGTCCGCGTAAACCCTGCAATAAAAAATGGGTAAATACCCCATAACCGCTGTCGGGGTCTTCATAACTGAGTTGACCAATGCCGCAACTGGTCAGGGTAATCTGGCCCCGCCCGGCGGCAAAGGCTTTCATAAAGGCTTCACTCATCGCCGGCCCGGCGCCACCCGACTTGCTGCGGCCCACCCGTTCCCGGCAGGCGTCCAGAATAACCATCTTCTTGCCCGCCCTGGATTCACTGATGGTATCGGTCAATATCTTGGAACGCAGGGCCGTATCGCTCAGATAGGCGCGCAGACCATCGGACGGCATGATATAAATGCTGTTATCATCTTCAAAGCCATGTGAACTGACTGATACGATTACCAGGTCTTCACCGGATACCGGCATGCGGGTGGCAATAATCAGTCCATTCAGGATATCGCTTTTAGCCGCGTTTTTCAATTCCGCGCCGGCAGCTTTCAATCGCCGCAACTGCTCTACGGCAACCGGCAGGGTTGGCTGACCGGACAGACACAAAATACAGTTATTGGCCGGAATCAGTTTCAGCTCTTCTACGAAAAGATACGCCTGACTGACCGCGTCATTCACCGCGCAATTTAATGAGGCCAGACTCGAATCTTTGGTAAATTCATTAACTCCGACAAATAGTCCGGCGCTATTACTCCTGGCCAGTGGAGTAACAGCCTGGAGTTCATTTTTTGGTAATTCCACTACCATGAGTGCTTTGGATCGATCTGACTCTGTATCGGCATTCACAGCGAATAGAAGCCAATGATTCAGTATCAACAATGCTGCTGCAAACCATAATTTCTGAGATCGCATATCACTACTCCATATCCATCCCATCAGTCTGGGACACCTCGATAACGTGACAGCCTAAACGCCTTCTTCCTTCTCCATCTCCTCCTCCACCTTAAACACCTTCTTCTCAATATCATCCCACGCCCGCTCATCCAGTTCCTGGCCGCCCGCCTCTTCCATCGCCGCCATAATCTTTTCGATCTCCGGATCGACTGTTTCCACTTCGCTATCCCCTTCACCCAATATATCCAGCAGCCGCCGGCTCTGCGCGTCCCCCTGCTTGCTCTTCACCTTGACATCCAGCATGAATTTCTCCAGCGCCTCCGGCTCCACCGAACTGATCATCCCCCATAGCCCCTCGCTCTTGAGCAGGTTCTCCCGCTTCTTGATCTGCAACAGTTTCCCCGTCACCATAATCTGCCGGCTGACAATTGTATTAGCCTTCAACACATCCTTCACCTCATCATCCACCTGCTTGATCTGAATCGCCATCGACTGCCGTTCGATCGTACTGGTTTTCTTGCGCCCCTCCTCAAACAACGCCCGTTTCTTCGCCTCCAATTCCCGTACCTCCTTGATAAACCCATCCTGAACGGTTTGTAACCGGATCTTCTCATTCTCCAGCTCATTCGTACTCAGCTTCTCGATCGCAACCAGTTTCCGGTTCCCGCCAAACAATCCCGCTAATTTATTCAACATGTTCATAACGCATTCCTTCGTCATCTGGTTTATGATTAATGTAGTTGTAACCATTTAAACACTATCACCCTTCCACCCTCCGCTTAATCACCATCCCCACCTCCTTAATCTTCACTACCGTCAACCGGTGATCCTCCTCCGCCAGCTTCCGCGCCACTTTTTCCACCAGCCCAGACTCCCAGTAATGCTCCAGCGCCAGCTGTTCCAACCCGGCAAACTCCCTCACCCGCAATTCATGAACCATCGCGTCACGACAGGCCGCCTCCCGCTCCTGCCGGGTTAAACCCGAAAAGATCGGTACATGACGCAGTATCAGTTCCTGTTTCCTATCCCAGACCAGCGAGGTAATGTCCGGCCCGATCAATATCGGCAGCACCCGTCCTCCCGGCCAGCCGCTGCCCGGCGGATCGTTAACCACATAATCCCGCGCGCCCTGATTCCACCCCGTCGGGCTATACAATCCCAGTATCAACGCCTCATTCGCCATTCCCAATGACTGCTCCCGTTCCTTTAATAATGTATGTAAATCACCCTGGCCCATCGGCTCATCATACCCACCATCAGCCACCAGCAGGTCATACCTCAACACCACCTTCCCAGCCAATTGTACCCCCGGCAGACTCTCCCCAAACAGTTTCTTTACCGGCGCCAGCCGTAATCCCAACTCTTTCCCCAAAGGGTAACGCGCACATAACTCATTACGCAGCAACTGGTTATTCGTCAGTTTGCGTAAAATAGCGATCCCATCCCCCTCCCGTAACTGGATTCCACCGGCCAGATCAGACAGATTCGCCCGCAACCGGCTGATAAACTGCTCTTCCTTCAATTTGAATAGCTCAGTATCCAGTTTAATATATCCTTATCAATTAAATTGTTTCATGTTTTCTGCACAAAGAGCGCTGGTCTTCAATCAAACCAGCTATTTCCCCTTTTTCCATCCTTATCTATTCACTTCTCGATCACCAATCTTGCCAATCATTTCTCCCACTCTCCTGAATCCAGCTCCCTTAAACCGAGCAAAAATATTCATAATGTACTTTAATTAAATGTCTTACATATTTCATATATTCACTGTTTCTCTATGACCGCTTGTTCGTCATTTACCTAAATTTGCCTTCTTTTCTTAATTTTACACCCATTTCTAAAAAAAGCAATAAAAATGTTGTATTTCATTATATGACATAAATTGCCCAATTATAACACTTTAATTCTCTCTAATACTCCCATATGGAAACAAAAGGTAATAAAATCCAATAAAAACATTTGCATTCCCGCTTCGCCGTGTCATAATAGCTATAGTGAAAAAATTAATTTCTTTTAAAACCCTTTTAATGGAGGTATCGCAATGAAAACCAAAGTAACAATCCTGGCAGCAATCGCATCCAGCCTGATGGTGTTTCTGCTCGCCGGATGCGGTTCAAAACCCGCATCTAAAACCCAGACAACCGTTTTGCCCTCCGACGACCAGGCATCGTTAATGATGGCCGAGGGCATGATCCGCGAATCGCTGTTCGACAGCGCTCTGGCCGAGTTAAACAAGGTCACCAATAAGTCCGGTAGCAATTACCACTATCTGGTGGCCCAGTGCTATCTCGGTCAGGACAATACCGCCGAGGCCTACACCCATATCGAACAGGCCCTGCAGAATAATCCCAACAGTTACCGGAATCTGTCAGTATTGGGCCAGATCCGGTTCCTGCAAAAACAGTACCCCCAAAGTGCTGAAGCCTATCGCCAGGCGCTCAATTATGCCGCCAATGATGAAGTTCGCAGCCAGTTGCAGTACAACCTGGCCATGACCTGCATGGCGGCCGGCCAGTTTACCCGCGCCGATGAACACTTTCAGGAGTACCTCAAGCATCAGAACTACGTCACCAACGATGACAAAATGACTGCCGGCGCCATCGCCTACGCCGTGGGCGACCATAAACGCGCCTTTAATTACTGGAAAGACCTTTCCACCGATGACAAAAACAAAATCCTCGTCTCCGTACAAAGTGAATCCGAACAATATCAGAATCTCGTAACCTCCAGTGAAGTAGAAAGGTGGTAATCACTATGAAACGCTCAATAACAATTCTCACACTCGTTATCTCTGTAATCGCTCCGACCGCTCTGTTCGCGCAGTCGACAGTTGAAGGAACCGGCTACCTGCCCAAATTCGAACCCAAAAGCAACATGAAAGTTTTGGAGGAAAACCTCAAAAAGACCGGCGAACTGGCGGACCTGCTCAAAAATGGCAACGACGAACTCAGCGAAGCCGTTAAACAGTACAAAGACAACCGCCAGCCGGATACCAAGGCCCGCGTCTACAACCTCCTGGGAGAATTAGCCAATAAAACCGTCACTCAGATCGACAACATTGTTTCCAACAAAGACCGCATGAAAGACGGCATGCTCGAAATGAACTATAAAATGGCCAAAATCAAGGCCTCGCTGGATGAACGCAACAACGCCTTCTCCCAGCACGACAAAACCATCCACCAGGAAGCGGACGAACTGAAGAAAGAAATGCAGGATCTGGCCCGTCAAATCAAAAATGATCCGGAAAACCAGGAACTCCGCTTCCAGTTCCGCAGCAAACTGATCAAACTCTACCACCTGGACAAACGCTTGAAAACCATCCAGGCCCACAAACGCCTGAATACTACTTTCGGCGAACAACTGGCCAAGATCGACACCTTCTTCCGTGACATGAATCAGAACATGGATCATTTCGTGATGAACCTGAAAATCCAGAAGCAATCGCTTATCGAAGAAATCAAACTGATCCAGTATTCCGCCGAACTCAATGACTGGCTGCTGGCCCAGACCGGTGACAGTCAATCGGCCTTCGCCATGATCGGCAAAATCAAGGACCTGAGTTCCGCTCTGAAACAGTTTGAAGTCGCCACCGACGCCATGATCTGCATGGATGACATGAATGAAATCATCCAGACCCTTCCCGATGTCAGCGATCTGCTGGGTGAATCCAGCGGTCTCAACCTCAATGATCTGGATAAAATGATCGATACTTTCGCCAATATGGATGTCACTGCCAGCAAATAATGATAGTAATATTAACCTACCTTCTCAAGGAGATAGCCATGAAAAAATTCAATACCTTAATCGTTCTGATCGTAACCCTCGCCGGCATCGGCGCGTTGCAGGCCCAGGAAACCCAATCCGGCTCGCTTATTCCCGAACTCAATAAGACGAATAACGGCGAAACGTCACTGACCAATGCCATTGAACCAATTCAACAATATTATCAACAACTCGGTTGAAGGCGAATACGACAGCCTCAAACAGAATAACGAGTACAACAAACAACGGATCGTCGAACTGCAAAAACAAATCGAACTCAAAAACAAAGAGCTCGAAATGATCCCTCAGATCGTCAGCCGCCAGTTTGATGAACTCATGCAGCTGTACGCCAACGCTTCTCAAAAAGAAAAGAACAAGGCCGCCGAAGACCTGCACCAGCGCTGGCAGATGCGTGAAAAAGAAATCCAGACGGAACTGAAAATGCTCAACGAACAATTGTCGCTCGCCCAGACTCGCGAAATCGATTCCAACCAGGAAATGGCCCAGATCCGGATCAAGTCAGCCATTGAGAAATATCAAACCTGAACATCCCGGAAGAACCGGCCGCGAAACCCGGCCCCGCCGGCCCCAACGAGCCCTATCAGATACTCATGGATATGTCTACCCGGCGTAAACTCGCCCAGATCCAGATGTTCTGTCCCATCAAAGTCAAAACCATTCTCTGATTATTGCAAATTCTCGCCCAGGAAAGGATATGGTATCATGAAAACGCTACTTACACTCACAGGCAACATCGATCCGATTATGGCAGCCCTCTTTCTCTTGTCGGTTATTTGCCTGGCGGCAATTCTGGATCGATTCCTCTTTTGGCTCTGCTCAGGACTTCGTTATCGTCGCATCGATACGGAATTGTTTGGCCCCACTGAACCCGGCCGCCGCCTCTTATTGCAGCGTCTGCAAAACCGTAGGAACCTCCATTTCACTGAAGCGGTTATGGTGGCCGGGCTTCAGGAGCCCCATAGTGTAAGTCGTCTTCATCAGGCTGCGGGAGAACAGATCGAGTTGATGTCCAGGCGACTGGGCACGCTCGATCTGATCGCCCGTATCGCCCCCCTCGTCGGGATTCTCGGCACCGTCGTCGGCATGTCCCGCAGCTTCGGCGGCATCAGCGCCATTGTCACAGCCTCTCCCGACGCCATCAGCCAGGGCATCAGCCTGGCCCTGCGTACCACTGCCTGCGGCCTGGTTATCAGCCTGGCAGCCACCATTGCCGCGGTCACCTTCCGCAAAAAAATCCGTCAGGCCTCGCTGGATATGGGGAGGATTATCTGTGAATTCGAATAATTCCAATCCGACTTTCGTACCGTTTGGCGCAAACCTCGCCGATAATACGGCCTCGGCGGATCTCACCCCGATGCTCGACACGATCTTCCTGATCATCCTGCTGCTCTTGTCGACCCTGATCAACAGCACCATCGTCAGGGGATTCGAAGTGAGCCTGCCCGCCGTCAACGGAGAAATGGCTGTCCAGAAAGAACAGGACCGCATCGAAATCTCCGTGGATCAGACCGGCCAGGTCTATATCGGCAAAGAGATCATTTCACCCAATGCACTGGCCACAACGCTGTCTGATCAAGCCCGGCAATCACCCGATGCCCGCATCTTCCTGCGGGCCGACGATTCAGCCAACTATGGCCGTGTCGCCCAGGTTCTCAACCTGATCTCCAGACACATGCCGGGCCATCCGCTTGTTATTATCGCCGAACAGGCCGCCCATCCAACCGCCACTACCCAACCCCGAAAGGAGTCCGATCAATCATGAAAACTCGATGGATCATATGTCTGATACTCTCATTAGCTGTACATGCCGGCTGGTTATTTTACCAGAACATTAAGACCTCCCAGGCGCCCGACCAGTCTCTGGCCCAGTCTTTAGCCAAAATCCAGTTGCTCATGCAAACCATACAACAGCAAGCCGAACCGCCGGCCCCAATCGAATCCAATGCTCCGGAAGAACCAACCCAGGCACAAAACGAACCACAACCCGAACTAACCCCCGAAATGGACACCGTCATTCCCGAAGAATTGAAATTCAAACCCAATTTAGAGGAAGGAGCTCTCGCAGAAAATGAAACCGAACTACCCCAACCCATCGAACCAGAATCCGAATCCGTCGCATCCCAGCCAGAATCCCTCCAGCCAGCCGCCGAGGAACTTGTGGATCGAATACCGGCTGAAACAATCCGCCCGCAAACGAACGATAATCCTGAGGAACATCAGGTTTTTCGCCGACGATTGCTCCAGGACATGGACGAAAACTGGCAAAGCATTCCAGACCTTAATACAAAAATTCCGGACCTTGTTCAACTGCCTGATATCGACCGTCATTTCGGTATTGTTCTGATGGCCTACTGCTTTAAAGACCACAAACCCTCTGCGCCCTTCCTGGTCTTCGATCGTGAATCCGGGGCCTTCGTTCCCAACGATACCCTCGACTTCTCACGCTTTTCCAATCGCATGAAGGAACGATCCCTCACTCCCGATCAGCAGCAGCAGCTCCAGTGTCGGAAAGAAGCCAGCCAGATTACCTCGCTGACCAAAACCGTCCGGCTTGATCCCGGTCGAAACCGACCGCTATTTCGCCGGAAAACAGATCGCCGCCATCCGCCAGGCCGGTGTATCACTCGACAAAGTCGCCGCCACCAACGGCCACTACGAACTAAACTGCTCCGGCGGCTACAGCCTTATCATCGATACCGTGCATACGACCGATGGTCAATTAATCCCTGTCCAGGATGAAGAAGTCGTCTATTCCAAAGCGCAGTCCGTTTGCCAGAATATTTGATCTTTCTGAAAGGAGCTTACCATGCCACGTTATGTCTATTATTTCGCCGCAACGTTAGCCGTTTTGATCGCCCTGTTATTGATCACCGAAAGGTGCCCCGGTCAGTCCATACCCGCCACGGATAAACTGCATGCCGCCTTTCTGATCGAAGACCACACTCCATCCGAAACGGTACTCGACAAAAACTACGACGACCAGTCACTGCTGCACCTTATGCAGGCTGAATCCCATCGCTTCAATCGGTATGACGTGCTTCCATTCCAACCCCTGCTGCTACAATACGACCGGGAACTGATTGACAACGCCGTGTTCGAACTTCTACTAACTGAAGATCTCGCCTACACCATAGACCGCCTGCGCCAGATGGACAACGACCGTTACCGCCTCTCTGAATTCTGCCGGCTCGCCCGCCAGAACCAGATCGACTGCCTGATCGTCATCACTCTCACCAAGGGCTCCAAAACAAATGAGTATCGCTGCGACTACCTCGATACCGCATCCACCCAGTGCGTCCGCTATGACACGGTCACCATGACCAGAAACGAATCTCAGGCCACCTTGTGCCGCCAACTGACTCGCACACTCTGGAAACTGGCGCCCAAAGAATAACCCCCCGGCCACGTGAAAGTTCACGTGGCCCTTCTGGTTCAGGCGCCGGGCCCGCCTATTCGGTCAGTTCTAACAAAGCCAGCTGCTTCAGCGTCAGAAAATCCTCATCGGTCGGCAACACCTTATCCGGATCATGCAAACAATAATAATACCCCAGGGCCGCGTACTGGATCGCCAGTTCCTTCTCCTGCCGTCCCTGGTGATACCGGACTTTGTCCAGGTAATAACGTTGACGGGGTTCAAAGTAATCCATACACCAATTGACCACCTTTTCCACAACTTCCTCTTTAATTTTCCTTTCAACATCCAGCATCGTCTCTTTCTCCTCTAATGGGTCTTCTTTGATTCCCGCCACTTCAACCGCATCCTGATAGGTATCATCTATTTTGCATGGGGCTTTGAACTCCTCGCTTGCTACTACCCGGTCTTCCTCAGCTGAATACAAACGGGGGATTACTATTATCAATCCTTCCAGATGCTTCTCTCCCGCCTGATATTTTATTGTTTCAAACCGTTCTTTCTTTTTGCTCTTTTCAGGAATATACGGCCATCTGGTCTGATCGGCCCCATGGGTTGCCAGCATCAGATCATATTGGGGATTGGGCTCTTCATCGACTAACTTGACGACGGCCGTTTTGTCGACAACTTTACTATTATCGCTGGTTACAAAATTCGTTACATTCCCAAAAATGGCATATTGATGATTCAGTAAAACCACCGTTTTAACTAATCCGTTCTGATTGATATCAAATCTCGGCTTGGTCGGCTCATCAATATGAACTCCATAGGGCAAACGCTTTGTCAGGCGGGCGATAATGGAGGCAGTGATTTCCTTGCCGATATCCGATTTATCTTTGGGTGATTCAAAGTCCGCGACCCCGATTTTCACCTTCAGCAATTCTTGCATCCGGTCTTCACAAGCCACTTTAAGTTGATCGATTTCTGCGTCTTTCGAATTGATCAGATCCGCTTTGGCCGACGCGACATAAGCCAGATAATCATGAGCTTGCGCCTGTTCCTTATAGCCCAGATTTTTATAATATTCCGCCCCGTCCTTTTGTATCCGCGCGTACAGATCATCGCAATTGCCCACCTTCACCTGATGGAACAACACATAAGCGCTGTAATACTGCTTATTCTTCAGGTAGGCCTCCAGTTTGGCTCGCACCGCCTTTTCCGTCATCGCCTTTACCTTGTTCACGATGGGATCGGCGACTGTTTTCACCGGGACCGGATCTTCCGCCAGCCACTTCCCAAGGGTCTCCTGCGCCAGCGCGTATTGTGCATTATCACAATTCGACTGAATCGTTTGCATATAATGCTGATCCCTGGCCTGAATAATTCCGGTGCGTTGCTGAACCAGGCCCTGATTCTCTGTATCGATGGCTATCGCCTGGGCAATCGCCGCGTAGCCGGCCTGCCAGTTGCCTTCCGCTTTCATGGTCTGCGCCACCGTCACATACTGGTCGCGCGCCTCTTTCAGCTTAACCAGCTGACTTTCATACCGCGACAATACTGCCGCGATTTCTGCCTTGCCATTATCGTAACGAGCTTTGGTTTTCAACAGGGTAATCGCGTTCTGATGTTCCACCAGGGTTTTGCCATCTTTCATCAACCGTTCCGCCTGGGCGACGGTCGCGCCGGTAATTTTGTCCTTTATCAAATCGATCTGCAATTGGACCTTCGCTTTCTCCGCTTCGCCCGAAAACGGTGCGCCCTGAACTTCATTCAAGCAGATCGTCAGCGAGTCCACCGCCTTCTCCCATTCTTCCGCCTGGACAAACGCCTCGCCATCCAGACAGGACTGGGGCTTCTGACATCCGGTCGAAAAACTGAAAACGACCAGTCCCGCTGCCAATAAAACCAACTGCCATCGATTACGATTTTTCATAAATAAACCTCTCAATCATAGTATTTTCCTTGGAATCAAAAACTGTCTTATTGATTATTGTCATTTTATTCAGAAACAATCTTACTGTTTCAATCAACGTCAAAATCAAGCCTCTGAGTCTTCTTAACGCTTATCCATCCCGATCGATCGGGATTCGTGGTTCACTTCCTGGGTGTTTTCTGAGTGGCTTCGCTTTGTGTGAGATATTTTCTTATCGGGTGGCGGCTTGACCGCCCTGAGCTCATTCGTAGTTCTGCTATAACAACTGCTTACCGGCGTTCCTCCGCGTCATTCCATCTCCCTCTGACAATCCACCACCAGCACCACCCGAAATCCAAGATTGTCACTGCTGCCTTTTGCCGGCACCCCCCGCCGGGCCGCCGACCGGCACAAAAATGGCATATCGCGCCAGGAACCGCCTCGCACCACCCTGGTCGTCCCCTGCGTATTGAGCGGATCGACAGCGGTCGCGTCGCTGTAATTCCCAAAGGAATCTTCACACCATTCCGCCACATTTCCGTGCATATCGTACAGCTGCCAGCGGTTCGGTTTCAACGCCCCCACCAGACCCGGCGATTTGACTTTAAGGGGATAGCTGCACCGGCAGATCTGATGCACGCCGCTCATATTGTCATTCCCGTTATTATAGGCCGTATATCTCACCTTTTCATTGGGCTTCTCTATGGTGGCCCGGCACGCATATTCCCACTCTGCCTCGGTGGGCAATCGATAAGTCCGACCTTCCACCAGCGACAGCTTGCTGCAAAAGGTTTTCGCCTGATCCCAGGTAATATCTACGATCGGAAAATTGGGGTCCAATTGTTTATAGGTGCTGGGGTTCGTCTCCATCAAACGTTCCCACTGCCCCTGGGTTACCTCACAGGCGCCGATGAAAAACGATTTCGTCAGGATAACTTTATGACGGGGCCGCTCACTCTCATCATGCCCTTCCTCATTGCTGTCACTGCCTTGTAGAAAGGTCCCCGGCTGAACGTGAACCAGCTTCATCCCGATCGAATTCACATAAGTCGGCATCGAACAGATATCAAACATAAGCGCTCGCAATTCCGCTGTCTTTTGAATCGCCCGCTCTCTTTGCTCGTTATATGGCGTTAATCGGTCCGGTTCCGCCGGCAAGGATTTCATTTTCGCGTTTAACTCACCGATCGCTTCTTCCTGAACGGCCAGAGCCAGTTCCAAATCGTTAACCGGCTGCCAGTCTGGCCGGCGGTCCATCTCAACTTCGATCTCGTCCAGACGCTGCGCTATCGCACCCAGATGACTTAAGACCGTATCCCACGGATCCCGGTTGGCAAGAATCATCTGACCGCTCGTATACCCCCGCAAGATCGGGGTCTGTTCTTTGCCATTTGCCAGACACCAATTGGCGACCCCTTCGACCACATAGCCAAACAATTCATGGACTGTCACCTTGTGATCCTTATTGCCGTCCACCTCCATATCCGCCATTCCCGCCAACCCCTTGATCAACTCCGCCGTAAACACTCCCAGCTTTTCGGCATCATTCTCGTAGGATAACTGGCTGGCATCACAACTGCTCATGGTCAGAAAACCGGCCTTATCGAAATTACGGCTGATATTATCCGCCGCGCTGGAACTGGCATCGGCATCCTTGCCCCCGCTGTGACAGGCATCCAGGATTAACAGCCGCTGCTTGGCCGCACTGGTCTCCAGTAACTCTTTGACCAGCGACATGGCGATCATCTTAGTCGTGTCTTTGCCATCCGCCGCAGTATCCAGGGGTAACAGATAACCGGTATTGGTCCCATGCCCGGAATAATAGACAATCAGCAAATCATCCTTTTTCACCTTCCCGGTTATGGCAGTCAGTCGGTCCCGGATATTTGATGTTATCGGACTATTTACCCCCTCCGAATCGTCCGTCATCACAAAAACATGATCCGATTTAAATCCGACGGTTTTCAAACACTCAGCGAAATGGGTGGCATCGTTGCAGGCATATTGTAACTCAGGCACTTTCCAATTCTTATAATTCAATCCAATCACAATCGCCCAGCGATCCCCGATCGCACCGCCATTATTATCCGGGGGCACAATCTCAAACTGCTTACCGGCTGGCGACACTCCGGACTCTTGCGCCCACACAACCAGACCTGACATCAGCACAAACAAACTGATCCACACCTTAACGGTTCTCATTTTAATCGATCCAGCCACCAGATCACCTCATTAATATTCGAATCCAGGCTTTCATTCCTTATTGGGCTCAGGCATTTTATCCGACAGCAATAGCCCACTGTCATAGTAAATTTTATTTAATAAATGCCGGCTGCTCCTATAGGCCTCAAAATAAAATTTTATCCTAACATCCCAACGCTTAACTTGCAAGAAAATATCCAGTTTCGATTTTTACCCGGGTTGGATGCGGTTGAAATTTTGACTTGTTTAAACTGAAAATCGTGTTAAAATAGATGAATAGTTATCGGTTTTGGCTCAAAAGTCATTGTATAGATAGTTCTTGGCCTCGGATTGGGGATCCTTTTGGCAACCCCATATCCTGGACCCGCCTTTAATATAAATATTAAATATTATTATTGTAGCACTGCTTATTATGCTAAATAATTTATCTGGCGCTCGAAAAGAGATTATTTTGATTTACTTTGTCCCCGATAAACTGCCCGCCTTATGCTCCCCAGGTCTTCAGGTTTGTATGCGGCTACTCACACTTAATGAGTATTTCTAATAGGCGCGCTCAACTATAAAATTTCGTCTATCAGTGAGGCATAATCATGATAAAGTTTAAATCTTTTGATTTGTATTGGATCATATCTGTCTGCATTGCCTTATCCTCACTCGCATCCGGAGCCATTATCTACGTAGATGACAATGCGCCCGGTTCCAATAACGGGACCTCCTGGGCCCACGCCTATCGCTCATTACAATCGGCCCTGAATGCGGCGACTTCGGGCGCCAATATCTGGGTAGCCGCAGGGACTTACAAACCGTCCAGTAGCGATCCGGCAGTCAGCTTCACCCTGAAAAACGGGGTCAAACTCTATGGAGGTTTCGCCGGAAACGAACCGTCGAACTACAATCTCAACCATCGCGATCTCGAGAATAATGTCAGCTTATTATACGGCTTGCTGGGGAGCAATACCTACTCCTACAATATTGTATATGCCGGCGGATTGAGTGAAGCAACCGTATTGGATGGATTTGAGATTCAGGGCAGCGTGGCTCAAGGCAGTGCCGCCGCCCAGCAGTGCGGCGGTGGCATCTACTGCAATAACAGTTCAATGGTCATATCGAACTGCCGCTTTACCTTCAATTCGGCCCTCGATAAAGGGGGCGCCATCTACGTCAACGGCAGTAACAGTCCCAAAATCAGAAATTGCCAATTCATGTTTAATACCGGCATCAACGGCGGTGGTGCGATTTATGTCTATGGGGTAAATTCCAATCTTGAGATTGTCAACTGTGAGTTCATCTTTAATATGTCCCATCGATACGGGGCCGGACTCTACCTGTATAACAGTAGCGGCACCATTGCCAACTGCGCCTTCGGGAAAAACCGGGAATACGACGCCGGTTATCACTCTTACGGCGGCGGCATGATGGTGCACGCCTATAATAACACCTGGTTTTACAGCATGACCATTCCGGTCAATATCATCAACTGCTCGTTCTATGGCAACAGCACCAATACCGCAGGAGGCGTGTATGCCCAGTCCGACTATGCCGGTTTTCTGGGCTCAACCTATCTCAATTTAAATATTCTGAATAGTATCATCTATAACAATCCCGGCGGTGAAATCGCCCAGGTCCAGAATGGCGCCGGAGGAATCACCCTCAATGTGCAATGCTGTGATGTCAAGGGAGGCTATAGCGGATTGGGAAATTTCGATACCAATCCCCAATTTATCGATACCTATTCGGATGATAGCGACTATGAACTCGATTTACGCTTGAAATACTATTCACCCTGTCTGGACCGGGGCGATAATGCCTATGTACTCTCCGGTTACAACGATACCGATCCCGATGGCCACAATCGGATACTGGATGCCAACCGTGATGGTCTGGCGGCTGTGGATATCGGCGCCTATGAATATGTCGATGGCGGTCCCAGAACCATTTTTGTCAACGCCTCGGCCGCCGGCGGCGATGGATTGAGCTGGCCCCAGGCATTTCGTTATCTCCAGGATGCCCTGGGAGCGGCCCTGCCTGGTGATACTGTCTGGATCGCCAAAGGCAGTTACCAGACAGATCGGGGCAATGGCATATCCGCCGGTGACCGAAACAGTAATTTCCTCCTGAAAAATAATGTCAAATTATACGGCGGCTTCGCCGGTTATGAAGATCCCGCCACCTTCGATCTGAACGCTCGTGATTTCACTACTAATGATACCCGGTTGCATGGCAATATCGGCTCCTCAGCGGTATCGGATAATGCCTATCATGTGCTTCAGGTTGCCGCCAACGCCCAGGCGGTGGTCGTGGACGGCTTTGAAATTGCCGGCGGTAACAGTTCCAGCGCCTCCAGTCCCGGCGACCGGGGAGGCGGTATTTTAATCAACAGCAATGCCAGAGTCGATATTCACAACTGTATTTTTGTCTCCAACCAGGCCGACCGCGACGGAGGCGCCCTGTATAGTTATTCCGGCGCCCTGCTCGATATCCGCAACTGCGTATTCGAAAATAATTACGCCCATAATTACAGCGGCGGCGCGATCTATGTCAATACCATCAACAGCGCGTCATTAATTCTGGGCTGTATCTTCAACGATAATCAGGTCGGCGGCTCATCCTACGGTGGAGCCGCCATCACCAACGCCTCAGCCAGTTATTCAATCATTAATTGCGTATTCCTGCATAACACCGCCGGCTACCTTGGCGGCGGGATTTACAATCACATATCATCGCCAGACATCATTAATTGCACTTTCAACCTTAACCAGGCCGCCAACGGCGCATCGATCTACAATTACAATTCCTCTCCCCATATTTATAACTCCATTCTCTGGGGCAACACCGCAACCACGTCCGGTCTGGAACTGGAAAATGCCACTGGCAGTGCTCCAGTGGTCACCAGGTGTAACGTAGCCGGCGGCTATGCCGGCGAAGGCAACATCGACGCCAACCCCGGCTTCATCGGCGCCACCTACCGAATTACCCGCAGTTCGCCCTGTGTGGATGCCGGTAACAACACCCTCATACCCGGCGACATCCTGCAGGATATCGAAGGGAATCCACGCTATATCGACGGAGACGGTGATGGCAACGCGATCATCGATATGGGAGCATTTGAAACCTCAACCCGGCTGCATCTCTTCGTTAATGACAATGCCGCCGGCAACAACGACGGCGCCAACTGGACCGACGCCTTCACCTCGCTGGCCGACGCTCTCACCCTGGCCGAAGGCGGCGACACGGTCTGGGTAGCCGGCGGAACCTACCAGACCGATTTCATCGCCGGCGCCAATACCGGCAATAAATATCTGAGCTTTGCCATCCCCAACGGCCTCAATCTCTACGGCGGTTTCGCCGGCAATGAAGATCCGGCCGGTTTCGACCTGTCAACACGAGATTTCGTTACCAACGAAACCATCTTAACCGGTGAAATCAACGATCTGAACAGTATCGAAGACAACGCCCTTCATGTCCTCAAAGCCGAAAACCTTTCCGCCGCAACCATGCTGGATGGCTTCACCATTACCGGCGGTTATGCCGACGACGATGAATCAGACAATCTCTGGAGTCGCGCCGAGGCGGTGGACTGTATTGCGCGGACTCGGCCCTGTTGATTGCCAATTGCAACTTCATCGAAAACACCGCGCTGGAAAACGGCGGCGGACTCTATTACATCGGTGACACCATACCAACGCTGTCAAATTGCCGCTTTATTCTTAATCAGGCCCGCTGGTGAAGGCGGCGGTGCGTATTTAACCTTCCAATCCCCTCTCGCCCCGGATATCATCAAATGTGAATTTATCGCCAACCACGCCGAAACAGCCGGCGGCGGTTTATCCCTCTTCTACAGTAACGCAAACCTGACCAACTGCCTGTTCAAAAACAACACCACCTCCGGCAACGGCGCGGGTCTCTATAACACGATCAGCTCACCAACCATTCTCAACGCCTCCTTCTATAACAACCAGGCAACCGGAACCGGCGGAGCCATATATAACGATACCTCCTCGTCCCAACCCAGCCTGCTCAATAGCATTTTCTGGGACGACAGCCCCGATGAGATCGCCGGAGCTGGCGAAGCAACCGCGCAATATTGCGACATCAAGGGCGGCTTCGACGGGCATTGGCATCATCAATAGCGATCCACAGTTCATCAGCGCCGAAAACCTGACCCTGCGCGCCGTCTCGCCCCTGTATCGATCAGGGCGTCAATGACTGGATACCCGATTCTCTCCAAACTGACCTGGCCGGCCGTCGAACGAATCCTCGACGGCAACCGCGACAAGGTCAAAGTCCGTTGACCTGGGTGCCTACGAAAGCGATATCGTCTCATCCCTGCAACGGGAAGTATGGGTTGATGATGACTACAGCGCCGGCGGCCTCAACGATGGCCATCAATGGGGGATCGACGCCTTCGATAATATCCAGGATGGGATCAACGCGATTAATCCGGCCGATCCAACCGATTTGAATCTCTGGCCCCTGCCCGGCGTGGTCAATGTATTGCCTGGCGCCTATTACGAAAATATTCAACTGAAACGCTTTGTCCAGATTCACGGGGCCGGCGCGGACACAACGACACTCGTCGGCCTCGGCAACAACTCAGTTATAACCGCCCAGACCGTCACAGAAACCACCATAATCCGCGGCCTGACGATCACCGGCGGCACCGGCCGCGAAATCGATGATGGCTGGGGAACGATCACCCGCTACGGCGGCGCGGTCTTCTGTTCCAGTATCGGTTCACCGACATTCATCAACTGTGTCTTCTGCAACAACAGCGCCGATTACGGCGGCGGTATCTACACCATTTCCTCCGCGCCCAACTTTATCAACTGCACCTTCTCTGACAACAGCGCCAATGAAAAAGGAGCCGTTATCTACAGTACCCTGGGATATAAACCCACCTTCACCAACTGTATTCTCTGGGACCAGCCAACCGCCCCCGTCAAGGAAATCGAATACGACTGGTATGAAGCCGCCCCCCTCGTCACCTGTTGCGATGTCTACCTGGAAAATGCCTCCAGTTCCTATTTCGGCGCCGGCAATATCAATCAGGATCCCCAGTTCACCGACACCGGACCGGGCGGATTCCACATAAGCAATTCATCGCCCTGTATCGATGCCGGTTATAACGGCGCCATGTTCCTGCCGGATACCGATTTCGAAGGTCAACTTCGGGTATGTGATGGCAATTTCGATCAGATCCCGGTCTGTGATATCGGTGCGGATGAATTGATACAATCGGGTTACGTACCACCTGCCCTGGTTTGGGTGGATGATAACTGGGCCGCAACAGCCATCATCGGAGCAGACCCGGACGGTCCCGGCCCGGCCGAACGGTTTGGTTATGATTCGTTTGGCACGATCCAGGAAGCCATCGGCGCCGTCGCTCCCGGCGGCACGGTTCGCGTTCTGGCCGGCGCTTATGATGAACGTTTATATCTGCGCTCCGGCGTTGCGGTCATCGGTGCCGGCATAGACCTCTCCATCATCGATCGCAACTACACCGATACCGGCGCCACTTTTGTCTTCACCAACGCCGACACCCGGCTGGAAGGATTCACCCTGAGCCGCTGCAAAGGATCTCTCGATGGCGGCGGGGCCATCTTTATGCTGGGCGCCGATTCCACCATCGCCAACTGCGCCCTCCGGGATAACCAGGCGGACGCTTTCGGCGGCGGCATGCGCTGCTGGTTTTCCAGCCCGCTTATCTACAATGTCGAGTTCACCCGCAACCTGACGGGATTAAACACCCAGGGCTATGGTTCCGGTCTCAGTTGCCGCGAATCAACCGCCATGGTAGTCAATTGCATCTTCACCCGAAACGAAAAAGGCGCCGGCGATCACGAACATTTCGGCGCCGCAATTTACAGCGAACTCTCCACCTGCACCATCCTGAACGGCACATTCTACCGCAACACAGCCAATTCCGGCGGCGGCTCGGTCTATAGCGGCCTGGAATCAGACCTGACCATCACCAACTCTATTCTCTGGCGGAATCTGCCTGATGAAATTGTCAGTTCATCGGAGAAAACTACCGTCTCATACAGCAATGTCTATCAAACTGCCGGCCTCTATCCCGGCGACGGAAACATCAATGCCGATCCCTTGTATACCGACGCCAACAACGGCGATTTCCGGTTAAAGGTCGGGTCGCCCTGTATCGATACCGGTCTGGATGCGGCGGTCCCGATCTGGCTCACCTGGGATTTCCAAGGGGATCAGCGCAAGTTTGATTATCCCGAAGTCCCCACCCCGGACCATGCCCAATCGGTCGATATGGGCGCCGATGAATTGGTGATACACGCCCTTGATGTCACCACCGCCCCACTAACCGACTTAACCGACATCAGCGCCCTGGGCGGCGGTTCGGTTTCCAGCCCCGTTACGGTGGAGGTAACCGAACGGGGACTCTGCTTTAACACCATTGGCAATCCCACCATCGCCGACGAAACGGTAACTGCCGGCTCGGGTCTTGGCGATTTCACCGCCCCACTCGACACCCTCACCCCCAATACCACCTATTATGTCAAGGCCTACGCCATTCAGTCGGACCTGGTCTTCTATGGTGAATCGATCACATTCAAAACACATGGCCCCCCGCTCATCACCACCGACGAAGTCACCGATATCGACGCTACCCAGGCCCTCTGCACCGCCACGATCACGGATGAAAACGGAGCCGCCATCAGCGAACGCGGCATCTGCTGGAACCTCTCCGGCGATCCGGATATCAACGATAACATTATTTTCGACCAGACCGACACCGCCCGGTTCAGCTGCCACATAACCGGCCTCGATCCCAATACTACCTGTTATGTCCGCGGATGGGCCTCAAATGCCTGCGGAACCGGCTACGGGACCATCCTGGAATTCACAACCTCAGAATTTCCCACTACCGTCTGGGTGGATGATGACTTCTCCCCCGACCCGGCCGACAACGACGGCCATACCTGGCAGTTTGATGCCTTCAATAATATCCAGCAGGCCATCAGTGCCGTCAATAAACCCGGCGGCGCCGTTCATATCAATCCGGGCGTCTATTACGAGAATATTCTTCTAACCAACGATGAATCCCTGCTTTACAACGACCTCCAGTTAATCGGCGCCGGCCCGCACAATACCATCATCGACGGCGGCTGCAACAACCCCGTTTTGACGTTACAAGCCGTATCCTCCTGCACCATCCAGGGCCTCACCCTCCGCAACGGCAGCGGCCGCAGCCTCCAGGATAACCCCGATCTCGCCGAAGAAACCTACGGCGGCGGTCTCTTCCTGGCCACCAGTTCTCCTGTTGTTCTCGACTGTATCTTCGAACAGAACTCCGCCACTGTTCACGGCGGCGCGATTTTTGGTTTCCTGGGCTCCTACCCCTTTATCAACCGCTGCATCTTCCGGCACAACACCGCCGGACTCTATGGCGGCGCGATCTGTAATTATGCCGCCATTGTCACCGGAGATCAGGCCCCCGAAATCAGCAATTGCCTCTTTACCGACAATCAGGCCGTGTTCGGCGGCGCCATTGCCAATGATAATTCTTATTTCGTCACGATCAACTCCTGCACCTTCACCAGCAACCATGTCGTGCCATTGCCCGGCGTCTATGAAAACAACACCGGCGGCGCGCTCTTCAATGCCGCTTCCCTGGTAAATCTCTACAACAGCATCATCTGGGCCAACGACCCCAACCAGATCGAAAGCGCTGCCGGCAGTATCACGACCGTCCAATATTGCGATGTCCAGGGTGGCTACGGAACCACCGAAGATCACAACATCGATCTCGATCCCCAGTTCACCAGTCTCGACTCCCTCCAGCCGGCCCCCGGCTCGCCGGTTATCGACGCCGGCAATAACGACCTGATCCCGGACAATATCACCACCGACCTGACCGGCTACGACCGGATCGCCGACGGCAACTGTGACAATACCATCCTCACCGATATGGGCGCTTACGAACTCAACTTCGCCCGCTCCGGCGACTGCGACGGCGACTGCGATATCGACCTGGCCGACTTCGACACCCTGTCCAACTCCTGGTACGATGACACCTGCAACGATTGCCCGGCCGATATCAACGATGACCAATCCGTCGACCTGATAGACCTCTACATCCAGGCCGCCAATTGGCTGCTGGGAGTTCAATAAAATAGAGACTGAATAAAGACCGCTTAAGGATTCTGCACCCGCTGCTCATGAAAATGGGAGAGTTTACCCACACGGTTTTATCTTTTAAACCATTATGCGTCAATATCAATAATTATCACACTGGGCGTATCTTCTAATCTGGTGAATACTCACTCTCCACCACCACCCCATCTCTGGTCTTGAAGATAATAGCCGTACAATTCCCCGCTTGCTGAGACATCAGTGAGACATGAATCCTGTTCTCCTCTTCAGTAATCCTGGGAAGCACAAAACCGCTCCCATCATACGCCTCTGTCACAACCCGCTCAATGGCATCGGCGGGCGTCCCCACCGGGATCCTCAACCAGGCCGCCCGCAGAATCCGTTCCGAAGGAGCCGGCAGCACGAAATTCGCCGCCAGTACCCCAAACACCACCACCCCAACCCAGATGGCCTGTTGCTTCTTAATACTCGTGGCCCATACCCCATAGAATAACAGAGCCGCCATAACACAAAACAATAAATACCGATAAGTAAACGCAACAACCCCCATCCACTGGTCCAGACCATATACGAACCATACCACAAAAGCAAGCAAACCAGTTAATAACACAACCAGGAACGTTTTCATATCAAACACCTGACAAGTTTTCTTCTGTATTCAACTCTGATATTATATAATTCTTTATATAAGAACAGGTATTCCATTTAAACTTTGATGATTATATAAAATTACTTCCCTGAAGTCAAATCTACCTTTTTCAGTGACGCTGCCCCAACTTTCACATCTCCGATCTAATTTCCTGCTGTAATTGTGAATTTTCATTTTGGCAAAATTTTATCTTGAATGGTATACCGTTTACGTTTGAAAATACCCGCTGGGCCGTAAAATAAGTCTTTTACGAGTCATTACTTATGTTGCGAGCGACCGGGCATTCCATACCCATTGGGTATAATAATCAAAACGGCCTGATTTCACCCCAATGCGCGACCGGCTTCGCCTGACCACCAATCCTTGCCGCGCGATAGGTGGTAATGAGAAATTCTCTAGATGACTTATCTTCTCCCCCCTGGGATAAAACCAACGAAATCCGCATCAAACCATCGTATCGATTGTAATCCTCAACGGTCACTTCTCTATGGTTTCGATCATAAAAATAAAATTGCAATTCCTGTATTGTTCCTCCAATCATCTCCATCTCCCCGCATCGTCCATAATACAGATTCCCATCACAACCGGTTCGACAAATCTGAATATTGCCGGCGCTATCTCGAAATCGAATAAATCCCATCCCATCACGGGAATTCCTCACTTCCAGCACTTGCGCGATACGAGACAACTGGGTATATAAAAAGTCGCGCAGCAATCGCTCCTTTTTATCCATACGATCGGCTGCTGTTGTCATCGCATCCACGGATGATATCATGCGCACTGGAGGCGCGAAAACCACCCATAGCACCCAAAAGATGGCAATCCCGATGATCGTTTCAATCGGCGTCCATGAATGATATTTAACTTGACCAGACCGCCATGACATGATTGGATTCCTCTATTGCCAATGAGTACAACCGACGCGATGGTTCTTGGAATTATAGTAATAGTTCCCTCCCAAAGGGCACCTGAGCGGACCATCAGGAAAAAATTCACTGGGGCGCTCTGGAGTCCCCAATACGCGAACTATCCACTCGCTTTCGGTTAATTCATGATCCGCCTGGTTCGCTTCCAATAATTGACCGGTGGCATAATCCAGCATTTCCAAATTGGTCGCGCAACATTTTTTATCTCCATTACTGGCGCTTTGGGCCAGTTTGGGTATTGATATCAATGCGATAGCAATTAGAAAAATGCCTGTGATCAGTATTTCCAGATTGGATAAACCCTGGTTTCTCATAGCCTGACAATCGGCCCATCCGTATTTTGATTAATGGGTTATCCCGATAGCCGTCTGATTATCCGGTTGCATGGGTGGATTTCGGTATTTCTCGCTTTTTTCCACGGCTTGCAAACAGCACCAGATGGCCGCTTTGGTCTTCGCGTCAATCTCTTTATCTTTCAATAACAGATTGGCTTCATCAATGAGTTTTTTTACATAATCTGGACCAAATCTCATTGGGGGCTCTCCCTTCTTGGCTTTGTAATCCAAAGTATTATTTCAGTCACTATCGTTATACTCGACACAATCAACCACCCAATTTAAGATTAAACCCAATCCTGATCCGATAACCCCGTTTCTTGCCACTTTATCGGACCTCTTACCGAGATAGATTCTTTTAGCCCGCCGATAGCCATCCCGGTTGCCTTATGAGATATCACATTAAATGCTCAACCTGTTTCAGGAAATTGACAGATGTGATTCATAAAAAATACCTGGAAAATTATCAAGCGAACCTTACCGTACCAGAAACAAACAGATAGCATCAATGCATTCTGTACCTGGCGGATGAAGGAATCATGTTATTCCGCCCTGACCGATACCTTGAATCGGATGGACAGAAAAATCCTGAAACAATAAGAGCGCCAGTCCTATTGATTTTCGCAGCGAGTCTGCGCGATAAAGCAGCAGCAAGGCCGTGATAGTAAACTCCAATTGGTCTCTAGGTTAACTTCAGTAAGCCGGGCAACCAGGTTGCGAGTTCCGGTATATAGGTACATATCAGCAACGTGATGATCATTGCGGCATAAAAGGGAAGGATATGCTTCATGACCTTTGTCACGGATGTTTCAGCGATACCACAGCCCAAAAACAGGCAGGTGCCAACCGGAGGCGTACATAAGCCAATGCAGAGATTCATAATGATGATAATCCCGAAATGCAAAGGCGAAATGCCGAATTGTTTGACGACCGGCAAAAAGATGGGTGTAAAAATCAATACGGCCGGTGTCATGTCCATAAAAGTACCCACCGCCAGCAAAATCAAATTGATGATTAATAAAATAATGACCTTATTATCGCTCAAACTTAATAATTGCGCCGTAATCGTCTGCGGCAGATTCTCTTCCGCCATCAGCCAGCTCATCGCCATACTGGTCGCGATCAGTAAAAACACGACAGAGGTCATCACGCCGCATTGCAGAAAGATCCCCGGCAACTCTTTCAATTTGACTTCTTTATAGATAAAAGCCAGAATCGCTGCGTATAGAACAGCGATAGCGGATGCTTCCGTGGCAGTAAACCATCCCAGCAAAATTCCGCCGATTACGACGATGACCAATCCTAACGCAGGCAAGGCGCCCAGGAATCGGATAAAGCCCTCTTCAAAAGAGAAAGACTCACCCTTGCCATAATTGTGTTTGACGGAGATGAAACCGCTCACCAGGATCAAACCCAGGCCCACTAAAACACCTGGCAATACGCCGGCGATAAATATTGCCGCGATGGAGACGATTCCGCCGGTCGCCAGAGAATAAACAATCATCACATTACTGGGAGGAATCAACAAACCCGTAGTGGCCGCCGTGACGGTCACTGCAGCATTAAAATCCCGATCATAGCCCATTTTGTTCATCAGCGGGACCATAAATCCACCCACCGAAGAAACGGCGGCCGCCGCGGATCCACTGATTGCGCCAAACAGCATACAGGTCACGATATTCACAAAGGCCAGACCGCCTTTGAAACGCCCTACCAGCACATTCGCGAAATCGATCAACCGGCGCGCAATACCTCCATGTCCCATAAACAAACCCGACAAAATAAAAAACGGAATGGCCAGCAGGGAAAACTCATCAATTCCCGTCGCCATCTTATGCGCCACCGCCACAAAGGCCGGCATCCCGCCATACATCAGATCAACAACGAGCATGGCCAGTACGGTCGCAATTCCCATACAGAATGCCACCGGGACGTTCAACACCAACAACACAATAAAAGTTACAATCAGCACTAATACGGCTAATGACATATCAGACTTCCTTACCTGAATCGTTTGAGTTGGTACCGCTATTCGTGTCTTGAACACGCTTCAAGGCGTTCAGTCGTTCAGACAATCCCAATAAAGAATACAAAACCATAAAACTTCCGCTAATCGGCACCGCCAGATAAACATAGCCCATTTTCAATTTCAATGCCGGGGATATCTGACCCAGATCGAAAATCGTTTTCACCAGATCGATCCCTCCATAAACCATGACCAGGGCGGAAAACAGCGCGATACAGATAAAAACAAAGACTTCCGTTCCAATCCGGGTTCGCTGAGGCAGTTTACTGACGAAATAATCGATGCCCAGATGAGCGCCCCGGCCCAAGGCGACGGCGCCTCCCAGCAACGCCACCCAGATTAATAAGAAAGTGGCCATTTCTTCCGTCCATTTACTGGGGGATCGCATGATAAAACGAGTGAATACCTGCCACAATACATCCAGCACCAGCACCGCCACTGATATCATCAACAGCACTTCCAGTATTTTATCCAGAATGAGTTTCAATTGCTTCATGGTTTTAATGTACCTCTTGTATTTGTTCGATCAACTGACCGATTTCCGTACCCTCAAATTCTTTCCAGATGGGTCGGACCGATTCTCGAAAAGGTTCTTTATCGGGATAAATAACTTCCACACCCTCCGCCTTCACCGCTTCCAAATCCGCTTTTTCCGCCTCCGCCCACAATGTGATATTGTAATCAACCGCTTCTTCAATCGATTCAGTCAATATCTGCTGAAATTCCTCGGATAACTCGTCCCATACCCGGGTACTCATTAATAGCATATCCGGTAAACGCGTATGTTCATCGAGACTGTAATAGTTGCAGATTTTATAATGCTGACTGGTCTTATACGAAGGCGGATTATTCTCCGCGGCATCCACAACGCCCTGATCCAGCGACGTATAAAGCTCACCCCACGCGATCGGCGTCGGCGATCCCCCCATGGCGTCAATCATTTTTGTGGCCATCACACTTTTCATCACGCGTACTTTCAACCCCTTTAAATCCGCCGGAGTATTAATGGGCTTTTTCGCATAGAAGCTGCGCGCGCCCGCGTCAAAATAACACAATCCTTTCAGACGATAATTAACCCCCGCTTCCAATAACGCCTTCCCGATAGGTCCCCGGGCCACTTTCCAGAAATGTTCGGCATCCCGAAAAAGATACGGTACCCCAAAAACCTTCAACTCTGGTACAAATCCCTCCAAAGGCCCGGTTGACGTTTTGGTCATGGCCAGATAACCCAGTTGCAATGCCTCGATACATTCTTTTTCAGTACCCAGTTGCTCACTGGGATAAATCTCCACAATTAAACGGCCGCCTGATTTCTCCTTCACCCGCTCAGCCATAAACACCATCGTCTTATGGACCGGGTGTTCCGTATTCAAACCATGGGCCAGTTTCAGAATTCGCTCTGCTTTGGCTTCTTCTTGCTTCTCACAACCCACTGCTAAACATAATCCCATAAATAACAATAAGATAAATAAATATCGATTCATAATATCCTGCTCGATTATTACCTGATTAAATTATCTCAATACTCGATATAATTGACTTACAATACTGCATAACTTTATCAACGTCAAGTTTTTATCCAGAAATACTCTCCCTCACATTGACTTTGATTTATGAAAAGGTATCATTAATCATAATAAACGATAATAACCCTGTTATTGTTTCATGTTTTTATTACCCAGGAGGACCCGATGCGTCATTCTTCAACATTGTTCCCAATTCTCATATTATATCTTATTGTCATCATGGGTTGTTCTGCCCCGGACTCCGATAAGACTGTCGAAAATCGCCTTAAACGTGATAATGATCTTTGGGTACAACGCCAGATCGAAGAGGATGGTTTATCGGTGACCCTGTGGAAAAAAGATTTCTCAGAACCGGAAAAAGGACAGGATAAGATTGACAATCAAATCAAACTTATTTCTTTGCTGGAATCAAACCTGGATTCCAATCGACAAAAATTAATTGAATGGGAAATACAATCTCCTCCTGATAAGGCGATGATCGAACACTATCGCCGGCTGGTTCGCAGCCAGGAGATCCAACTGGCGCGCGAACGGTCAAAATTGGCGGAATTACAGGGAAAACAATCGGTATTCGATTCTTCTTATAATCATTCCGGTTCCGACTGGTTTGATCAGCATGCGAATGAAGACAACCGGGATTCCCGCCGCTGAGGCCTTGCCCTGATTATTGAAATACCAGTCACCGGTTGATAACCTGTACCTGATTAAGCCTGATCCTGCCGTTGTCAAATGTCACTTGAGTGACCAGGCCCTGGGCCACACCCGGATCTTTGGGACATTTCAACTCAAAGCGATAACATTGGGTAGTTCGGTCCCAAAGGGCTTGATTGGCTGATACGGCGCTCAAATCAAACAGTTGAACACCCTCAGATTCATATCGTTGCGCGTTTCGAACATCATTGTTGATACCGGATTTATAACGGTATAATTCAAAGCGGAATTGCCCCAGGGCTTTTATGGAATCTCCAAACGCATCCCGAATCTGCACATAAACCAGCAATTTCAATTCCTCTGTCGATTGCGACCCACCCTCATTTTTCACGATTCGGCTAAAAGAATTCTGAATGATCGCCTCTGCCGGCCAGATGCAGTCAGCGCCTTTAACCGGAGGTTTGTTTGACCGTGATGGGCATCCCATCAATCCTGTCATCAAAATAAACAATAGTGCCATCCGACTATACATGACGCAGATTATGCCCCATTTTGGTTCGCTTGGTTTTCATATAACGCCGGTTGTTATCATTGGGCTCTATTTCGATGGGAACCTGTTCCTCAATCGCAATGCCATAGACGCTTAATCGCTCCGTTTTAACCGGATTATTTGTCAACAAACGAATCCGCCGTATTCCCAGGTCGCGGCAAATCTGCGCGCCAAGTCCATAATCCCGTTTGTCGGCATCATATCCCAGCCATTCATTGGCTTGCACCGTATCCATGCCGATGTCCTGCAAACGATACGCGCGCAGTTTGGCGGCCAGTCCGATACCGCGCCCTTCCTGACGCAAATAGATTATTGCCCCAAGTCCTTCTTTCTCGATTTGCCGCATCGCCTCATGCAACTGGCTGCCGCAATCGCAACGTCTTGAGTGAAACACATCGCCAGTCAGGCATTCACTGTGAACCCGGACCAGCACGGTTTGGTCCGTTTCAATCACTTTCCCATCTGGTCCAATCCGCCCGATATCTCCTTTACAAAGCGCCAGATGCGTTTTATCGTCCACCATGCTGTCATAACTGATGAGTTTAAATATGCCGCAATCGGTTGGCAAGTCCACGATATCCGTTCGTTGCACCAGTAGTTCCCGGCGCAAGCGATATTCAATCAGATCGGCTATGGTAGCTATCTTTAAATCATGTTCTTTGCAAAATTCAATCAATTCAGGCACTCTGGCCATCGTGCCATCGTCATTCATAATTTCACAAATCACACCCGCCGGTTTCAATCCAGCCAGGCGCGCCAGATCGACAGCGCCTTCCGTTTGGCCGGCCCTTACTAATACCCCACCATCTCTGGCGCGCAATGGGAACATATGGCCGGGACGAACCAAGTCACTTGGCGTACAATCCTCTTGCATGCATTGCAGGATTGTTCTGGCACGATCTGCTGCCGATATGCCCGTGCTGGTTCCTTCACGGGCATCGATCGTGACAGTAAAAGCGGTTTGTAACAACGCAGTATTATTCACAGCCTGTGCGTATAAATTCAGCTCATCACAACGCTGCTCGGTCATGGGCAGGCAGATCATCCCCCGGCCAAAACGGGCCATAAAATTAATGATTTCCGGCGTTACCTTCTCTGCGGCACAAACCAGATCCCCTTCGTTCTCTCGGTCCTCAGCGTCAACCAGAACGACCATTTTCCCTTCTTGAATATCTTCAATCACTTCTTCTATTGAATTAAAACTCATTTTCTATTGACACCTTCTATGTCTCTTGCCTTCAGCATCCGGTTACAACTTCAAGCCACCTAACTGGTTATTATTATGCGTCTTAACCATATAACGTTATATCGTAGCCAATTATTATAGCAAATCCGCCAGCCAAAATAAAACCTTATTTAATAGACTGCCATAAAAGCAAATTAGCACCTCCATCTAGCTTTACTTCGGTTTGAAATCCAGTTATACCCAATGGGTATGATAATTCCCGATCGCTCGCAAGATAAGTTTTTACTCGTGTAGAACTTATATCACGGTCCAGTGGGCTTTTCAATGGTAAGCAGTTTTATTACTCCATAGGTCACCTCCAGTCGCCTGAGATACCCATCAACATACGATTATCTGAAATGGAAAAAATCCAGATAAAATGATCCCAAACCTTTTCCTATCAGGTTCCGGTTATTGGAACTTTTTATGTCCCGCATGAAATCCAACTCCCCAAGTCTCTGTATATCAATATGATACACAATATTACCCCAAAAGGATAATGGGCAATAGGACGGTATATTAAACAGTTATTTTATTAACAAAATGACAAATGCCTGATTTCAAAATTAAAAATAGCCGCTGACCAATCGGACTCCATTAACCTAAAATAAAATGCCCCTTGACTTTACGATTTCAAGAGGTTTAATGGTATTCCTTATTATTTAACTAAACACAGGAGATTTTTTATGCAAATCAAGAAAAGTTTACTTAGTCTTTGTGGCTTACTTTTTGTAGGCGGATTGATCGCTGCCACCCAGTCCTGGCCGGTTCATTCCATGGAACGCCCAAATCCGACTCCCATCACCCCCGGAAACGAAGTTGGCGCCGCTCCTTCTGATGCCATCGTATTATTCGATGGATCTGATCTTTCCAAATGGGCCAGCACCAAAGCCAACGAAGATGCGGCCACCTGGAAAGTGGAAAATGGCTATTTTGAAGCCGTCCCCAAAGCCGGCAGCATAACAACACGTGACAGTTTTGGCAGTTGCCAGCTTCATATCGAATGGCGTACCCCTACGGCAGCTGAAATGACTGGTAAGACCGGACAAAACCGGGGCAACAGCGGCGTTTTTCTAATGAGCACCTACGAGATACAAGTGCTCGATTCCTATACTGAGGATAATTATAAAGACAACAAAACTTATGCCGATGGCCAGGCCGCTTCGGTTTACGGTCAGAATCCGCCCCTGGTGAATGCCTGCCGAAAGCCCGGACAATGGCAAACTTATGATATCGTTTTCCATCGCCCCATCTTTGATGGTAACGGCGCCGTTACCCGCCCTGCTACTGTGACAGTCTTCCAGAATGGTGTTCTGGTTCAGGATCATTTTGAGATAACTGGCGCTACTGCCCATAAACAAGAGGCCACGTATCATTCCCATCCGGATAAACTGCCGATTCAACTTCAGGATCATGGCCAGCCTACCCGTTTCCGTAACATCTGGATTAGACCCCTGGCGGATTGAAACCCTGATCCAATGTAAATACCCGATTAGATAGCCAGAGAATTCAGACCTTCTCTCTTGCTATAAAAATTAGTCAGACCAATTCAGGGCACGGTTCGCGTGCCCTGAATTTTATCCCTCAAAATAGAAAGTGAGTACTTCATCATGAAAGTTCCGTTGCTCGACTTGACATGCCAGTATAAATCTCTCCAATCCCAGATTGAACCGGCGGTTATGGCGCTGATGGAAAGCCAGTTATTCGTGTTGGGTAAACCCGTTTCCGAACTGGAAAAGAACCTGGCAAAATACCATCACTGCAACGCTGCCGTGGGTATGAGCAGCGGAACGGATGCCCTGATCGCCTCTTTGATGGCTTTCGATATCGGCCCTGGTGATGAAGTCATTGTCCCCACCTTCACTTTCTTCGCCACCGCCGGCTGCGTCCATCGGGTTGGAGCGACACCTGTTTTTGTTGATATTGATGCCGACACGTTCAATATGGATCTGGCGGCCTTCGAAGCGGCCATTAACTCCCGCACCAAAGCCGTCATCCCGGTTCACCTTTTCGGCCAGATGGCGCCCATGGCTGATATCATGGCGATCGCCCGTAAACACAATATCAAAGTGATCGAAGATTCCTGTCAATCGATCGGCAGTGTCCAGAATGGAAACTATACCGGGCAACTGGGCGATTGCGCCTGCCTGAGCTTCTACCCCAGCAAAAACCTGGCGGGTTTTGGCGACGGCGGCATGGTGCTTTGTAATGACGAAGCTTATGCCCAGAAACTCCGCTATATCCGCATGCACGGCGAAGACAAACGCTATTATCACAGTATGATTGGCGGCAACTTCCGGTTGGATGCCCTCCAGGCCCTCGTACTCGACATTAAATTACCGCACCTGGATAAGTGGGTAGAACTTAGAAAAAGACACGCAGCCATTTATGATCAAATGCTCTGCCAGGAGGTCACTACCCCTGTCATTATGCCGGGCAATACCAGCGTTTATAATCAATACGTAATACGTGCGCCTCGGCGTGATGAATTGCAGATGCACCTCGCCGAAAACGAAATCGGCTCAGGGGTTTATTATCCTGTGCCGCTCCACCTGCAGGAATGTTTCAAGCATCTGAATGGCAAACCGGGTGATTGCCCCATCGCCGAAAGAGCCTGTCTCGAAGTGCTCGCCCTGCCGGTCTATCCCGAACTGGCCGATGAACAAATTGAATATGTTGCCGAAACGATCAACCGATTCTATCAATAAATGTAAATTAATTGTAATTCGCAATGAATGGATTTGAATGGCCGTTTTGCCTGTCAGACAGCGTGTCCTTTTATAAAAAAGGCAAAATACATTGAATTCCGATAATTCGTTTATCTATTTTGCCTGTTACGGTTGATCAGGAATGAGCGATACCAATCCATATTCACAACCGGCTCCTGCGCGTTTGCATCATAACGCCGCATGGGCAATTGTCGGAAATGTCTTCTATACTCTCGGACGAGTAGCCGTAATCAGCCTCTTGGCCAAAGCCTGGCCTTCCGATCAGGTCGGCGAGGTTATTTTTGCGTTATCGGTGGTCACCCCATTATCATTCCTGATCAACATGGAAATCCGCTCTGTCTATGTCACCGATGCCGCGCATACCATCCAGCCGGGTTTGTGCCTGCACACCCGCCTGCTTACGAATTCGTTCTTTATCATCGTATTAATCCTCCTGAGTGCCTTTTTCTTCTTTCACGACGGCATTTTTACTGCAACAATTATCATGATGTGCGGTCTGTTGCGTATCATGGATTCCTGGGCCGATATCTACCTGGGAGTCATGCAGAAAAACGAACAGATGCGTTTCTGGTCCTGGTCACAAATTATGAAGACCTCTCTGGTGGTAATCTGGGTATGCCTCATGTGGGTATGGAAGGTCTCGATTCTCTTCCTGCCGGTTGGCTGGACCGTATGCACCGCGGTCATAATCTGGTTTTATGACCGCCCCACTGCCGCACGGCTGGCCAACCTGAGCCTGATAAGCCATCGACAGCAGATCAAGCAATTGCTGAGGAAGGCGCTGCCGCTGGGAATCTTTGTTACGACGACCAGTCTCAATATTTCCATCGCCCCGATTATTATCAATAAACACCTCGACAAGAGCCAGGTAGCCTACTATGGCGCCATGATGATGTTTATCAGCGGCATGTGTGCTATCCAGAACGGTTTGAACCATTCGATTTTACCCCGCCTGGCTGGCTATTTTCAAAATCAACGGTTCAAATTCTGGCAGCTGCTGGGAATTGTCATTGCCTTATCCTGGGCCGCTTTGGCTCTGGTGATTGTAAGCGTCTGGTGGCGGGGCGAATGGATTCTGAAGGTCTTTTTCAAGGCCGAATATGCCCAGCAAGCCGACATTTTTTTATTAATCATTATAGGAGGATGGCTGATTCTTACCAGTATGATCCTTGGGGATGCGATCATCGCCGCCCATCGCTATCAGAGTCGAATGATTGCGGTGATTCTCGGCTTACTGATCAATACCCTGATCTGCTGGTTCGGCATCCCCAGCCATGGACTTTATGCCGCCGCCTGGGCCGGCATTGCCTCACCGGCTGCGGTCAGCATTTACTGCCTCACAGTGCTTATCATAACGAGTCTGGATAAGTCCGCTATTCATACACGCCCGGTTTAACCGGCATCGCCATGGCGCCATTTGGCAATAAGGTCATTAATTTCTCTAAGGTGCTGGGTACCTTTTCCTGTTTATCCAGTTCATTCGCAAAAGTCACAACATTATTCGACATACTCCGATAAAGTTCGCCGCAATGGATCGCTCGATTGCCCCCGATAAAATTCTGGTCGGCCGGCTCACCCATTAAAAATTTAAGCATGGGATAACGACGTTGCCACTCCTCGCTTTGCCAGGGCGTGGTTTTCATATTATTTGAAATCGCCGAATGATTCGCCAGCATATCCAGCCACCGTTTCTGACCCCAGCCGCTATGGCTGAACATCAGCGGGCAGTCGACAAACAGATTGTTCTCAACAAAACTATGTTTTCCTCCGTGAATCTGCACGCCGCCAAAACGGCCACCCCCGACTCTTTCAAAAATATTATCATTAATCATGAATCCGCTGATCGCGTCATCCAGACGCACCCCCGCCACCATACCATGTCGCCCTTTAATGTCATGAAACCAGTTCCGCCGGATGACATTGCCTCTCAATACCGGATTTCCCCAGGTATCGAACACCCCCTGGTCATCCGATTCGCTCACGCAATCAAAAAACTCATTGAGTTCAAACACCGATTCACTGCATCCAACCCGAATCGCACTGCTGGGAATCTCGCTGAACCGGTTATGCCGGACGCGCAAGCCCATACCATTCGCTACCAGCGCCGGGGTATAGGTCCGGTCAATCCGTGAGAGGTCTCTAATCTGACAATTTTCTATAATTGTCCCGGAGGGAATCAGCTTTTGCCAGTCACCACTATTCACGACCATCCCGCCACGCCCCATATGCTCAATTTCGACCGAATGCAGCAGATGACCTGATCCGCCATTAATAATCACGCCATCACCGCTGGCTGCCCGAATGGTACAATTCACCATTGTGATATGATCGCAATCATTGAATATGATGCCATCTCCCCGAATATACTCTAAGTCTAAATCGCAAACAGTTAGATAATGACATTGCTTGGCCGTCATAACCGGACCAAACGCACTCAAAACACAAGCATCTCGATCGAATCCATCCGGTGGCAGCAGCCGGATAACCTGATTCGCAATATCCAGATGATATTCACCCGGCTGATCGATTTCTGACAATGCGTTGAGCGCGTGCCATTGACTGTCTTTAAATCCGTAATTATTCAACGGGGGTTCCAGTTCGATCTTTCTAGCAGCCTTATCAATTCTCTTCACTTTCTCATACGCGTCCGCCCACTGATAGCACCAATAACCATGTAACCACAGATCTGTCTCATCCGCCCAGCGTAATGGGCGATCATCACTGAATCCATCCAAAGCCAGTCCAACATCCCCCTCATTGGGCCAGCGCGCCATCATTTGCGCCTTTCCCTGATAAAATAACTCGGGAACTCGTAAATTGGAGGTCCCCTCAATCCCGTGCTCGCGTCGCTGGCTGGAAAAACCACCCAGAACCAGTTCATCGATTTGAGGCAATCCCTGCTCCTTGAGCGAAACCCTGAGAACTTTACCCCGCACCGATTCCGGCAACCGCTCCAATATGGCAGGATCCGATTCAATCTGCCATCGCGTCAAAGCGATCCCTCCTGATAGAGTAATTCTTCTTTGAGATGACTCCCCCCGGATAACCAATGGATTCCGCTCCGTGCCACTATCTTCATTAGTCAATTTAATCGTCTGCGGTACTGAAAATTGGTCGCCTTTCAGAACGATTTCTATGGCCCCTTCAGTAAGCGTATTACTCTTTCGCATGTCTCTGATCCGGTTTAATGCCTCGTCAACCGTAACGAATGGCTTATGCAGGCTGCCATCTCCTCCCTCTTTCTGATTCATATCAACATAGCACTTCAATGCGGTTTTGGTGCCGGCCACCGGTTTAGGTGTCCGCTGCCAGCTGGCCGGTCGTTTTCCGGCCAGCAAATCTTGCAACTCTTGAATCCACAACCGGTCGTGTTCCGGTAAATATTCCAGATTCTTCAATTTCCCGATGGCCTCCAGGCACGCTGATTTATCTCCGGCCTGATAAGCAGTAATTGCCTCCCGGGTTAATATCAATGGCCGAAACCATTCTGAAATCGCCTGATTACCGGCCAGCGTACGATAGAGATGGCTGGCTTCAACAAATTTACCCTCTCTTTCCAATTGAGTGGTCTGCATAAACACCTTTTCTGAATCAGTCATTTCTGACTGCCCCCAGATGGTACCGGCCCCGATTAAGATAAAAATGCTAGATAGATACCAATGACGGAAGATATAATTTTTCATGACTAGCCCTTTCGTTTATATCAATAAACAGACGCTCAATGAACAATATTGCAGCTAAGAAATGAAATAATATACCTGAACCGTATCAAATTAGAAAGAAAAACGTAATGCCGGCAAGTTCCCTGCCATCCTCGATCAGACCAGCCAGTTATGCCCTGACATCACAACATTGGCCTAAGCCGGAAACCACCGCCCCCATCGTCAACTCCGGTTGTACGCTTCCTTGTTGTGCCACATCCAAAGCGCTATCCAATAGTTTCAACGCCATTTCTCCCTGCTGTCGATTGGCATCCAGGCTCTTTTTCGCAATCTTAACCTGAATCTGATTACTGACATTTGCCGCAGAAAGCTGACTGTTCAGGATGTCGCTGTTTATATTACTGATCGATGACATAATAACTCTTTGGTTTTCTTTATTAATTACTTATCGGCCATCTCCGCTACAAAGTTTAACTTAGAAAATCCAAATATCAACACCCATATAACATGCTGCAATAAAAAGACTTACAAGCACAACCCCCTGTGTTTAGCTATTCTCGATTAAATTTCCTGTTAAAAACTATATCGAACACCTGCATAGACATTGCTGTTATCCTGAAATTGCCCGAAGAAGGTATGCGGCTGGTCCCCGCTGAAAATGTTCCCCCCGACTTCGTAAGACAGGTGATCGCTCGCCTTATAATTGATATTAGGCCGCAGATACATATCCTGATCGGAGGGTGAATAATATCCGAAAAGACCCAACCGCAAATTCTGATTGAGCGCCAGTTTGGTCAATCGCAATGTAATTAAGTGCCTGTTCTCATCCCGGGACGGACCACCCGGCCAGAATTCCTGATATTCACTATAGCTCATCATATGCTCAACATAATACTGAATCCCGCCTGTCAGATCTTTGACGATTTCCTGAGTATAGCCAGCCAGAAAACGCATCTCTGAGTTATTGATCATGGGATCCTCGCCATTATCGTCGTCATCACTACGATAATAGCCATATTCCAGATTGCCAATCCCTTTCAGAATATTGCCTCGCACACTGAAGCCGATCACGGTAAGATCCGGAAAAATGGCCCGCCCCCCGGCATTCATCCCACCCGGGCTCTTCCAGAATCCCTTATAACCATAAACGGCCAGTTCAATATTTTCGATATTTCGATACAACCGGACCGCCAGTTCACTGTCGTCAATCCATTCATCCGGTTTGTGAGTTTGTATGACGGCATTCTCACCGGCAATTTCTCCCATTCCACCATTCCAGTAAGAGATGCGCTCTCCGGTGATATAACGATCGGAATCGAATTGAGGCGTGAAAACAATATCCAGATTTACTGATTCGCTGAACAGGCTCACTTTCAAGGCATCCGAGGGCGCCTTGAGATATTCCGTATCGCGGCCGATAAAAAACGACTGCCAGTCCTTGGGAAACATATCGTTAATAAAGATCAGATCGCCGGTCCCCCACGTCAGGATTTGCCGGCCAATCCAGAAATCCATAAAATCCGTCGGACGCGCCCCCAAATAAAACTCACGGATATCATAGTCACCTTCTTCCATAACGCCATCACCATACAGATCGCCCTTGAACTTGAGATCCGCATCACCCAGGTAAGAAGCCAGATCCAGTTGCAAACGGCTTTCCAGTAACGAAAAATCCTTTTCATTACGGTCGCTGGTCACCCGATACCCGGCCCGGTTATCCCAGTAACCATGTATGGTTGGAATCAAGTCTTCTACCCAGCCGGGCAGAGACTGACGACTGGATTCCTCCTGGGTATCATCCTGAGCCTGCAAAGACATGGTAAATAGACTGACTAAAACGAATGCGACTAGGGAGTAACAATACTTCTTCATAAAGCTTCCTCACGCCTGGATGTCTTCTTTTATCTTCAACGAAATGCCTATATTTACCCTGCAAATTTCTGCTATTAACGCCTGGCCTCCCTGGGGGGCTTGCGTAAATAACGCTCGGTGAAAATATCTTCCAGCTTAATATTATATTGAACCTCACTGAATTCCATTTCCGTAACACTTTCCGTCTTCAAATCACTCACCTTGGATTTCATAACCGTCGGGAATTTCTCCTCACCCACGGTGATGGTCTCAATCTTCAAGGATTCAACAATACGATATTTCTTATCCTGACTGTCATAATATTCCATCTTCATGGGAATAAACGTCTGGCGATCGATAAAAACATCAAAATACTTGAACTCCACGGTATCCGGTTTCAACGGGGTGTTGCGAACCACGTAATATTGATCGGTGGTCTCTTTCAGTTCATGTTTGTCCTCCAGCAGACTGCGCCCGGACACATCCTCGTACAGGAAGTCCGACCCGACAAAGCTGGTCCGCTTGTCACTGGCTGCGATACGTTTGACCAGATCCAGATTCGGCAGATACAGCCAGCGGTCATCATCTTTTTTGGGATCCGTATGCTTATGTACCATAAACACCATACCGCGCACATCCGCCGGGCGGTCAAAATAAACATAATACTTCTGATCACCGCCATCCTGGTCATCCTTCCGCAACACGACAAACTCCCGCTCGCGCGTCCTGCCCTGTTTGTCCTTGATCGTCATCTTGACCTTCGCCTTGCCATCAATGCCCTGATAATAACTCATGAAATTGGCTTTTTCGATGATCTGATCGACTGTTAATGGTCCGTCATTCTCTTGCGCTGCTTGAACCGTTAAGGCCCCGGTCGCCACCAACAGGGATAGGATTGCCAATCTTGTTTTCATAATGTACCTCACATTTCACGTAGAACGAATTCTATTCTTATCAAGCCTCGAATACAGTTAACTTAAACGGATACTTTTTAATAATATTGCATAAAATGCAAAACTAAACAGATTCCGAAGAATTCTCAATTCCCCCCTTTTGACTGTCAATCAATTTGCAGGCGTTACGACGCGATAACGTGCCACAAATCAAACCTAATACCGGCACCAGCGCCAGACTGATCCAGGTGAGTTTCGTTACTCCCAGGTTCCAGTACTGATGCAGATTAATCGCGATGAGCGCCACAGTGGCAATGGAAATAATTAAACAGGAACCACAATTACAGGTGACCGTCTGCACTTTTTCACTGGCTTTAAATAGCCAACCTGACATAATCCGTATGAGTGCCGGTAACACCAGCATGGTCGCGACTCCGGAAAGCGCCATAATCGCACACAGAAAGATGCCCACGGTCTTGTAAGGAACCAATGGCGCTGCCAGCAACGGCAAAAAGCCAATGGCAATCACCAGCACATTGCGGCTGATCGCCCGGGCCGGCTCGCCAAACATTTCACGATTGGCGGCCTCCCAGTTGCCGTGCTGACGATACGCCTCGCGGGACCGTTCCAGAAAATGAATGGCAAAATCAACCGCCATCCCCAGGGTCAATGCGCTCAACACCGCCACGGGCATATCGTAATCCTTGCCAATCAAGCCGATAATACCATAAATCACCGCAATGGTAATCGTCAGCGGAATCATACACAACAATCCCCACAAGGGCGACCGGAACAGAATTGCCATCATAATAAAGACCACCAGAAAACTGCCCATGAAGGATTGCAGCATGCCCGTGACCATCTTATCCTGCCAGATGACATTGATATAGGTTAAACCCGCCCAGTGATGAGCCAGTGGCGCCGGGGGCGTATTCTTTTTGAAAAACGTTTCTACTGCGGCAACCACTTTTTGCATATCCTTATTGTCGCCGCTGGTCAACTGGATCCAGATATTGGCCTTATCGTAATCCGGTGTTACCAGATGCCATAAATCCTGCGGCCGGTGACTGCCCTGGTATTGTATCAGCGTCTCGCCCACAGCCTGCAATCGATCGGGTATCTGATAATTCTCTGGTTTGCCGTCAATGAGCTCCTGGTTAACTTTCTTAACTACATCCACCACAGAACTTGATTTTCCTACCACATCTAGATCTTGTAAATAGTGTTGCAGTGATGCAATATACTGCAAAACATCCGGACGCTTGAAAAGTTTCAATCTCTCTTTTTCCAGGCCGATAAAAGTCAATATTTCATCCAGGGCATCAAATTCCACATCCGAAGCCCCTTTCATGACAGCCTCAATCTGATCATTAATTTTCTCAAACAGTTGATCAACAGATTCTGCTCCCCCTGCCTGTTCGATCATACCAACCAACTGGGCCTGGTATTTGGCCAGCTCCGGGTAATCCCCTTTGAGGGTTCCGATTTCTGTCTTCACTTTCTCTTTGAGTTCGCTTGCCAGCCTGGATACCGACAGATCACTGCCTGATCCTTCCAGCACCAGGTACGCCATATACGTACCGCCAAAATGATCATTCAATACCTTATCCGCCACCCGGATCGGATGGCTGGGAGCAAACCATTTGACCGGATTGTCATTAATCTGGATTCGGCTGATTCCGTATACCGAGATCCCGACCAATACCACAAATACCGCCAGGATCGGCTTAGCGCCCTTGTAAACCCACTGCCCCAACCCATGCAGCCAGTTTGACATCACGGATGGTTTCTCATCATGATGAGCGGCCAGACCAAAATTCTCCAGCGATTTGTCTTTGATAAACATGACATAGGCTGGAACAAATACGATCGTTAATACCCATGCGATCATAATCCCGATACCGACAAACAGTCCAAAAACCTGCACCGGCGGGATCGGGGTCAAAGCCAGGGACAAAAAGCCGGCCGCCGAGGTCAATGAAGTGTAAAGCATCGGTACAAATAAGCTATCCATTACCTCCAGTATCGTAGCCTTCTTCCCTTTCTCCCTGGTATAACGATCGAAAAATTCCGATAAGATATGCACCGAATCTACTACCGCAATCGGCATCAGAAATATCGGAATCATTGAGCTCATGATATGAACCGGGTGGCCAAATCCAATCAACAATCCCATCGTGGAGATCACTGATACCATTGCCACGATCATGGGCGAAATAATCAGTACCAGCTTACGGAAAAACAGCAGCATCAGGACAAAAATCGTCAGCATGGCTAATGGAGCCGATATCGCCATCTGGATAAACATCTCCACCCCGAAGGTATCCTCCGCTACCGGCAATCCCGTAATGTGATATTCTTCATCACCGGAAAATTCGGCGATTTTCTTATTTAAGGCGGTATAAACCCGGTAACTCAGAGCTTTGCTGGTTAATGGCAAATACAGACACAGCGCCTTGCCGTCTTCCGAGACCAGAGTGCCTTTTAAAATAGGATTCGATAACACCCGATCTTTAATTTCTGCGGCCTGTTCCGCGGTATACGGGGGCTTGCCCATCAGCCACTCGAATTTAACAAATCCGGGACTGTCTCCCTGTCCGATATGATCCACCATACTGGGCGCAATGATATCCGCCTCGATAACACCAATCGATTTATCCGGATTCTCCGGATCATCCCATTGCAGTTCAGTAGCGGCAAAATCCGCTAACTGGTAGACTTTTTCAAGTGAAGCTGGATTAAAAACACCTTCCGGATCATGCTCGTTTACGATACCCAGCACAACCATATCGCTTAAGTCAAACCGTTCTTTGTTCTCATCATGAAATACCCTGACCGGTTCATCTTCCGCCAGCATATTTTCCGGATCGGTATCCACTTTGATCATCGGTATCATAGCCCCGGTGATCACCGTAAACAGGACCATCAGCCAGGTGACTGTTTTGGGATGCCCGATAGCGATACCGGTTATTTTATGTTTAATATCCATATCGTTATGCTCCTTAGATAATCTCGTGTTTGTTAATCCTCGATAATACCCTTTAACATCTGCTTCTCCTCAGCGACAACGGCCCCACCCATCACGCGGGCGATATTCCCACCAAAGAGCTTCGCCATCAATGCCATATTCATCTCCGAAAACCAGACCCCGCCATGATCATCCTCCCAGACCGCCATCGTACAAGGCATCAAGCAGGAAATGTGCCTGTCCGTCGTTAAAACCTCTTTCGCATACTGTGGTTTACATAACTTAACCAGTGATACCCGGGGTTTGAACTCTACATTATGCTTGGCCATGGATTGATTTAAATGCCAGACCTCTTTGGCTACCCAGCCATTGTCTTTGACCGATTGCTCCAGCCGGTTGACTGTTTCTTCAAATCCAAGCAGGCTCTTCTTCTTGACGATCATCATTCCCGGCATGAGTTTTACTACCAGAACCCCGCAAATAACAACGCCTGCGACAAAACCGATTACCAAAGCCAGATAGGGATTCATGAGCGATCTCCTTGAGCTCTTCGTTATCTTTATGTATTTGTACACTTTATTTCGATCATTTCAATATAAATTTTTATAACGTCTCTAATGTTTTTTTGATGGTCTCCACAGTCTGTATCCCCGTCATTTTACGTAAGACATGACCATTTTTAACAAATACCAGCGTTGGAATGGCTCTCACCCCAAATTGTGCGGCTAATTGAGGATTTTCATCGACATCCACCTTCCCGAACACTGCCTTTTCGCCCAGCTTGCTGGCGGCTTCTTCAAATATCGGCCCCATGGCCCGGCAAGGACCGCACCACGGCGCCCAGAAATCGATGACCGCAAGCGACTCTTTAATTGCGTGACTGTAATTCTTATCGTTTAATTTTCTGACTTGTTCTGTTTTCATGGTATTTCTCCTGTAATAGAGTGATCAATTTATTAAGTTTACACCTATTAACAAAGCAATATCTATGCCACTAGAACAAAAACAACCCATAAATTTCACAAGATATTATATTATAGATAGTTATATATAGTCAAAAGTGAGACAGATAAACAACCACCATCTGGACAGCCGATGAGTATGCGCATACATCACAGAAAAGAGTATACAAAACTAGAAAGTTTACACAAATAAGATCTTCCAGAAAGTTCTCTAACCTTTTAAAAGATCGCTCGAACCGGCTTTTCCTTTACTTCCCTTTGGAATCTTGGGGTTCTCGAAATACTCTTACATAATCGATGATATACTTCTGCGGGAAAATTGAATCATCAATCTGACGGCCCCAACTGCCGCCCAATGCCAGATTGATCAATAAATAGTGTGGCTGGTGAAATGGATTACCCTCTCCCTCTCCCGCTTTGTTCAGCATAAATGTGTGATATTTATTGTCATCGAAATAAAAATCGATTCGTTCCTGATTCCATTCAATGGCATACACATGAAATGCCTGATATGGCGCTGGAGTGGTTATTTTCCCCCCATTCGATGCGTGTTTACCATCCAGCGAATAATGGGTTGTTGCGTGCACTCGATTGGGATCGTGACCGACATATTCCATAATATCAATTTCTCCGCATCGGGGCCATCCGACCTGGTCATGATTTTCCCCCAGCATCCAGATCGCCGGCCATACCCCTTTGCCCTGCGGCAGTTTGGCCCGCACTTCAATGCGTCCATATTGCCAACTCTCAATATGTTTGGTAATCAGGCTGGCCGCCGTATATTCAGCGTATTCACGCTGGGTTTGCCATCTATCTGATCCGGGCTTGTATCTGGGATTCTTATAACGCTCTTTCCGCCCCTCAATAATCAAAAAACCATTTTCAACCCGGGCATTAGCCAATCGTCCCCGGGTATAATATTGCATCTCCTCATTGCGTACGAAACCCACTTCATAATCCCATTTCTTCTGATCAGGTAATCCCTGATAATCAAATTCATCCGACCAGATCAATGCCCAGTCAGCAGCGCTGCCAAGGGTTATCCCGACACAGAATCCCAGCAATACAACGATAAACATTACTTTTTTCATGATTGTCCTGTTCTTTATATGGCGTTTATAATCATCCCTTTAAACCACATCATAATAAACTTCAACTGACATGTCAATTCGTCATCCCATCACCGGAAATATCCCTCGCCTTAAACCTGAAAAAAGGATTTTATGCCTTTCAGTTAGAAACGCCTGTTTTTAAAGGGGGGACATAAAGGTGAAAAACCAACCGTTTTAGTTCAATTCAAATTCCGCAGCGACCGGCAAATGATCGGAAAATACAAAATCCAGCAACTCAAAGCGCTTTAATTCAAACTCCCGGGAATAGTAGATATGATCTATACACCAGAATCCATTGATCATTGGCCAGGAAGCCTTAACCCGTTTGCCAGATCGACATTCAGACATACGGCCACAGGCCTTGAGTGCGTGTAATTCCTTTTGGCGATGCGATGCATTGAAGTCCCCAGCCATAATCAGGGGTTCCTCGTGTATCCGTGGAAAATGACTTAAAGCTAGTAATTGGCTGTTTCTCTTTTTGTAACGGTTAAAAGTCCACGGCGCGGAGGTATGAATGGCCGCCAGCTTGAAGCCTCGCCCGTATTCAATCCGCATAATCCCCTGAGGGCGCCCCTCAAAGACCCCTTCATTAATCTCCTGATAATCAGATATCGGGTACTTGCTGTACACCACCAGACTGCCTACCGGATTGGGCGATACCGATTGTTGATAATCATAATTGCCCAGTAGCTCCTGGACCTGATCAATCTTCCTATCCGGCATCTCGGCAAAGATCAACACATCCGCATCTTCTTGCTTTAAGGATTCCACGGCCCAGAAAAGCCGGGGATTTAAATTCCAGATATTCGAAAATATGATCTTCATCTATAATATTTATTGGCTGATGACTGGAGTGATCTTAGATTAATTCACTGGAGGAATGTCGCTCTCTCGCTTACCACTTCACTGCATTGCAATATTATACCTGATAAATACGATTTTAGCAACTCCCATAAGCGCCACTTTTCAGACAATATACACATAATCCCTTTTACAATAATAGATTATCAACATTCTGCCGCTTCCATAATCGGCTCCAGTAATGCGACCTGATTAATGCAGGTCAGAATTCTGTCGCGTAATTCTTTATCGGACATCCCATATTTACGCCCCAACTGCATAATTTGTTCACGTAACGGGCTGGATAATAACATAAAGTAGATATCCTCAGCGAACTTGCCTGTTTGTAATCCTATTACCAATTCCATAATATTTGCTCCTGATTATTTCAGCTTATCATTAACATCAGTACACTCATAATGAATGACAGTGATAAATCCAAAACATTACAGCAAATATCGTCTTTTACACGGTTTTGACACGCAACCGATAGATCCCCCAATATCTCCGAAACAACCACACAATCCATAACCCACACAATCACAATTAGTTAAACATCATTTATCCATCAACAATATTCCAGAACAACTCAGGATCAATCCCCTTTTGAACCAGCCAGCGTTGTATCATCTGACTGGCCATAGGGAGCGAATTAGCCAGTTCCCAACGCCCGGTCTTTCGTAAAGTAACCAATCCAAGATACATTTCCCGACTCCAGAGCATTTGATATTGATCATCTACGATCCTGATCTGCTCACGAGGCATAGACTCGTCCGCACCAATCCAGCGAACAGTCGCAATCTGTGGATGACCTGGATAATTCTCGAGGTCCTTTGGAATGTCACCATTAGCAATGACCTCAAAGGGCTGTAAACTTACCCGTCCTCTCTTAAAACCCGCCGGTTCCATAATCGGGTAAGTAAATTCTATTCCATCTGTACTATTCGCTTCCTGCCCCAAACGAACAAAAAGATCAAATAACGGGGGCGGAACAAGATTCATCGGGACTAACTGATCGGCCAATGGAATCAGATAACCGGGAGAATAATTCGAATTGGCGGTTAATACCCCATCTTTATAGCTGAATGCCTGCTCTAATTTCAATCCGCTTTCGATACGGACTTCTGAACTGGTCCAGATCCGCATGTCATCCCGAATAAAACAATCTGATTCTCTCTGACGTCCGATATCGGTCATGAAAAAATATTCGCGTATGCGATAACTGACCTGATCACCCTGATCCCAGATCGGTTCCTGATAGAGCACGTCAAATCCCACAACACCCTTTTCCGATTCGATCAGGTACATTCGCCCAAATACTTCGCCTTTAAAATAATAGGTTAACTTTCGCTTCGAAACTTGTTCAATGATTTCCGCGCCTTTTAAACGCATACGCTCCCGGCCGGACCGCGAATAAACCATCCACCAGGCAGCCCCCAGACACATAATCAGCAACAAAGCCAATACGATCGTGGTACGAGCAGCCAGGGCTGTTTGTTTATGCATGACTTCATTGGGACGATAAACGCTGTTTGTCGGGCCTTTATCTAACATAAGATCATTGTATCCTGTCCGGCCGAAATATCAACATTTTTAACTGACTTGATCTTGATCCCTCATAATCAAATAAATTCATATCCAATTTATTGGCAATAAATTATGATATTCATATGCATTATTATCCATAATTATCGCTTGCTGAGAAACAGAGACTCCCAGTCTGGCTGATCATGTTTTAGCAATAATTCACGAATTTTTCGTGATTCATCAAAATTATTGAGCGCCAGTTGAGTTTGCGCCAGACCAAATAATGCCACTTTGTTCTGAGGATCGGCAATTCGGCACAACTCATATTCCCGGGCGGCCAATTCGTAGTTCCCGTTTTTGTAATAAATATCCGCCAACTCTAAACGTGCCGATAAATTTTTGGGTTCCATATCTAATGTCGCTTGTAATGACATGATTGCTAATTGCCATTCTCCACGCATGCTGTACAAGCGGCTCTTGCGATAGTAATAATGACTGTCTTTTTGCAGGGGTTCAACCACAACCTCCTTTTCTTCCGGGGCATTGGGATCAACAACCGAGATGCATATTTCATTGCCAACCGTTGCCTTTGGCGCGCCTGATATTTGTTTCTCATGATCTTCAAGGGCTTCCTGGTGATTGGCTTGATCATCTTTTCTGAGACAAATCTGACTTGCTACCAGAATTCCACCGGATTCTCCATCATTTGCGCTTATTGCACCCTGAAGGCGACACGGTTCATCTCTTTTTCCGCCCTCCTGAACCGAGACCTTCGTTTGGGATGTTGTTGATTGAAACCCTGTCCCACCATCCAATTCGACAGGAGGTTCCTCTGATAACAGTTGATGTCCATTGGGATCTGTCAAGAGGAGACCTCCGAGGGGCTTGACCTCAAAAAAATCCGTATAAGCATCAGCCGTTCTCCCCGCCCGATCCTTGATTTCGATAATGATCCTGATGGATTCACCTGCCGCCGATACGGGTATTCGCCAATACCGGGTTCCACTGGCAGAACACCTTTCTCCGATAATCCTGCGAGGAGATGAATCGTGTGATGGTTTGGATTCCCAATAAATCGTCACCGGTTTATCGGACAATTGCGCGTCGAATCCCACCCAGCTGAATGTGAACGTGCTGCCGACTTCCTGTTGCCCTTCTATTGGGTCATGCTGTAAATAAATACTCGGATCTGTCTGGTCAAAAAACAAAGCTATCTGCGGCTCAACGCAAGCCGGAATGACCCCGGGTGACCTGGCGGACTGGCTTTTCGCTGGATCTAAAGGGATTGAACGCAAACCGTCTGAAGTAACCGCAATGATTAGTAGCCGGTAAAGTCCATCTGACGGAGGCGTAAATAAGACAGGTGACAATTTGTCATTGTCATAACCATAAAACCGCCAATCATGACTCTGGCCAGACTGATACCATATCTCGATATGGTCCGGGTGACTGAATGGGCCATTAAAACGATACTCAATATTTACCGATGATCCCAGTATGACACAACTTCCCTCTGGCGGTCCCTCCTCCCCCTTTAAACTCATGCCTTGCCCCCAAAGATCGATACTTACTGCCAATAAACAAATGATCCAAATGACAATAGGTCTGTTACAAAAGCTGTTACAAACTTGATAATTATATGCAAAATCAGGATTTCGGCACTCCATTGCCAGGTTCCATCTTTCATTTTTTTGATTGGAATTTAAACAGACTATCCATCAGTTCCATATTTATTATCGGATTATAGGACCTGAATCTTTGCCTTTTTTTATAAAAATTATGGAAAAGATGATAAAAAATTTGCCCGCTTTCCATTTATTTTGCATTTTTAAATAGAATTTCCCTGTTTCGCTTGTCTTGGCTCGCTTAACGATTAGCCACTGACCTTTAAGAAAGGAATAATCATAAACAGATGAACAATACAATCCCCAGTCAAATTGCTAATGATTTTTACAAAACCCTGTTGGATAATATCTTCGATGCGGTCTACATGGTGAATAATCAGGGCATCATTGTTTACTGGAACGACAGTTGTGCGCGTTTGACAGGCTTTGGCTCAGAAGAAATGGTTGGCCAGTTTTATCAGGACACCCTGTTTGGTAGTACCACCGACGGACATCCAGATAACTATAATGGGATCGATATTGCGCTGACTACCGGAATGCCTGGAACATGGAAGGGCCAGATTTGTCGTCGCAATGGTCAACGTCTTCCAGTCGAATCTCATGTGTCTCCAGTACGTGATCATAATGCTGATACAATTGGAGTGGTCGCTGTTTTTCGTGATATTTCTGCCCATGTGGCCCTGGAAGACGCTCATCGCAAAATGCTGGCAACAGCCAGACTTGATCCTCTAACCGGACTGCATAATCGACTTTCGATCAACGAAATACTGGGAGTCGAACTGGACAGGGCCTCCCGTTACAATCAACCATTATCCGTTGTGATCGTTGATATTGATCATTTTAAACGTTTTAATGATAATTACGGCCATGAAACAGGCGATATTATCCTGAAAAACGTGGCCGATGTATTTTTTAATAATTTACGTAAGCCGGATATTGCCGGACGCTGGGGTGGCGAAGAATTTATTATCATTGCTCCAGGCAGCGATGCCATCGATGCGGCTCGCATGGCGGAACGGTTGCGCAAATTTATCCATGACGTTCATACCCAACATTGTGCAGATCAGGTAACGGCCAGTTTCGGGATCGCCCAGTATTCACACGGCCTGATGCGCGATCAGTTAATCTGCCTGGCTGACCGGGCAATGTATCAAGCCAAAAATGGGGGGCGAAATCGTGTAGTGGTATCTCGTGAGGATGACGACCTGCACATCCTGCCCGACTATGAACATAAACCAAAACTATAGAACAACTTAGATCATATTTCTTAAAAAAGAATAAAAATTCTGTTTTTATATTTGACTCAACCTGTGATTTTTGATAAAAAGTTTAGCTCTTCAACGAAGGCCCCTTCGTCTAGCCAGGTCTAGGACACAGGGTTTTCATCCCTGCAACACGGGTTCGAATCCCGTAGGGGTCATTTTGACCAAGCCTCTTCAATCAAATGAAGAGGCTTTTTTTAATTCGATTAGCATCAATCACGATCCCCTGATCCAGCCACCCGCCTCCTGGTATATTCGTTAAAACCGGTGCTGAAATTCCCTCGATAATTCCCTGGTCCGTATCGATACCATAAATGATTGAAATGCCCGTTTGGTATAAATTCCCAAACCAGCTATCGGACCTTTATAAATAAAGTTGGCCGGGACTATGAATAAAAATCCACAGCCCCAGCCACCGTCAAATAAAGGATATTGCGAAAGCACCCTGGTATACAGGGTAAAAATACTCAAACTTTAACAATCGTAATACAAATGAAATTCAAATGGATGCGGCCGAAGCGCCATTGGGCTCAATTCTTCATCCCGTTTCCAGGAAATCCATGACTGAATCAATTCTTTACTAAAAACCCCGCCTCGTGTCAGGAATGCGTGATCGGCTTCCAATGCGTCGATGGATTCTGCCAGCGAACCGGGAACTTTGGGAATATTCTCCAGATCGGCGCCCTTCAGTTCATAGATATTCTTATCCAAGGCCTTGGGCAATGGCAGATCCGACTCAATCCCATCGATCATGGCCATCAGCATCGCGGGCCATAACAGGTAACCATTGGCAGTTGGGTCCGGACAACGGAATTCGACCCGCTTGGCCTTGGGGCTATTACTGTACATGGGGATGCGGCAGGCCGCCGAGCGGTTCCGGGCGCTAAGCACCAGATTGACTGGCGCCTCGAATCCCGGCACCAGACGCCGATAACTGTTGGTCGTGGGCGCGCCGAAAGCCAGGATGGCCGATGCGTGCTTGAGAATACCGGCGATCCCCTTCAACGCCGTTTCACTCAATCCGGCATAACCCTCGCCCGCCATCAGGGTGTTGCCCCCCTTCCAGATGGAAATATGGCTGTGCATGCCCGAACCGTTATCATCAAAAACCGGCTTGGGCATGAAGGTAACCGATTTGCCGTTGCGGCGCGCAACATTTTTAATCACATATTTGTACCACATATACTGATCGCACATCTTGGTCATTTCCGCGAATTCCATATCGATCTCGCTCTGACCGGCGGTCGCGACCTCATGATGATGCGCCTCAACCCGGATTCCCAGTTTCATCATCTCATAGACCATCTCACCACGCAGATCGTGGTAGGTATCGGTCGGACTGACCGGGAAATACCCGCCCTTGTAACTGGGTTTATAACCAAGGTTCGGCTCCTCAAAGCGCGCCGTATTCCAGGAACCCTCGACGGAATCGATTTGATAATAGCCGGTGTGCTGATTCTGTTCATAGCGGACTTCATCAAATATAAAAAATTCGGGTTCCGGACCGATAAAACAGGAATCGGCTATTCCGGATTCTTTTAGAAACTGTGCGGCTTTCCTGGCGGTAGTTCGTGGACACTTGCCATAAGGTTCGCGTGTTTCAGGGTCGACAATATCTGCCAGCACGCTGACTGTCGGTTCGGCAAAGAACGGATCGATCACGGCAGTATTCGGATCGCATACCGCCAGCATGTCCGATTGATGAATCTCCTGCCAGCCGCGAATCGACGATCCATCAAAACCCAGACCGTCACTGAAAATACTTTCATCCAGTGTTTGGACTGGATAGGAACAGTGCTGCCAGGTTCCCAGTAAATCGCAGAATTTCAGGTCCACCATTTTTGCGCCATTTTTGTCACAATATTCGAAAAATTCTTTGGGGGTCATCGATTTAACTCCTGTGTTAAAAGGTTAAATTTTTGCACCGGCAAGGCGCGCCTGGAAAACTTCAGGGCTTCCTTTATTATCATTTTCGTATTCGATGGCTATCACATAACGGGCCTGAAAGGGATCGGGCCGAATCGCCTAAATCGCCTCACCTCCGGTTTCCCCAGTTCTGATTCGAATGCATTGTTCCAGATGGGTGACAAATATTTTGCCATCACCAATACTGCCCTGATCACCATGACGAGCCGATTTCAATATCGCTTGGATGGTTGGCTCGACAAAATCATCATTGCAGGCGATATCGATCCTGACTTTGGGAATCAAGGCCGGCACAACGGCCTGCCCACGATATAAATCGACTTCCTCTGCGCGGCCGCGACCTGTGCATCGGCTTACGGTAATGCGATAAATCTCGGCTTTGATCAACTCCTCCCTGACGCCATCCAGTTTATCCGGCTGGATAATTGCCGTTATTAATTTCATAGACAAGCCCTTAATCAGGTTTATCTGGCGAATTTAGCTGGCATTCTAAAGACACCTTTATTTAACAAAGCAAATCGCATGCCAGTCAATATTTTAAAGCGATTATGCGTTTTTACGCTCAGATTCATACCTTTGACAGCTATGGCTAAAATACCATGCAACAATTCTGTTTGAACACTCTGAAGCACAACATATTTGTCAGGCCTCCATTTCCTCTTCCTGTGGGATTCAAGGGTTTGTTTCCGTTTATTGTTTCAGGGTTCTTATACCGGCCGCAGCATGAGGCGGTTTTATCCACCCTGCTGCAGCCAGTAACCTGCTTACGGTTTATCATATTAATTCAAGTTCAGTAAACCATAGCCATGTTCACCATGCAAACTATGGTCCATACCGGCCTTTTCATCATATTCGTTTAATCGGAATCCAACCGTTTTTTGAACAATAACACAGATCACCAGAGTTCCGATGGCCGCCAGAACGATAGTGACTGAGATCCCTTTTAACTGCACCAGAAACTGATCCAGTGCCGACCAGGCTCCTGTTGAACTGAGTTCCGCCGCCTCGTTCATCCAGCTTTTTCGCACAAAAAACGATAATAATAAGACTCCCATTCCACTGCCCACCCCATGAATTCCAAAACAGTCCAGACTGTCATCATACCCAAACCGCTCCTTTAATTTCAATGCGTAATAACACAATAATGCGGAACACGCCCCCATAATCAGGGCGCCGGTGGGCTGCACAACGCCGGCGGCGGGTGTGATGACCACCAGCCCTGCCAGTATTCCGGACACAAATCCCAATGAAGTCGCCTTTCGAAACTTGATCGCTTCAATCAGCATCCAGGTTAACGCGCCGCTCGCGGCGGACACCTGGGTCATGGTCAGGGCCCTGGCAGTATCTAATCCGCTATGAATGGTTGATCCTGCATTGAAACCAAACCAGCCGGCCCAGAGCAATCCGGCTCCCATCATGGTCATGACCAGATTATTGGGATGCATGGCTGTTTTTGGATATCCGCGTCGCGCTCCCAGGAACAACGCGACGACCAGGGCGCTGACCCCCGCCGAAACATGGATCACCAGGCCGCCCGCCAGATCGATCACGCCATTGGCCCCGCTGTTATACAACCAGCCGTCAGATCCCCAGACCCAATGACACAACGGACAATAGACCAGAATAAACCAGAGGCAGATAAATAAACTGTAGCCGCGGAAATAAACCCGCTCTGCCAAGGCGCCCGCGATCAAGGCCGGGGTAATAATCGCGAATTTACCCTGAAACATAGCCAGAACATATTCCGGAACCCCGTTAACTATGGAATCGTCAATCCCCCTGAGACAGAAATAATTCCAGTCCCAGCCGATAAATCCACCCAGAATATTCTTTCCAAATGCCATCGAATACCCGCAGATCATCCACAAAACGCCAATCAATGCCATCGCGACAAAGCTATGCATCATCGTTCCCAAAACATTTTTCGTCCTCACCAGACCGCCATAAAACATGGCAAGTCCCGGCACCATCAGCAATACAAAAGCCGTGGATGTCAACATCCAGGCTGTCGTTCCCGTATCGACATCAGACCCATCGTTCGCGTAGACACCGCTGGTCAATATCAATAATAACACCAGGGCCTGGAATAAATGCAATTTCTTCATGCAATCAATCCCTTTAATTCCATAAGTCCAGACCGGTTGCGCAAACCGTACGATATGCAGTACGCGTATCGACACTGATACTGTCATCGCACGGCGATTGACTCGCCGGCTGTATTCCGTTTATAGGTTCTAGGCCGGCTTACATACCGGCTGCCTGTTGGTTCAATAATGGCCGATCAGGAAGCAATAAATATGCCACAATAACCCAACTCAATTCACAGAATTGTCGGCATCATCCCCAATAAATAGATATGACCTATCCAATTACAGGCCATTGCCACATTATCCCAGAAATGATCAAATCGGAGGGGTCTCCCTTGGTTTCATAACAGATGGGAGTGCATAACTCTTTTATAAACACGAAATTATCTAAATACTCAGCCAGCGGCGGTTCTGAACCGGTGCCTGATATTTTTGTTCCTCAATGGCAAGGCAATCGTTATCGTTAGCTGATAGGAATGACATTCTGACAATATTTTCACACAAAACAAAATGGTCAACTTTGACAAATTATGCACACTGTTTTCATTAAACGAATCCATAGAACGCTACATATTTGTAGTGCTTTGCGTGTTCACAACATTTATGTCACAGCCATGAATGAACGTTTCTGTTCGCTAAATCTGGTATTTACCGGTTCTGTTTCTTCTGATTATTTATCAATATCTGCCAGTCCAAACTGTTGTTTTCGCTGCCAGTCTATAATCATATCGCTTCTCCGCCAGATTCGCCGGTTCGGATGCGAATACATCGCTCTAAATTGGTAACGAATATTTTTCCATCGCCAATCGTTCCAGCCTCCCCATGCCTGGCGGCTTTCAGAATGGCATCAATCGTAATGTCAACAAAATTGTCATTGCACGCAATATCGATGCGTACTTTTGGGATTAATGCGGGAACGACTGTTTGTCCCCGGTATAGATCGGTTTCTTCGGCCCGCCCCCTTCCGGTACATCGACTGACAGTAATACGATAGATCTCGGCCCGTACCAGGGCTTCACGGACTTCATCAAGTTTATCAGATTGGATGATAGCTGTGACAAGCTTCATAATTTTATTCCTGCTTTAATTAAGTTTTGATTTAATTCAAATTCAATAATCCATAGCCATGCTCACCATGCAAACTATGATCCATACCGGCTTTTTCCTGGGATTCCGCCATTCGGAAACCCACCGTCTTTTCTAATAGGATACAAAGTATCAGGGAGACTACTCCGGCGTACGCGATACTGATTAAAACCCCTTCCGTCTGATACCATAATTGCTGGGCAAATCCGTGTACCTCAACGGATTCGGGTCTGAGGAAAAATGTCAGCCCGATTGCCCCGATAATTCCGGCAATCCCATGAATACCAAACACATCCAGAGTATCGTCGTATCCGAGTCGTGATTTGATCAGAACGGCGCCATAACAGAAAAACGCGGCAATGGTCCCCAACGCGATCGCGCCGATGGGCGGCACATCGCCGGCCGCCGGTGTAATGGCAACCAGGCCCGCAAGGATACCGGAAACCAATCCAAGACTCGTGGCTTTTTTATGATGAAAGGCCTCAATCAACATCCATACCAGTGCCCCGGTAGCGGCGGCGATCTGGGTCACGGTCAGGGCCTGGGCGGTTTTCAATCCGCTGGATACCGAACTGCCGGCGTTAAATCCGAACCAGCCCACCCAGAGCAGACCGGCGCCCATAAGTGTCATGACCAGATTATTGGGATGCATGGCCGTTTTCGGATACCCCCTGCGAGCGCCCAGATACAAGGCGATAACCAGACCCGCGACACCCGCTGAAATATGAATAACGGTTCCTCCGGCAAAATCAATGGCTTTACCCGTTAAAAAACCGCCGCCCCACACCCAGTGCGCCAGCGGATTATAAACCAGTAAACTCCATAATGCGATAAAGATACAATAGGCTTTGAACCGGACACGTTCCGCAAACGCCCCGGCGATCAAAGCCGGAGTAATAATCGCAAACTTACCCTGGAACATGGCGAATACCAGGGATGGGATTCCCAGGTTTTCATCAATTTTTGAATCCAGCCCTTTCAGGAATAGCCAGTCACTGTTCCAGCCGCACCAGCCATGGCTATCACCAAAACACATGGCATAACCACAGACGGCCCATACCACACCAATGATGGCCATCGCCGCGAAACTGTGCATCATCGTCCCGATAACGTTCTTGGTGCGAACCAGTCCACCGTAAAACATACCCAATCCCGGCACCATCAATAAGACCAGTGCCGTCGAGGTTAGCATCCAGGCGGTCGTACCGCTGTCACAGGCCACCTCATCGGCGGCAAATAAAGTTGACGTACATAACAAAAATAATAAACCAGACAAAACCAGCTGTTTTTTCTGCATACCTGTGGTTCCTTTTAATTTTAAAGAGTATTCCGTTTGATAACTGATGCCTTCAACATCAAGAGATATTCTGTGCAGAAATACTTTTTGCAAATGATATGCCAAAAATGGAAATGAATGTCAAATACTGGATAAGCAGCTCATTCTCATAATAGCCAAATAAACCATAAGTAACCAATAATTAAATAGTTACAAATATTCAGTGCGAGCCAGAAACAAAGAAACAATTTTTTCATAAACGAAAAAACCCTTTACCCCACCGGCCAGCAACAACATATTTGTCTTTATTATCCTTCGAATTACACAAATGTAAGTCATTCTCATAAAATCAAAAAAAACCAGGTCCATAATGGATACCTGGCGTTTTGAATTGGCGGTTTTACCAATTCGTTTTATCTATACTCTCTCTCAATTTCAAAAAAAATAATGGTGCCAAATTTATTTGATTAAGCGTGCCCTGTCAGGTTGGACAGGACACGCAAACGGAATTAAAGGGAACCGTCAGGCCAGAATTAGAGGCACATGTGGTTTTTGCGGAGTTCCTGAGGTTCCCCTCCACAGGTCAACATCATCAGCCGATCGCGTCATTGCCTTCTTCGCCGGTTCGGATACGAATACACCGTTCCAGGGGCATGACAAAAATCTTGCCATCGCCGATCTCTCCGGTTTTGGCGCCGGCGATAATCGCATCGATCGTAGGCTGAACATAGTCTTCATTTACCGCGATTTCCAGGCGGACTTTCTTCAGCAGATTCACTTCCATCGCGACGCCGCGGTAAGATTCATGATAGCCCATCTGTTGGCCGCAGCCCAGCGCGTTGGTTACGGACATTTTGAAAATCCGGGCTTTATATAACGATTGTTTGACATCGTTGAGTTTATCCGGTTGTATGTATGCAACTATAAGTCTCATGGTATTATTATCTCCTGATTAGCCGGCGTTTTTTTATGCGCGCCGGATAGGGTTATTATTTATTTAACGGTTTTGAAATTCCTGTTATTACTGATTGCTGAAGATCTGGAAGCCATAGTAAGCCTCGTTGCCGTGTTCGCTGATATCCAGGCCACGCATTTCATCTTCTTTAGAGGCTCTCAGTCCAATCGTAAATTTGATCAGATTGAACAGGATCATGCCGCAGCCAAACGCCCAGACAAACATGGCGCCCGCACCGGTCAGCTGTGTGATAAACTGACCCATGACACTGTAATCCTCTGATGGCCCATTCTGGAAAAAGCTCAAGGCCAACGTGCCCCAGACACCGCAGACACCATGCACACTCACGGCGCCCACCGGATCATCAATCTTGAGGACTTTGTCGACAAATTCAACCGCCAGTACCACCAGAAGACCGGCAACGCCGCCAATGACGATGGCGCCGATCGGTGTCACACAATTGCATCCGGCGGTTATCGCCACCAGACCGGCCAGTACACCGTTCAAACTCATACCGGTATCCGGTTTCCCGAATCGTATCCAGCTGACGATCATCGCCACAATGGCGCCGGCAGCCGCCGCCAGGTTGGTGGTCATGGCGATATAACCAATGGAGCTGTCGCCCGTAGTCGTACTGCCTGGGTTAAAACCAAACCAGCCAAACCACAGGATAAATACGCCCAGTGCGGCTAATGGGATATTATGCCCCGGTATCGCGCGTGATTTGCCATCCGGCCCGTATTTACCAATACGCGGTCCCAGGGTAATCGCCCCGGCCAGCGCCAGCCACGCCCCGCAACTGTGTACGACAGTCGAGCCGGCAAAATCCAGAAATTTCATTTTCTCCAGCCATCCTTCTCCAATACCAAACAGACTTCCCCACGCCCAGTGTCCGCTGATCGGATAGATCAATCCGCAGATCACCGCGCTATAGGCCAGGTATCCGGTAAATTTGGTCCGGCCCGCCATCGCGCCCGAGACGATCGTCGCGGCCGTTCCGGCAAACACGCACTGGAATATCCAGAAAGTCCAGTTCAATTCACTGGCGCTGTAATCGCTGGCGGCAAAATGAGTCGTGCCAAACAGCACACCGCCGGCGCCGAACATCAGACCAAAACCGATCAGCCACCAGGCGATCGTACCCATGGAAAAGTCCATCAGGTTCTTCATCATGATATTACAGGCATTTTTGGCGCGGGTAAAACCAGTCTCCACCATCGCAAATCCCGCTTGCATAAAGAACACCAGAAACGCCGCCACGGCAGTCCAGACGATATTCAAATTCACCTGCAAGTCGGCCACGGTTGGCCCGGGATCTTCCACGGCTTCAACCACGGTTTCCACGGCTTCTACCGGCGTGTCCTGAGCGGCGGCGTATGCGGCAAACAGGCCTAGCACACCTATTATTACTATTATATATCTAAAATATCTTTTACACATAATCAAATCCCTTTCATCGTTTTTTCATCACAATTAAAAAATATTGTCTGTTATCCCTTTAATTCCGGGGGGAGGAGCGCGGAGCATGGAGGCTGCTCCGCGCTCGAAAATTAAACACTAAAATGAATATATGGTATCATAAATTGGGTTTCAATTTAGAAACTGAAGCTGACGCTTAAGCCGCCAAACAGCTCCTTGTCGTCGCCATAGGTACACACGGATTCTTCCATGATGATCACATAATTCAGGAACGGCTTGACACTGATGGCATCGGTCACGGGAATTTCAGAAGATACCCCCAGGGTGGCGTAAGACCAGTCGCTTTCCGCGCCAAACTGTCCGTCGTCATAGTTGATATCGCCATACAGGCTCAACGCGATATCTTCAGTCACCGGAACATCGGCGCTCAGGGACAACGAGTGGAACCAGCCTGGCGTGGTGCCGTCATTGCCCCAATCGATTCCAGAGTGGGTGCCCCACAGCCAGCCAACATAATATCCCGGCACAATCGCTACCTCGCCCACCTTGAACAGGTTGGGCAGAGAGATACTGGCGCCAATTTCCTGGCTATCGCCATCGGTATTATCCGGGAAATAGAAATAAATATAGTTGGTGCTGACATCAAGGGCATACGCTTCTTCCGGCATCAGGGTAGTGCCATAGGAAAAGGTAAAATCCAATTCATCCCAGGCGTTGATATGACCGCCGCCCTCACCTAACGGGAATGAACCCCACACATTAAACCCAAATCCTTCCAGACCAACCTTGGAAAGGTCGAAATCAACACTCGGTTGAAATGCCGGTTGGTCATCAAACAGATCACGGCCACGCCAGATATACTGGGTGGCATATGCGGCGTCGAAAGTAATACCCATCGATTCATCCGCCTCTTGCGCCTTAATCGAGTTACAATCCGTAAACAGGATCGTCAGCGCTAGCACAGCAGTTAAACCAGCCATTTTGCTCATTCTTTTAATCATACCTGCAGTTCCTTTCTTAAAAAACAAAAACACAAAACAACTAAATCCAAAGACACAACATTTTAAATAAGCTGGCCAGGCAATCTTGTCATCTTCACTTAATTTTCAATAAAGCTAATTGCGTGCCAGAAATAATAAATTCTTTAAGATAATATTACACAGCCATTTACGAAATCAATAAGATTTTTAAAAAAAATTTTGAATTACATAAATGTAATTATTGACAACTTTGTACACACTTTTGTATAATTTCCCAAGTGTTATCACAATTTTTACCTATTACTAATTGATCTGAACTTTATTGTTTAAGGGAACCCGATGAGTTCGATTCATGTAAAACAGCTTGAAACACTTTACAAAATTAGCAATATTATCGCTTCCGGTACCCAGCAAAAGCTCATTTTCGCTGAAGTTCTCGATACGTTAGAGAATGATTTGGGTATGAAACGCGGCACGATTACCCTGCTATCGTCCCAAAGTGACGAAATTGTCATAGAAGTTGCCCATAATCTATCTGATCAGAATAAACATATCCGATTTCGGACGGGCGAAGGCATCACCGGCCAGGTGGTTCAGTCCGGCAAAGCCCGCATCGTACCCAAAGTATCCGAAGAACCCCAGTTCCTCAATCGCATCAATCGCATAAAAAATTCCAGCGAAGAAATGAGCTTTATCTGCGTACCCATTTCCAGCGGGAATGATGTCATAGGGACAATCGCTATCGATCGACCCTGGGATCCTGGCATTAATCTCGAAGAAGATATGCGTTTATTGAGTATTGTCGCCAGTATGATCGCGTATGATGTCCGGATCCGCCGGGAGCAGGAACAAAAATTCCAGGAATTTGAAGACGAAAACTTACGACTCAGAAATGAGCTGGAAGACCGGTTCCGTCCGGAAAATATCATCGGAAATTCCAATGCCATGCGCGAAGTCTATCGGGCGATCCATCAGGTCGCCCCAAGCGATACCACGGTTTTGATTCGCGGGGAATCGGGCACGGGCAAAGAACTGGTCGCTCACGCCATCCATTATACCAGTCCCCGGGCCAAAAGACCTTTTGTCCGGGTCAATTGCGCGGCCATGAGCGAAAGCCTCCTTGAAAGCGAATTGTTTGGCCACGAAAAAGGCGCTTTCACCGGCGCGATACAATCCCGTATCGGCCATATCGAAGAAGCGGAAGACGGCACATTATTTCTGGATGAAATCGGCGATTTTTCACCGGCCATCCAGGTAAAGCTCCTGCGCGTACTGCAGGAAAGGGAATACAAACGGGTCGGCAGCAATCAAACACTGAAATCAAACGCCCGGATAATCTGCGCCACCAACCGGGACCTCGAAAAGGCGGTCGCCAACGGGCAGTTCCGGCAGGATCTCTATTATCGAATCAATGTGTTCCCGATTTTTCTGCCTCCGCTCCGGGATCGTAAAGATGATATCCTGCAACTGGCGGACTATTTTGTCGAGCGCTACGCCAAAAAACTGAACAAAGATGTCCGACGAATCAGTACGCCGGCCATTAATATGATGGTATCCTATCATTGGCCCGGTAACGTTCGCGAACTGGAAAACTGTATCGAACGGGCAGTGCTTCTGAGTTCTGATGGCGTTATCCAGGGACACCACCTGCCCCCCACCCTGCAAACCTCCGATGCCTCGGATACTATCGGCACCGGTTCTTTCCGTGAGCGGGTGGGATTATTCGAACGCGATCTGGTCATCGATGCTCTCAAACGTAATGATGGTAATATTTCAGCGGCAGCCCGGGATTTGCAATCAACCGCACGGATTGTCCGCTATAAAATAAGCGAATTAGATATTGACTATAAACGTTATTGCCGTAAATAGTATACTGGATAGTCCTGCCGGAATATGCCGGGAATGACTCTGATCCGCATGGCAAGAATTGCGTTTCCCGACAGATACTCTGGCAAATTTTTGGGACCAGCTATCCCGTAGTATCCGTTTTTGATAACCCACTGACTAACCGGGAGCCACGATGCTTCGTACCGAAGATATTCTGACCACTGTCCGTATGTTACAAGCCGAAAATCTTGATGTTCGGGCCGTTACCATGGGAATTGATCTCAATGAATGCGCCGGACCGGATATCAAATCGATGTGCCGGAAGGTGCTGCATAAAATCACCAGCAGGGCTGCCGGCCTGGTGGCTGTCTGCGATCAGGTCAGTTCCAGATATCAGATTCCGATCGTCAATAAACGACTGGCGATTTCACCTGCCAGTCTTTTACTCGAAGGGCACGGTCCGGCCGCAGCCCTGGAACTGGCTCGCACCCTGGATGAGGCGGCCGGCAAAATCCGGGTCGATCTTCTGGGTGGATTTACCGCCCTGGTTGAACGAGGGAAAACGGCTGGTCAGCACGTATTGCTGGATTCATTGCCGCAGGTTCTCAGTCAGACCCAGAGGGTCTGTTCTTCGGTTAACGTAGCCACTTCCAAAGCCGGTATTAATATGAATGCCGTCCGTGAAATGGGTATTATTATTAAAAAAATCTCGGAAGCGACCGCCGATTCCGGTGGATTCGGCTGTGCGAAACTGGTCGTTTTTGCCAATATTCCTTATGACAACCCGTTTATGGCCGGCGCTTTTCTGGGACATGGCCAGGGAGATAGTGTCATCAATATTGGCGTCAGCGGGCCGGGGGTGGTCAAATCGGCTCTCGAGAGTGTGCGGGCCGCCGGTCCTTGTACCCTGGACGAACTGGCGGAAAATATCAAATTGACCGCGTTCCGGGTGACCCGGGTGGGAGAATTGATCGGCCGTGAAGTCGCGCGCACCCTGAAAATACCGTTCGGAATCGTTGACCTGTCGCTGGCTCCCACCCCCAAAGTTGGAGATAGTATCGGCGAAATCTTTAATGCCATGGGGATTGATGCTGTGGGCGGAGCAGGCACCACCGCGGCGCTGGCAATGCTCAATGACGCCGTTAAAAAAGGCGGTTTGTTTGCCAGCAGTTCCGTGGGTGGACTCAGTGGAGCCTTTATTCCTGTTCTGGAAGATGCCAATCTCGCCGAAGCCGCCCGCCGGGGCTATTTGTCTCTGGAAAAGCTCGAAGCCATGACCTCCGTCTGTTCCGTGGGCCTGGATATGATCCTGCTCCCGGGTGATATTGATCCGGCCACGATCGGCAACATGATCGCGGACGAAATGGCTATCGGAATGATTAACAATAAAACCACAGCCGCCCGCCTGATTCCTGTTCCAGGCAAAAAAGCCGGGGACGAAGTCTCTTTTGGCGGTTTGTTTGGCGCCGGGCCGGTGATGGCTGTTCGGAATTCCGGCCGGAATGCTGACTTTATTAATCAAGGCGGCCGCATCCCCGCGCCCATTCATAGCTTGAACAATTAATTTGATGTTTATCGAGATAGCGAGGTTATCATGAGCAAAAAAATCATTTTCTTATGCGGATCTCCCCGCGCCAACGGCAATACCAATACGCTGGTAAACTGGGTCGCCCAGGCGGCCCAAGAGGCCGGGGCCATAACCGATATCGTCAGTGTCGTAGGCATCGAGAGCCGCTCCATCGGCTGTCGCTGTTGCCTGGGATGTCAGAATTCAGACAAATATGAATGTGTTATCAGTGATGATGTCAGCGATCTGATGAAAAGAATATTGCAATATGACATCATAGTATTCGCCACGCCGGTTTATTTCTTTGGCCCCAGCGCCCAGTTAAAAAACGTCATGGATCGCATGTTCTGTCATATCAAAATGAATCCACAGGATGGCTCTTATACGATGGCCCGTAACGATCTGTCCTACGGCCTGATTGCCTCAGCCGGGGGCGATCTGGATGGAGGTCTTAACCTGACTCGGGACACCTTTCAGATGCTGGCGGATTTTACCGGACGCCCTTTCAAACCCCTGTTTCTGCCTTTGGCGCCTATGGACCCTGCGGAACTCCAAAACAATATTGAAATCAGGAACAGGGCCCGGATATATGGCCGGGATTTAGTCAGCTAAAGATTGCCTCAAAAAAAGCAAAATGATCCTTTGATCCTCTTTGGAGGCTATACTTAAATATCGAATAACTAATTTTGTGCTGACCATTTACACACTCAATACGGATAGTATGCCAATTGTTTAATCATTTTTGTAAAAGAAAAGCCGATGCCAGGCCAGTCGCCCTCTGGAAAAGCCTGCTGGTGAATCTGGTCGTTGTCATGGTCATTCTGGTGGCAAGCATCATGGTCATCATGATCTCAAGCACCCGTAATCTGGCGGACCGGTTGTCTCACACCATCATTTCCCGGACCATAGATCAGGTCGAAAACAAAATGGAAGTGTTTTTCGAACCGGCGCTGACCGAATTGAATCTCCTTTCGAACTGGATCAAAGAAGGAATGATCGATCCGGTCTGCCAAACCGAAACGCTGCAACTCCTGAAAACACTTGTCGAACCGGTCGATCAGATCGCAACAGTAAAACTCGCGACCGAATCGGATCAGGTGACGATGGTTCGGCAGGCCGAGGCCATGGTTTGTCTGGAAAAAGCGGCATCTGACCAAAGGGAATTGCAGACGCGCCTGCGCAATCTTCACAAACTGGAAGGCCCCAACCGCTATCACTTTTATCAGGAAATGGCGAAACAGTCATCGACTCTTTTTGATAACAAATCTGGAATCTATTGGGCGGAAACCCAGCTGCCGGTCAGGGAAGGGTATCGTGTATTCAGTATCTTTCGTTTTTGTACCACTCAGAATGGATTGCCATGCGTGGTCAGTTTCGATATATCGTTCAGAAAAATGGTTGAATATGCCCAGAATATCCAGGTCTCCCAGAATGGGGATTTGTTTATCTTGTCCGAACGCCGGGATGTGCTGGCCATGACCCGCACGGGATTTATTGGCCGGCGCTTCATCGCTCGTGAACCGGGTTCGATCGACCAGCAAGATCAGGACATCGCCACCATACGGTCCGCCTGGCAGAATTATCTGACCAAACGATCCTCCCAGGATGAAAACAGACCGATCATACGCTTCAACAGTAACGGCAAGGCCTGGTGGAGTGCGGTGGACAAGTTTTTCGCCGGCAACATCAAAGAACTGGCTATTCTGGTCGTTGTCCCCGAATCCGACCTGGTGGTAAATATGGACCAGCGGCGGATCTGGATCCTGTCGACGGTATTCCTGGTGTTAACCGCCGGCATTATCCGGGCCATTCACATCGCCCGCAAATACAGCAGACCGATCGAATCGCTCGTCCGCCAGAGCGATCGGATAAGCCGGGGTGATCTGGATACCTACGAACCGGTTGGCAGTTGTGATATTCACGAAATCTATCAGCTGGCCCAGGCCCACGAAAGAATGAGAGCCGGCCTGAAAACCCTGATGCGGCTTGAAGGGGAACTGCAACTGGCGCATCAGATTCAACAAAAAACCATCCCCGATCAACTGCCGCACATTGATGGATTCGATCTGGCCGCCTGGACTCAGCCCGCGGAAAAAACCGGGGGGGACATTTACGATATCTTTGGCTATGAACAGGATGAAGCGGGCAATGTTCGCCTGAATTCCGGTCCGGGCGCCAAGGCCATGCTGGTCCTGGCGGACGCTTCCGGACATGGTATCGGCCCGGCCTTGTCGGTCACCCAATTAAGAGCCATGATTCGCATGGCCGCCAGACTGACCTGGGATATCGAACACATCGCTCAGCATATTAATGAACAGATTACTGCTGACCTCCCCGAAGGACGCTTTATCACCGCCTGGCTGGCGGAAATTGACCGTCAATCCGGATGCCTGAGTTGGTTCAGCGCTGGCCAGGCGCCACTTTTTTACTATCATGCCGCGACTGCCGATTTGGTCCAGTATGGGGCCGATACCATCCCGTTCGGCATCCTCGATTATCTCGATAATATTAAATTGCATCGAATGGAAATGGCGCCCGGCGATCTGATGGTTGTTGTCTCAGATGGTATTTTCGAGGCGTTTAACGATCAAGAGGAACAATTCAGCCTGGAAAGAGTCCGGGCGCTGATCGCTAGAAATTACGATAGTTCCGCTCAGAATCTACTTCAGACCATTCGTTATCACACCGAACAGTTCATGGGCAACACCCCTTCCCGGGATGATCAGACCATTATTGTCATTAAAAAAATCTGACCCGATCGTCAGGCTTATTTTTCGGCTTTTTTGCTTCGGGATTCCGCTTCAATGTAAATACGTTTCACCGTGGGAAACTGGTTTTTGATGTCACTGTCAAGGCTGGCAATGGTCGTTTCGATTTCTGACGCGGTTAATCGATCGGCAAAATCAACGCTGATCGTCACCAGGATGAATTCCGGCCCCATATGCATCGTCAGCACTTCATTGATCGCCTCGATAGAGGCCATCCCATCCACAATTTCTCGAATCCCCTGGACAATCCACTGATTGGCGCTCTCTCCGATCAGCAGCCCTTTGGTTTCATAAGCCAGCCAGCCGGCCGTTCCCGCCAGAATCAATCCGATCATCATCGACGCAAGGCCATCGATAAAATGCCATCCGGTCAACTGACTGAGGAATATCCCCAGAAAAGCCACCAGTAATCCCAGCATGGCGGCGGAATCCTCAAATAAAACGACAAAGATCGAAGGATCTTTCCCTTTATGAACCGCTTCAATATATCCCCATTTTCCCTTGGCTTTGGTAAACTCCACCAAGGCAAAATACCAGGCGGCCCCCTCAAAAGCCATTGCCATTCCCAACACAATATAATTTAAAACCGGATTCTCCATCGCGTGGGGATGGCGGACCTGCTGATACCCTTTGACCAGCGACACACCCGCACCGACTCCGAATATCATAATTGCTACCACAAAACTCCAAAAATAGATCTCCTTGCCATGCCCGAACGGAAAACGGTCGTTGGCCGGCTTATGAGACTGCTTGATGCCAAATAGCAATAAAATCTGATTGCCGGTATCAACCAGGGAATGGATGCCTTCCGAAAACATCGCGGAACTGCCGCTGATCATCGCGGCCGCAAATTTGGTTAATGCAATCAGCGTATTCCCCGCCAGGGCGGCATAGATTACTTTCTTTGATGAACCTGCCATAGTATGTCAGTCTCCTGGTATATTTGTTTCGTTAAAATTTTAGCGTCCATTCGTGGTTCGCATATTTTATCTTCGTGCCTTCATGTGAACCTATTTTCCTTTTTTTTCGTACTACAATCCATCATTTCTTTGTTTTCTTAGCAAGCTTTTTGTTCTTATGTTTTATAAGCAAAGTAATGACTACATCTTACAAGATATTTTAATGATCCCGAACTTTTGATCCTGTTGATCGGCTGAAAGTCCCGGATATTGAGCAAAGCGAAATCCCGAGCCCTCGGGATCGGGATTATCCTGTCTAAATGGCTGTTTATCTTAGTGGCTTGGTGCGATAGCGTACGAACCGGGCCCAACCAGCCAATTTATTTTGACTGTTAATAAGGTACGAATGAAATGGAAGCCAGCAAAAACAACACAACCCGGCAACCCAAACGTAAAAGGCCCGAAGGTCGAAGATCCGCCTCAGGAGGAGCCGACCGTTTCTAGCCGGGGTCGTAAGACCGCCGGTCAACGATTGTTTTTTAATTTTTTCCACGCCTCGCAGAGGCGTACCGACAGGATTTCGCACCGAAGGCGAAAGATAACGTAGCATGGGCAACCCCCGGTTGCCCATCCTGGTTTAACCAGCCATGAGCGCAGCGAATACCAACACAAAACGTTGAGCACAGCGAAATCCCGATCTATCGGGAAACCCAATGATGAAAATAATGACCCTAACCTTACCAACGAAATGAGCTTAACAAAAAATAAAAACTCATCCGCCTCAAGGCGGATACAAATAATATCTCGAAGAGATCAAAAGCGCCTAGCCCGCCAATTCATTGGCGGGAAAACTTTGCTACTTCCTGCTTGCTACTTTGATTAATCCACGCCTCGCAGAGGCGTACCTGCAGGATTTCGCACCGAAGGCGAAAGATAAAACCACCATGAGCGCAGCGAATACCAATACAAAACGTTGAGCGCAGCGAAATCCCGAGCTATCGGGAAACCCAATGATGAAAAAATGTCACTCTAACCTCAGCGTTAAAATGAGCTTAACAAAAAATAAAAAAACATCCGCCGAACGGCGGATACCCAAAGCGGCCCAACGGGCAAGTATAAAATAGCCCAGGGCAGAGCGAGTCCCGATCCATCGGGACGAGCGCCACCCTGGGTAACAAACACGAAATTAAATTTTTAACCCACGCCTCGCAGAGGCGTACCGACAGGATATCTCGCAAAAGAGATAGATAAAACCAAACATGAGCGCAGCGAATACCAATACAAAACGTTGAGCACAGCGAAATCCCGATCTATCGGAAACCCAATGATGAAAATAATAACCCTAACCTCACCAAAGAAATGAGCTTAACAAAAAATAAAAACTCCTCCGCCTCAAGGCGGATACAAATAATATCTCGAAGAGATCAAAAGCGCATAGCCCGCCAATTCATTGGCGGGAATACCCGAACCCGAGTTTGAAACTTTTAACCCACGCCTCGCAGAGGCGTACCGACAGGATATCTCGCAAAAGAGATAGATAAAACTAACCATGAGCGCAGCGAATACCAAATTCAAAACGAACCCAATGATGAAAAAATGTCACTCTAACCTCAGCGTTAAAATGAGCTTAACTAAAAATGAAACGAACATCCGCCAAATGGCGGATACCCAAAGCGGCCCAACGGGTCGGCATAAAATAGCCCAGAGGGGCAGAGCGAGTCCCGATCCATCGGGACGAGCGACACCCTGGGTACCAAACCCGAAATTAAAATTTTAACCCACGCCTCGCAGAGGCGTACCGCCAGGTTATCTCGCAAAAGAGATAGATAAAACTAACATGAGCGCAGCGAATACCAACACAAAACGTTGAGCACAGCAAAATCCCGATCTAACGGGAAACCCAACATGAATAAATATCAAATCGCCCAGTCAGACCGAACCCCTCCTCGCCGGCGAACAGACCCGTTTTTGTCGGCGCGGACCGCAAGCTTACTCTTTCTCGCGCCGGGTCGCAAAACGCCCGCCTGTGTTCTGTTGAAATCACCCACATGGTCCCGGACCAGATCCCCGGCAACCTCTATTTTGGCTATAGCGCCGCCAATACCGGCCATATCGACGAAGATTATCACCACCGCTACCAGTGGAACGACAATCTCCCCGATTCGCGCTGTACCCGGGTCATCGACAAGACGCAGGATGGCGACAGCCCAGATGCTGACATCCCTGTCGAAGTCTATTACCGCTACGACGCCTTCGGCCGGCGCGTGGGGCCATTATTACAAATGGCCCACCGGTAGCGGCAATCCTGCCAGTCTGCCGGCCTCCAGCGAATTCCACGACAAGGAACTGGTTTACGACGGGGTCATGCTCGTGGAGGAATGGTATGCCGATTCGGCCCCGGCCGCGCTGCAAAACAAGCTCAAACACCGCTAC